>CAMWYJ010000066.1 GCA_947178445.1 uncultured Clostridium sp.
GTTTTATCAATGGATAGGAATTATATAAAATCTTATGAGGGAATTAAATCATTATACTTGATTGACTGGTTACTTCAGTAGAAAAACAAATTATGAGTTACAGGAGGCATTGGAACAAGAATTTAAGCGCGGAACATATAATTATAAATATGATGCATATTATCCACCGATATTCAAGAAAATGAAAGATGTCCAATTAGAGTATTGTAATTCAGAATCAAAACTATTGGTAAGGGTAGCAGATATAGTTGCTAATAAAATATTCTGCTTGGCGCGGAATGAAAAACGAAAAGAGTTAAGGGATATACAGAACCTTAATGTAGTATATTTGCCATAAAGAAAGAGTCATTTTTCAATTGTAGTAAGCTACTGCGAAGAATGGCTTTTGTTGTTAGACAGATAGAACAGATTATTATTGATGATATACGAGTTTTTTGGTAAAATAAAATGTGTAATTGTATTTTTTATACAAAAGAACATGAGAAATGGAAGAAAATAATGGGTAATACTTTTTTAAAATGGGCTGGCGGAAAGAGATGGTTTGTTAATCGTGAAAATCAACGTTTTCCTGCAGAATATAATAGATATATAGAACCCTTCCTTGGTGGTGGTGCTGTATTTTTTTATCTGGAACCTCAAGAGGCAATTTTAAGTGACATAAATGGTGAGTTGATCAATACATATATTGCTGTAAGAGATGATATTGAATCTGTTTATCGTAACTTAAGAATGCATGCAAGAAGTCATTGTAGAGAATACTTTTATCAAGTAAGGAATAGAGGTACAAGAACATTGGCAACATCAGCTGCAAGAATGATTTATTTAAATAAATCATGCTTTAATGGCATATATAGGGTAAATAAGCAAGGTAAGTTTAATGTGCCCTATGGAACAAGAGACGAGATTTTGTTTGACCATGAAAGTTTAATAGAATCATCAAATAATCTGCAAAATGCACAGATATTGTGTCAGGATTTTGAGATAACAATAGATATGGCTCAAGAAGGAGATTTTATATTTTGTGACCCGCCATATGCAGTGGTGGATGAGGAAAATCGCTTTGTTGGTTATAATGCAGATGTTTTTTCGTGGCAAGATCAAGTTCGATTAGCAAATGCCTTAGAACGTGCAAAAAATAGAAATGTAAAGATAATAATGACTAATGTAGAACATGGGGATGTTAGAAGATTATATGAGAATATAGAAGGTTTTATATTGGATACAGTACAACGTCAGTGTTTTATTTCAGGGACTGCTGAGGGAAGAAGAGTTTATCAGGAATTAATAGTAAGTGCAAATATATAGATAAGTCTATAAGTTACTAATGCTGAAGGAAGGTATTTATTATGACAAATTGGGAAAATGTTGTATCAGATAAGGAACTGGTTTCTGCAAAGAATAAGCGTAAGAATATGTATATTGAAGATAAGCAGCGTAAAGTCGCATTGCAGGAATTAGAAGAGGAAGGCTGGGAATATGTAAAAGATTATGCAGATCCCAAGTTTGTCAAGGTGAGAAAAGAAAAACCATATGATGAGCAATTTGAAGATAAAGTGTGGTTATTGTTTTACCAAATGGGATTTACGCATCTTAATAAAGATAGAAATTTTAAAATGGCTTATGATTTCCAAAATCCTAATTTCACACAGCAAATAGATGTTTTTGCAGCAGATGAAGAGACTATATTAATTGTTGAATGTAAATCCGCAGATGATATGAAAGACGGTGTTTTCAAGAAAGAAATAGAAGCTTTGCATGGTCAGATGGATGGGTTACGGAAAACTGCACTTAAGCAATTTCCGGGAAGAAAAGTAAAGTTTATATGGGCGGCACATAATTACATAATGAGTCCTAAGGATATTCAAAGAATGCAGGAATGGGATATTATATTTTTTAGCGACTCAACTATACAGTATTATTGTGAGTTGGTTAGACATTTGGGAACATGTGCACGATATCAACTTCTTGGGAATTTGCTGGCAAATACAGAAATTAAAAATATGCAAAATAAAATACCAGCGATCAAGGGAACGATGGGCAGATATGATTATTATGAATTTTCAATAGAGCCTGAAAAATTATTAAAGATTGGATATGTCCTTCATAGAAGTGAAGCAAATAAGAATATGATGCCAACATATCAAAGAATAATTAAAAAGAAACGGTTGAAAGAAGTACAGACTTTCATTAATGAAGGTGGATATTTTCCTAACTCTTTAATTATTAGTATTGATACAAAAGGGAGAGGATTACAATTTGATCAATCGCCTACAAAAGTTGAGGATTCTCTTTCGAAACTTGGCATACTCCATTTGCCAAAGAGATATCATTCGGCATATATAATAGATGGTCAGCATCGTTTGTATGGATATTCAGATACTGATTATGCTCGTAAAAACACTATCCCAGTGGTGGCGTTTGTTGATTTGGATCGTTCAGAGCAGCTCAAGTTGTTTATGGATATTAACGAGAATCAAAAGGCTGTGTCAAAAACACTAAGGGTAACATTGAATAGTGATATGTTATGGGATGCTCCGAATTTTAATGATAGAAGAGAGGCTCTGCGTTCAAAAATAGCACAGATGTGTGGTGAGGAACCCACTTCACCATTGTTGGGAAGAATTGTAATAGGAGAAGATGAAAAGAATCCAACGAAGTGTATAACAATTGAAGCTATTCAACAAGCCTTGAAGAGATGTCATTTCTTTACAACTTATGGAAAAAATAATGTGATTATAACAGATGGAAGCTTTGATTTGGGAGATAATCAGTCAACTCTTGACAGGTTTTATCCGTTTTTAGAAGGATGCCTAAAACTCATAAAAGCAAATTGTGAGAGTGAATGGCTGGCAGGAGAACAAGGAATATTAACTATTAATCGTGGAATCCAAGCTGTAATACGTATTATTGACGATATTGTTGTACATTTAGTAAATCAAAACAAGATCAGTCCAAAGACTCAAAAATTAGAGATACTTATAGATGAGGTGGAATATTATATTGAGCCACTTATGACTTATTTAAATATTGTAGATGATGCGCAAAGAAAAGAATTGAAAGGATTTTTAGGCGGAGGAGCCGATAACAAATTCTGGAGAAGTTTTCAAAGAGTCATTGCTGAAGCGAGAGATGATTTTAGTCCAGAGGGATTAAATGAATATATTGAAAATGAAACAAAGCAATACAATACAGAGTCTAGAGAGTATTTAACGGTCATTGAGGAACGTGTAAAAGACATAATTGCAAATGCACTTGAGTCATATTATGGTGAAAATTGGATTATAAAAGGGTTACCGAAGAATACATATCAGACTGCAAAAAAAATGGCAGATGATAAGAATTACGAATTACTCTCCAATGACGAGGAAGCAGAAATTGATACATGGGATTGTATAACGCTAGCAGACTGTAGAGAAATTGTAACATATTCTCATAATTGGAGTGAAATATTTGAAAGTATAGTAACCAGACCAGAAGATATAGGTTTATCCAATAAGGAACAAAAAACGGAGTGGATGTCAACAATGAGTAAAGAGATAAATAGGATATCCAAAACAACATATAGTGTTCCCAAAACGACATTTGAGCTAATTAGTAGTATATATGACTGGTTGGCGGTTGAAAAGTAGAGTGGGGAGGTCAAATCTCCACAACTTTTCCACCTAAAAATTGGTGGTCCTTCACACGTGAATTTTCGTAGAATTAAGCAAGGGGATAGGGGTTGAACTTAAATACGGACAGCATGACCATATAAAATCGTTGACAGAGCTGTTTTACTTTTGCTAGGTATTATAGAAATCAGAAGCATCGTCCTGCCGTATGATTTTTGTGTGGTTTATTGGCTAGGCGGTTTATTTCTGAGGAGTGGGATTAATGGCAGAATTATTTGCGTACAACGAAAGAGTTGAGACGGTTTTTGATCTTATTGGCGATAAGGAAAATGACATAACCAAAAGCATAGCATGGGCATTTGTGAAATGCCCACGTCTGCTGGAGCGGGTAATTGAGAGGTTGATCCACGTTAACGTGGATGTGGATGATGTTGTGATCCGGTATCAAGAGTTTGAGAAGGACAAGGGAATCACAGACATGGAGATAACTGACAACCAAAAGTTCTATATCATCATTGAGGCAAAGCGGGGATGGGCTCTTCCGGGGGAGCCGCAGTTAAAGCTTTATTCGGAGAGGACTGGGTTTATCAACAGCCCGGCAAAGGTGAAAGCAATCGTGTCCATGTCAGAATGCACGGAAGGGTATGCTAAAAAGCGACTGCCAGCGATACCGGGGACTACGGTGCTGCACCTTCCGTGGATGGTGATATGTGACCTTGCAGGGGAACTGCGGATGAAGACTGCGGGTAAACAGAACTATATTCTTGGAGAATTGGAGAGGTACATAAAGAGGATAATGACTACACAGAATAAGGACACAAATTGGGTATATGTTGTATCACTTGGATTAAGTGAAGCAGAAATCACAACTTCAGAAGGGAAAAAGAAAACTGCGGGTATCACATATGTGGATATTGTTAAGAAGCACCATAAGTACTGCTGTCCGGTTGGAGGCGGCAAAGGCAGATGGCCTAAAGAACCGCTTACATACATTGCTTTTAGGTATGACGGTAAATTGCAGTCAATCCACCATATAGAAAAATACACCGTTACGGACAATTTGCACCCGTATGTTCCGGAGATACCGGATGCGGAGCTTTTAGAGACGCATTTCGTTTATGAGCTGGGACCAGCAATCATACCGCCCAAGGATATCCGAACAGGGAAAAAAATTGTGATGTCAAACCGTGTGTGGGCGCAGCTTGACACGCTACTTACATCCGATACGATTACGGAGGCATGGGAAATATCGAAGGCAAGAAATGCATAACAGTGAGCAGATATTCTGTGGATGTTAAGTATTGACTGTAATTTGTATAAACAAAATAGGGATAGAAAATAGTATTAAAAATGTGGTGGTATGAATAAATGACTTTTTCTATAATAACAGAAGTGTTGTTTTGCCTCAGGTTGACTACAGAAAAACTACGAATGAGGGATATGATTTATTACGATTTGCCTTATTTTGTAAACAACGTAGTAAAATAAAGGGGGCGAAATTGAAAATCAAAAGTCCGTAAAATGTGCCAAAACGCAGAATTTTCGGGCATTTTGAAAAAAGAAAAAATAATGATTAAAGTACTTTTCGTCTGCCGTGGCAATATCTTAAAATGTTCCGAAAAAAACCTGTATAATCAATGGTTTTAACGGATGAAAAGGCGTTTGCTACACCAA
Source organism: uncultured Clostridium sp. (assembly GCA_947178445.1). GTDB lineage: Bacteria > Bacillota > Clostridia > Lachnospirales > Lachnospiraceae > CAG-590. The sequence continues at coordinate 5,286 of CAMWYJ010000066.1, forward strand.
CACTACACCATTTTTAGAAGAGTTTTGATATGCATTATTTAAAGTAAATAAATAAGTTTGTATGGGAGGCAGTTTTTTTATGGAGAGGGAACTGCCATCTGCTTTAAATTGAATAATTACGATTTTAATAAATCTTATGGTGAAATGAATTGCTTAAAAATGCATGTCAATTAGGTGATTTGAATGGTGTAAACAAATTGAAGAAATTGTGCAAATATGCTAAAATATTTTTTTTGCAATGAATGCAATAGGCTAAGCGTTGGGTTCAGCTTTTGTACAATAAAAAATTATGATGTAAGGATGTGGATAAATTGGATAGAAATGAAATTATACAAGCTGTTCAAAGTTATATACGAAATGACAATTCAAAATACGCATTATTGATTAATGGTGCATGGGGAAGTGGAAAAACTTTTTTATATGAAAATTATTTGGTTGATGCAATATCAGATATTGAGTTTGGAAAAAATGAAAGAAAAACTAATATTTATATCTCACTATATGGTGTTTCATCAATAGAGGCATTATCAAAACAGTTGTTGACGAGCTATTTGATTTATGCAAAAGCAAATGGTAGTGAGATAATGAAAAAGGGTATAAAACCAGTAGCGGGAATTTTAGGAGTGGTTAGTAAAGCATTTTCATTTTCAATAGGATCATTTTCTGCTGATTTTAGTGAGGCGATCCAGAGTATAAGTGATCTGATAGAAGTTAAAAATATGGTTGTTTGTTTTGATGATTTAGAGAGATGTACAATACCAATTAATGAATTTTTTGGATATGTAAATAATTTGATAGAACATTGTAATTGTAAGGTTCTTATTTTGGCTGATGAAAATAACATTGGAAAAATATTTGCCAATACAAATGTTGAACAGAAATATCAAACAATATTAACCGGAGATAGAAAAGTTATTCGAGATCAAAATGAAGATGACAAGAAAAGGAATAGTAATGTTGCGAAAGATTCAATAACAGTAAAGGAATTGAAAGAATTAAATGAACTATTATATTCGGAGAACTTTATTTATCGTGATATAAAAGAAAAAGTTATTGGTAAGACATGCAATTATTATCCAGAGATTGGAGAGACGCTGTTGGAGTTGATTTCGGGGAATGATAAACATAAAGGTTATATTTTGGAAGGTAAATATAAAGAATTTTTGATAAATCACATAGATGTAATAGTATCTACTTTTAGTCAAGTAGATAATAAAAATTTACGAATTGCGATTGCGTGGCTTGATATGTTTAGAAATATTTTTACAATGACGTATAAAGATTTTAATACTTCTATATATTATGAAAATATTATATTGGATTTTTTAAAGTATAGTGTATGGGCGATAGTTTCAAATAGAAAAAATAAGAAGATTATAAAAAGTGCATATCATGGTAATGCCGATTACGTTTATTTTGAGGGACACGAGTATACACATATAATTAGATATTATTTTATAGATAAATATATACGGAGTGACTTTCTTGATGAGACTGATTTAGTGAGAGCGGCAAGGACTATTGAAGCTCGATGCGAACGTGAAGATTTATATAATAAGAAATATATAAAGTCTACAGGTGTTGCGTATTCGGAATTGTGTGATTGGCGGTATATGGAAGATGATGAAATAAAAGAATGTGTTCAGAAGATGCTGGTTGAACTTAAAGAAAATAAATATGCATATAATGATTATTCAAATATCATAGATTTGCTGCTTTATTTTAACAAAATTGGCTTGTATGAGGAAGAAGTATCTGAAGTTCAGAAAATAATGCTGTCTCTTATTGATAATGATATGAATGTTCAAGAAGAAAATCATATACCTAAGTCTTTTTCAAATGAAGAAGAAAAACAAAAATATATACAATTATATAATCCGATAGCTGAAAGAAGAAAAAGAAGAAATGAAATTCTTGATAAAGATGAGATTGAAGAAGAAAATATCTATAAAAATGCAGACTCTTTTTTAGATCATTGTCAAAAGAGAGAAGAATACTATTGTAGCCATAAATCATTTATGCAATATATAAATGAGGATAGATTGATAGAACTGATAAATAGCAGTAGTTTAGAGGATATATATACAATTGCTAAAGCTTTCGATACTATTTACTATATGGGAAATTTGAGAGATTTTTATATAAATGATATAGATGCGCTACAATGTTTGAAAAATGATTTATGTAATGAAGAGAAAATTAATATCATTGGAATCACAAGAAAATGTGCTATAGGATATTTCAATTCTGTAATTGAAAAGATGCTTATAAGATTAGGAGTAGAGGGAGAACCTGAGTAATAATGGAAAAGCTTTGTTACTTGGAGAGAGATTAATGCTTGTTTGTATAGGGAGGATTTATCGGTTGCATATATAGTCGAAAGATATGTAAGAAATGTATCAGTATATTCTGTATTTATTCGAAAGCATTGACTTACAAATTAAGAGAGACTTTTGGCTGACTTCTAACTGCACTGTTAATTGAATATTGTTTTAGGCTCTGGTATAATGAGTGTACTGGAGGCTGCTCTATGTCAAGAAAATAGTTATGGGAATTTAAGGGCGAATTGTGAATGTGCTCTTGGATTAATTAATAGAAGGAAGTTTATTATCTTTTTTAAGAAATAGACAAAGTACAAAAATAGTGAGAAGTAGTATATATGGTTGTATTGAATTTGATAAAAAGCGTATAAGAGTAAATCATCAGTTGCAACGGACTAGTCAAATGCAATATATCATACAAGCTCCAAAGACAGAAAGTGGCGTGAGGTATGTGCCTATGACAGACGAGGTGGAGCAATGCTTTCGTAAAATCATAGACAAGCGTACTGCACCGAAAATAGAACCTATGATAGATGGCTATACAGGCTTTTTATATCTGGATAAAAATGATATGCCTATGGTAGCCCTGCATTGGGAAAAATATATGCAACACATCAGAGAGAAATATAACAATATTTATCGGGTACAGTTGCCGAAAATTACCCCTCATGTATGCTGACATACTTTCTGTTCTAACATGGCGAAAAGTGGCATGAATCCAAAAACTCTGCAATACATCATGGGACATTCTGATATAAGTGTCACACTGAATACCTATACTCATGTTGGATTTGATGATGTGCAAAGCGAGTTACAACGTGTTGTAGGCGAGTAAAAATGCGAGGGGTAAAACAGGAAAAAATACCCCTTATTTTACCCCTTTTTCAGAAAAAAACATAAGAAATTATGAGAAGATTTGAGAAGAAATGCTTAAAACTACGAACAATCAAAAAGGGTGTAAGCCTTGAAAATGCAAAAAAATCAAGGAGTTTAGATAAATGATTAAAATACTATTCATCTGCCACGGCAACATTTGCCGCTCGCCAATGGCCGAGTTTTTGCTAAAAGATATAGTAAAGAAACGAGGAATTGCAGAACAATTCTACATTCAGTCCGCAGCCACCAGCACAGAAGAAATCTGGGGGAAAGAAGGCAATCCAGTGCATCCGGGGACAAGAAGGATTTTAGAGGGGTTAGGTATTTCCTGTGCAGGCAAGCGGGCAGTGCAGGTGACAAAGGCAGATTATAAAAAGTATGATTATCTGATTTGTATGGACAGCATGAATATCCGGAATACAGAGAGAATCTGTGGAAAGGATACAGAGCATAAAATTTACCGTCTGCTTGATTTTACGGATGAGATAAGGGATGTGGCTGACCCGTGGTATACGGGAAATTTTGATGTAACCTACAGAGATATTATGAATGGGCTGGAAGCATTTCTTGACTACCTGAGAGAACAGAATAAAATTTAATAACGTGGAGGATTACAAAATGGAATTATACAGAGGAAGACCGGAGACAAATGAAGGGCGGGAAGACAGAGAAATCAGGGTATATGATTTTTTGGATAAGCTGGGGATTTCCTATTACCGGACGGACCACGAAAAAGCAGATACGATGGAGGCGTGTTATGAAATTGATAAGGTATTGAATGCAACCATCTGCAAAAATTTGTTTTTGTGTAACCGGCAGAAAACGCAGTTTTATTTATTGATGATGCCGGGAGATAAGCCCTTTAAGACAAAGGAGATTACTTCCCAGCTTGGCTGTGCAAGATTGTCCTTTGCAAGTGAGGAAGATATGGTGAAGTATTTGGATATCCATCCCGGTGCGGTCAGTGTGATGGGACTGATGAATGATACGGAGCACAAGGTGCAGCTTGTGGTGGATGAAGACATTTTACAGGGGGAATATTTGGGATGTCATCCCTGCGTGTGTACCTCCAGCATGAAGATAAAAATAGAGGATATTATGGGAACGTTTCTGGAGGCAGTAGGGCATGATAAGGTTGTGGTGACACTTACGGGAGAGGTGTAAATTTCTGGTTGTATTCATTTGCATTTTAGGCTACAATGTTAATAAGTGTGATTTGTTTGCAGCAGGTGGTCTGTAAACAAGGAATGATTATTTGTTAGAAAGGGGCAGTATGCATGATAGGCGGAATCGGAGCAAGCAATCGTTATATTATACCGGCAGCAAATATAAGTTATGTGACACCAGTAAATACAGATAATACGGTATTTAGTTCGGGAAGGGTTTCGCCGGTGGAATGCCAGACCTGTAAGAATCGTAAATATCAGGATGGTTCTGACGAGATGGTTTCCTTTAAAACACCGGGCAAGATTTCCCCGGGGGAATCTTGCGCAAAGGTAATGTCTCACGAGCAGGAGCATGTTGCGAATGCCATTGCTGAGGGGAATGAAAAGAACAAGGAGTTGGTTTCTGCAACGGTTTCGCTTAAGACAGCGATTTGTCCGGAGTGTGGCCGCGCTTATATTGCAGGCGGAACAACAAACACAGTAATGAAGACATATGGCGATGATCCATACAGTAAGAATTTAAAATCCTTTGAAGCGGAGGCGATGAAGGGAAATAATGTGGATTTGGTGGCGTAGCAGAAAACTGTTAAGATAGATGCTCACGATAATATAATCCCGGAAAAAGAAATGTATTTAGGAGATAAAGCATGAGTTACGCAGATAATTTGTTTATAAAAATGTGTACTGATATTATTGAAAATGGATGCAGTACAGAAGGAGAGAAAGTAAGGCCGAAGTGGGAGGATGGTACATTTGCCTATACCATTAAACAATTTGGTGTGGTAAACCGCTATGATCTGGCAAAAGAATTTCCAGCGATTACGCTTCGGAAGACATATATTAAGTCTGCAGTGGATGAGATGCTTTGGATCTGGCAGAGGAAGTCTAACAATATTCATGATTTGAAGAGTACTGTCTGGGATGAATGGGCAGATGAAAATGGTTCCATTGGTAAGGCTTATGGATATCAGATGGGTGTGAAGCATCAGTATAAGGAAGGTATGATGGATCAGGTGGATCGTGTGATATATGATTTGAAACACAATCCATACAGCAGAAGAATCATGACCAATCTTTATGTACATCAGGATCTTCATGAGATGAATTTATACCCATGTGCATACAGCATGACATTTAATGTGACGAAGAAGTCAGGAAATGATAAATTAACCTTGAATGCGGTATTAAACCAGCGTTCCCAGGATATCTTGACAGCAAATAACTGGAATGTAGTACAGTATGCAGTACTTGTGCATATGCTCGCGCAGGTTTGTGATATGGAGGCAGGAGAGCTTGTGCATGTGATTGCAGATGCTCATATTTATGACCGCCATATCGATATTGTAAAGGAACTGATTAAAAGACCCGTCTATCCGGCACCAAAGGTGACACTGAATCCGGAAGTGAAGGATTTTTATCAGTTTACACCGGATGATATAACAATTGAAGATTATCAGGCCGGGCCACAGATTAAAAATATTCCGGTGGCGGTGTAGAGGAAATGGCTGGGTCTTTCGGGTAGTAAGCCGGGAAAGGACGTAAAAATAATTACGGAATTGGAGGATAAGATATGCAGCTGATTGTAGCAGTAGATGAGAACTGGGCAATTGGAAATAAGAATAATCTTTTGGTGAGCATTCCGGAGGATCATAAATTTTTCAGACAGATAACGATGGGACATGTAGTTGTGCTTGGAAGAAAAACGCTGGAGGGTTTTCCGGGAGGTTTACCGTTAAAGGGCAGGACAAATATTATTTTATCCCATGATCCGGATTTTGAGGCAAAGGATGCGGTTATTGTCCACTCAAAAGAGGAGCTGCTTGAAAAGCTTGCTGATTATGACAGTGATGATATTTTCGTTATCGGTGGAGAAAGTATATACCAGATGATGTATGAGTATTGTGATACAGCGCACGTGACAAAGATTCATTACAGCTATCAGGCAGACAAATATTTTCCGGATCTGGATAAGATGGACAACTGGGTGATTACCGGAGAGAGTGATGAGCAGACGTATTTTGATTTGGAGTATTATTTTTACCGATATGAAAATAAGAATCCGAAGGCTGTTGAGATATAGGTAAAACAAAGATTTTAGCTGGTTAAATGCCCTGCGTATGTCAGATATATTTTTATCTGGCACAGGCAGGGCATTATTTGAGTAAAAATACACAAAAAAAAGTTAAAAAAAAGATAAAATGTATAAAAAATGCTTTGTTATCATAAAAAAATGTGCTATAATTGTAAAAGATTATGTAAATTTGGGAGGATAGTGTGATGGGAAATATCAAATTAACAAGTGGCGAAGGATTTGAGGGCTATGAAATTGTAGAGTATTTAGGTTTTATCAATGGACAGATTGCTTTAAGCTCTAATTTTTTCAAAGATCTTTCGTCTAATATTGCGGAATGGTCAGCACAGGAGAATTCCGCTATTACAAATAAGCTCGAGAATGCCAGTGAGAATGCGTTAGATGATTTGGTTAAGATTGCTGAGAAGCGTGGTGCGAATGCAGTTATTGGTGTGGAGCTAAATTATACTGGTTTTTCTGGCAGCGCAATCGGAACGGTTGCATCAGGAACAGCAGTTAAGATTAAGAAGAAGGAAGAATTACATAAAGTGATTACTTCAAAGATTTATGTTAGCAATTACTATAATATGCTGATTCCACGCCCGGTTGAGGTGACAATCATGGGTGAGGATAATGTAGTTAAGATTGCACCGCTGTTTTACAACTATAATCAGAATGAGATTAAAGCGGTACGCTGTGATATTGAGCTTACCAACTATTATGAGGAGAAGCTTTTATTGCAGGGGATGGATTTCGTATTTGAGAAAAACAATATTACGAAGCTTCAAGCAGAGCTTGTGGAATGCAAGCTTCCGGTAAAAGCAATTCCATTGATCAAGGATGTTAAAGTATATGTTAAGAAATATGTAACTTCAAAGGGTGTGTTTGTTCCGGATTCCGATCCGATTGATGTAACGCTTTCTGTTCATGGTTTACAGGGACTTAAGGAGAAGCGCGGTAAGGATGCAGTAGAACGTTATAAGTCTGATGGAACGACCTGGTTATGTAATTGTGGTTATATCAATGCGGCTGGAGATGAGGAATGTGTAATCTGTGGTCGTAAAGAAGAAGAGTTACGGATGAATGTTGGATTTAATTATGAGGAAATGTATAACCGCATGAAAGGTCTTCCGAATGTATCTGCAATGAAGGATGTTTTAATGGAATATATCAAGAAAGGTGCTATTGATGCAAAGTACCGTATGGAATTACTAGAGACTATGGAGTCTGGTCTGCAGTATGAGAAGACCAGAGGAGATATGACCGGAACTGTATTAGAAAAGGTCATGAAGGTATTTGAAGGTTAAAATGTCAGATTTCAGAAGCGGAGTGAAAACTCCGCTTCCAAAAATTACTATATATATTTATCACCTGTGAAACAGGAGGATGTCACAAGTTCAGGTGAAGTATTAGTAAAGAATAATTAAGGTTTATTGTTGTCAAAGATTTCACGATGTGTTAAACTAAACAGAGTGAGATTTATGAGGTGAGTTTTGTGGCTACGGGAATTAGTATATCCAGTATTAATCGCATAAAAGAATTAGTAGAAGAGAAAAGGTATATAGAAGCTTTAGAGATTTTGGATACACAGGATTTGGATAAGTCAATTAATCCTCAATTTTTGCGAATTAGTGGTGAGGTTTTCCGAGAAAACAAGCGATATTATGATAGCCGTAAGGTATTATTAAAAGCACATAAGATGGCACCACAAGGTCTTCGTATTATTGCCGAACTGATACAGTTGTATTTAGAGTTGGGTTATTTTAAGAAGGCACAGCGTTATTATGAACAATATACGTTTTATACAACTCCGGAAGATAATCAGAAGGAGTATGTTGAATATATTATGAAAAAAGGAAGCGGAGTGGATGTGAAGGAGCTTGCATCCATTTTAATACCGATTTTGGAACGGCTTCCGGAAGACCGATGGAATTTTGAATCGGTGCTGCTGTATGATAAGTTGGGTCGTAAGGACAAAGCTTTAGATGAAAGCCGTTATATCCTAGAGAATTTTAAAAATTCTATTTATGTTAAGCCAGCTATTGATTACATCGAAGATAAGTTGGATGTGGATGCGTATTTTTATGTGTATCCCGAACAGGAAATAGAAGAGGATACAGAACTGTTCGGTGATTTGATTGAAGAAGAAGAGGAGCTTTTAAAAGCGGATCACTTGAGAATGTATCCACCAGAGGCAAAGATTATGGTGGAGGCAGAAGACAGGGAAGGTATTGATATTAAACCGACCAAGGAGAAGAAGTCTAAAAAGAAAAAGAAATCAGCTTCCGATAAGACCGCATCAGATAAAAATGAAGAAGAACCAGCTCAAAAGAAAGCCTCTAAAAAGAAAACAAGTGCAAAGGATAAAACAGAAACTGCTGAAGTAGAAAAAGATAATAATCAAAATGAGATTTCTTCCGGACATGAGCAGTCTGCTCAGGATGTGGATGATGCGATATCTGCAGAATCAGGAAATTCTGATATAATTTCTGAGGAACAGATCAAACAGGAGAGAGAGGCAGCATTAGAGAAGCTGTTATCCCAAAAAGCAAACACAGAATATATTAAGGAATCTGCAAGGCAAGCTGTGAAGGCTGCAAGAGAAATTGATGCGGAAAAGGCAAAGGAACAGGTTAAGTCTGTTGCTAAGACGGTCAAAGGGAATGTTAAAAAGGCAACAGATGTTCTCGGAGAAGCCGTTGGTGTTAAGATTGCCGATGTGGAAGATGATGTTAAAGAGATTTCAAACCAGGAAGAAATTGTCGATGGAATTATTGAGAGTGTGTTAGAACCTCCGAAGAAGCCAGTGGGCCAGGTAGTAACAAATGAAGAGTTAGATGCATTAATTCCAGATTCTTTAGAAGCAATGTCTACGGCAGAAATTGCAGAATTAGAGGCTAGAAAAGCAGAAGTGGAACGTCTGGAGCTAGAGGCCTTAGAAGCACAGCTTAAGTTTGAAGAGGAGAAAAAAGCCAAGAGCCGGATGAAAAAAGAGGGATTGGTTTTTGATTCAGATGTTGTACCTAATCTGAATGAGGCAGATAATAAAATGGTGTCTGTTTCAGGGAAGGAATTCATACAATTAAAAGAACGTTTTCTTGCAAGTGTAACAGAGGAGGAAGAGGAAAAACCGTTAGAATCACTGGGTTATATTAAAATTGTTCAATCTGATGTGGATGCAAAAATGGAAGCGGAGATACCAGATGCCGCTAATATTTTGCACCAGATGATTGATAATAAAGAGTTTTATACAGGTGAGGATTCAACAAAATTTGAATCGAAGGCCAGTTATGAAAATCATGGATTTGAAATAGAAGATTATTCCTTTGAAACCTTTGAGCCGGTTATGGAAGAGAAACCAACTCATGCACAGTTATATGATAATTTACTTGGTGTAGATGAGGATGTTCCTACAGTCGAGGTTATATATGCACAAGAGGATGTTATCGAATTTAGTGAGATCATTCCAGAAGACGGCGCAGAAAAATATACAGTGGAAGAGCAGCCGGAGATTTTTGATGATATAAAGGAAGTGGAAGAGAAACAAGAAACCATTGTGGAGCAAGAGAATGAGTGGATGCAAAGTACTGTAGAACAGGAAACAACATGGAAACAGGATGCAATGGAATCAGTACACTTTGTATCAGATGCAGAAGCAGTAGAAGATATATCGCCTTTCGAACCATTCAGGGAAGAAAATGAAACTACAGTAAAGATAGAAATGCCGGAAGAACATATCGAGGCAGTCATAGAAGAGCAGCCGGAGGAATATGTTGAGGCAGTGATAGAAGAAAAACCGGAGGAATATGCAGCTGAGACAGTAGAGGCAG
>CAMWYJ010000067.1 GCA_947178445.1 uncultured Clostridium sp.
GTGTATGAGGGCGGCCGGGCATGCATAGACCATCTCTGCATGGGATCCGCAGCTGGAGAGATTGTCGGAACATTTACCAGTAAGGCGGTGGCTTTTTCTACCTGCCAGCTCATATTGTTTGTCGGGCTGTTGTTAATCGTGGCAGATATTCCAGCTAATCTGCAGATGCAAAAAAATCACGAGTTGCTTTATCTTGGTCTGTTTGCCATAGGCGTTGCGGTTTGGTGTCTGGCGGAGACAGGTCTGCTGCAGTTTTACACGGACGACAGCAGGCTTGTTCAGCTTATGTCCTGTTGCTCCCTGATTACAATTCCTATTCCGATGGTGCTTTACCTGGATGCGGCTTTTGGCTTTAAAAGGAGGGTGGTTGTCCCGGTTATCTGTGGACTGTCCGTGGCGGAGTTTGTCATTTGTACTGTCCTGCATTTCACAGGGGTGATGGACTACCACGAGACACTGAATTTTTCCAACGTTATGATGGTAATCGCAGTAGCTTTACTGCTGTATGTTGTCCTGAAAAACGCGTTTCGGGAGGGAAGAAGCAAGATATGGAATATTTATAAGGTATTGCGCACGATCGGATTCATGGGGCTTGGTATTGCCGGCGTGATAGATATTTTAAGATATTATAGAGGAAGCACCAACGACAACGCTATGTTTGTGCGTATCGGTCTGCTGATTTTCATACTGTGCTATGGAAGCTCCAGTCTGGAGAAAATGATAAATGCGGTAAAGCTTGGAGTGCAGTCGAAGTTTGTCAGCCAGCTTGCTTACCGGGACGGTCTGACGGGCGTTGGCAATCGGACGGCTTTTCAGGAACGGCTGGAAGAGCTGGAGAAAGAAAAGAAGCAGCTTTCAGGAATCGCTATTATCATGTTCGATGTAAACGACCTGAAGCTGATAAACGATAATCAGGGTCATCAGAAGGGAGATCAGCTGCTGGTGTGCAGTGCGGAAATCATCAGGACAGCGGTGGAATCTGTGGAAGGTACCTGCTACAGAATTGGCGGTGATGAGTTCGCATGCATCATAAGCGGAGAGGATGTGACCCACCGTTGTGAAAAGACGATCGTCTGCTTTAAAAAGGTTATGGACGACTATAACTCTGTGGAGGGACAGCCATTTTGCATCAGTATCGCCAGCGGTTATGCGGTTTACGATAAGCTTCAGGAGAACCAAATGCTGATGGACGTATACCAGCAGGCGGATGTCCGCATGTATGAAAATAAAAAACAGATCAAAGCAAATTTCAGGTAATGTGAGCTACAGTAATTTTTTAATCAATAATAGACTGCATCAGGATTGAGTTAAATTTTTCAAGCTGGTCATACATGATTCCGTGACCGCTGTTAGGTAAGCTTATGAGCTTTGAACCGCAGATATTTTCATGCTGTATTTCGACAAGTTCCCTAGAGACAATGATATCTTTACCGCCATGAATAATGTATGTGGGAACATGAACGCATCTGAAATCATCGCTGCCGTCTTCATCGCGCAGAGCAATACCGCACTTTATTGTTCCGATTCCTGAAGCAGACAGGGCGATACCTCTGAACCAGTCAATCACTGCATCCGAATGAGGACATGCAAAAAGCTGTTTGCTGAAATTCAGGCATAGTTGGGGTCTGTCGGTTTCGGCAAGGCTTATCAGGTCATTGACTTCCTGTACAGTTTTTCCATATAGAAAGCCTGGACGCTGTGTGAAGCATGGGGCAGCGGCAGAAAGCAAAATTAGTCTGCATACACCGAATCCGTTGTAACGGTTCATATACCTTAAGGCAATGGCTCCACCCATTGAAAAACCAACCAAAATGAAGCTTTTGAGACAAAGCTGCCGGACTACCTGAAATATATCAGCGGACATCTGATTGTAACAATATCCGTCTGCTGGGGTATCTGACTTGCCAAAACCTCTTAAGTCCACCGCAACTACACGGTATCCGCAATTGGTAAGCAGGTTAATCTGATATTCAAAGATTTGGTGGGAAAGAGGCCAGCCGTGAATGAGAAAAAGGGTCTGCGTTCCCTGTGGATTATAATCATAAACAGCAATTTTCGTTCCGTCGTTTGATGTGATATAATACATAAATACCTTTATAATCCGATTTTTAATATTATATGTCATAAGGTTGGATGTGTGATGCCTGATAAAATTTCTCTGTTAGTTGTTGTATTTCATTTTAACTTATGCTATAGTGTATTCTGTTGGGAATGAGGTTCTCCCTTGGGTATAAGGCCCTAAACCGCATTTAATGCTGATGACTTCTGCGAAACCATTACGCAGAAATTGTCAGCTTTTTTATTTTTGTAACTTAGGAGGTTTATATGTTAACAAGTATTGCAATGATTTTATTATTAGGATTATTCATCGGCTGGATTTGTTCAAGACTCAGACTACCAAGTTTAATTGGAATGATTCTTGTGGGGATTATACTCAGTCCTCATGCACTGAATTTAATTGATGAATCAATCCTTATGATTTCAGGAGACTTAAGGCAGATAGCCCTGGTAATCATTCTTACAAGAGCAGGACTGTCTCTTGACCTCTCAGATTTAAAGAAAGTTGGCAGACCAGCAGTTCTTATGTGTTTTGTTCCGGCATGTGTAGAAATGTTAGGGACTGTTATTTTAGCACCAATTTTGCTTAAAGTATCAGTGCTGGATGCGGCTATTATGGGAAGTGTAATTGCCGCAGTATCACCTGCTGTTGTTGTGCCAAGAATGATTCGATTGATTGATGAAGGCTATGGGAAAAATAAGAGTATTCCGCAACTGATTCTGGCAGGCGCATCGGTAGATGATGTATTTGTTATCGTGGTATTTACGGCACTTACTGTGTTAGCAGCTACAGGTGAAATGTCTGCAGCAAGGTTTATCCAGATTCCAATATCCATTGTTTTAGGTGTTATTCTCGGAGGTGGCGTAGGAATATTATTGGTTTTATTTTTCAAGAAGAATCATATTAGAGATTCAGTGAAAATATTGATAATACTTAGTATTTCTTTCTTACTCTTGGAAGTACAAAATAGATTAGAAGGATATATTCCGATTTCCGGTTTACTTGCTATTATGAGTGCGGGCATCATGCTGAAGCAAAAATATGATGTATTAGCTTCACGATTGTCTGCAAAATATAATAAATTATGGCTTGGGGCAGAAGTATTTCTATTTGTGTTAGTTGGTGCAACTGTTGATTTGAAATATGTCAAATCAGCAGGAATATTTGCTGTACTGCTGATTATCGGGGCATTACTATTTAGAATGATTGGTGTGGCATTGTCGCTAGTAAAAACAGATTTATCAAAAAAAGAAAGATTATTCTGCATGGTAGCCTACACTCCCAAAGCAACAGTGCAGGCGGCTATTGGGGCAATCCCATTGTCAATGGGATTAGATTGTGGAAATATGGTTTTAACCGTTGCGGTGTTATCCATTTTGATCACAGCTCCGTTTGGTGCGGTATGTGTAGATAATTTATATAAACGATTATTGGAAAAGTAACTGAAAAAAATTATATATCTTATAGCCTGTTTTTATCCCCCCATTCGCACATTCCGTCCAATATAGGCATCAAAGACTTCCCACGTTCCGTCAGACTATACTCTACCTTGGGCGGGATTTGTGGGTATTCTTCTCTATGAACAAGCTGGTCTGCCTCCAATTCTTTCAAAGAGGAGCTTAAGGTTTTATAAGAAATTCCACCGATATATTTTTTCATTTCATTAAAACGGACAACCCCAAATTCCATCAAGGTATATAGAATTGTCATTTTGTATTTTCCATTGATGAGTGACAGCGTATAGCTGAATCCGGTATTAGTGAGACATTCATTTGAAATACAGCGTTCGTTCATTTTACACTCTCCTTTTGGTAAGTATATAACTTTGTTACCAGTATCGCACTTGAATGTGCGTACTTGCTTTTGTTTATATTCTTGCTATGATTATAATATCATATATAGTAAAAGTCAATTTTACAGAGCAAGGAGGATTAATATGAGTAAAAAAATGGTTGTAATCACGGGAAGTCCCCGGAAAAACGGAAACAGCTTTGCAATGACGGAGGCTTTTATCAAGGCGGCAGAGAGTAAGGGGCATACAGTAACAAGATTTGATGCTGCTATGAAAAATGTAGGAGGATGCCATGCCTGCGAAACTTGTTTCCAGACTGGTAAAGCCTGTTCTTTTGATGATGACTTTAATTCCATAGCTCCGGCTATTCTGGAAGCGGATGCAGTAATCTTTACAATGCCGGTTTACTGGTATTCCATTCCGGCACAGATAAAAGGAATCATTGATAAATTATTTTCTTTCTGTGTGGCTGGTAAAGATGTTGCGGGAAAGGAATGTGCATTGATTACCTGCTGCGAGGAGGATGATATGTCGGTCATGGATGGTGTCCGTATTCCGATAGAGCGTTCGGCTGCATTGCTGAAATGGAAGATAGTGGGGGAAGTTATGATTCCGGGTGTTTTAAATACAGGCGATATTGAAAAGACAGATGGCTGTGAGCAGGCAGCGGCTTTAGCTGACAAATTTTAAGGGGGATTATAGATGTGTGCCTTCGACCGCTTATTTGCAGTAGCTGAGTGTGATTCCAATTGTCGAAATCCCAAAAAGTGCAGAAAAACCTGAATTGCAGGAAGCCTATGAACTCGGAAAATCAATTCAATAAAAGAAAGGAATTTATTATTATGAAAAAAATCAATTTACCTCAGGCATCACAATTAACTTCACCAAATCCGGTAACGGTTGTGTGTACTTTAAAGCCGGATGGCTCAACCAACCTTGCCACTGTTTCATGGTGGACATATCTGTCTTTTAATCCTAATATGATAGCTTATGCAATGGCAAAAACCTCATATAGTGGTGAAATGGTGCGGAATACTGAAAAAGTTATTCTCACGATTCCCGGCACAGAAATTGCGGAAGCAGTGATGGGCTGTGGAAGTACTACAGGACGTGATACAGACAAAGCCAAGAAATTTGACATCGAACTTACAGAAGTAGAAGGAAGCTCTATCAAAATTCCTGTTCATAGTCGTGTGGCAATTCAGTGTACCTTGAAAGAATTCCACGAAGTTGGCGACCATTATTTGTACATCTGTAATGTGGAACAGGTTTACGGAAATGAATCAGAGCAGGCATTGTTTGCCTGGGATGGTTATTCCAAGCTGCGACCAGCAGAGGAAAGGGATATGTAGCTGAATGGCTTAAGGCGATTGTCAGCTTTTAGAATTGACTTAAGATTATTTATACGACAAAGGGCGATAGAACCATCCTGATTCTATCGCTCTTTTTTTGACATTTCACCCGATGGTTGTTATGATGGTGTAAATTTAAAAATTACAGGAGGGGCGGTTATGAATGTTTCACAGATTATTTTTAGTCCGACTGGAGGAACAGAGAAGGTTGCAGATATTATAACAAAAGAGTGGGGGATGCCTGTCAACAGGATTGATTTATCCGATGCTAAAACCGATTATTCTGCAATTAGTCTGGAAAAAGAGGATATTGCAGTGATTGCAGTTCCTTCTTATGGTGGACGTGTTCCAGCTCTGGCAGTTCAGAGAATTTCAAAAATTCATGGCAATCAAACCCGGTGCATTATAGTCTGTGTGTATGGTAACCGGGCATATGAGGACACTTTAATTGAATTGAAAGATGTTGCTGAAAAAAGTGGTTTTAAGGTAATTGCCGCTATTGCTGCTATTGCAGAACATTCTATTATGCATCAATATGCAGAGGGAAGACCTGATTCTGAAGATAGGAGTGAGTTACAACATTTTGCGGAAAAAATTTTAGAAAAAATCAGTGGTAATTCAACTGAGATTTCTACACTGCAAATTCCGGGAAATCACCCATATAAGAAAGCTGGTGGGGCAGGTTTAGTACCAAAAGCAGGCAATAAATGTACGGGTTGTGGTCTTTGTGCCAAACGATGTCCCGCACAGGCGATAGGAAAAGAAAACTTAAAAACAACGGATAGTAAAAAGTGTATTTCATGTATGCGTTGTGTTGTACATTGTCCTCAGTCAGCTCGTAAAGTAAATGGGGCGATGGTTTCAATGGCAGCGTTAGCATTAAAAAAGACTTGTTCCATTAGAAAAGAAAACGAGTTATATATTTAGAGTTTTCTGACTACTAGTAAATATATTTTTAATATTTCTCAAACGTAACGTAAGCATTTTGAAAACAAATCAGAATTATAATATTCTCATAAAATGAAGGCAATATAGGCATCAGGGATTTTCACTCATGAAACCGTTCCTTTAAATTTTCAAGCATTTTTTCGGCAATGGGAGTAAAGACCTGATATTTTTTCCAGATTAAATACAGTTTTGTCTCAAGCCTGGGTGTGAGTGGACGGAACACCAGACCACTGTCGGGACTTGTATCAATCAGGTGTTCAAAGGTCAGAAGATACCCCAGTCTTTCCTTGACGAAAAGAGCCCCATTGTAGGACAGGCGGAAAGAGCCTTCCAGATGCAGCTTGTCCATTTTGTTTCCGCACCATCTAGGTATGTCCTTAGACCAGCCCTGTTCTGAGCAGAATAAGGGAAGTCCGGTCAAATCATCCACAGCGATGGCCTGTTTGCCTGCAAGAGGGCAGTCCTCAGGCATGACAACGCCCCATAAATCCGCTTTAGGAAATGTCAGATAATGATATTTATCTGTACTTGGTTCTTCTGCCAGTACAGCAAAATCAATAATGCCTTTATCCAGTTTTTCTGTCACCTGTTCCGTGTCTCCGCTGGTAATGTGATACCGCAGGCCGGGATAGGAATTTTTGAATGATCTAATCTCAGCGGCAAGATATCTGATTTGATAGGATTCTGCCAGACCCAAATAGACTTCGCCGCCCAATACATCGTCCAGCGAGAGAAATTCCGTAGTGATTTTGTCTGCCATCGACACAAGGTCTTCTGCACGCTTGCGGAGCAGGACGCCTTCTTCTGTCAGTTCTATGTGGAAGCTGTGACGGATAAACAGTTTCTTTCCCAGTTCATCTTCCAGTGATTTTAACTGTTTGGAAAGTGTGGGCTGGGTAACGTGCAGAAGTTCTGCTGCACGGGTCATGTTTTCTTCCCTTGCCACAGCAAGAAAATATCGCAAGGTTCTTAATTCCATTCATTTTCTCCTTTCTCATGATATTCTTAAAATTCATATCATGATATAAATTATAACCATTAGCGAAACCGAAGTCAATCACTTATACTAAAATCACAGCAGGAAGGGAGGCGGTCATACGGAGAATATCATTCAGAATATGAAAGATGCAGGCTGTGACGGGGAAATTATTACAAAGATTTGTAGACTGTATACTGACGGGCAGATTCAGGATGCTGTAAGAGTCCTTCGGCGGCATCGCTGCCATTTGATGGAGCAGTTGCATGAAAGCCAGAGTAAAGTGGACTGTCTCGACTTTTTGGTCAGGCAAATGGAAAAGAGTCAGAGATAGATGTAAAGACAAAGTAAAAAATAGAATGCAGGAAATGCAGAGAAAGGATGGTAATGTAAAATGGCAGAGACTATGAAACTGGAATTGACAAAGGAGTGGGATAAGACATTCCCAAAAAGCGAAAAGGTAAATCACAGAAAGGTAACCTTCCATAACCGTTATGGAATCACTCTGGCAGCAGATTTATATGAGCCGAAAGGGGCAGAGGGCAAACTGGCGGCAATCGCTGTATGCGGACCGTTCGGTGCTGTAAAGGAACAGTCTGCCGGACTGTATGCCCAGACAATGGCAGAGCGTGGTTTCCTCACGATGGCGTTTGACCCGTCATTTACCGGAGAGAGCGGAGGAACGCCCCGCTATATGGCATCCCCGGATATCAATACGGAAGATTTTCAGGCAGCAGTGGACTTTCTTTCAGTGCAGGAAAATGTGGATGCAGAGAAAATCGGTATCATCGGTATTTGTGGATGGGGCGGCATGGCACTGAATGTGGCCGCACTGGATACCCGGATCAAGGCAACCGTTGCATCTACGATGTATGATATGAGTCGTGTCAATGCGAACGGATATTTTGATGGAAATGATAATGCTGACGACCGGTATGAAACCCGTAAGGCACTGAATGCACAACGAATCATTGATTACAAAAATGGCAGTTATGAGCTGGGAGGTGGAGTTGTTGATCCTCTGCCAGAAGATGCTCCGTTTTATGTAAAAGATTATTACGATTATTATAAGACATCCCGCGGCTATCATGCCCGTTCGCTGAACTCTAATGGCGGCTGGAACAAGATCGGCTGCATGTCCTTTATGAATCAGCCGATTCTCTGCTATAGTGATGAAATCCGCAGTGCTGTTTTAGTAGTTCATGGAGAGAAGGCACATTCCTGCTACTTTAGTAAGGATGCCTTTAAGAAGCTGAAAGGTGATAATAAGGAACTGCTATTGATTCCGGATGCTGTCCACACGGACCTCTATGACCAGCTGGATGTGATACCGTTTGATAAACTAGAGCAGTTTTTTAAGGATAATCTGAAATAAGATGTGATACAAACTAGTTTTTGTCAGAAACCTTATGGAAACATCTTGCGGAGATTGATGAGGAGAGCAATAGGTTGACAAAACAGAAGAAATGACTTACTCTTAATAAAGAAATGGGTTGTTACCGTACAGTTTCACTCAAGCGGACTGCTCGTTTCTTTTTTAATTGCCAAGACGTTATACAGATACTTCCTGTCATCATTTGCAAGGAAGAAAGACAAAGGGGCGAGGTAGCATTGTTAAATATCAGGAGGAGAATGTGAGTATGGATATAAAAAAGTACACTGCCGAAGAAAGGGAAGCCACCCTTTACATGGCGGATTCTAAAGACAGGCCGCTTGTCATATTGAACAATTATTCGGGAGACGGCAGTTCTGTCATGAAAGCCCTTAAGGAAATGGAGTGTCCTGATTTTAATCTGTTGTGTATTGGGAATCTGAAATGGAATCATGACATGACACCTTGGTATTGTCCCCCGCTTTCCCCAGAGAATACTCCCTGTACAGGAGGGGCAGATGATTACCTTCAGTTGCTCGTTTCAGAGATTCTGCCTGAAGCGAAGAAATTAGTGAAAGGAATCCCATCTCATATCAGTCTTGCAGGCTATTCGCTTGGAGGTCTTTTCGCCTTGTATGCCTGCTACAACTGTGATGCATTTGAGTGTATGGCAAGCATGTCCGGCTCCCTATGGTTTCCTGATTTTAGGGATTATGTCTTTAACCATTCCATGAAGAGAATTCCTGACAAGATATATCTTTCTTTGGGAGATACGGAAGCAAGAACAAAGAACCCAACATTGAAAATGGTGCAGAATAACACAGAAGAAATCTTCGGACATTACAGAAATCTTGGGTTGGATGTGGTATGGGAGATAAATCCCGGCAACCATTTCAAAGATGCGGCTTTGCGCAGCGCAAAGGGAATCATGGCAATTCTCTAAAAACAGTGTCTGATTATATGAAATTAACAGAAAAGAGGCATTAAAATGAGAAACAATATTGATATGATAAATGGTTCGTTAGGAGACAAGATTATCAGATACACAATACCGCTTGCTGCAACGGGAATTTTACAGCAGACGTTCAACGCAGCGGACTTGGCGGTCATCGGACAATTTGCCGGAAAAACATCTATGGCAGCAGTTGGTGGCAATGCACCTGTTATTGGACTGCTAGTCAATTTATTTGTTGGAATCTCTCTGGGGAGCAATGTTGTTATCGCAAAATCTATTGGGCAGAGAAATTCTGAACAAATCTCAAAAACCGTACACACATCGGTAATTCTGGCTCTGCTAAGCGGGGTCTTCTTCAGCATCCTAGGCGAATTGGCGGCACCAAACGTCGTGAGACTGCTGGATGTTCCGGGTGATGTGTATCCTCTGGCGTTAAGATATCTGAGAATTTATCTGGTCGGAATGCCGGTGATTCTGCTCTATAACTTCGAAGCGGCGATTTTCCGAAGCTTTGGCAATACCAAAACACCGCTGGCAGCCTTGGTGGTTTCCGGCGTATTGAACGTCACGCTCAATCTGTTTTTTGTCCTTTATCTCCATATGGATGTAGAGGGTGTTGCAGCAGCGACGGTATTGTCCAATCTTGTCAGCTCAGTAATTCTGTTTGTTGTATTAGTAAAAACACCGTCTGTGATTCAAATTAATCCCAAGAAACTGCGGATACACAACGATGTGCTGAAGGAAATCCTATATATCGGAGTTCCCGCAGGTGTACAGGGTATGATTTTTTCCTTTGCAAACATCATTATTCAGTCAGCAATCAACAGTCTGGGTACAACGGTCATGGCCGCATCCTCAGCAGCGTATAATTTGGAAATTTTCGCTTATTACATTATGAATGCCTTTGGTCAAACGTGTACTACGTTTGTAGGCCAGAATTATGGTGCAGGGAAAAATGGCCGTTGCCGGAAAACAGCAAAACTCTGTCTGTTACAGAGTGCGGTGTGCACCGTGACAGTCAGCGGTCTGACTTTGCTGTTCAGCCGTCAGCTGCTCAGTATCTTCAATACAGACCCGGATGTAATCGCCACAGGGCGGATACGGATGAAATATATTTTTATTGCATATCTGTTCAGCTTCGTGCAGGAGGCACTGTCCGGATATCTGAGGGGGTTTGGTGTCTCCTTTATCCCTGCAGCCTGTGCAGTTGTGGGAATCTGTGGTGTGCGGCTTACATGGATATTCACAGTATTTCGGCACTCGCCTTCCTTTGCGGTAATTATGCAGGTATATCCCATTAGTCTTGGTATCACAACCGCCGTGATTATGGTCGTGACACTGCTGGTAAAACCATCACAGCGGTACATTGTACAGAAAAAATAAGGAGAATCTGAAGTAAGAATCATTGTACATTGATTTCCTCCTGCATCATACTTAAGAATAATTTTGCCGGTTTTGTAAATACCTGATATTTTTTCCACACGATATCAAGCCCTACTGTAATTTGTGGTTCCAGAGGACGGAAACATAAAGGGCTGTTTTCGTATTCTGGTATGATATGGTCAAGGCATAAAGCACAGCCGACATTTTCCTCCACCATAAGGGAAGCGTTGTAAAGGAGATTATAAGTGGTAACAATGTGAAGGGATTCGTATTGTTTGCCCAGCCAGCCGGATAATTCATTGTGTGCAAGAGACTGGCGTGAGGCAATCAGAGGAATACCCTGCAGATCCTCTGGTTGGATTCCCTGCTTTCTGGCAAGGGGGTGGTCACGGCGCATGAGCAATCCCCATCTGTCCCGTGTTGGCAGTTTGATAAAATCATATTTTTTTATATCAGCAGGCTCGATTAAAACGCCAAAGTCTAATAACCCCTGATCCAGACGTTCTGTCACATCATCGGCATTGCCACTGAATAAATGATAGGAAATATCAGGATGATTTTTTTGGATTTTTTCTGCAGCTTTTGCAACCAGGCGTATACCCTCTGTTTCACCGCCTCCAATATAGATTTCACCACTGATATTTTCACCGGAGGAACTGATTTCGGATTTGGTTTTGTCCATCAATGCCACCATTTCTTCTGCACGTTTCCGTAAAATCATTCCTTCTTCTGTAAGGGTTACCTTACGGTTTCCGCGAATTAAGAGCTGTTTGCCGAGTTCTTCCTCTAGTTCTTTTAGTTGTCTTGATAAAGGCGGCTGAGTCATATTGAGTGATTCGGCGGCTTTTGTGATGCTGGCTTCTCTGGCAACAGCAAGAAAATATTGTAATACTCGGATATCCATAACAACCTCCTATTCCTACATGCCTTTTTCCGTAATGAAATGCAGGCAGATAAAAACAAATTCTTTCTTAAACTCAGTATAACATTCCTTGAAATACCTTTCAAGTATGGGAAAGTATTCAATATATGTATTTGATATTTTGTGCTGTAATTGCTAGACTAATAAGTAAGAAAAACAGGTGTCAAGACACTAAGGGAATGGGAAAAGGAGATGTAAGATTTGACAGTACAAGACGTGATAGATAGTTTTAACGATGATGCAGCAGAAAATCCAGAGCGTGATGCATATGCAGATATTCTCTTTCAGGATGCCATCCGCATTGGTATGGAGCTGAATAACCAGTACCATACACCAGAAGAAATCAGAGAGATTATGGGCAGACTGACAGGAAAAAAGCTGGACGACAGTTTCCGGATGTTCCCGCCATTTTATACCGATTTTGGAAAGAACATTACGATTGGTAAGGATGTTTTTATCAATTCTGGTTGTCATTTTCAGGACCAGGGAGGAATCACCATCGGAGACGGCTCTCTGATTGGACATAATGTGGTACTGGCAACCGTTAATCACGATTTATATCCTGTTAATCAGAGGAAAAACCATTATGCACCCATTGTCATACAAGACCATGTATGGGTTGGTTCTAATGCAACAATTCTGCCGGGAGTTACGATAGGCAGATGGTCTGTGGTGGCAGCAGGAGCCGTTGTCAGCAAAGACGTAGAGGAATTTACGGTTGTTGGAGGTGTTCCGGCGAAGGAGATTCGCAAAGTGAAACAGGAAGAATATTAAATCAAAAAATAAATAAAGATGGAGGCAGATGGAATCCTGCTTGGTTCACCTGTATATTCAGCAAACCGGAATATGCAGAATCTTGGTGAGAATATAGCTTATATACTGCATAAGTTAAATGGTATGTAAGAAAGGCCGCTGTGAGGAAAGGATGTGCGTATTGATGAAAAAAGGAATTCGTATTGTTTTAATGTTTGTTGTATTACTCTGTTTGACAGCATGTGGAAGTAAGAATCAGCAGGGACAAACAGATGCAGATGGTAGTGTTACAAGAGAAACGGAGGAAGCTAGTGTGAAAAAGGATAATCAGTCAAAAGAAAATGCTGGAAAAGAGACAGCAGAGAGAGTCTTTGATTTCGAGAAAAAGACAGTTACATTAAACAGTGGTTATGAGATGCCACTGAACGGACTTGGTACTTACAGCTTAGAGGATGAGACTTGTATTTCCTCTGTTTCAGAGGCATTAAAGCGTGGCGTAAGACTGATTGATACCGCCTATATGTACCATAATGAAGAGGAAGTCGGCAAGGCAGTCAGGGATTCTGGTATTCCCCGTGAGGAAATTTTTGTGATAACAAAGCTGTACCCAAATCAGTTTTCCGAACCGGAAAAGGCGATTGATGAGGCACTGAAAAAACTGGATATCGAATATATTGACATGATGCTTTTGCACCATCCCGGAACGGATGATGTCAAGGCATATAAAGCAATGGAAAAGGCAGTAGAGGAAGGAAAAATCCGTTCTATCGGACTTTCTAACTGGTATGTGGAGGAACTGGAAGAATTTTTGCCACAGGTAACGATTACCCCGGCACTGGTACAGAATGAAATCCACCCTTATTATCAGGAAAACGATGTGATTCCGTATATTCAGAAACTTGGCATTGTAGTACAGGGATGGTATCCGCTGGGAGGACGTGGGCATACTGGAGAACTGTTGGAAGATGAAACGATTTCTGCCATTGCAAAAGCACATGGAAAATCAGCGGCACAGGTAATACTCCGTTGGAATTTGCAAAAGGGTGTTGTTGTCATTCCGGGTTCAAGCAATCCCGCTCATATACAGGAGAATACGGAGCTGTATGATTTTGAACTGTCGGATGAGGAAATGGAGAAAATCAATGCACTAGATCGTAATGAAAAACATGACTGGTATTAAAAAGACAAATTTTTATTAGCAACGGGAGTAAATACCTGATATTTTTTCCGGATTAGATACAGTTTTGTTTCAAATTTGGGTGTGAGTGGACGGAACACCAGATTGCTGGTTGTAAAAATGGAGCAAGGATGAAGCAGCGTGTCTTTTTATTATCGAATTAAAAATCAGTTTGAAATCTTACTTATAGGTTTCAAATTGATTTTTTCTTTTGTACAGAATTAATAATTTGTAAACAAAAATCAAACATTATGCAAATAATTTGATTGTATTCTCTTACCATCAAATGCAAAAAATTTTAAAGGTGGAGGTAAGAAAGATGGATGTATCAGTTCAAATTACAGGGAAGAAAGTTGTGAAGGTATTAGGAGCAGCATGTTTGGCAACGGGAGTGGTGGCGTTGAGTGCAGTAGTAGCAAGTGGAGCCGCTGTCGGGGCTGTGGTGGAGGGATTCAAATCTGCTAAGAACACAATGCAGAAAATATTGAAAGAGGATGAAAATGTAGCAGTAGATGAAGCCTTTGAGGAAAGTAGCGATGTGGCGGAAGAAATCATTGAAACGGCGACAACAGATAAGGTTTTAGCGGAAAGTAGCAATATGACTGAGGAGGCTACAAAGGAAGCATAACAGAGCAGATTTTAATAAAACTCAAACAAAAATTTAACACTTTACAAATAATAAGATGTTATTCTTGTATCATCAACTGAAACAAAAAATATTCAAAAAGAAAAGGAGAATAGAATTATGGCAAAATCCAAATTAGTAAAAGCAAATGAAAAAATTGCAGAGGGAGTGGTCAGCGGTTACAAGAAAATCGAAGAAGGAGTAGTAGGAGGATACAAAAAAATTGAGGAAGGAGCCGTAGGAGGATTCAATAAGATAACCGACAAATTCGTAGACAATTTTCTGACGAAGGAGGGAGAGTCCGTAGAAGAAGCAAAGGAGCGGCTGGCAGCGGAGCAGAAAGAGAGAGAAGCAAAAAGTGCAGCAGAGAGAGAAGAACGGGAACAGAAGTCGATAGTGGAGGCAAATAAGCAGAAGGCAGAAGCAGCCGGATTGGAAGCAAGAAGAAAGGCAGGTATGGAATAATGAAAAAGAGTACATTTGTGGCAATGATTTTAGGGACAATTGGAGGAATTTTATTCGCACTTGGTATGTGCATGGCATTGATTCCGGAATGGAATGCATT
>CAMWYJ010000068.1 GCA_947178445.1 uncultured Clostridium sp.
CAATGCAATCCTGCTTGTGTACAACACATTGTCTAAAGCCAACGGAATTCCTTCTTCCTTACATGAATTTTCCATCTGCTACTTTGAAAACCATGATCATGCATACCGGATCAACAGGTTCAATTCTAAAATCGCAAAAAGCATTTGCCAATCCTTTCTCGTCATTATAATCTAATTTTACTTTAAATGAGAATCCCTTTTGAACTTCACAAAGATTCATATTTTCCTCTCTATATGTCATTACTTAAGATATCCGTATAAAGACATAATCAGTCCTGTAACCCCAGATGTAAATTCTTCTGTTTCTCTTCTTCCAACAACAGTCCTGTAACATGCATCCGCACACTCCTTGGAGAGCACATTGGTATGGGCAGCTGGATTCCGATAATCGTTCCGCACATTTTCACATCTTTGGACAAAACAGGTTGGGTCGCCTTCCTGATAAAATGATAATAATGGTGTTTTCTGGTATTCATCTCTTACAACCGTTCCCAAATACTCTTCCATTCTGCTGTGAAGCAATTGATTTTGTACTTCGCTGGATTTCCAGTCAGATCGTCCCATAAAAAATGGCACCATTCCCATAGTAAAAGTCTTTTGCAAATCTAAAAACGGAAGTTTACCTGTTTTCACTTTTTTTTCATAATCGATCCTGTTCCAGGAAAGCAATTTTTCTGGCCATTGTTCAAATGTTTTTTCCCATTTATTTTTATCTGGCTTTCCGTATGCAGTTTCCATATATTTCTGAAAACCAATGAAAAATACCTGTTTCAACTCAGCCTCCAACGCAGATGTAGCTGAAATACATATCCCGCTGAAATCAAAATCCACTTTTTTAATATGAGAACAGCTTCTCCATAAAACACCTGCAGACATCAAGGAGATCTTAGACGTCTGGCACATCTGATTCCATGTGTTTCCAAACAAATCCTGCAAATATGACTCTTCTTGATCTATGAAGTCGTTCGACGCAGATACATTATTATTTATATAATCTGAGGAAAATGCTATAAAATCAGAAACCACAATCTCATTCTCTTCATCGCTTGTGGCACGTTTCAATCCGGATTTCGCTGTACAAAGCCATTCACTTAAATCATTTTCGACAAAGTTTGCAACAACGCTTAGTTGTTTTTCCATCCGTTCTGTCCGCTCGTCAATCATTCGAACCCTGTTGTAGATTTCTTCTATATATTGACGGTTCCCATCACCGGACAGTTTCTGAAGTTTTTCAGATATCCCAAGTGCCCGATCACAAAGATAAGTTTTAAAAAGCTCATTAATATGGTATTCGCTGGTCAAATCATGCAATGGCGTATTCATAATATCATGTAATTCGCAGACAGCGTCTTTCGGGCATAATTTCAATGCAGATATGTCGTATAAATGAAAATCCTTCTGCAATTTCTGCAACCGCAGACTTATGGACAGGCAGTTCAAATAAACAGGCAGATAATTGGAAAAGATTGATTGCCTGAGGCCTCCATTGTTTGTCAAAAAATATTCGTTTTCCTCCCCTGCAGATTTCACATCCCCTATAACAGCTAACACACTTTCAGAAATTGCACATGTAATATACTCAAACGTATTAAAACAATGATCGCTTTGCAATCCGAACGGAACCTTTCGATTACTTGTGTTCTGACGACGTAGCATTTCCAGGAAATACAACAGCTCGTCATTGTTTTCTACGTAACCAAAACCATAAAACAAACACATTGCCCTTTTATAGGTTGAATCGAATGGTTTGATTTCATCCCCTTCTGGTAAATTGCATATATGATCCAGAATCTTTCGGATAGAGGTATTTACTGTTTCAAATTCCCCTCGTGCTACGGCCCGGTCATATTTTATTGCATATTTTGTTTTTACATCAGACAATCTCGATACCAAATCTAATAATGCAGAATCATCCATTACATCAGTACCCACATTTATTGTAATGAAACCGATCCCGCCTTTAAACAGCCATAATTTAACCTTCCCTATAATGAAAGGTATATCACATTTTATTAATAAATAAGTATGGTTCTCATTTTGATGTATTCCAACTTTACGCCGTTGCGTTTGTTTGAGTTCCAAACATGCAAGCAACGGGGAGTCATTCTCTAACAACGGAGAACCCGAAAGCTGAGAGCTGTGTTTTAACGGACATTCCAAAAAGAGTGAAGCAAATTTTTGTGTATCGTTGTGTATTTTACAATCATGCGTAAGTGGTATAATAAGCCCAAAGTCTGATTTTAATTTCATCTGTATACCTCAATTACTTTCTTTTTATCGTTGAAGCCCCAGGTCTTCTGGCAGCCTTTGTCTATATTCTTATCGTAAAGTTCCTATTTGCTACAGTTTTTTCAGTAAATTTTTACGTGTGTAATACGGACATATCATTCAATGTTTTTATTTTAAACGAAACATATAGGAAAAGCAAAGACTTTTCTATCATTTGCCCCTTACATCACATTAAAAATAAACTGATGTATTTTAAAGGTTGTCATGAATGGTAATAGACATTAATTTTTTGTTACATATGTTTATGAAATTGTAGTGCAAGAAGAGAAGATTGCTGTACAGACATTTTTTATGGAAAGTATATGCAGACCGAGACCGTCTCATAAAATTATTAGAATGATTCTTGAATGTATATTTATGCTAAATAAGAAATTAGGCAATGTACACTTGAAAAAGAAAGTCATCAGATGCTAAAAGAAGAAAAGGAAATCACTAAATGCCTGGCTTTTTACATAGAAGCCAGGCATTTACAATTCTTGTAGATTCAAAATGTACAAATATCTTTTATATTCTTTTTATCGATGCGGAAAAAGCCCCATCTTTATTTTGGCGTTTAATTTTGATAAATAGATCATAGTAAATATTCGTTTATCAGCATAAAGTAGGATTTTATCCAATGTATGCAAGAGCCAATCTCAAATCAGAAATGAGCTCTTCACAAGATGCGTACCTGTCTTTACGCTTCATTTGGAGGCAATGGTATAAAATGTTTCTGATATGAGATACAAATTTATGCCTGGTATTCTCTTCCAAATTTTGAATCATTGGTGAATCATATAATTCAAAGAGAAGGTTTTTATTACATTGAAACTTGCCCATAGGATATCCTGTTTTTAAGATTACACTTGTCTGGTCGGTAAAAGCCTGGTACAGCATTACGCCGATGGAGTAAAGATCCGCGCGGTTATCTGGAGGCAGGGTACCAATTTCAGGTGCCATATATATGCCTGTTCCTATAGATATTGGGTATTCATTTCCAGGTTCAAAAAAAGCGCTTACAATATTCATTGAGATATGGCCTTTCTGGACCTGGAAATTTTCATCATATTCAATTGAAAAGTTAGAAGGGCAAATATTCAAATGCAATAAACCAGCACAGTGCATATACTCTATACATTCCGTGATGTAAAGAATCGTTGAAATGATTTCTGCCGCTTTCTGCCTTGTATTTTTTTCAGCATTTTTTTGTAAATCTTTTATATAATCTTCCAGGCATTTTCTTTTTTTCCTCTCCTGTATCCATAGGTATGACGTTTGTGGAAATTCTCTTGTATTACATGAAAGATTACAGGAAGAATTTTGTGTAGCCGGTTTCCAATCATATAATTGATATGGAGGGACAAAGTGATAAAAGTTTTCATTGCATGTGAGGCTTTTTTGAACCTGTTCAGAAAGCAATTGATATGAATGGAAAAACATCCTTTTTATTTCTGAGAACCTGCATCCCATTGCATCACTTATAGGTTTTAATTCTCCATTTTTGCATCGGTTCATATGGAGAAAATTCAGGATAGCGGAATCTGGTGAATCGATGGGATATAATTCTATCAGATTTCCAACATTTCCATTTTTTTCAGCCTGGTAGCGGACGGTATAACCGTCTTCTGCTTCCATATTCAAAATCTTGAATATCGCTTCTTCCATGGTATCTGTGGCTGATAAAAGAGAAATGGAACTTCCTTTTTTTAAATATGTTCTTTCAATACGATTCATCTTTTAACCCTCCGTCTGATATGCTATAAAGCTAATATCATCCATATTTGGAATGGGTTCTAACGCCTTTTCAAGGACAGGGTAATCATTTTCACGAATTTTATTTTTGATAAACATACCATAGTCTTTATTTTTCATTTCATGCAAAAGGCTGTCTGTGCTCATAAAGATTGTGGATCCTTTTTCCAGTTTGGTTATTTTTACGGAAACGGCTTTAAAAGCATCCTTTGTCATGGTTTGTGGGCACAGGTTGCTAGAAATGCAGGAAGGTGGAATCAAGTAAGAACATTTCCCATCAGAAATGTAATAGATTGCCCCGTCCCCGAGATGGAACAGCAATGCCTGTTGTAATTGTTTGTCAATGCAGCAAAACATAAGTGTGCTTGCATAGGATTCCGGGAGATTTCCATCTTTTTTTGCTTCTCTATTTATTTTGTAAACAACCTGTTCTAACACCAGGTATGCTGTTTTGCGTTTGCTAAAATTGAAAAAAGCCTCTTCATTTCCAGATAGGATAGAAGCAGCTTCAAAACATGAGATCTGTGCGCCTTTGCGTCCGTTTTTACACATGCTTACGCCATCTGCCTGGCAAAGCATGATGAAACGGTTTGTTTCTGTACAGTATACGATATCCTGGCTGTCAAGTTTTTGTTCTTTATGGAAGATACCTGTTTTTGAGTAAGTGAAAATCAAAATAAATTCCCCTTTTCTATACACATTTTTAATGTGAGTCCATTATATCAAAGGATTACCTGTGTATAGAAAAGGGGGATTATTTTGATGTCAAATTATCCAAAATTGACTGCCTGGTATAATGCAGATACCACATACATGTCGAAAAGGTTTTTCGGGTTCATCTTTTGAAACCTGGATTGTTCCAGGTAATTATCTATAAAACTACAGAATTCTTCATAAATATCTTGTAAGCTTATGATTTTTTCATCTTCTACATAGTCCATATGTTTTAATTGAAAATAATAAAAACCGGCTGCAATCAGATCTGCTCTCGTTACGTGTGCATTTTCATGTTCCTGTAAATATATTATTTTTTTGGTGATGTCCAATTTCTTGTCCAGGTTATGGATTAAAATCTTAAAATTCTCATCATCACTGTAATCCTTGAGTATTTCTTCTTTGGCAATGCGGTAGTCATTTACCATTGATGTTGCAGAAAAATCAGCGTATGCCCCTAATATCATGTGATAGATAGAGCCAGATTCTCTTAAATCATCCTGTATATCACTATCCAACTCCAATATACTTTTATAAATGGAATCTAACTTTTCTGAAGCAGTTCGTGTGTCGTCATCAACTGTAATATCTGCGGAACTTCGTTGTCCTGAAGGAAGTCTGTAATTTTCCAGTATGAACTTTTTAAAATCTTCCCTGCTTAATTTGGAAACCTGATTTTGTTTGCAAATATCCTGGAAAAACTGTGTTTGCTGGCAGCTTTGTTCTGGTACACTTTCTTGATTTTCAGAGGCACATTCTTTTATCAGGGATTCTGCCTGTTTGATTTTATCTTTCGCATCCATCCCATCCTGATTCAGATAATACAGGTAAATGACCTCGGCAAAGTTTTTATAATTGATTCCATCACCAGAAGGCTCTGCTTGAAAAAGTTTTGCATTTTCTTTATATTCATCAGAAATGTAACGCAGAAGATTATCCGTGTAATAATCCTGGAACAGGTTCTTTTCAATGTTTGTACGTTCATTATAGTCCAGGTCGTCTTTTCCGAAAGAAGAACTCATTCCGAACGCAAATGCGAACATATACAGGTCTTTTCTTGTTCTCCCGTTCGTACGGAATTTTCCGGAGGAGAGGTCATCTGCCAATTTTAACAACGGCTTTGTCCCGGTCTCACCGAAAATATTTTCATCGATATTTGAAATGATCGTATCCAGGCTAAAGTTTTTTTGATCTGGATACTTTATTTTCAATTTCTCTACAACCATTTTTTTTACTGCGGCTGTTTGGTAAGATGTGTGTTTCATGAATTGCTTTACAATAGCAACACGTACAGAATCTGAACGAAATTCTTCATCGGCCAGGCCGCGGTCAGGATCTGTTACAAGCCGTTTCATAAAATCCTCAGATGCAGGAAACGCTTGGTACATATCATATAGCATTTTAAATAGCTTCTTTTCAATTTCTTTGTAATCTTCTGGAAGAGATGAATCTTCAATCTGTTCTTTCAACTGTTTTATCCCTTTTTCTGTTTTTAGAAGTTCATGCAATCCGTTTGTTGGGATACCGCTTGCTTCCATACTCTTTTTTAACCGATTGATACGAGACGCTCTCCCTGATTTCTTCGCCTGTTGAACCTGCTCTAATTGGTTCAACAGGTCTTTTTTCGTATATGCCCAGTCAAAATACTTCCATTCCTGAACAGCCAATTTTTCCATATATTCTGTTATGTTGTTTCCTATCCTTGCATTGTCCATAAATCCATGCCTCCTCATTTGCCATGTTTGAAAATATACTAACACAATCCGTAAAAGAATCCAATAAAAAACAGATGCAGTTTTCATAGCTGCATCTGTTTTTGGCTCTATATGTCTATGTTTGCGCATTTCTCATGCCAGATAGGTGTTCTCATTTCTACGATGGAAAATGTAGTGTTAATAGTCGCATCTCTTCTGTTATTCTCCACTATCTCGGAGTGTTCTCATTTCTACCCTATACTCACAGACCTCGCTATTTTCAAGGTTTACAGAGCATCATTTTGCATGTAATTATCTGACAATTTAAAAATCAGCCATTTTTCTTGTACAATTTTGCCTTTTTTAAAATTGTACTTGGTTTTATACAATCATCTTTCTAAACAATATACACCAAAACCGCTGCAGCTGCAACCAGGAAATTTTATTTGTTCTGTTCAGTATCAATATAAGATATTGACTTAAAAATACTCTCCTTTCAACCTTATTTCTGGTATTTCTCTATTTTTATTGTATTCCTCCATCCATCCTTTCAGTCTGTAAAAAACACTATTGTCAAGTTTTTCCATAAACTCCTTATATAATTTTTCAGCAGCCAATTCATTTCCAGATGCTAAGAATGCTTCTGACTGAATGTGGTATGCCATGATCTTAAACAGTGTCAGTTCCCCGTATTCCTTTCTTTCCCTGTTTTCTAACTTCCTGACAGCTTTTCGAAAGGCATTATCTGCATAATGCTGGCAGGACTGTTGATCCAGTTTATATAACAGTAACCCACAATATTTTAAAGACATTGCGGATGGGAACGGATTTCCGATATAAAATCCCTTATATTCTAATAGTTTTAAAATCCGTTCTTTCAGGTATTCAATCTGTTCCTGCATACCAAATAGGTAAACTGCTTTTAAATAAATCCATAATCCGAACTCGTTTTTCTTGCTGTCTTCTGCATTCAGAAATATTTGAATTTCATCCTGTTCTTCTAATCCTTTTCCTCCAGTCAGTTTCCGATACCATTTATCAAAAAATGGGTAGTCCTTAGTGACTGCAAAGTGAAGGATATGGGAAATGGTAATGCTGTCGTTCCCTTTTCCAACATAGAATTCCTGCAATGCCTTTTCAAAATATTCCATTGGGTCTCCACACCCTTCATATGCTATACATGTTGCGTAAGCGCTGTACGAACGCCCAAGGTCAGTTAGTTTCGTAGTGCCTGGTTCTGTTTCTTCTTTAGAAGCGATAAAACTGTATGCATCCTTTATTTGTTCCAGGTTTTTGATATTATCTTCCAATATTTGCATGGCTTTTTCCATATGGAATATATCTGCATATGGAACTGCAATACGGTTTACGATCGATGCCCATTCCCTTACATGAATCTTGCTTTTTAATTCTAAAAGCTTGTCAGATATTTCCACGCATTTCTTTTTATCTGCGAAGTGGTTATAAATTGCAAGGCCAGAACTATAAAGTGTGGTAAGTGTTTCTGCATCCGCAAGTTCTGTATGTTCCAGGTAAAGCGCTTCCAGCCGTTGGAAAATGTACCTGCATTCAGAATTGTTGATCCGGTCTTTATGCAAAGCGCTGTCTAGTTCCTTTACAGAATGGATAAAGCCGTCCTTGGAGACATTTTGGGAACATTCCTGAAAATGTTTTCCTATTAATTTTGCCTGGAAGACGAGCTGGTATAGAGTATAATAATCCCCGCTGTCATAAAGTTCCTGGAATTTCCATGCCTGTTCCAGGCATTCTAGCATTTGGTCCGCATCTTCAAACCGGTTCACGGAATGTTTGGAAAGCCCTTTTTCCAGAAAGTGCCTAAGCTGGATACGTGCGGCAGGGACCAGGTTCATATTTTGTAAAATTTCCGTGATTTCATTCGTATTATAAAACTGGTAGTTGCCAAGGCTGGCATCATTGCTTTGGAATGTCCCAGTCAGCATATACAAAAAAATAACAGCTGCAGAATATAAATCTGTCTGTATGGATATCTGTTCAAAATCCCTGCTCATAAGTTCCGGGGCACAAAAACCTCTGGTAACTCCAAGTGCCTGATTTCCAATTTCCATACTGGTAGAACCATCTGTCCGAATTCCAATTGCATTTTGCAGGTCTATAAATTTTACAGTTCCATATACATTGTTTTTCCAGTCTGCATTTTCCATGAAGATATTTCCAGGATGGAGATCCAGGTGTAGGAACCCGCAATACATAGATTCATCTGGCATACAATTATGGAGAAGGTTTAATCCAGATAGTACAGCAGATAATATCCCTTTTGCATGGATAAATGGAAAAGCAGAATCTTGTGGAATTTCATTTTGAATTTCTTCAATCATTTCATTTAAGAATAAGCCATGGTGTTTTAACTGCATAACCAGGCATTCTTTTTTCTGTGTATGTATATCGTCTAGTATTGGTATCACGATGCTGTATTTAGACTCATTTTCAATCATCTGGCTGATGTCTTTTTCTTTTTTTGCAATATTGCTAAATTCTTCCTTTAGTTCCTTAATCGCATACCGAATTCCGTCTGGCATCCCTTCGCTGTTTAGCTTCTTTGCGGCATAGATTGTTCCAGTACCACCTTTTGATATCGGCTTTCCGATTTTATAGATTGTTTTTTGTTCTAATGTATCCATACCCGCTCCTTAGTTTGAGTGCTTTTTTCTGTAGGCAGTTGTCCTTATGGTTTAGCGCTTTTATTTATCATAGCGGATATATGATGATTATTCAACCAAAAGTATTGGATGCAAATTTACAATAGACTTCTTGTAAATTTGCATCCAATACTTTTGGTTCCTTGTTATGGTAAAGTTTTTATCTGCTATAGTAAAAGACTGAGAAAAATTCTTTAAATTTTGTAAGCTTAAATGATAGTTGTTGTTTATCCACAGGAAAAATAACTTTTTGATAGTTTTGACTGTTCTATATATAATATATACTTTTATACTTTAATAATTAGAGCTATTTTAATTTTCGGTTTTTAGGTCTATGAAAGCCTGTAAATATGCAGCTTTCCGGAGTTATCCACAGAAAACGAAAAACAACTTTTTGATAGTCGAAAAGTAACTTTTTGATAGTTGAAAAACAACTTTTTGATAGTTTTGAAAGTGTGGATAACTCATAAAACAACTTTTTGATAGTTTTGAATTGTGGATAAGCTTTTTATGTAACCTGTTGACAAATTAGTTGTTTTTAAATAGAATGATTAAAAATATCCTAAATAGAAAGAAGGTATTTTATGGCAAGGGGCGCAAAGCAAATAGATGGGCAGATTTCATTTGACTTCTGCATAGACACGGAAAACTATGTAGTACAGGCAAACAGTTTAATTGGCGGGAAACAGGCACTGAAACTAAATAGTGCAAAACTGATCAGGAGTGCCGTTATGCAGGTAGTCCGGGAAGATGAAGAATTAAAGCCGTATATTATTACGATAAAAGATCTATCTGAGCTTTTAAATGTCCCTGCGAGCAACATTTACAGGGATATAGAAGATATTACCGATGATATCTTAAAAAACCCTGTTTATATCAGAGAAGAATACAATGGAAAGACTATTAATTTTATAAAAATCCCATGGGTAACAAGGTGCGAATACAAATCTGATATAGGTGTTGCATTAAAACTTAATGATGAATTAAAGCCGTTTCTGGTAGGTTTACGTAAAAATTACACGCAATATACTTTACAGGAAGTCCTTTCCATGAAATCTATCTACGGGATTCGGATTTTTGAAATGTTACAGAGCAAAATCATGAGTAAGGTAATTCCAAAAGAAGGTGTGAAGCTGAAAATCCCAGTTCAGGAAATCAGGGAATGCTGTGACTGTGAGGACAAGTATCCTGCGTTTGGAAATTTCCGTATTAAAGTGATAGAGGCAGCTGTAAAAGAAATTAACAGAGTAACCATGCTCAGGGTAAGTTATGCTTACATAAAAAAATCAAGGAATATAGTCGGTATAGAATTTGATGTGAATATGCGCTACCATCCATAGCATGCTTATATACCAAAGGAGAAAGTTTCATGAAAATATCCAAAGTAAAACATACAAAATTTGCGGTCGGTAAACAGGTAAATGCCGATAAAACAAAAGGTTTTATTTATGACAATCCTTTTGAGAGTAAAAATAGTGGACTGACACTCAACAAAAGAATTGAAAATTTAAATAAATCCGCAAAAAACCTATACAGAATTTTAACTCCACATATCACGTATACAGAAGATAAAAATGTAATCCAAACCTGCAAAGATATCAATCATAGCATAAACAATCTGATTACTTTTTTATTAAAAATCTATGATAAAAAATCTGACATCAGGATACAATTACAAAAGAAAAATCTGACATCACTGACGCCTGATTCTGTGTTAATTACCAAATGGAACCGAAAAAAGAATGGGTACGAAGATATTACCATGGGGCAGCTATATGTCGATTTTCATTCTTATGGAAACGGACAAAACGGAAAGGAAGCAGTGATCAATGACCTGGTGGAAAACTGCCTGCGTAAGAGTCTGCGGAAGGACATAAGCATTGAGCCAGGCAAGGATCCTGTTTCTATCAAAGAAACAGTGAAAAAAATAATCAATGCGGCTACCTGTCCAAACAATTTCCAGGAAAAGCTTAAGAATACAGTCACAGACCAAGAACTGACTGCTTTTTTCAGTATCATCAACAAAGATTATGATAAAGAAAAGCGCATTGAACAAATTTCAGAATCGATTGAATGGCAAAACGTAAAAGTGCAGCCTGCACTGACAGAATATGGCACAGTACTGCAATTATCAAGTGCATTGGAAAAAAATACAGAAAGACAAAAAGAAAACTACAAAAAATATATCTTCCAGTTTATAACGGATTATACAAAATCAGACACGGACAGGAAGAAAACAATGATTGTCCATATGAGGCAATTAATTCTGTTGTTTTGTACCGTGTTTTATGCCGAAGATGGGATGCCTGATTTTGAAAAGAATAAAAAAACTTTGGATTATGTGAAATCAGATAAACGGTTTGAAACGTTTACGGAAAATATACCAGAATATTTCTGTAAAGAAGCGCATGATGCAATGGATGAAATAAGCGCAATCAAAGATTCATCCCATAAGCCAGATGGAAATGTGTATACAGAACAAAAACGCAGGAAAAAAAAGCTCCAAAACCAGGTCATGGAAAGCATTCGAACACAGATTCGATGCAATTACTCCGCATGTAAAATTTTGACAAAAGAACATGGATTTTTTGATCATACACAATACCAGCCAGAAAAGGATCTCTGCTGGCTGAATTATATCTCCTCAACCGTAGAAAAACTGCTGGTAAAAAACAGGAAGTGGAAATATAACTCGGTAGAACTGCTCTGCAGGACTGTTTTTGATGAATGGACCGCTTACATTGCACAAAAATATATCCATATCGGAAAGGCTGTCTATCATTTTGCAATGCCGGATCTGACACAGCTCGCATCCCAAAAAGATGTGAAGATTGGAGAAATACAGGAACCATTTTCTGAGGGGCTGACCAGCTTTGACTACGAGTGGATTAAAGCGAAAGAGACATTGGAGCGCGACCAGATTGTTTCTGTTACATTTGCTGTACAAAATTATTCACGCTGCATCTGTGACAGCAGGAAGAGGAAGGATTTTGGCGAAAATAAAGAAGATATCTTGTTATTTAGGGAAGAGGATTTCAAAAATGTATTAAAAGGGGAACATGAGAAGCAGGAAGCCATAAGGAAAATGCTCCAGTATTTTGGTGGCATTTCAAAATGGTCAAACGAAGAGGACGGCAAATACAGTAAGGACAATGGTTCTTTTGCGGTTGATTTTGCCCAGGCTGTCAAAAATGAAATGTTCCTGCTGCGCAACAGCTGCTACCATTACACGGCTATTATTTCAGAAAATGCAAAAAAAGAATCGCTGATGCAAAAGATGTTTGCAATCGAATACCGTAAACTTGGAGAGTTCCTGTTTGAAAAATATTACAGCAATAACGTATTTGCATTTTATAGGACTGCAGAAATAAGATGCATGATGGAATATCTGTATGACAGGAAGTCATCAACCCCTTCCCAGGTGCCTGCTTTCAACCGGATCATTGGCGGAAAACAGGAAGATAAGGATATTGATGTATGGATTTCGAAATGCATCGGCTCAGAATCATGGAAAGACGGATTTTCAGATCTTGAAACAAGGAAGGTATACAAGGCATCTTTCCGGTTCCTTCTGAAGGAGATTTACTACCATGGATTTTTAAATGAGCCTGGCATCAAGAAAAAATTTTTAAAAGAAATTGATAAGAGGACGAAAAACGGGAAGAACTGGAAAGAAGAAAAAGCTGCAAAAAACCTACAACAAAGACTGTTTTCCTTAGAAAAAGGAAGCAAAAAACTTTCATTTGGTGAAATCTGCCAAGCGATTATGACCGATTACAATATGCAGAACCAGGGACATATGAAAGTAAAAGTAAAAGCTGGACCAGATAAAGAAAACCCGTACGACCAGGAAATCTTCCAACATTTCCGGATGCTTCTATATGCTGGAATAAGGTCGGCTTTTTCTGACTACCTGATGGACAAAGAGAACCCGGGAACATTTGGCTTCTTAAAGCATCCAAAAGCAAGAAGCATGGAACAGAAAAAATCTGTATTTGACAGGTTTACAGGTAATGGAGAAAACCCATGGAATCCAACCCTTTTTTCAGATGTCTATGACGCAATAAGTGTAGAAACAGATTGCCAAAACCAGGACGGGCCGGAACTTTTAGCGTGGTATACGACTGCGCATTTTATGAACCCGAAGCAATTAAACCTTCTGGCTGGAAGTATTAAGAATTATATACAGTTTTCCTGTGACATCCAAAAACGGGAGAAATCCGCAAATATTAAAAACCCGCGCATTTATGACACGAAAAAAATAAACCGGTATAAAAAGGTTATTCGGGTATTGGAATTTACCAGGCTCTTTGTTGGCCAAACATCCAATATCCTGGAAGACTATTTTGAAAACAACGAAGACTATGCCAGACATGTAGCTAATTATGTGCAATTGGATACTCCGACAGTGGAAGGGCTCCAGGCATTCTGTGAACAAAAGTGGCGAAAAGAAAATACATCTGGAAATCAGGATGACAGGATTGGCATTTACTTTGATGCGGTAAACCCGATTATCAACCGGAATATTGTATATGCATCCATGTACGGGATGGAGCAGATTTTGAAAAATTGTGTGGAACCGGTTGAAAAGGAAGAAATCCTAAAACTGTACCAGTTGCGGGAATCTCTTCAGAATGTATTTCAAAATGGGAAATGCGAGACGAAAAAGGAGCAGGTACAGCTGCGGGATTTCACAAACTGCAAGAACCGTATTGAACTGGTAAATATCACAACTTATTCTGAAATGGTCAACGAACTGTTCGGGCAGCTTGTGTCATGGGCTTATTTACGGGAAAGGGATTTAATGTATTTTCAACTTGGCTATCATTACATCAGGCTGTTTTGCGGTAAAAAAGATCCTGCAGATGACTGGATGCGGACATTGAAAGGGAAACGGATCGATATTAGTGATGGGGCCATCCTGTATCAAATTGTAGCCATGTATGCCTATATCCTTCCTGTATATAAAATAGAAAAAGAAAAAGCCGTGATAGGTGCAAAAAATGTCAGTACAGGAGCCAGTATCAGTGCATTTTGCAAATATTGCGGAGAGGATGATATCTACAATGCAGGGTTATTTTTCTTTGAAATTTTAGATGAACACGATTTCATTTCTGCATTCCGCAATGAAATTGACCATTTCAAGTATTTTACTCATGCAGACCGGAGTATTTTGGAATACTATTCCATGATTTATGACCGATTTTTTGACTATGATTTGAAGCTGAAAAAAAGCATGACTTATATATTTAAAAATATACTGGCAAGGTATTTCGTTGTTGCAGATACAACCATGTTCGGTAACCCAGGAACCGCATGCCATAAAGAAATAAAGATCAGCAAAGACAGGAGTGAGTACATTTTCCGGAACTGTACATGTATGAAAATCGGAAAGGGTGGATTGATCTCAGACCTGCTGGTATTTAAAATAGATGGGCACGATGTCAAGATAGATGCATGTGATAGACAGTTCCTGAAGGAGGTACGGAATATACTGGAATATAAAATTTCAGAATAACATTCACTTAAAATATATGCACGGTAAACGCATGATTTATATGTATTGTTTGTGTAGTTGCAAAGAGGATTTGA
>CAMWYJ010000069.1 GCA_947178445.1 uncultured Clostridium sp.
CACTTGATTCATAGCAACAAAAAAACGGCAGTTAATTTCGTTAATGGGTATATAATATATTTTTTTAGTATTGCTTAATATATCTTGATATGACTTCATTTCAGTTTCCACATCCTTTGCTATATTTCTATACCTCTCAATATATGAGCTATCCCTAAAAATTTTCAATTTATTCATTTCTTTATATGCTTTATTATTTGCAGTCTGCTTTTCCTGCTCAAGTTTCCGATCCTTATTCTCAATATTATTTTTCAAAATCACACATCTGTTGTAATACTCATGATACGAGCCGATAAAAATGGGGATATGAATATTGACAGGATTAAGTTTACCCCTATATCCATCATCGCTTATTGTGTCGCCCAAGGAGACGGCACATATGTATGAGTATGTTCCCTCTGAAAAAGCAATACTGAACAGATCACGAATGATCGCTGTTATTTCTTTGCCGCTGGCATATTTTTTGCATAAATCAGCCTTTGTTACGACAAATACTATAGGAGGGAGGGAATTGTTGTGGGTATCTGCAAAGTCCTGAATAAGCGGAGCTACAGTTAATGCACAGTCAAAATTAACATTTTCCTTACGTTCCTCTCTGTCCTCTGTACAGAGTGACTTTCCATCAATAAAGATATATAATGCTGTTGAGTCGGCAATTGATTGCTTTACATCGGCATATGTATTTTCTCTCGTTCGCAGGGAGCCGCCAGCATAGTCCAGCATTTCAAAACTAATAATTTTTTTCGTTTCATAACTCAATCTGAACTCGTACGACCTGGTGGTGGTTTCATTTGTTGCAACAGGAAATCTCGTCTCACCGATCGGTTCTCGTAAATTTAGGATATCTCTTTCCAATCTTGTCCTTGTATGATCATCTGTCACCAATGTGAAACCATCAAATCCTGTAGCCATCTTCATATACATTGCAGTAAGATAACAAGTCTTTCCGGCACCACTCATACCGATCATTGTATATTTTGTTTCAGCCATTACAAATTTCTCCTTTTGTATGTTATAATCCGCTATGATGTGCAATAATATGTGCAAAATATTCGTTCTTTGTATTTGCCATTATACTGTTTATATTTAAAAATGTCCATATTCTTTTGCTGGTTTTGAAAAAAATTATGGTTTAAATAAATGACTGCTTTTTTAATCGCTGAAAATATACTAGGTGTAATGTTGTGACAGAGAGAATTGTCAGTATTGCGAATAACTAATGTTAAACGCTATACCTAACAGGATCTTTTGCCGGAAATGAATAGTGTGTCGTGATATACTGAATATGCTAAATTGAAGACAGTGTATGCCAGAGGAGAGTATATTTACGGTAATGTCAAAGGAGAGTGAATAGGTAAAAAAGAATACGGCTGCGTAAAAGAAACCTTCTTGAAGGTTTCTTTTTGTATTTTGGGATTGAATTGACAATATTTTTTGTCATATATAAGAAAAAAATGTCGTTTATCGCGGAAATAAAGCGTTTACCAATATATACTGCACAAAGGTTGACATTTGTATATAATCAAAAAAAGAAAACTAATGTACTGCATATAAGTTGATGTTTTGCGTGTGACAAGTGCAGATTGGGTTTGGATCTGGCCTAAATAACACAAAAAGGGGTATGGTTATGCAGCCTAAAAGGATAATCAGGTGCCGGCATGTGCGTTGTGACGAGGATATGCTCATGAATGGTACGGAAGTAAAGGTTGCAGTATGTAATGGAATAGAAGATGTGAGTGATATCTTCCAAAAGAATATTAAATTGATCTTAGAAATGCGCAAGGTTCCTGGAGTGCTTAAAACCTATGAAAATGCGAACTCTCTGTTGGCAGAAACTGTTAAACAGGATATCATTTTTTATTTGTTAAAAGCTTCGCCGGAAGATGAATTAGAAATTGTGGGTGGATTAAAAAGGAAGCATAAAAACAGTAAGATTATCTTTGTTGCCCAGGACGGAACATATCTGAAAGAAGCATATAAGGCGCAGCCTTTTCGATATCTATATCTGTCTGATGCAAAAGAGGAAATACAGGAAGCTATTGTTAACGCAATTAAAAATATTCGAGAAAGAAAGGTTATTACATTAGAAGAGAGCGGAAGGTACTATTACATATTGCTGAAAGATATTTTGTATATCGAAGCGTTAGGAGATGACATTGGAATTCTTACAACGGACGGCATAGAGTATATTTTGAGAATGCCATTAAAGCAGATATACCAGCTGACAGACTATGAATTTATCAAATGCAACAGACAACAGATTGTCAATGCCAGATATATACTGAGTTTAGAAAGGGCCGGAGTAATGTTGGTGAATGATGTAGAGATTCGCATTTCCGGAAGAGAGCGTAAAAATGTGGTGGAGCGGTATGCAGAGTATGTTTTCAAAATGAGATTATGATTATTTTCTAATTTGTGACAAGATATTAGTAAGTGATTTTTCTAAAGCATTTGAATGCGGTCTTACTTGTACCGTAATAACCGAATACAATATTCTTTGCTTGAATCCTATTATAAATGGAATGTGGAATTATATTATGTGGAGACGCAAACCAGGAATGAAGAGCGTATGGATGTGATAGTAAATTACCCAGGGGAGCAGTATGTGGTGGAGTCGAAGAATTTGGAGAGGAAATATCTGTTATGAACATGGGGAAAGGCAGTTACAGGAGGGTGAGGTAAAGGAGATATTACTTGGATAAACATTGACAGAGGAAAGCATAAAAGGTGTGGCCTGTAGTCAGGCCACACCTTTTATGCTTTTTGCAGGTTATATGCCCTGCTCGTGCCGAAGAGGGTAATAGTACTTATTGGGGTGAGTTTATTTCTGAGGGAAAGAGGTTTCCTGGTCAATAGCCAGGAAGTTGTAATATTTGGAAGAGAACGCAAGAATATGACGGCATAGTATAAAAAAGTTGCAATTTCATTTGTTTATTTAAAAAAATATCGTTCATCGCAAAAATTATACGAATATCGACATTTTCTATGAAAAAGTTTATGTATTGTATATAATGTATTTATATGTAATCAGAAAAAAGCTCTATGATTTGGCTTTTATAAAGAAATTCATATTAGGAGGAGAACAATATGAGGAAGCGTAATAGAAGGTCATTATTTATGGTGCTGACAATGATAATAATGCTTATGACTTTCATGGTGGCCTGCGGTGTTTCAGAAGAGGACGTCAGCAATGTTGCACCTGTGTCCAGAGAGGATTCTTCTCTAGTGTTGGGCAGGGCAGAGGAAGCAAGAACCAGAAACGTAGTGCTTGTAATGGACGAAAGTTCTTCTATGGAGACCTCCGATAAGCACAGGATTGCAATAGAAGGGGCAAAACTTTATATTGATATGGAAAAATTGTCAGGAGTCAACGGGGCACTGGTAAGATATTCCAACAGTACAGACACTCAGGGGATGAAGAGTCTGGAAGATATGGATGAACGGATTAACATAAAAAGAGAGATGGACGCTATTGATTACGAAAATGGCGGCCAGACAGACACGGGACTTGGATTGTTAAAGGCGGTGGAGCTGTTGGATGAGGCCGCGGACAGTGATGATAAGATCATTATATTATTTACTGATGGTCAGAC
This sequence comes from uncultured Clostridium sp., assembly GCA_947178445.1. Lineage (GTDB taxonomy): Bacteria > Bacillota > Clostridia > Lachnospirales > Lachnospiraceae > CAG-590. Next base: position 3,594 of record CAMWYJ010000069.1, read on the forward strand.
TTATGTAAGCACAGACACAAGAATGACAGAAGATTCCCAGGCAGACATGGTAACGGCAGTACAGCATGCAAAGGAAAAAGGTTACATAATCTATGCGATCGGACTGAATGCTGATGGGAGTGTGAATAAAGAAGAATTAAAAACGCTGGTGGATAACCATTTGGAAAGGCTTAAGATTACTACAGATGTCAATGAATTGCCGGAGTTTTTCAATTCTATATTTGCGGAGGTGAATTCTGCAGATCAGATTGAACTGGATGATTATGAAGCGGATGGAGATTTTCATGATGTTCCATTTACAATTGACAACGAAATAGTGATGGAAGCGAATATCGTGATTCTTTCACAACGCAAAGTTTCTGAAATTCAGTTGACGGATCCGGAGGGAAATGAAATATCCCTTGAAGGAAATGACAAAGTCATATTCACCCCTTCAGAAACTTACTCATTGGTGAAGCTGATATATCCCCAGCCTTCAGGAGAATGGCATGTCAGGGTGAAGGGAGTGCAGGGAGACAGGATTGAGATTGGGCTGATATATAATTATAATGTGAACATGATAGTGGAAGCGGAGCGTACCAGAGTCATAAAAGGGGAGGAATCTGCTGTTACCGCATCTCTCTATGTAGGCGATAGCAAATTGGAAGAAGATGCGGTGCTTCAGGAATTGAAAGGATATGTGACTGCCGTCAATGTCGAAACAGGGAAAAAAATGCCAGAAGTAAATATGATGCTGGATGCTGAAAACAATCTGCTTCGGGCAAATTGCGTCTATGATGAGTGCGGAATTTATAATGTAAGTGTCCATGTGGAAGGTCCAGGTTTTTACAGAGATAGCGATATATTTTCGGTGACTGTTTATAAAGATCCGGTGCAGATTGTGCAGGAGATTGGCAAGATCAAATTGTGGACAGGGAAAATGTCCACATGGGACTTAAATGAGTATTTTGTGGATGTAGACGGTGATGAAATCGAATATTCTGTTGACATAAACAATAGCAGTCTTATTACAGCCGATACGGATGACAATGGTATACTCACAGTGGCTGCCCATAAAAAAGGCACTGCAAATATCATTGTTTATGCAGATAATGGTTCCAATGTGAAAACCTGGCAGACGGTAGAAGTCATATGCAGAGATAGGAGGGGATTGATTCTCCTGCTGGTGATTGCATGGGTAGCGGTGGTGGGAATCATTTTGCTCATACTGTTGACGGCCCGCAGCAAAAGGCAGCTTATGGGGACTTTTTATGATATCAGTATAGAAAATAATGATAAAGATGCAGACGGGAATATGCTGCTTGTAAGTTATCCTATAAATAACTATATTAAACTTTCTGCCATGGGAAAGCATTCGTTCAACTTAGATAAGCTGTTGAAGCTGATAGAGCGCTTTTATGCGAGTTCCCAGTATGACCAGGAAAAGAAGAGTGTGTTCCACAAATGCATTTATGATGCCTGCCCGGAGGCAAAGCGCATAAAGATAGTTGGAAGTAAAAAAGAATATACTTTTATGATACAGATGAACGGAAGTAAGGCAAAATTGATTCATAACAACAGACCGGATTCCGCCAGGGAAAAGGAGATTTCCTTGAATCAATCCATATCAGGCAGTCTGATCAACAACGGAAAAATAAGCATTCGTTTTGAGCGGAATGACGCAGACGGATATGTGCAGTTGAATATGACTTATAAAAAGTGATAAAAAAATTAGGGAGAAAGTATAAAGGGAGGCAGGGTATGGCGCTTGAGAAGATACAAAAAGACAGGCTGGATAAGTTGGATTTCGGAAAAGGAGGTGGTTTCTCCGGTTTTATAACAAACCGTACGAAGCTGGAACCTTCCGACAGCAAGTTCCTTTTTATTGGTCTCGGCGGAAAAGGAAGCAGCGTAGTAGCAGGTATTAAAACGGAAGTATATAAGAAAATCCAATGTCCAATGGACGCTTTCAGACCAGATAGTTTCGAGTACCTTGTGGTGGATACAGACAAGGATAATCTGGAAAAGCTGACCCAGGGAGGATTTGGAGAGATCGGTCTGAGCGCTGCCCCGCAGGACAGTGAGAGCTGTCAGCTATATGATGGAAATGCGGCAAAAATATTGGAGATGAAACACAATTTACCGGAGAATATTCGGGAATGGATCAGCCCCACTTTGAATGCAAAACTGACAGGAAACGGTGCGAAAGCTGTAAGACAGGCAGGAAGATATCTGCTTTTTGGCAACGGAGCGTTTTTAAGACTGCACAATTCTCTGACGGTAAAGCTCACAAGTCTTCACAACCAGATTACTAATTCTGCCCGCCAGAAACTAATTGTATATATTTTTGCAGGGATAGGAGGAGGTACCGGAAGCGGAACGATTATTGACGTACCGTATATTGTCAGAAAAATATGCGCAGACAAGGGATGGGATGTTAAAATATATAGTTATATTTTTCTGCCGGATACTTATGCTAAAAATACAGATCAGATATGGTATAACAGTTACGCGGCATTAAAAGAGATTGATGTACTGATGAATCTGGAGTATATGGATGGAGCCGGTCATTTTCATGCGGTATATGCTCCCGGCTTTGTCGTTGACACGAACAAGCAGATTTTTGATTCCTGCGTATTGGTATCCGGTAAACGCAGCGACGGGGAAGTCAGGGATCCGGATACATTCAGCCGCAGGGTGGTAGTAGATAATATTATTAATCTGGTCAGCAAGAGTGAAACCAGAGGAGAGGTACTTGCCAATTCCTTTCTGGACAACAGTCCTACTATGATCTATGACAAAGTGGGACAGTTGGGAGATAAAGTACCCCGTAATGCATATTATCAATATCTGGCGGTGGGAATCGGTGCAGTAGTTTTACCTATGGAACAAATCCTTGCATATTTGGCACATGGGGTTATGGATAAACTTACTGAAGCATGGGACAAGCATGCACAGGACAGGCATGTGCAGACTTTTCTGGGCGACCTTCATATGCTGCCGGAGGAAATCTGCAGCAATATTGTCAATAAATCCCCGATTCCTCTGTTCCAATATTCGGATGACCTTAAAGCAAAAGCCAAGGGTAAAGATATTGCTGACGGAACTTTATATCAGCGCATTAAAGGTATTTGGATGGGATATCGTGTGCAGATGCTCAATGCATGGGATAATGCAAAACAGCAGTGCCTGGAGGAGATTACCAGTTCACTGTCGAGAAATTATAAGAATATGTTCAGTCATCCGGATTACGGAATATATTTTCTTAAGGAGCTGATATCTTTCCGGGTAAAGGACGGAAATAACATAAATGGCGTAAGGGAACGGTTGAAAACAGATTATATGAATTCTGTGCGGGACATGGTCAACGGAGAACAGGAGCGTCAGCAGATGTTGGATCGGGAGATGGCTGATGTTTCCGGCTTCAGGCGGGTGGAGAAGTATTGCCGGTTATGTGTGGAACGATTGGTTTCCGAAGATATAGAATTAATGTATAGAACTCATGTGACTCAGTGTATTGAAGAGATTCTGAAGTTTATTGAGGTCAGAAGTCAGGAGCTGCAGAATTATATAGATATCTTCACCTACATGAAAGATATTGTGGACAGGAATTATGGAACGGCCATGAAAGGTGAGTTGCCCCATGCCGAGTACGCCAGTGTATTGCTGGATTTCTCCAGGAGGATAAGTGACCCGGCCACAGATGCAGTGCTCCGGTTTCTCGATGATATGTTGAAAAAAAAGACAAAGGAGGGGCTGGTTACAGGATTGGAGGAACGCATTATGGAAACACAGGTTTTTTGGCTGTACAGTGATGAAAAATTCAATCCTTTGCAGGTTTTTGTGCAGTTTTTGGAAAATCAGTTTGAGGAAGTACCTGATTTGACAATCGAGAAATTTTTGAAATTGAAATATGGAAATGATTTTGGAGAAGGCATGAATGCCATCTGCGAAGAATTGAGTAACAGTGCGGATGTGATCTTCCCTTCTATTCCTTTGTTGGATTTGCATTCACTGGCATCCAACAGATATGTGGTGGTGCCCGCAGGCGATTTTGAAGTGTCTAAAAGCATAAAGGCTTATGCGAATTTTAATGGTGTAACTGTTGCTGAAAGCGTGGACATGAACAGTGTGTATTGGTATAACCTTGTGGTAGGAATTCCTCTCTTTGCGTTGACAGATATTTCTGATTATGAGGAGAAATATGAACGCAATGTTGCACAAAGTGAAAATAATGGTGCAGATCAGAGAACAAGCGCCTTGAAGCCTAAGACCGGTATTCACTTGTGGGAAAGCGACAAGGCCAACTGGCGGAACCTGCCGAATCTGTTTAACAGGGAAATATGGCCTATTGCGGATTTTAATATCCGTGAGAAGAAACGCATAGACAAGGTGGCAGAGGATACAAAGCGTTTTCTGGAAGCGGGATTGATCTGTAGAAATGTCGACACAGAGCTTTATGAAGCATATTGTATCCAGGAAGGTAACTCCGGTTATAATGCGGACAGTGTGCTGCAATGGTGTGGTGAACAGTATCTGAAAGAACCTGTATACAGGGAGGATGGACTTGTGGAGGATGGCAGGGCTTTTATAGAGCAAATGCGTACGGTCAAGAAATTCGAATGCTTTCAGGTACAGCTGGCTACGATTTTGTTTCGTCTGAACGAGGATAATCTTTACAAAGCAATTTATATGAATCCCTTCTTGTACGGGAAGCTATGTGCCACATATACTGTCTATGAATCCTGTAAGGAGTTGATCAGCAAAGCCAATGCTGATAAGGCAGAGCAAATGAGAGTGAGGGATGGGCTTGAGAGATTTTTTGGGTATGTAAGAACCGGGATTCTTGTTTTGGGGGATGATGTAGTATTTTTGCGGGATGAAAAAGGAGAAGAAATAGCACTCTTTTACATGGAAGATCACAGTTCTTTGGAACGAGAATTTTCTTTATATTATATTTTCCACATCTTTTTAAAGAAATTTTCGTGGGAAGAGCTGTCGGAGCTTGACAGATACCAAGAAGCTCTTACAGATGACCATAGTGATGCAGCCAGGGAAAAATATAGGGCAAATCGGGATGACTTCCAGGAAAAAGCTGTGGCGGCAAGAGAAAGTCTGAAAAAGCTGGATACCAAGAAAAGGCTGGAAAAAGCAGGCAAAGCCGGAATGATAGAGGAACTGGTGGAATTCTACGAAAAGCTGTTGATTATGTTTTGATACAGCATCTGTGTCAGAGTGTTCGTAATATTGACAAAATGATATGTGATATTTCTAAGAGATGAGGCAGTCATGGAAAAGAATGCTGAGTGCGATATTAACTTTAAAATTGACAAAATTGTAAACAGAGTTACGAAACAGGCTCATATACGGTTGAACGAAATAGAACGGTATCCGTTGTGTGTATTGTATGGAAAGTTTCCGGAAGAGGTGGAAATGTCTATTGCGGCGGAGATCATCTCCAAAGTGGGCACAGAAGAGGCAGTGGAGATCGTAAAGGTTGCATCAGAAAGCGGTATTATTCTCGGGGTGGAAGATGCGCTAAATAAATACCGTAAAAATACGGAAAAGGGCAATCTCAGATTGGTGGATAACTACTATATACCGATTATTTTCATGGCAGATCAGCTTCGGGCAGAGCAAATGGTTCCGTGTGTGGAGAGTCTGCACACGGAACTGTCAAACCAGGGATATGCCGGAAAATATACCATATGTTATTATGGTATATTCAATTACATCTCTATGGGTGGTAATTTATATAAAACACAGGTGGAAGAATTGAGAAAGGTAAAGGCTTGTGACCATCCGCTGGGGACTTTTACCCATTTTAATTATTATGAATCAGACCACTTTAAGTACATAAGAGCGGTCAGAGCCATAGCCATGCATATTTTTCTACAGATATCCGGAAAAGATGCGGAAGATATACCGCGGAATTTTACGTTGGGATATTGGAAAATGGATGTTCTGAAGCAGAAAATCACGGATTTCCTGATTCAATATATCGAGAGACAACAGTGTAAGCTGATCGGGGATGAAGATTATGAGGACAAGCTGCGGAAAATTGTAGAGAAAATAGTTGTCATGGATAGAGATGAATGGATTAGCCGTTTCTGTGCCATGCCTATAAACTCTACGAATTGTGATCAAATTATCCGTCCAAGTATTTGGCAGCGGGTGAGGGGAAGTAGAAGATATAGTGAATTTTTAGAACTGATGTATGGGGATCAGGAAGTGTTTTCATGTTTTTTGAGTCAGAATGCGGATTTGGGAGAAAAGGGTAGCTGGCTGGAGGTCTTTTTCAGAGAAGATATTGGAAATCTTTATGCTGTAGAAAATAATTTGGAGAAAACGTTATGGAAGTTAAAAAAGCAATACTTGTCTGACGCGGATAAGCTGGATGAAAAGAGGAAAGCAGACCCGGTTTTCAAAAGAAACAGGAAAACTACAGTAGAATCTATTTTGCAAGAATGTGCTGTTTTGTGGAGTGTGGATGCCGATGCACATCTGTTCAGAAGACGTATTGCTTTTATTGACTGTATCCTGGAGTATATACATTCCGAGGAATTCAGTAGGAAAATACAGGCGGCGGAGGACGATAACAGGTGCCAGCTCAGTAGTTTGATGTCTATTCGGAGAGAAGCTTCCATGACGGAAGAGTATCTGTTGAAAACGGCAGATATTGATATTATTATTGAAGGGGAAAAGCCCTTGCCTGTGTGGAATATAAGTGTACAGGAGGAAGAGTTCCTGGAAACAGTACAGGGATGGAGTGCAGATATTAAGGATCAGGTACAGAGCTGGATGTATGAGAAAAGAATAGATATAGCGGGGGACTTTTTGCAAAAGCTGCAAAACCTGAAAAGCGCACATAAGCAGGAACTCTATTATGCCGCAAGAATGGATAAAGCATTTTACTCAGAAGAAAAAGAATATCTGTATATGAATCTGGATGGACAGCGGCAGAAGTTGGATGCGCAGGGATTGGATAGAGTGGTCAAAACATGTATGCCAGAGACGGAAGTGCGGGAGCGTGAATGGGAGACAGATATGTGTTTTGAATTGGTAGCTTTTAAGAAGATTCCTGATTTGAATGTATTCTATGGTATTGATTAAAATGAGCCGATCAGAAGAACCGGTCGGTTCGGAAAAGATGCAAAGGAGGGAAGCCGGGAGAAAGCTTGACTGGCAGTAGAAATGTTCGAAGATGTGAAGGTAATATGTGAGAATGGCAATATCAAATTGGTCTGGAAATGGGATGATAATGATTTGATCGGTGCGGATATTTATTATAAGAAAAGTACGGACAAAAGAGACCGTGGAGCGCTTTTTGACATGAGAGGCAGCACTATTCCAAGAAAGCCGGGGAACATTTATGGAAGCGTAGAAAGACCCATGGGCGGCGAGTGGGGATTATATACCTTTACATTTGTGGGAATCGGCAGAAGCAAGGTGAAGCCCGAAGTGGAAGTGCCGAATGTTATGTTGGGGAAAAAGCTGGATGTTTTCTGGAGACTGGAGATACAGAAAGAGGGTGTAGTTATTGTATTTCCGAATTGCAGTAAGACTATTCCGGAGGGGGTTATTCGTGTGGAATATGACGGATGCTATATGGATCTGAAGTATCCTGTAAGTAGTAATACAAAGCTGATGCTTTTAAAGAAAAATAATACTTCAGAGTATAAGCTTCAGGTGAAGGAGCCGTATGACAGAGCATACAATTTAATCCAATGTTGAGAGCGTAGTATATAGGAGGTAAGACAAGATGGCGAATTATCACAAAATACATTGTACGAATTGCGGGAAAACAGTCCTGGCTAATAAAATGGCCGTGGATGTAGACATGCTTATCCGTGAGTATCTGACTAAGGCTGTAGACAAGTTGGGTAGAAGGGAGCTTGCGGACTATCAGGAACTCTGGGATGCAATTAGATTCGGAATGTATATGACAAAGGAAGATATGCGGAATCAAAGACTTCTGACACCTTTTGGGGTGTTGACGATAAAGGCGAGAGATATTTTAAAGTTTCTTGAAACAAGGTATTCTGTAAATTTGCAGCTTGATCAGACAAATGCAAGTACCTCCGAAAACAGTGATTTTGTTTTACAACCACATAATCAGAGAAACGAATTGAATAAGCTGGCATTAAATGTCCGTTGGTCTCAGAACAAGGATGCCAGTATGGAAGACAAATGCAGAGATATCGAAAATGCGATAGTGTTGTTGTATGAAAAACAGGATGTTGCGTTGCTGGAATGTACCTGTGAGTTCATTGAGATCACTGATGATAATGGCAACTATTTTGTCAGCCAACTGCATGTGACTTATCTGGATAATGAGGTCACACCATATACTCATATGGTGTGTCCGGACTGCGGGGACAGATTTTATGTAGGGGCAGGACAATATGAAGAAAAGGTGATCGTTATGCTGGGCAGCTCCCGCGTGGGGAAAACGGCATATTTAGCAGCGTTGGTGGACAGCATAAATGAACAACTGCAATCCGCCGGACAGGATATTTCCGTAAACGCTGTTTCTGACAGACGCGCTGTTAGCTTCAAGAAAAATGTATTGAAACTTTACCGGGAAGGGAAAAAGATAGGTAAGACTCCTGTTGAACGCGCGCTGGTACCGCTTTTGTCCATACAAATAATAATCAATGGAAAAGGTTATGTCTTTACACTGGTCGACATGCCAGGTGAAATTTATGTCCCTACAGATGAAGAAGAGGAAGAGCAGGGGGAAGCAAGCGGCATGTTTATTGTGAATCAGCGTCGTATCTGCCATTCAGCCGATGCGTTCTGGTTTTGCATAGATCCGGTGCAGATAGACAGAAGACTGGCTGATAAGAACAAGAACAGTAGTACGGAAGAACAGGTGGAGAGGGATATCAAGACGGTCTTTCAAAATATCGACAATATGCTGGCCATTATGGGACGTGACAAGAAAAACATTCCAACTGCTGTTATGTTGACAAAAAGTGATTATTTGACAACGAATGGTCCCTTGTTTAAAGAAGAACAGAGAAAGATAGATTATAATCTGTATCATCCGGATAGTTCTCCTTTATGCCTGCATGAGAATGCAACCTTTGATGTGGATGAATTGGCGATGGTGGCAACTGATGTGGAAAATTATCTGAAAAATGAGTTTATAGACAGGAGCGTATTGTCAGAGATCAATAGAATATTTTCACGTAAAAACTTTTTTGCCCTTGCCGCTTATGGAGTAGAGGCGGGTGTGGAGCCGAAAGATATAGCACCATATGGAATTGCTCTTCCATTTTTGTGGACTCTGGCATGCATGGGATATTTAAAGCCAGTCCGTAAAAATGTGATTACACCGTCGGCACAAGGGTTTTTCGGGTCTATACAGCAGCCCCAAGTTGGTATCGTAGAAGCGGAATGCGATAAATTGTTTGTATAATGAGTCAGTATCACGCCTCGAACAGTGGGAAAGGAATATGGAGTAATATGCAGTTAATCTATGGAAATGATGGTACGAATTATCGTACTATTGCAAAGTCCCAAAGCATGAAACCTGTCCAGGAGAAAAGATTGCTGGAGGGGTACAAGAAATATGATTTTGTAGAAGACTCGACATTATATTCTTCTGCTGCTAAAGAGCCGACAGCGCTCACCTATGTGACTACCGACCTGTCAGGGACTCTGGAGAAAGCGCAGATATTACTTGCTTATAATGCCAGGATGACTAATTATGCTGCAGAATCTTCCTATGCCCACTTCCGGTTCTGGGATGCAGATAAAAAAACCTATGGTGAGGATTTTCTTTCTCTGCTTTCTGAAGGCTTTGTACCTGATACAGAGCTTAATAAATACAATAATGAAAATATAGATAATTTTGATGAAAAGAGAAATTATATTCCAGACACCCAGGCACTTAAAGCGGATGTGTTGATTGCAGCAGTGAAAGCACTTTTATTTGCAGTGGATAAGAAAGGGTGCCGAGTGAAAATTACGCTGGATGTGGAGGGAGATGACTATAATACACGGGCACTGGATGTCATAGCTTCTGTTTATTCTTGCATTCCTTATAATATACGAAAAAAAGCAGGCTTTTGTACATATTCTTCTTCTGATGATAATATGCCGGAGCAGATAAAGCTTATTATAAGTCCCTGTAGTAAAGGGAAGAAACCTGATAAAATAGTGGTCAATTTATTCAGATATGGTAAATGCTACAAGGGAAATACTGCGGACAAGGAGATGGACGAGCAAATTACAAGATTTGCAAAAATAGTTGTAAGAAAACCCGAATGGAGAGATAAATGGTTCACAATTTGTCAGGAAGCATTCCAACTGAAGAATACATCTGTAAAAGAACATATAGAACTGATTTTGAAAACACATTGGTGGGGAAAGAAAAAAATAGAGTACATAGGAGATGAACTTGCAGCGTATTTTTATAAGGAACAAAAGAATATAGGTGATTCTATAGTTGGTCATTTTCTGAATATAGTAGAAAATAGGTTTAAAATTGATGAAGAGTGGTTTCGAACAGCCATAAAGGAAAAACTGGATTCTCAGAATACATTTGCATTTAACCAGCGTATGCAGGAATATATTATGCTTGGAGAAATTGTCTCGCAAGCGAGCTTTTATCCGGATGATTTTCTTGAATGGGAGCAGAGGAAAATGCTGGATCCGCTGGTCAAAGATTACCCGGATGAAAGAGAGATATATAAGGAACTGGAAAAGAAGTTACAGGAACTGCTGGAGCTTCAGAAGAAGCCATATGGTGCCGAAAAATACCAAAAAATAGATTTGGAGATGAAACAGCGGCTTGAGAGAGAACTGGAGGAGTTGAAGAAACTGATAGAAAAGCAGGTCGCGGAAGAGAAAGAAGTCATTGAAAGTTTTATAGCTGAAAAAAAACCGATAGAAGAGAATTATAAAATCGTATGGGAGCAATACAAAGCTATTCGTTTTGAAGAAAACCAAAGCTATTTTAGGGAGATACTCTACAAAAATATAGAGGAC
>CAMWYJ010000070.1 GCA_947178445.1 uncultured Clostridium sp.
AGTATAATCGGAAAGTATTCTTTTGTCAAGCAGTTTTTTGATAATAGTTTTGTATTCAATTTTAATATATGATATAGTATTATGTAGAAAAAATAAGGTGATAATTATGGAGTTTAACTGGCTTTTGGTGAAACATCCGCTGCTTTCATGGTATAAAAAACATCACAGGGATTTACCGTGGAGAAAAACAAAAGATCCATATTGCATCTGGCTGTCAGAGATTATGCTTCAGCAAACCAGGGTAGAAGCAGTAAAGGGTTATTATGAGCACTTTTTGTCAGAACTTCCGGATATTGAAGCGCTTTCAAAGGTTTCAGATGACCGGCTGTTAAAACTGTGGGAGGGACTTGGCTATTATAACCGTGCAAGGAATTTGAAAAAAGCTGCAATACAGATTATGGAGGAATATAATGGTATTTTCCCTGCAGAATATGAGGAGGTTCTCTCGCTTTGTGGTGTTGGGGAATATACAGCCGGGGCAATTTGTTCAATCTGCTTTGATAAGGACACTCCGGCAGTGGATGGAAATGTGTTACGGGTGGTAATGCGTATTCTTGACTGCTATGATAACATTGACGATTTAAAAACAAAACGCCAGGTAAAGAAATGGCTGACGAAGCTGTATTCAGAGGGTGACTGTGGAGATCTTACGCAGGCATTGATGGAACTTGGTGCTACTGTATGTATTCCGAATGGTATGCCGAACTGTAAGGAATGTCCGCTTCATACAATTTGTCTTGCATGTAAGAAGAAAACTTACGATAGACTTCCGGTACGAAAGGAAAAGAAGAAACGCAGGATAGAGGAAATGACGGTGTTTGTTCTGCATGATGGCGATGAATATGCCATCCGAAAGAGGGATAACAAAGGTTTGCTTGCAGGACTTTGGGAATTTTATCATATGGATCGGAAAATGACGAGACAGCAAGCGATGGATTTTATCAGCGAACAGGGCTTTTGTCCGCTTCATATCGAACGGGAAGTACCGTATACACATGTGTTCAGTCACGTAGAGTGGAAAATGACAGCATATTACATTTCATGCTGCAATAAAAAGAAAGATTTGACATGGATTCATCGGAAGGAGTTTGATGAAAGCTATGCTTTGCCAACTGCATTCCGGTTTTTTTTAGAAAAGGAAGAATAGTATGACCTGCTTAGAAGCACAATCTAAAATAATTGCGTATATCGATTATAAACTGGAACGGGAAGATAAGAGCGAGTTTTTAAAACATATAAAATACTGTGAGAATTGCCACGAAGAACTTAATATATATTACACAATGATAGAAGGAATGCGGCAGCTTGATAGTAACCAGCCGCTGACTAGGGACTTCAGCGAGGCACTGGAACAGAGAATGGAGTACGAACTAAAAAAAACAAAGAAAAAACGAGAAATATTTCAGTCATCTATATTTCTTATAATTGTTGCAATTATTGGATTTGGAATTTTCGGATATGTGAATTTTTTGAAGCTTTTGAGAGAAGATGAGCAAAAGAAGATAAAAGAAGCACAGGGAGATTACTATTATAGTAATACCTTTGATTCTGTTTTATTTGAACCATATGCGGATACAATCGGGCTGAATTTAAATGTGACAACAGAGGAACCGGAATTAACTTTTTATGAGAAAGTCAGACAGTATGAGATGCTAAAGCAGTGATTGAGGACGATTATGTGGGTTTCATTATGGAGGGGAAGAAAATGGACAAGCTTATGTTAGTAGATGGACATAGTATATTAAATAGAGCATTTTATGGATTGCCGGATTTGACAAATTCAAAAGGAGAGCATACCAATGCTGTGCTTGGCTTTATCAACATTGTGTTTAAAATTATGGAGGAGGAAAAGCCAACGCATTTGGCAGTGGCATTTGATGTACACGAAAAAACCTTTCGTCATAATATGTTTGAGGCCTACAAAGGAACCAGAAGCGGTATGCCTGAAGAATTGCGTGAGCAGGTACCTGTTATGAAGGAGCTGCTACATCTTATGAATGTAACGGTAATAGAAGCTCCGGGATTTGAGGCTGACGATATTATCGGAACAATGTCAAGAAAAGGTGAAGAGGCCGGAATGGAGGTTTCTGTGCTTTCTGGAGACAGGGATTTGTTGCAGTTAGCAACAGAAAAGGTACTGATTAAGATTCCGAAGACAAAAGGTGGAAAAACGACAGTAGAGAATTATCATGCGAGTCAGGTTTTTGAGACATACGGTGTTACCCCCCATGAATTTATTGATATGAAAGGGTTAATGGGAGATACATCGGACAATATTCCGGGTGTTCCGGGAATTGGTGAAAAGACTGCTGCTAAAATTATTTCTACGTATCACAGCATAGAAAACGCATACCAGCATATTGCAGAGATTAAGCCTAAGAAGGCTATGGAGAACCTGACAACGTATTATGACCAGGCGCTTATGAGCAGGGTATTGGCCGAGATTAAACTGGATGTACCAATTAGCCAGACAGTGGATGAAATGAAACTTACAAGTCTCTTTACAAAAGAAGCGTATGACTACGTGAAAAAACTGGAACTTAAAAGTCTCTTAAAATATTTTGAAGTACCAGATGACGTGGCAACGATTGAATTTAAAATCGGTATTATAAATGATTTAGGAGAGATGGAAAATTTTTTTACATCGATTAATGGCAGTAAGCGCATTGGGTTATTTCCATTATTGGAAAAAGAGGAATTTCTCGGTCTTGGTATTACGGTAGAAGATGCAAGGGCGGATTTTATTGTATGTTCCATGTTCATTACAAAAGAGTTGATTGTAAGCAGGATGATGGACATAATAGAGAAAAACACAGATATAGTTATTGTTACCCATGATTTAAAAAAGCTTCTTAAGATTTTGCCTGTTTCGGCAGATGTCAAAGTGTGTGATGTTTCAGTGGGAGCCTATCTGCTTAATCCGAACAAAGACAGCTATGAATATGATGACATTGCAAGAGATTATATGAATCTAACAGTTCCTTCCCAAAAGGAATTGTTGGAGAAAATGCAGCTAAATGTATTTGTCCTGCAGGAAGAGAAAGTAAGTATGTATTTGGCTTACGAGACCTGCATACCGTTTATGGCATGGAAGAATATTGAAGAGTCGCTGTCTTCCATGGACATGCTTATGCTTTATGAAGAAATTGAGCTTCCAACGGTTTATGTGCTTGACCATATGGAACGGGAAGGAATCCGGGTAGATGGAGAAGCTCTTAAGGAATATGGACAAAAGTTAGGGCAGCGTGTCGATGAATTAGAGAAGATTATTTACGAGGAAGCAGGCTGTGAGTTTAATATAAACTCTCCGAAACAGCTGGGAGAGGTTTTGTTTGATAAATTGCAGCTCCCGGGTGCAAAAAAGACGAAGACAGGGTATTCTACCAATGTAGATGTACTGAATAAATTAAAAAATGATTATCCAATCGTAGCGAATGTTTTAGATTACCGTCAGGTTGCAAAGCTTAAATCTACTTATGCAGATGGACTTTCTGCATTTATAAGCGAAGATGGCAGGATTCATGGAACATTTAATCAGACGATTACTGCAACGGGAAGAATCAGTTCTACTGAGCCGAATCTTCAAAATATTCCGATGCGGACAGAACTTGGAAGAAGTATTCGTAAAGTATTTATTCCAAAGGAGGATTATGTATTTGTAGATGCAGACTATTCCCAGATTGAGCTTCGTGTACTTGCCCATTTTTCAGGGGATGAAAAGCTGATTACTGCCTATAAGAAGGAACAGGATATCCATGCAACCACAGCATCCCAGGTGTTTGGTGTGCCAATGGAGGAAGTGGACGATTTAATGAGGAGAAATGCAAAGGCAGTTAATTTTGGTATTGTGTATGGAATCAGTGCATTTGGTCTTTCTGAGGATTTAAATATTTCCAGAAAGGAAGCAACGGAATACATCGAAAATTATTTTGCAACTTATCCGGGGGTGAAGGATTTTCTGGATAAAACGGTGGAGGATGCAAAGAAGACGGGTATGAGTAAGACACTGTATGGCAGGATTCGGCAGATACCAGAGCTTACATCTTCGAATTTTATGCAGAAAAACTTTGGGGAACGTGTGGCAATGAATGCACCGATTCAGGGAACAGCCGCAGATATTATCAAAATTGCAATGATCCGGGTTCATGAAAGGCTGCTTAAGGAGAATTGCAAATCTTCTTTGATTTTGCAGATTCATGATGAATTGTTGATTGAAACCCATAAGAGCGAGGTAGAGCTTGTTAAGAATATCCTAGTGGAGGAAATGACACATGCTGCAAAGCTTTCGGTTCCGTTAAGTGTAGGAGTAAGCGTTGGCAATACGTGGTATGAGGCAAAGTAGGAGAAAAAGATATGCGGATTATAGGGATTACCGGAGGAATTGGTACCGGAAAGAGTACCATTCTCCATTTGCTTGAGGAGAAATACCAGGCATATATTGTTGAGACAGATAAACTGGCCCACGAGTTAATGAAACCGGGTTGTTTCGCGTATAATAAGATAGTGGAACATTTTGGAATGAAAATTCTATTAGAAGATAAAAATATCGATCGCACCAAGCTTGGGGGAATTGTCTTTCACGATGAAAGGGAGCGTATTGCCTTAAATGATATTGTACATCCTGTGGTAAAACAATATATCATAGCGGATATCGAAAATAAAAGAAGGGAAGGATTCGTGAAAATATATGTCATTGAGGCAGCGTTATTGATTGAGGACGGATATAAAGATATTTGTGATGAACTTTGGTACATACATGTAGAAAAAGAAGAACGTATCAAGAGATTATTGGCGGGCAGAGGGGAGAGCCGCAAAAAGTGGGAAGCTGTCATTGAAAGCCAGTCTTCCGAGGAATTTTATAAAAAAAATTGTGAAAAAATTGTGGATAATAGTAAAAATTTGGAAAAAACGGCAGATATTGTTAATGATTTATTGTACAAAACAATATGATGTGGTAAAATAATATCAAAGAAAGATTTCGGACATATGCACGTGATGGCGTGCTGTTATTAGGAGAAGAGAAATGGCAGCTTTAACAAAATATCCAGAACCATTGGTGTTTGGATTGGATATCGGTACCCGGAGTATTGTTGGAACAGTTGGTTATCAGGATGGAAAGCAATTTAATATTGTGGCGCAATGTGTCAAATACCACGATACAAGAGCGATGTTGGATGGTCAGATTCATGATATCCAAAAGGTTGGTGAAGAGATTTCTTATGTGAAAGAAGAGCTGGAAAAACAGCTTTCCGGAAAAAAATTAAAAGAAGTCTGCATTGCTGCTGCAGGCCGTGTACTAAAGACAGCTGTTGGGAATGGTTATTATGAATTTTCTGAGAATACGGTTGTAAACCAGGAATATATCCATTCTTTGGAAATGTTGGGTGTGGAGAAAGCCCATGAGCAGATGTCAGAGGAAAATGACACAGACGTAAAATTCTTTTGTGTTGGCTATACAGTAATAAAATACTACTTAAACGGGTTTGAAATTGGAAATCTCGAAGGGCATAAAGCGCATAATATTAGCGCAGATATATTGGCGACCTTTTTGCCGGAAGAGGTTGTGGATGGTTTATATGCTGCGGTAGCTATGGCGGGTTTAGAAATTGCAAATATGACATTGGAGCCGATTGCTGCAATCCGTGTGGCGATACCGGAAAGTTATCGGCTCCTTAATATAGCACTTATCGATGTCGGTGCAGGTACATCCGATATCTGTATTACAAAGAGTGGAACAATTATGGGATATGGAATGCTCCCGAATGCAGGTGATGAAATTACAGAATGTATCGTACAGTCCTATCTGGTTGATTTTGCTATGGCCGAGAAGATTAAGACGGCTTCTCCAACAAAGAAAATGATTGCATATAAGGATATTATGGGCATTGCAAAAAAGGTGACACCGCAGGAGGTGCTTGATAAGGTTGACCATGTGATAGAGGAGATTACAAAAAAGACTGCGGAGAAGGTAAAAGAGTTAAATGGCGGGAAGTCGGTGTCTGCTGTTTTTGTTGTTGGCGGCGGCGGCAAGATTAAGGGGTATACGGAAAAGCTCGCAAAGCATTTAGAGCTTCCTAAAGAGCGTGTAGCACTAAGAGGAGAGGAAGTGCTTGGTTTTGTAAATATATTTATAGAGGGTGTAAAGAAAGATCCTTTATTAGTAACGCCGATTGGTATTTGTCTGAATTTCTATGAACAGAAAAATCATTTTATTTTTATACAGGTAAATAATGAGAGGGTGAAGCTTTACAATAACGAAAAACTCACAGTATTTGATGCTGCGATTGCGTATGGACTTACCAATGAAGAAGTATTTCCAAGGCGTGGCAGGGATTTGAATTATACTTTGAATGGAAAACCAAAATTTGTGAGAGGTGTAACAGGGGAAGCAGCAGTGATCAAACTGAATGGCAGGACGGTTGGCATGAATCATTTAGTGGAGGCTGGAGATAAATTAGAGATTGAGCCTTCTACTGCAGGAGAAGCTGCAAAAGCGGTGCTCGGCGAGGTTGCAGATTTTTCTGCCATGATTACTTTTGAAGTGAATGAGATGATGTTAAGCTGTCCGAGATATGCAAGTGTCAATGACAGGCTGCAGTCAGAGTTTTATGAGATCCAAGAGGGAGACAGGGTTGAGATACTTAACTATTATACGTTAAGCCAGCTTATGCAGTTCATGGATATTGAAACACCGCATGAGGTATTCGTAAATGGTGCTAGGGCAGGAGCCGATACAAAGATTTATGAAAATTTTAAGGTGGCGTGGATTGACAGAGATGATATTTATAAGGCGCAGAGATTTGTAACAGAAGAGCCATTACCAGACAATGGAACGGAAAAGGGGTCAGAAACACAGAAAGAGGATAATGCCATGTCTGGTGATGATGCAGTTTCAACGAATGCCGATGTGGAAAAGATAAGTGGTGCATATACAAAAACAGACGCGTTAAGCAGCAAGGAGAAAAGCGAGAATACAGCAATTGATATGGGGGTTACAGTGAATGGAAAAGATATTATATTAACCGGTAAGAAAGAATATGTATTTGTAGATGTTTTTGACAAATACGATTTTGATTTAAAAAATGTTGGTGGAACAAAGCTTGTACAAAAAATCGATGGTTTGGATGTGGATCATTTCAGTCCACTTCATCAGGGAGCAGTAGTTGAAATTTATTGGAAGGAATAATCTATGGAATCAAAAATAATCAACGAAACCAAAAAAAATCAATTGATAATGCATAGAATCGTGTATTTTGTATTTTTTGTAGAAGGAATGATTCTGGCTGTTTTCGGGCAGAATGGGGAACGAATTCCTTCCGTAGCAGTGCTGTTGCTTCTTGCAATATGTATTATTTTTGAGGAGCTGATGGCACATAATAAATTTTTTAAAAAGAATGAGATACGCAAGTGGACAAGATTAGGGCAATGTCTGCTGGCTTCGGCAATTTTCTGTTTCTGGCAGGGAATGAATACTTCAGAACTGATTGCTTTTACGTTGATCGTGATGTTTATGGTGGATTTTTTTCGGGTGGCAGAGATTGAAAAAGCTTCGTCCATATATTTTTATGTACTCTGTGTGGCGGTTCCGACCTTACTTGCAATGATTGCAATGACTATTAATGAAGATGTGTCTGATTGGACATATCTCATTTTCAATATTGCTGTTTTATTTACTGTCCTTGCTGTTGAATCATGCGAATTTGTGAACTATGTGGTTAAAAAGGATAGGATTATTCTTGACCAGCGCCGTAAATTTGCTGATGAAGTGGAGAAAAATGCAGATATGCTGGAAATCCAGCAGAAAATGAAGGATACAAATATGATGCTGAATGAGCAAAAGGTAGAGTTGCAAAATGCAAACCGGAAAATTCAGATGGCAAACCAGGAAATGCGGGTTCAGACAGATATTTTGCGTTATATTGCATCCTCCTTTGATATGATAGAAATTTTGAACCAAATTGCAGAAATCATCATGGAAACCCGAAAGCTGGAGTTTTGTGCAGTGTATATTGAAAAAGATGTATATCTGAATAAACATGCGAGTTATTCGGTGAAATGCAAGACAGAAGGACTGGATACGAAGATGAAAGAGAATTTAAAGGAAACTTATCAGTATATGTCTGCGCATAACATCAGAGAAAATATTTTTCATGAAGAGTTAAAAGAACAATTTCCATTTTTAAAACATGAAAATATTCATTCTATGTATTTAAAGCTTTTAGAGCATGAGGATACTGGCTATGGCTTGTTTGTTGTAGGTTCTGAAAAGAGAAATGCATTTACAGATAACCTGTCTTTTTATGATGTTGTAATTGCCCAGTATGATATTGCAGTTACCAATATAAAGAATTATAATGAAATGCAGCGTATGGCACGTAAGGATGGTCTGACTGGCATTAATAACCGGGTTTATTTTAACCAGTTGTTTAAAGAGCGTACAGAGATGGTTGTTACAAAAAATAGCTGTATGAGTGTGGCATTATTAGATATTGATAAGTTTAAAAGTGTCAATGATACATATGGACATCTTGCCGGAGATGAAGTAATTAAGAGAGTTGCTTCCATTACAGAAGAAGTGATTGAATGCTATGATGGTTTTGTGTGCAGGTATGGTGGAGAGGAATTCGTGGCAGTTTTAACGGATCATAATCTTGATGCTGCAAAACCGATAATTGAAGAGTTATTTGAAAAGCTTTGTAAGCAGATTGTAGAATATAATGAGTTTAAGATACCGATTAGTGTTAGTGTTGGTCTGACTGCCTATCCGGAGGTATGCAGCAATCCGGAGGAATTGTTAAAGCGGTCTGACTGGTGTATGTATTATGCGAAGGAACATGGAAGACATCAGATTAAGGTAGATGATGGAAATATTAAAAAAGCGTAAGGAAGAGACTGTTGCAGGGTTTTGATATTGCGTTTTTTATAACAAAATGGAGGCTATAGAAATGAATGTATTTGTAGTAAACTGCGGAAGCTCATCTTTAAAATACCAGTTGATCGATTCTGAAACAGAACAGGTGATTGCGAAGGGGCTTTGTGAGAGAATTGGAATTGATGGAAGGCTTACTCATAAACCGGCCGGTAAGAGTGAAATAGTGAAAGAGGTGGCGATGCCGGATCATAAGGCAGCGGTTTCCTATGTGCTAGAAGCTTTAACCGGTGTGGATTCAGGTGTCATTGCAGATTTATCTGCGATTGATGCAGTAGGACATCGAATTGTACATGGTGGTGAAAAGTTTGCAAGTTCGGTGGTGATCAATGATGAGGTTATAGCTGCCATTGAAGAATGTAATGATCTTGCACCGCTTCATAACCCGGCAAATCTGATAGGTATCTCAGCTTGCAGGGCGATTATGCCAAATGTTCCTATGGTGGCAGTATTTGACACTGCATTTCATCAGACAATGCCGAAGGAAGCATACCTTTATGGTATATCATATGAATACTATGAAAAGTTTAAGGTTCGTAAATACGGGTTTCATGGAACATCCCACAGCTTTGTGTCAAAACGTATGCTAGAGCTTATGGGCAGGCAAAATCAGGAGTCTAAAGTAATTGTGTGTCACTTAGGAAATGGTTCCTCCATTACGGCAGTAAGAAACGGAGAATCTGTGGATACCAGTATGGGATTTACACCGCTTGATGGTCTGATCATGGGAACAAGAAGTGGAAGCATAGATCCCGCTGTTGTACAGTTTTTGGCAAATAAGTTAGATTGTTCATTAGATGAGATAATCACAATTCTTAATAAGAATTCTGGTGTGGAGGGAATTTCAGGTGTATCTAGCGATTTCCGTGATTTGGATGCGGCTAGTATGGATGGAAATGAACGTGCAACGACTGCACTTAATATGTTTGCATATCGCGCAGCACAGTATGTAGGTTCTTATGCAGCTGCTATGAATGGTGTTGATGCGATAGCATTTACTGCAGGAATCGGGGAGAATAATTGTAAGATGCGTAAAATGATCTGTGATTATCTGGGCTATTTAGGAATTGCCATCAATGAAGATGCCAATGCAAAAAGGGGCGAAGAAATCTGTATTTCAACCGATGATTCGAAGGTAGCAGTATATGTGATTCCAACGAATGAAGAATTGGCAATTGCAAGAGAGACGGTTGCATTAGTGAACGTCAGGTAAAACGATAAAAAGTGAATTATTATGTTGACAAAGGATAAAAATCTTTGTATAATAGCTGACGTGTGAGTTTAGGAGATTAATATATGTTAATAAACTTATATGACGTTTTATCTGTAGCAGGCAAAGAAAAGACAGTGAAGGCTGCATTTACAAAGCAAGAAGTCTCTTACTTTGGCGAGATATTAAAAGTATCTGCAGAGGATGAATTTGATGTGGTGCTTACGCACACAGAGAAGGGAATTGTCGATGTTGCATTTTCAGTAAAGGTTAAGGTCATCAGAGTCTGCAGCCGTTGTCTGGAGGATGTTTCAAAGGAATACCTGCTTGATATCGCCAGAATGGTGGATGTCGAAAAAGGTGAGGTTTATACAGATAATAAAGAAGAAAGTGAGAAAATAAGTTATATCGAAGACTGTACACTGGATGTAGACATGCTCATTTTGGATGAGTTATATACCGTGCTTCCAATGAATGTTCTCTGCAAAGAGGATTGTAAGGGAATCTGTAAGGTATGTGGAACCAATCTGAATAAGAGCACATGTGATTGTGACCAGATGGTTCCTGATCCAAGGATGGCAGTTTTTAGTGATATCTTCAATCAATTTAAGGAGGTGTGAATATGTCTATCTGTCCAAAGAATAAATCTTCAAAAGGAAGAAGAGATAAGAGAAGAGCAAACTGGAAAATGAGTGCGCCTACTTTAGTAAAGTGTTCTAAGTGTGGCGAATTAATGGTTCCTCACAGAGTTTGCAAGAAATGTGGCAGCTATAATAAGAAAGAAATCATTGAAGCTTAAGAGAGTGTGATTTTAGCGATAAGGCTTTCTGTAATACAATACAGAAGGCCTTTCATTATTGTAATCAGGCAGTGTTTTGCATTTTCCAAATATGTAGAAAGCATTTTGTTTGGGACTGTTATGGATTAATATAAAGAAAATGCTTGCATTTTCTGGAAATTGGTGGTATTCTTACATGGTAACATAGAGGTAAGATGAGAGTGGGCAGTATGTCCGCTCTCTTTCATTTAGAAAAACCAATTACCTAATACAACTAAATATAGAAAGGTGGTCATTTATGACTAAAAAGGAAATTGAAGCAATCTGTGAAAAGCTTGTGACACCGATTATTGAGGAGCGCAGTTTTGAGCTGGTAGATGTGGAGTATGTGAAAGAAGGTTCCAATTATTATCTGCGTGTATATGCCGATAAGGAAGGGGGGATCACCATTGATGATTGCGTAGAGGTGAGCAGAACCCTTAGTCCATTGCTTGATGAGTATGATAAGGAATTTAAGGAACCATATATATTGGAGGTAAGTTCTCCCGGACTGCTTCGACCAATCAAAAAAGATAAGGACTTTGCGAGAAATCTTGGAAAAATGGTGGAAATAAAACTGTTTCGTCCATTAGAAGAAAAAAAAGGAAAAGAATTTGAAGCGGAATTAAAGGAATATGACGATAAGACAATTACGGTTCTTACAGATGAGGAAGAAGAAATCGTTATTGATAGAAGCAATTTGGCGCTGATTCGATTAGCATTTGAATTTTAAAAGAATAGGAGGAATTAGAAAAAATGTCAGAATTAATGCTTGCTTTAGAGCAAATTGAGAAAGAGAAAGGGATTTCAAAGGATATTATTGTTGAGGCAATTGAAAAGTCTTTGTTAGATGCCTGCAAAAAGGATTTTGGTAAAAGTGATAATGTAACAGTTAATATGAACCGGGAGACTGGTGATATCGAAGTATATGCTGCAAAGACTGTCGTGGAGAATGTAGAGGATGATGCAATCGAGATTTCGTTGGAACAGGCTTTGATGATGAGCAAAAAATATGCAGTAGGTGATACAGTAAATGTAGAGATTACACCAAAGAATTTTGGGCGTATTGCAGCACAGCAGGCAAGAAGTGTTATTGTACAGACGATTAAGGAAGAAGAGAAAAAGGCCTTATATGAGCATTTTTATTGTAAGGAAAAGGATGTTGTAACCGGTGTGGTGCAGCGTTATGTTGGCAAGAATATCTCTGTAAGCTTAGATGATAAGATGGATGCTCTTTTAATGGAAAATGAACAGATCAAGGGTGAGCATTATCGCCCAACAGACCGTATTAAGCTGTATATCGTTGAAGTGAAGGAGACAAATAAGGGACCAAAGGTAATCGTATCCCGTACACATCCAGAGCTCGTAAAGCGTTTATTTGAGAAAGAGGTCACAGAGGTTGCGGATGGTACGGTTGAGATTAAATCGATTTCCCGTGAGGCGGGTTCCCGTTCAAAAATTGCAGTGTGGTCTAACGATCCGAATGTAGATCCTGTTGGGGCATGTGTTGGTATGAACGGTAACCGTGTCAATACAATCGTGGATGATTTAAAGGGTGAGAAAATTGATATTATTACATGGAATGAAGATCCGACCATTTTTATTGAAAATGCGCTTAGCCCATCAAAGGTTGTATCAGTTGATGTGGATTTGGAAGAAAAGAGCGCCAGAGTCGTAGTTCCGGATTACCAGTTGTCTCTTGCAATTGGTAAGGAGGGTCAAAATGCAAGACTTGCCGCAAGACTTACAGGATTTAAAATTGATATTAAGAGTGAGTCGCAGGTAAGGGATGATTATGGCTATGATTACGATGATGCTGAATATGACGAAGATGGTTATTATGATGAGGATGGCTATTACGATGAAGACGGAGAATATCGTGATGAGTATGAGGAATCCGATGAATATTACAATGATGAGTATGAGGATAATACAGAGTCTTTGGAGTGACAGACATACATTTTATTTCATTGGCGTAAGCTTATAGGATAGATGGATTGTGAAAAGTTAGGATGTGATAAAATGGCAAAGAAGATGCCGCTTCGCAAATGTGTGGGGTGTGGTGAAATGATTGCAAAAAAGAACATGCTTCGAATACTTAAGACAACGGAAGGCGATATAAAGTTGGATCCAACCGGTAAGGAGAATGGAAGAGGGGCGTATCTTCATTTTGACAAAGAGTGTTTTGAGAAAGCTGTAAAATTAAAAGGCTTGGAACGCTCCTTTAAAATGTCAATCGATCCTGTAATCTATGAAAAGTTAAAAAAGGAGATGATAGACATTGAAGCAAAATAAAGCTCTTTCGATGCTATCTATAGCGACAAAAGCCGGAAAAACGGTAACTGGTGAGTTTTCGACCGAAAAAGCCGTGAAGGAAGGCAAGGCATATCTTGTTGTAGTAGCATCCGATGCTTCAGATAATACAAAAAAGAAGTTTAATAATATGTGTGACTATTATCATGTGGCAATAAAGCTGTTCTCAGATAAAGTTTCTATTGGGAACGCCTGCGGGAAGGAGTTTAGGGCTTCTTTGGCAGTCATTGATAAAGGGCTTGCAAATGCAGTCATAAAACAGATTGATAGTTTGGATAATTTGGAGGTGCAATAATTGGCAAAAATCAGAGTATATGAATTAGCAAAGAATTTAAATAAAAGCAGTAAAGAGATTATTGAGATTTTGAAAAAGAATGGTGTGGAAGTAACAAGCCATTCAAGCTCCGTAACGGAGGAGGATGCGGCAAGGGTAACAGAGCGTATTGCAGGTAATAAAACGACAACTGTTGCAAAATCCCCAGAGCCGGTTAAGCCGGAAAGTGTGAAAGAACAGAAGGAGACTGTGACTGAAAAGCTGCAAAATGAAAAAAGAGCAGAGGTTGAAAAACGCCAGAGCGAGCGCAGAACAGAAGGTAATGTCCGACCACAGGGATACCGCCGGATAGATGGAAATAACCATCCACAAGGCGAGCGCAGGGATGGAGGAAGACCGCAGGGTGAGCGCAGGGAATTTGCCGGGAATCGTCCGCAGGGAGA
>CAMWYJ010000071.1 GCA_947178445.1 uncultured Clostridium sp.
ATCGTATGCCGCGGCCTGCGTTTTGGTGTATGCATTTCCACCGTCAAGATACATAATGTTGGCTCCGATTATTTCTTTCTGTAAAGATGAAATAACCATAAAAGCTAATTGTCTGCTATTCATACTTATTTCTCCTTAATGTTAAAATTTACTTCTTTTATAATACTCTTTGTTTTCAAAATCGTCAATAGGTGTGAAAGATAGTTCTGACATGGTGAAAAATTGTGTTACTGTGCGTATTAGTAAATGTGGAATTTTTGTCAAAAAAAATTGTGCAATATGTACAAAAGCTATATGGTATGGTGCGTGTGGCAGTCTTGGAGCGTATTTTCAGAAAATCTGCCTCTTGCTTTTTCGGAGAATGTGGGCTAAAATAACACAAGATGTTGTGTCGGAAATAGAATTCCGGCACTGTATTTATGTAATGGAGTGTCAAAGAATTGGACCGTGGGTGTGAAAAGAGGGCTATATGACATTTCATCATTGATGCCAACTATGAAGAGAAAAAGGAATAAAAGTGGAGGAGTGTCATGAGAATCATCAAACGTAGCGGATCGGAAGAGGCATTTGATATTACGAAAATTGTTGCTGCTGTAGAGAAGGCAAATAAGGAAGTGGTAGAGACGGACCGCTTGACTTCAGAGCAGATTAAGGAAATTGCAAAAAAGGTTGCACTCACCTGTGGAAGCATGAACCGTGCGTTCAGCGTAGAGGAAATCCAGGATCTTGTGGAGAACGAGATTATGGATACGGAGGCCTTTGAGGTGGCAAGAAAGTATATCACATACCGCTATAAGAGGGCACTGGTACGTAAAGCAAATTCAACAGATGAACAGATTTTAAGCCTGATTGAGTGTAATAATGAAGAGGCAAAGCAGGAGAATTCTAATAAGAATCCAATCGTAAACAGTGTACAACGTGACTATATGGCTGGCGAAGTCAGCAAGGATATTACAAAGCGTTTCCTTTTGCCGGAAAGGATTGTAAAGGCTCATGAGGAGGGAATTATTCATTTTCATGATTCTGACTATTTTGCACAGCATATGCATAACTGTTGCCTGGTGAATTTAGAAGATATGCTGCAAAATGGTACGGTTATTAGTGAAACTATGATTGATAGGCCAAAGAGTTTTTCCACCGCATGTAATATTGCTACACAGAGTATTGCGCAGATTGCAAGCTCCCAGTATGGAGGACAGAGTATTACGTTGTCACATTTAGCACCGTTCGTAGATGTGAGCCGTAAGAAATATATAAGGATGGTAGCAGAAGAGTTTGAACTGGCTGGAATTGAGGCTGACGAACAGCAGATTGAGAATGTGGCAGAGCAGCGTGTCAGAGAAGAGATTAAGCGTGGTGTGCAGATGATTCAGTACCAGGTTATTACATTGATGACGACCAATGGACAGGCACCATTTGTTACGGTATTTATGTATTTGGATGAGGTTCCTGAGGGACGTACCAGAGATGACCTGGCATTGGTGATTGAGGAGATGCTTAAGCAGAGAATTCTTGGTGTTAAGAATGAAAAGGGTGTGTATATAACACCTGCATTTCCAAAGCTTATTTACGTCTTGGAAGAAGATAATGTACGTGAGGGTTCAAAATATTGGGAGCTTACGAAGCTTGCTGCGGCTTGTACCGCAAAACGTATGGTTCCGGATTATATTTCAGAGAAGGTAATGAAGGAGTTAAAACAGGGTTATTGTTATCCTTGTATGGGCTGCCGTTCTTTCCTTACAGTATATCATGATGAGAATAAAAAACCAAAGTTTTATGGGCGTTTTAATCAGGGTGTAGTAACATTGAATCTGGTAGATGTAGCATGCTCTTCTGAGGGGGATATAGATAGTTTCTGGGATATTTTAGATGAAAGGTTGGAGCTTTGTTATGAGGCACTTATGTGCAGGCATAACCGTTTGAAGGGTACGCCTTCTGATGTGGCACCGATTTTATGGCAGTATGGAGCATTAGGACGTCTTAAAAAGGGAGAAATGATTGATAAATTGTTATATAATGGTTATTCTACGATTTCATTAGGCTATGCCGGACTTTGTGAGTGTACCCGCTATATGACAGGTCTTTCCCATACACAGCCAGAGGCAACTCCGTTTGCCGTTGAAGTTATGGAGCGGCTGAATGCCGCCTGTGCAAAATGGAAGGCTGCTACAAATATTGATTTCAGTATTTATGGAACACCGCTTGAGTCAACTACCTATAAGTTTGCAAAAGCATTACAGAAGCGTTTTGGCATTATTGAAGGTGTGACGGATAAAAATTATATTACAAACAGCTATCATGTGCATGTAACAGAATCGATAGATGCCTTTGACAAGCTTACCTTTGAGGCAAAATTCCAGAAGCTTTCGCCAGGTGGTGCCGTAAGCTATGTTGAGGTCCCGAACATGCAGAATAATATTGATGCAGTACTTGCTGTCATGCAGCATATATACGAGAATATAATGTATGCAGAACTGAATACAAAGAGTGATTACTGCCAGAAATGTGGGTATGATGGTGAAATCCAGATTGCCAAGAATGAGGAAGGTAAATTGATCTGGAGATGTCCAAATTGTCATAATCAGGATCAGGATACCATGAATGTGGCAAGACGTACCTGTGGATATATCGGAACCCAGTTCTGGAATCAGGGACGGACCCAGGAGATTCAGGAAAGAGTTCTGCATTTGTAGAAAGAATATAATAAATGTTTTAGCATTTTGTGCAAATGAAAACGGTTAGATATTGGTACTCCAATATCTAACCGTTTTGTTCAATTACCAATCATCTATAAAACCGGCATGAATTAAGCTTCTACAGTTACATTTACTGCCTGAGCACCCTTAGCACCCTGCTCAATATCAAATGTTACAGACTGACCTTCTTCAAGGGTCTTGAATCCCTCTGCAACAATACCAGAAAAATGTACGAATACATCCTCGCCTGTCTCACTGTTAGTGATGAAGCCAAATCCCTTTGTTGAATTGAACCATTTTACTGTACCTTTGTTCATGAAAAGTACCTCCTTATTATTAATTGTATCATAGAGGTAATGTGAATACCAAAACATAGCGAGTAGTGTTGGTATCGATAACGCTTTATTAATACACGCCTAGTTTATCATTGTTAAAATGGGAAGTCAATGAAATTTGGGAAAAAACTTAAAAAAAAGCCTGTATAGAAAAAAAGATAAGAAAGGATTAATATTTTTCTGTCTGGAATTTGATTGAAGAGGATAGAAATATATTGTATAATAGAAATGCCTATAGGCTATGATGAAATGTCACCAACCGAAGTGAAACGAGGTTGATGACCTGTGCGAGCATTAGTGAACTTCATTAATTAATATAGATTGGAGACAAACGAATGAGAAAATATATTACATTAGCTGGATTGTTTATTTGTATGGTATTTATGATGACGGGCTGTCAGAAGGATTATTATGGCAAGGGTATGGAGTTTGCGATAAGCACATCAAAATTTCCGGGATATAGTAATGTCGCGATTAGTGCGTTGAGTGCAGATAACTATGACCGTTTTTTGCATGCCAGCTACATTGTAGTGACAGATAAGTTTGGTGAAATACAGAAGGTGAAAATTAGTGCCAATATTGAACGGCATAATTGGGATTTTTCAAATTTGGACACCAGTGAGGATTTTAAGAAATATATTGCAGAGGATGGAAGTATCAGTAAGATTGGAATTGACGTATCAGAGCATCAGGGAACCATTAACTGGGAGCGGGCAGCGAGTGCTATTGATTTTGCAATTATCCGTCTTGGATACCGGGGATACGGCAGTGAAGGTGGTATCGCATTAGATGGGTATTATACTGCAAATATGCAGGGAGCGGAAGCAAACGGAGTGCCGGTTGGCATATATTTCTTTTCTCAGGCAACCAGCTATGAGGAAGGTGTTGAAGAGGCGAATTTCGTACTGCGGAATATAGGCGAATATGCCCTGTCCTATCCGATTGTGTTAGACAGGGAGGATCCTATGGTTGAAGACGCCAGAACCAATGATTTATCGGTAGAACAGCATACCCAGGCAGCACTTGGATTTTTAGAAACGATTCAGGCAGCGGGATATCAGGCAATGATGTACACGAACCGTATGTATTATGCGTTATATTTGAATATAGAGTCGATCTACCAGTATCCAATCTGGTATGCGCAATATGCAGATGAACCAGATTGGCCATACGAATTCAATATCTGGCAGTATACGGAAAGCGGGGAAGTGCCGGGCATTTCCGGTTTGGTGGATTTGAATTTGCAGATGAAGGCAATTGAGTGAGGCTTAAATACAAAATTTAATTTAAAACCAGTATTTGGCTTTTGATGGTCGGATGCTGGTTTTTTTGGAGATTTACAATCATATCATTTTTCTATATTCTGTCGGACTTTTCCCAAAACTTTTTCGAAAGGCTTCGGCATAATAGCTTGCTCCGGAAAATCCACAGGCAAGGCATATTTCAAGTATTGTCATATCCGTGTTTTTCATTAACTCAATACTTTTTTGCAGTCGATAATCATTCAGGTATTCAATAGGTGTCTTATATAAATATCGAAGAAATAGATTTCCACAGGTACGCTTTGAAACATATCCTGCTTCTGCAATATCTGCAAGCATAATCTTCTCAGAATAATGTTCGTGAATAAATGCGATTATTGCTTTCAGAGTAGACAATTGCATATCATCCCGTTTTGTTTTCATATTCAGGTTGATGTGTGAAACGATCTCGCTCCATATCAGATGAAGCGAACCAATTGCAGAGAATAGTGCGGTCTTTTCTTTTGAGGTTTCTGCAATATGGTGAACAAGCTGTAGAATTTTTGTATGCCATTCTTCATCTTGTTTCAGATGAATAAAATCCTGCGAAGACTTCAACACAGGCAATACAAGCTCCTGCTCAAGCTGCTTAATAGAACACAGTACCATAGGGTGGAACAGCATTACATAGTACTCACATTCGGTCATATCATCAGAATAAGCCGAGTGGAGACGACGGGAATTTACAAAGATTCCCTCTCCCGCGCCAAATCGGATCAGTTGTCCGTTCACATTATAAATCATATGTCCTGAAATCGGAACAACAAGTTCTAGATCATCATGCCAATGACTTTTCATCGTAAAATTCGGATAGGATGAAAACCGTCCCTTGTGAAAGTAAAACGGAAAATCCACATGCGTATATTTGATTTTCTCGCTGTAGTCATTGTTCAGATTAATGTAATTGACACATTTCTTTTTCATACAATCTCCTTGCGTTTTTGTTATAATATTCTGCAATATTCCGGTTGATATAGCCTGCTGTTTGCAATATAATCATATCGCGGTTATGTAATTGTGTCAAGCTGTGACAGACACCGCCTATATATAATTTTTTACCAAAGGAGGCCGATATGTCAGCTATAATTGAAATCAAAAATGCAACAAAAGAGTTTAAGGTCCTCAATCGCCGTGAGGGATTGAAGGGCAGTCTGAAGGATCTGTTTTCAAGAGATTACAAAATCGTCCGTGCGGTGGACAATATCAGCATGAGCATTGAACCAGGCGAGATTGTCGGCTACCTCGGTCCAAATGGTGCCGGAAAGTCCACCACGATTAAAATGATGACGGGAGTGCTTGAACCGACTTCCGGTGAGATTTTCGTTAGCGGCAATGTTCCATATCAGAACAGGACAAAAAATTCACAGGAGATTGGGGTTGTATTTGGTCAGCGTTCGCAGCTCTGGTGGGCATTGCCACTGGTTGAATCGTTTAAACTACTCAAAGACATTTATCAAATCAGTGATGCCGACTATAATGGTATGCTTGCTTTGTACCAGTCACTTGTGGATATTGAGCCGCTGTTACATAAACCTGTTCGTCAGATGTCGCTTGGACAGCGTACCTTGAGCGACATTCTTGCGGCATTTTTACACAATCCGAAAATTGTCTTTCTGGATGAGCCGACAATCGGTCTGGATGTGTCCATGAAAGCGAAGATTCGAACACTTATTCATGCGCTGAACAAGGAAAAACACACGACCGTGATTCTCACAACACACGATATGGGCGATGTGGATGCGCTTTGCCAGCGAATCGTTATCATTGATAAAGGCAGAATGCTGTATGATAATGATATAGAACATCTGAAAGGCTTTTTCGGTTCATACCGGACGTTGAAAATTCGGATTGACGGTGACTTGAAGGAGCAGGCAGAGGTGATAGAAAAGGAGCTGCCCGGCTTTTCTGTCCATGCTGATGAGGAATGGATCTCCATTCTTGTGGATGAGGAGAAGGCGAAGGTCATGGAGGTGTTAAATCAGCTGCAGAAACTTCACGAAATCCGTGATATGCAGCTGGAAGAAATCTCTACCGAGGAGGTCATCAAAAAAATTTATGAGGAGGGTGTGGAATGAATCTGAAAAAATACGTTTCCTTTACTCGTGCAGGAATTATCGAATCCCTCCAATTCCGGCTTGCGACCGTAGTTATGGTAATCGGCAATCTGCTGTATCTGATTGTGGTGTATTTTCTTTGGAAAGCGATTTATGCTTCCGCAGGAACAGATGTTGTGAACGGTATGACGTTTACAGATACGCTGATTTATCTGGTGCTCGCAACGGCATTGTTTAATTTCATGGAGATGTATACTGTCTGGGAAATGGGACGGAATATCCAGTCAGGAAAAATCGTTCTCGACCTGTTGAAACCAATGGAATACCGCAGCTATCTGTTCTGGTCGTATTCGGGAACGTTCGTCACGCAGTTCTTTTTCACGTTCCTGCCGACTTTTATTGTTGTGGCAATTGTCACGCATGGGGCGATTACATTTGGAATGAATCTGCTGCTTTTTGTGATTTCGGTCGTTATGGCGGTGGCAGTCAATTACAGTATCGATTTTCTTGTGGGAACGATTTGCCTGTACACGGAATCCATTTGGGGCATTAACATCATGAAGCAGGTTATTGTTTTGCTGCTGTCTGGAGCAACCATTCCGATTGCATTCTTCCCCGAACCGCTGAAAACGATAGTTTATTATCTGCCGTTCCAGTCGATATACAATGCACCGTTATCTATTTTATTGGACAGCAGTCCGCAGCCGCATACAATTCTCACAACGCTTGGTACACAATTACTGTGGTGTATTGTTATGGCTGCTATCAGCAGGCTGTTTTGGAAAATATCATTGCGCCAAATCACAGTGAATGGAGGTTGAGTCATGAAAAGAAAAAGTTTAGGCTTCTATCTGCAGATTTATTGTAAAATTCTTGCACAGGACTTAAAGAGCAAAATGAGCTATCGTGCGGACTTCGTCATCTCCATGATTGGTATGATTTTCACCAATATTGCGGGTTTTGTCAGCTTCTGGATACTGTTTAGGAATTTCCCATCGATTAATGGGTGGAGCTATTATGAAATGCTGTTTCTTTATGGTTTTTCGCTGGTGTCGCTCACACCGGTGCAGTGCTTTTTTGATAATAATTGGAGCCTGCGGATGTATGTTTATTCGGGAGATTTTATCAAATATTGTTTTCGTCCGATAAACCTGTTTTTCTATTATCAATCAGAGGTGTTTGACATCAAGGGGCTGGGACAGTTTGCTTTTGGTATTGGTACATTGATTTATTCATGGAACAAGCTCGGACTGGGATTTACGCCGTTGATCCTGCTGAAAATGATCGTTTTCCTTATTACAGCTTCGCTCATCATGATTGCCTTGCAGAATGCTTCGGCAGCGACATGCTTCTGGATTCAGAATTCGTTCTATGTGATGGATCTGGTTTTGAAATTCAAAGATTATGCGAAATATCCGATTACGATTTTTAATTCGGTATTCCGCTTTATCTTCACATTTGTAATGCCAATTGCATTTATTGCCTACTATCCAAGCCTTGTGATACTCCGGCCAGATGACATACCAATCCTGTCCTGGCTGTCACCTCTGATAGGCTGTCTATTCTTTGGACTCAGCTATAAATTCTGGATGTATGGGGCAATGAAATACAGTGGAACAGGCTCATAAAGATAAAAAACACACCCGCAACTGACTGAGGTAATCCCTGAATAGTCAGGCGGAGTGTGTTTTTTGCTTCTATAAATGAACAGATGGATTCCAAAAGAAAACGGTGAGCATCAGAAACGAAAATCCCGTTTTCCCGAATGGATATCATTCAGATGCTCTGT
This sequence comes from uncultured Clostridium sp., assembly GCA_947178445.1. Classification (GTDB taxonomy): domain Bacteria; phylum Bacillota; class Clostridia; order Lachnospirales; family Lachnospiraceae; genus CAG-590. The sequence goes on from CAMWYJ010000071.1 coordinate 8,176, forward strand.
TACAAGCTCCCGGACCTTCGGATTCGGAATGTTTTGTAATTCCTTCTCAATCATTTTCATGCCAAGCTCGGCGGTTTCTTTGCAGGCATAGTCTTCTAAGTATTCTTTGAGTGTCAGCAATGCATTTGGCAGACAGCAGTTTTGAATCTGCCCATTTTTACAAAGACTCATAAAACGGTCTCCGGTACGACCTTCCCGGTAGCAGGCAGTACAAAAGCTTGGAATATAATCCATCTCCATCAGCCATTTTACAACCTCGTCCAGGGTACGGTTGTCACTGACGTCAAACTGTGAAGAGTCTTCGTTTTCCGGTTCCGGCTCATAGTAGCCGCCAACAGAGGTTTTAGAGCCTCCGCTAATTTGGGAGATCCCTAAGTGGAGCACCCGCTCACGGCATGCCTTACTCTCACGGGTGGAGACGATCATTCCTGTGTATGGAACTGCAATCCGGATACATGCTACGATCTTGGCGAAAGTATCGTCATCAATGCCGTTGTCAAAATCATCCGGATCGATATCGTCAGCCCGGCGTACTCTCGGAACGCTAATCGTATGAGGACCTACACCATGGACTGCCTCTAAGTGCTCTGCGTGCATTAAAATTCCGGCAAATTCATAGCGGTAAAGCTCAAGTCCGAATAGTACCCCGAGTCCTACATCATCAATGCCGCCCTCCATTGCCCGGTCCATCGCTTCTGTATGGTAGGCATAGTCGTGTTTTGGACCTGTTGGGTGAAGGCGTTCATAGCTTTCTTTATGGTAGGTTTCCTGAAACAGAATATAGGTGCCGATTCCGGCATCCTTAAGTTTCCTGTAATTTTCTACTGTTGTGGCGGCAATATTCACGTTGACACGGCGGATATCACCATTTTTATGATGTACAGAATAAATCGTCTTGATACATTCTAAGATGTATTCAATCGGGTTGTTGACCGGATCTTCACCGGCTTCAATGGCAAGCCGCTTGTGTCCCATATCCTGAAGTGCAATGACTTCGTTACGAATTTCTTCCTGTGTCAGTTTTTTACGGGGAATGTGTTTGTTTTTTAAATGATAAGGACAGTAAAGACAGCCATTTACGCAATAATTTGACAGATAAAGTGGGGCAAACATTACGATACGGTTGCCATAAAAATCCTTCTTGATTTGCTCCGCTAAGGCATAGATTTCCTGGTTTAAATCATCCTCCTCGCAGACAAGTAATACGGAAGCTTCCCGGTGGGTAATGCCCTTGCGTTCCTTTGCCTTTTCTAATATTTGGCAGATTAATTCCCGGTCATGCTTGTGGGCATCACTGTATGCTAAAGTATCTAATATCTCTTCATGGTCAATGAACTCCTCTGCTTTTAATGAACTTGAATTATACATGTGTTTTCCTCTTTTCCTATGATGTTTGAATACTTGATATATTTTTATTATAGGTCAGAAACCTGCCGAATGCAATGTGTAATCAAATACTTTTGCATTCAGGCAATCGGTATTAATGGACTGTCTCCTCTGTCAACTAGGATTTCATGTCCGATGCGTTTCATACGCATATCCATGCAGTGAATACATTCGGCGGCCTCATCGCCCGTGCATATTTTATTGTCGTAAAGGCTGTATTTCGCTCTTGTTTTTGTTGGTGAAAGGTTTGGCATGACAACATTAGCACCCGCCTGTATTCCCTGCTCGCGTCCGGTTGGGGAAATCGTACCAAGGGCAGTTGTGGCAGGTAATAGCAGGGCAGGCTGCATTAGCCGCAGAATGCTCAGTAGAAGCAGAGTATCTTCCAGGGTGCCGTTTGTTTCTTCTGCAAAGGGTGTATCTTTATGGGATATAAATGGTCCGATTCCTACCATATGAGGCTTAAAATCCTGAATAAATAACAGATCGTTTGCCAGCATTTCACTGGTCTGGTGAGGCGAACCAACCATAAAGCCACAGCCAACCTGATAACCGATATCCTTTAAATCCTGTAGGCACTGCATGCGGTGTTCATAAGACATGGAGGCAGGATGGAGGAGGTTATAATGTGCTTTGTTGGCAGTTTCATGCCGTAGAAGATAGCGGTTGGCCCCTGCATCAAACAGGCGCTTATAGCTTTCTTTTGAACGTTCACCGAGAGACAGGGTGATGGCGCAGTCGGGATACATTTTGTGTATGCTGCTTATAATGTCAATCATATGATCATCCGTGTAAAAAGGATCCTCGCCACTTTGCAGTACAAAGGTGCGGAACCCCAGCTCATATCCTTCCCGGCAGCAAAGAAGAATGTCTTCTTTTGAAAGACGGTAGCGGTCGGCAGACTGGTTGCTATGCCGGATACCGCAGTAGTAACAGTCATTTTTACAGTAGTTGGAAAATTCAATTAATCCACGGATATAGACTTTGCTGCCAAAATATTTTCTTTTGGCTTCGTCAGCAGCAGCGGATAATTGTTCCCGTAATGCGTTCGTGTTGTTGTCAAGCAGGGCGGTAAATTCTTCTTTGTTAAGCGGCTGCCGATGGAGAAGCTTGTCGTACCCGGCGCAAAAAGCGTCATACAGGCATATGGGTTCCTGTTGGTTTTTCGGAAGATATTCATATGGGTATGACTGGCTATTAAATTCTGTGTTTTTTTTGTGTTTTGTCATTGCTTTATTCCTGGTTAAAATTGTGCTCGTTTTCCGTAATGGTCTGCTTGATGCGGCTTTTGACCATTTCGGCAATCTCTGTTGTCTTCATGCCTTGGTATTCCTCATATGGGATTGGCGGAAGGACATGAATCTGGACATCCACCTTGTTGGTGCTGTTGCGGTCAAACGGAAGATAGGAATCAATGATTGCAATTGGAACAATCGGGCACTTTGCCTTAGTAGCAGCCTTAAAACTGCCGCTTTTAAAGTCTCCTAGCTGATTACCGTTTTTGGAACGTGTCCCTTCAGGGAAGATTAGAAAATTGCGACCTTCCTTTACCTGTTTTGCCACTTCGTTGATAATCTGCAAACCTTGTTTTACATCCTTGCGATCCATGAAAAGTCCGCCTAAGGTCTGAATCAGTTGACGGAGCAAAGGAACATCATAAGCCTCCTTTTTAATGATAACACCAAGGGGAGTAGGGTCTAAATATATAAGTCCCATAACATCAAACAGCCCCTGGTGGTTTGGATACATAATATATCCGGATTCTTTTGGTAAATTGTCTAAGCTGTAGCCGTGAACGGTAACATTTCCCTTCCGGCAGCCAAGATCGCTAATCCGGCGGATAAGAGCATATTTTTTTTCTTCGCTGACCTTGTCTGATTTGGCATACCAGAATAATTTGATCAGAATTCCCGGCAGAAAAATCAGGTTTCGTATCAGCATGAGTGATAATCGTTTTGCCATATGTAGCGTTCCCCCCATAAGCTTTATTATTTACATTATAATTCCAGATTCCAGAATTCGTCTAAAGTTGCGAAATAATCCTCTGGCGTCTCGGCACGGCGAATCATTTTCGTACTGCCATCCTCGCAAAGAAGGATTTCTGCAGATTTTAGTTTGCCGTTATAATTATAGCCCATTGCAAATCCATGTGCACCGGTGTCGTGAATCACTAAGATGTCCCCGGTATCAATTTTCGGAAGCTGGCGGTCAATGGCAAACTTATCATTATTCTCACAAAGAGAGCCGGTTATATCATAGGTATGGTCGCATGGCTCCTGTTCTTTTCCCATTACAGTGATGTGATGGTAGGCACCATACATAGCCGGGCGCATCAGGTTGACTGCACAGGCATCCACACCGATATATTCTTTATGCGTGTGTTTTTCGTGAATGGCTTTGGTAACGAGATGTCCATATGGAGCAAGCATAAAACGTCCAAGCTCTGTAAAGATGGCAACCTTGCCCATTCCGGCAGGTACTAAAGTCTCTTCGTAAACTTTGCGCACACCCTCACCAATAGCTAAGATATCATTTGGCTCTTTGTCTGGAGTGTATGGAACTCCTACGCCTCCTGATAGGTTGATGAAGGAGATTGCCACACCGGTTTCATTCTTGATTTCAACAGCTGTCTCAAATAAAATTTTTGCAAGGGTTGGGTAGTATTCATTTGTTACGGTGTTGCTGGCAAGAAATGCGTGCATACCAAATTCCTCTACCCCAAGCTCCTTCAGTCGCTTATAAGCTTCCATCATCTGCGGTTTTGTCATACCATACTTAGCATCTCCTGGGTTATCCATAATGGTGGTGCCAAGGGCAAACTTACCACCTGGATTGTAACGGCAGCTCATCCGCTTTGGAAGTTTACCTAAGATATTTTTTACAAAATCAATATGAGTAATGTCATCAAGGTTGATGGTTGCGCCAAGTTTGGCAGCTAATGCAAATTCTTCTGCCGGAGTGTCGTTGGAAGAAAACATGATATCATTTCCGGTAAAGCCGCATTTGTCGGACATTAAAAGCTCTGTATAGGAAGAACAGTCAGTACCGCAGCCCTCTTCCTGTAGAATTTTCAAAATGGTTGGATTCGGGGTAGCTTTTACGGCAAAGTACTCCTTAAAGCCTTCGTTCCATGAAAAAGCCTGCTTTAATTTTCGTGCATTTTCCCGGATGCCCTTCTCATCATAAAGATGAAATGGAGTAGGATAC
>CAMWYJ010000072.1 GCA_947178445.1 uncultured Clostridium sp.
CGAGAGAGGACAGGGAGTTTTGCCTCTGGAGGATAAACGGCTTTGCCCTTTGATATGGAGATTTCCCCAAAAACCATTTTGGGGAGCTTGTTTTTGTGGTTCTGCTTTTGGGAATGCCCGTAAAATGGGCATTCCTGCCTCCCAGAAATAAAATGCCTGTTTTGCCGTTTTTGGGGATTTCTGTTTTTGGGAAAAGGGATGCTGTTTTTGGGAAAAGCCCTGTAGCCAGAAGAAAAAGTTCTGAGAATAGAGGCATAAACAACCATATGTGGTATTGTTTTGCCTGCCTGTATGCCTGTGATTCCTAAAAAGGAGGTTTTCCGCTATGAGGAAAAGGAATTTCAAAGGAAGATGTGAGAAGAGGAAATTGCGAAAATGTGAGGATGTATGCAGGACATATGATGCAATCCAGTATGCCTATGCTGATTTGCTCAATGATTCCAGCGACATTAAGAGTTTTCGGGTCAATGTACTGTTGGATGGTATGGAGGGTGGCTATACATCAGATTTTGTCTGTACGAAAATAGACAATGACCTGATGGTAAGGGAATGTGTGGAGCGGAAACATCTCACAAAGCCGTTGACGGTGAAACTGTTGCAGGCATCGAGGGATTTCTGGCTAAGGCATGGTGTCAGCGACTGGGGAATTGTCATTGAGAAAGAAGGTGTGGCGGATGAATAAGGGATGTTTGAAGAAAAATATGCTCCTTAAAAAGGAAAAAGGGGAGACTGTGGCAAAAGAAAATGTGGTGAATGCTGAAAAAAATAACATTCTTGAGAATGAAATGGCTGATACTGATACAACAGGGAATAGAGTATTTGGAAATACAATGGAAGGTAATACCAATACTGTTCAGTTATTCCGAGTTCTTGCTGTGGAGGATGAAAAGGTGCTTGTAATTGACTGCATCAAGAAGATTATGCCTGTATGGGTGGAGATTGAGAAGCTGGATGATTTTGAAGAGGTGAAAGACAAAAGGGATGGGTTGTCCCCACAGAATAAACTGCAACAACAGGATTTGGATGCTCTTGAGAGTTATAGTCCTGATGTGAGGAAGATCATTTACCAGAGATACAACATCATTTCGGCAATCCTGCCTTTTGTGGATAATGAATCTATGCGGAGTGAACTGATTGCAAGAGTGGCAGAGGAATATAAAATCAGTAAGCAATCGGTAAGAAAATATCTGTGCGAATATCTTGTGGCACAGGATATCAGAAGCCTTGCTCTACAGGAGAAGAATACAGAAAGGGCATTGACACAGGATGAAAAGAACATGAGAAAAGCCCTAAACAAATATTTCTATACCACGAAGAAGAGAACCTTGAAGAATGTTTACACTATGATGCTAAGGGATTCCTATTGTGATAAAGAAGGGAAGCTGATTAGCAAATATCCATCTTTTTATCAATTTAGGTATTTTTTCAGAAAATACAACAACAAACAGACTGAATATATAAGCAGAAATGGATTGTCATTTTACCAGAGAAACCAGAGACCGCTTGTGGGTGATGGAGTACAGGCTTTTGCTCCGAATGTAGGAGTTGGGATGCTGGATGCAACGGTACTGGATATCTATCTTATTAACGAGGCAGGAGGCATTGTCGGGAGACCTATCCTTACTGCCAGTGTGGATGCTTACAGCGGGATATGTTGTGGGTACTCGCTTTCATGGGAAGGCGGTACATATTCACTAAGAAATTTGATGCTGAATATCATAACCGATAAGGTGGAGCATTGTAAATCTTTTGGCATTGGAATTAGTCGGGAGGACTGGAACTGTAATAAATTATCGGGAAAGTTTGTTACTGATATGGGAAGTGAGTACAAAGGTGTTGTTTTTGAGCAGATAACAGATTTAGGGGTACAGGTAGTAAACCTGCCATCATATAGGCCAGAACTGAAATCAAAGGTGGAGAAGTTCTTTGACATTATCCAGGGCTATTACAGGAACCAGCTTAAGGGCAGGGGAGTTGTAGAGCCAAACTTCCAGGAAAGAGGGGTACATGATTACCGAAAAGATGCATGTCTGACTATGGCTGACTTTGAGAAGATAATCATACACTGCATAATCTTTTATAACAGCAGGAGGGTCTTAGAGAACTTCCCTTACACAGAGGAAATGCTTTCCATGGAGATTAAGCCTTATGCAAGCGAAATCTGGAATTATGGATGCGGACAGGAGGGATGCAACCTGATTTCTGTAAGCAAGGAACAGCTTATTTTAACACTGCTTCCAAGGGCAGTAGGGAAGTTCACAAGACATGGTTTGTCGGTCAATGGGATGCATTACCATAATAAACTCTATAGGGAGCAGTACCTGAATGGGAAAGGGTGTGTTGTTGCCTATAACCCTGACAATGTGTGCCAGGTCTGGCTGGTTGAGAATGGCACCTATATTCCCTTCGATTTGGTTGAAAGTAGGTTTAGGGAGGGGGAGAAAAATCTGGCGGACGTGCAGTCCATGAAGCAGAAGCAGAGAGAATTAGTGAGACAGGAATTGGACAGCAGGACACAGGCGGAGATAGACCTTGCAGGACATATCAGTGCGATTGCAGGAGCATCAGGAGAGCAGAAAAAGCCATCAATTAAGAATATCAGGGCAAATAGGGATAGAGAGCAGAGAAAGCTACATAGGGATTTAGGAAAGGAAGTGACTGTAAATGAATAAGGAAAAGAGCATAGTGGAACAACTGCCTCCTATGCTGTCGGGAGAGGAACTGAGGGAGAGACTGCAAATTAAGCCCTTTTATGATGAAAGTATCCGCTTAAAAGCTAAATCAGAGAGACTTATGGCATTGAATGAAATCTATAATATTTATCTGCCCTCTGTGATGTCGGAAGAGATTTATAGTAAATTGTACCTTGCCATGCTTCGCAGTCTTCATAAAAAAGAAGGGAAACTGGCAGTACAACAGAGGAATAAGAATGGTAAGAGGATAAGGGATGTGGAGGGTTCTGCTTATGGTGGACAAGGTATAATAGGGGGCAGTGACAGCTTTACCATAATAGGGAGCAGTGGCATTGGGAAGAGTTCTGCTATATCCAGAGCTATCAGCATTGCAACGGAGAATAAAGTGATTGAGATAGATAAGCCCTTCTGCAAAATCATACCAGCGGTAGTTACACAGTGTCCTTATGACTGTTCGGTAAAGGGATTATTATTACAGATTCTCCGACAGGTGGATATGGAGCTTGATACTCGTTATTATGACATGGCTGTGAGGGCAAGGGCAACCACGGACATGCTGATCGGGAGTGTTTCGCAGGTTGCATTGAACCATATAGGTCTGCTTGTAGTAGATGAAATTCAAAATGTGGTCAATCATAAACAGGGGAAAAGCCTTGTGGGAATGCTGACACAACTGATAAATGGTTCTGGAATCAGCATCTGCATGGTGGGGACACCAGAGGCAGAAGTCTTTTTTGAGAGTGTTGATTATCTTGCAAGGAGAGCATTAGGGCTTCGGTATGAGAAATGTGGATATAATGCCTATTTCAAGGAGTTCTGTGAAAAATTGTTTCAATATCAGTATGTACAGAAAGAAAATATGCTGTTGGACAGCATTATCCAGTGGCTATATGAACATTCGTCAGGAGTGCTTGCGGTAGTGGTAAGCCTTGTCCATGATGCAGAGGAGATCGGTATCCTAAATGACAGTGAAGTGCTGGACATGGTTTCTCTGAATGAGGCATATGAGCAGAGGATGAACATGCTCCACAGCCATATAAGGCCATCTGTGGTGATAAAAGGGGATGCCGTTAAAAACAAAAAGGGGAGAGCATCAGATGCAATCGCTAACTGCCAGCATGAAGAAAAAACAGGAAACAGGGATGTGTCGCCCAAAGTAGAGCTGAATTCTAAAAAGGAAGGGACTGATTTGTTGCAAATGGGAGAAGGAGATGTGGATTCCCATGTAGGCGGTAATGAAACAGGGAATGTTGAGAAATTGGAAAGCAATGAGGAAATAGTGGTTTTTTCGGCGGATAAGAATGGTGATGTCGAATGGAATTTTATGGAACTTACGGAACAGGCAAAGAAGAATGGATGTGACATGGTGGCATTGCTAAAAGGTAAGATTTCCATTACAGAGATTGCGGTGTGAAAAGCAGACATATAACTCTGACCGGCACGGCGGTCAGAGTTATATGGGAATACATGACATACACAAAGGAGTGTGATTTTATGGGCATTTCATATTTCCCAGATATATATGAAGATGAACTGATTTACAGTGTGCTGGCAAGGTATTTTGTACATAGTGGATATCTGCATTCCATAGATGCAACACAGAGCATATTTCTTAGAAGAACAAAGGGAGATAAGGAATTTGTAAAGCATTTAAAACCTGAGATTGTGAATATGTTTACTAAAAATATGACAATGGAAGAACTATTTGAGGGGCATACCATGTATCCCTTTTATGGGAGATTCATTGATGGAACCAGAAGAAATACAGCTTTCCAGGCACTCTTATCAATGGATGGGGACTTCTCAAAGTTATTCTCTGTGCCGAATTTGCGAAAAGGGGAACACCGCTATATGAGATTTTGTCCTGCATGTGTGTTAAATGACAGGGAGAAGCATGGAGAAACCTATTGGCATCGTTTACACCAGATGAGGCATGTGAATCTTTGCCCCATACATGGATGTAATCTCATAGACAGTAGTGTTTCACTTGACTCAAAAGAATGGTCTTTTCTGATATCGGCAGAAGAAGCCATAACATTAGGAGATGAAGATTTACAAAATGAAACAGAATCCCCATATTCCCCGTTGGAGATGAAACTGTCACAATACATGGCAGAGGTATTCCAGCAACCTATAGACAGGAATAATATGACATCAGTAAAAGACTTCATGCACTCAAAAATGATGGGTACACCTTATTTGTCATCAAGGGGAGAGAGATGTTATTACCATAGGCTGTGGGAAGATATGAAAAGATTTTACCAAGGAATATCGGCAATGGAGAGTATTACAGATGGGCAGATACAAAGGCTGTTGATAGGTGACAGGTTTCTCTTCTCTGAAATCTGTATGGTTGCCATGTTTTTACATATAAGTGCAAGTGAGTTGGCTGAAATGAAGACACCTGTAAAATCACCCGAACAGCAATTTGATGAGCGGGTCAAGGAGCTTATGGAGGCGGGAAATGGGATGTCGGCGATAGCAAGAGAGATGGGGGTATCGGTTTCCATAGTGGGAGTATCAATAGGGAAACTTAAGCACGGTAATAGTGTTACTAGCAAAAGCAGAAAGAATAACTGTATTAAGAAAAACTGGGAAGATTTAGACAGGCAGATGCTTCCAATGGTCAGGAAAGCGATCAGGGAACTGCATGGGGATGGAACTGAAAGGCCACACAGAATTAGCTTTTGTGCGGTCAGCAAGAAATTGGATATACCAAATCATAGACTGTATAAGATGGAGCAGTGTAAAAAAGAGATAGAGGTGCATATAGATAGCAATGAACAGTTTTGGGCAAGGAAAGTCATATGGGCAGTGAATGTTCTCCAACAGGAAGGAAAGCCCCCAGTACTTTGGAGGATATGCCATATCGCAAAGCTGGAAAAAGAAGAACTGGAAACTTGCTTGCCCCATCTAAAAGCCCTAGCAGGGTCTGCATTGTTTGAGATGGTGAAAGCTCTACTGTAAAAAGATTATGCCGTTAAAAAGAAAAAGTGGGATGCTGGGTATAAGGACATGAATTGCCTGCATAAAAGAAAAAGGATTTATTTTCTTTTGCAGATGATTAGCTATCCTTTAACCTATAACCTGCTTTTTTCTTTTTAAGGGGAAGCTTCTTTTCTTTTGCATAAAACATTTATCTTTAGAAAGCATGAATCTTGAAACAATTGTTTTGTATATTAAGCACATGATTTTTATTTCAAATAGCTTATATAGAAAAGATATGTTAAAAAGTAGTTATTATATATTAGGGAAAAACAGGGCTTTTTTTACCCTACAAAACTGCCAGAAACATTGATTTTACGGGAAAAACTGGCATTTTCGCCACGGAGGAAAAAAATCTGTAAACGGTGATACATAATTCAGACATATAAATATTTATTTTAACACAACTATAAATTTTTTTCAATCATTTTTTAAAAAAGTTGATGGGAAATGTTGACAAAGCACTTTGGATATGTTATAATGACATTGTAAGGTTAGTATTGATTTAATACAAACACTACAAAATGTTTCAGAGAGGTATGCAGTATTTAGAAATAACATTTAATGTATTTAAACAAAATTATCCTTATTTAGAGTGTCAGTAATAAACTTCACTGTTTAATGGAGAAAATTGTTACCTGTATACCTCTTTTTTAAAAAAGAAAGTTATCCATACAGAACCATTTGGAGGTGCGAGCAGAACAAAGTTAGATAGAGATATCATATACATAGTAATCGCATTATGGGCAGTAAACAGGACAGCTTAAAACAGTATAAAGGAAGGACAGGCTTTATGTCCTGTTTCTATTTTGAGTATTACAAACTGTCAATCTGTAATGAGATAACTATGTAGATGGTATCTTTTTTGTTGTCAGAAAACATCAGATACCAGACAGGAAAATTTCATAAAGAACCTAATAGGAACATTACAAAATGAGAAAGTTTTAGTGCCGTGTATGAAAGCATGGGACATCCCCTATAGGGGAAGAAAGGAGAACACTATGAGTAAACAAAAAGAACTCGCCGTTAAGGTTATGGAGTTTGCAAATGCATTTACAGGTTGGAATTTTAGCATTGAACAGGATGGGGATTCCTATTATGTAATAACAACAGTTTCTTGCTTAACAGGAAAAAACAGAATGGCCATTTATTATACAATACGGGAGAGATATGCACTGCTGACGGTCTTCTCCCCAGACAAGGGATATGATGAAACACTTGTCGATATGGAGATTAAGTTGTTACCGTATAAAAATGCGATACTGCATAAATATGGTGTATTTGCAACAACATTCAGGGATGCAGGTATTTATTTTAATAGTCTGCTACCGCTGGATGTACTGGAAAATGAAACAAACAGTATTGTGGGAGCGGTGGCAGTTGAACTGCTGGATGCAGTTCAGGAAGTCGTCAATTACAGCAACAGAAAATATAACTAAAAGGTTCCCAGTCTGCCAAAGACTGGGGACATCCCCCCACAGGGGGGAAGAAAGGAGAACACTATGGGAATGAGAGCAACAAAAGTGTTGCAGGAATCACAAAAAGTAAGGAAACTGTTTTATACGAGAGAGTATCCCTGCAGGATTAGGGACTGCCAGTTCGATCAGCATATTTCTGATAACCAAAGCAATAATGATGTATTGGACTCGGTTCTTTCAGACAGCGGAATAAAGCTTATCATCGCCCCAACGGGGGCAGGAAAATCAACAGCTATCCTAAACAGAGCAAAAGAACTGGTGGCAAGGGACAAGGATTACAAGGTATTCTTTGACCTGCCTGCAAGGACACTGGCATTACAGATGGGGAATAATGATGGTATCACTTCCATGGTAGGAGGGGATTCCTATGATGATGAAATACCCATTATAGCAACGACATATGAAAAAATGACTGATGTGGAAGAATATATCGGAGAACAGGCCAGCCAGGGCACGGGCAGGAAAACAGTATTAGTCCTTGATGAGAGCCACCTGTTGACAACAATGCACATGTTTCGGGAAAAAGCAATCAAGGGTATTATCCGATGCATAGAGAAAAAATATTTTCATAGTGTTGTGCTTGTGACAGCCACACCATATCCAAGCAGTCTTTTCCACTGTGATGAAATCGTGGAATTCCAGAGCAGTAATCCCCTGCCGAATATAGACAGGCTGGAAATTATCGAGGTGGATGATCCAATCGAATATATCAAGGGACTTGACTATAAGAGCGAGTTCCCCTTTATCCGATTGAATAAAACCGAAGAGATCGACAATTTAAGAAGGCAGATGCCCCAGACATTTGCCAGGCTTACCAAGGATGATAAGAAGACAAAGGCCTACCTGGATATTGTGGATTATGGGAAAATCGACAGCACAGGGATTAGCGGTGTGTTAGCAACGAGTGTTGTTGATACGGGGGTGAGCATTTCCCAGTATCCCGATAATATTGTCCCGATGGCAGTGTTCCTTGACAATAACATTTCTACGGATGATATTGAGCAGTTCCTGAACAGACTTAGGAGGGATGGAAACAGGCATGTAAAGTGTGCGAGGGTGATCATAAAAAAGCTAAAACAAAGAGAAATTAGTGTAAGCCTTGTCACAATGGAAGAAATTGAGACATGTATCTGTGAGTTCCAGGATATCAGAATGGAAATGGGAGACCTGTATATAAATGACACAGGGAGTATGGATGCGGTTCAGGATGGGAGTTATCGGCTCCGATTTCAAATTGGGGACAATGTGTTCTATAGGTATATCAAGGTGGCATCTAATGGAGTGGCGAGTGAAAAAAAATATATCCGCAACAGTGCGGTGCCGATAGTGTTCAAAGGAATGGGATTCAGGCCATTCATTGAAATACTGGAAGAAAATTATGGCAAGGAAAAAGAACTTAATGACCTCTATGACGAACTTAATGGAATTTATGAAGGAAAGAGACTGGCATTAAAACTCAGCATAACAGATATGGATTATGAAAAGAGAAGACATGATGCTTTGATTAGGCAGTTGATCAGTGGGTACATTAGGGAAGCTGGTGAAATAGGGGACTGCCTTTCCTGTGAGAATAGGAAAGTTGAGGCGGATAAAAGAATCTGCTATGAAATTTCATATAATCAGTTCCAGAGGCAGTACTACCATAACCATGACATCCTTGCAAAAGAACTGGAAGAAAGGCTGTGTACCCAAGTGGTGCTCATAAACCAGGATACTGCAAAGAGTAAACATGTCGCCCGCCCAAAGGAAGACCTGTGGGAGGATATTGAAGATTTAAGGCTGGAGCTAGAAAAAAACAGCAATGAGCATTTCTGGAATTTCCTTATGGGACATAATGACCAATACCTTTACCTGTACAGCAAAAAGGAGATTGTTTACAAGATAAGGGAACAAAGCCATATCATGGGACAGCTTAAAATGTTGGAAAAGGCTGGGATGAAAGGGGAAACTGCTCTGGGCATTGTGTCAACAAGCAGGGGAATGAAAAAAATCAATGACTACATTAAGTGTTACCATATTATTATATATAATAGCCTTCTTAAACAGTTTGGCGGGACAGATATAAACGAGATACCATGTTATAAAGGGAAAAAGCGGGAATCAATGATTCAGTCAGCTATCTATTGTTACCTGACAGGAATAGGGAAAGCCAGTTATAAAGTGACAAAGGTTTTAGCAGGCAAAATTATTACATTTTATGAAGAGAGCTATCCAACGGATATGAAGCCTCCATCCCCAGGCAAGATTATGGATACGATAAAAAAGATGTACAAGAAAAAAGATGATGACTATGTTTTCAATGAACTTCGCATAGATGAACAAGAGATTTTCAAGCTGGTAAGTTCAGATTACAAATAAAAGAAAAGTTTAAATGCCGATAAAAGGAAAAAGTGGAATATATGGTAATGGGAGACATGCTCTACACATAAAAAAAGAAAAATCTTTACATTTATTTCCACAGAGAGCAGTTTCAAAATACTGTATCCACCTTTTTCTTTTTACAGGCAGTAATATATTTTTTTACAGGGAGGAACAAATATATGATAGATGAAGCAACCATACAGGCTGTGAAGACAGTAGACATGAATTTGATTTTAGATGAATTTGGTTGGGAGAAGAATAAATATGGGCAGATAAGATGCCCTCATCCCAATCACAACGATAGCACACCTAGCTGTTCTTATTCCGCAGGCAGAAACAAGTTTAAATGTTTTGGGTGTGGCGAAATTTTTGACTCCGTTGACCTGTACCAGTGTCTGGCCGAAAAGGTTAATGGCAGGATGGTTCCATTTTACAGGGCGGTGGAAGAGATTCTGGAGCTGGATGCAATAGCTGGCGGGAATAAAAACAGTGTTGGAATAAGCAATAGTTCCCAGTCAAACACTTATCATTTCAGCAGTAATTGTGGTAATTATTCCCCCTCAAATACTTATGGCGGTAAGAAAGCTCAGGGCAGTAGCCCTTATGAACTGATCACCAGGAACAGCAGGCCCATTACTGGTTATGAGTTGAATTATCTGCATGACAGGGGAATTATGTTGTATGACTCTTTTGTATATGGCGGAAAAGTCCATACAGCACAAAGCATTGATAAGGCATTGCAGGAGACAGCAGACCAGCAGGGGATTGATCGGTTGCAGGAGATTAAGGACAAAGGTGTTTTTTATAAAGGGATAGCTCCCATCTTAAGGGCAAACAGAATCCAGGTCAGACATAATTATTATCAGGGAGTAAACAGCATAATCTACCAGATTGATTATGCTGCGGACAACGATGATGACCTGTGCTGTGAACAGTTTTTCAGGGATACGGAGAAGCATATGGCAATACAGAAGACTCTTGACGGCAACCATGTAAAAAGGGCACTGGGAACCTCTGATTTTAACTTTATCACACTGGGAATGGAGCAGAATAATCCTGCATCAAATGACATTTATATCTGTGAGGGAATCGAGGATGCATTGTCATGTGTCATGAATGGGATTCGCTGTATCTCCTTAAACAGCATAGCGAACTTAAAATCGCTGATGCATTATTTGTCAGAAGATTATTATCCCTCATACCACAAGGAGCGGTTTGTTATCTGTTTTGACCATGATGAAGGCGGGCAGAGGGCAACCCAGGAGCTCAGAGACTTTTTTGAAGCATATACTCCAACTCCTCCACGGAAATGGAAGTATGATTATGCGGTGTGTAATTATCCGCAACAGTTCCATGACATCAATGACTATTGGGTATCGAAAGTGTTCCAGCAGAAAAACTACATCCCTCTGAGATAGCAGGCATAAGAACCTGCTATTTTTAAGGCATTCAAATTCATAGTAAGCAATCGGCTATGCCGGTTGCTTACGTATTACTTAACATTTTATTCGAGCCAACAATTTGCAGATTTCTATGAATTAAAACTAATTCAAAGGTTTTTGGTTAATCTTTTTTTAGAGTTTTCCCACATATTTTTACGGTTTAATTATATTTCCCAGTTTACTGCTTATAATTCAAGGTCAATGAAAAAGAGGCATCAGATTGTCTCCAAACAGGTTGAAATAGCAGGAAAACAGGTTGCCTATTTTTACAGGTTTTACATTGACAGGTTGCTTAAAGGATGGTGGAGATACCACAAATTTATTGTGCAGGGGCACAGGAAAGGAGAAGTTTTTATGCAGGGAGAAGATTTTAAGGAGAGGGATAACATGTCCTATGATGGGTTCTGTACATGTGTCAAAATAGACATTCAGCACATACTGACAGGAGCCAAGGTAATAGTCCAGAAGGTTGTGAAAAACAACGGTATAAGCAAACAAGGGCTTATCATCATGGAGAATGAGGGGAGTAATGTTACTCCTACCATTTACCTGGAAAGCTTTTACCATGCTTATCTGGAAGGCAGGAAGCTGGAATGGATTGTACAGGACATACTCATAGCCTACCAGATGCACAAGCCCTTATGGAATTTTGATTCAGAGGCTTTCAGAGACTGGAACTGGGTAAAGGAGCGGATTGTATGCAGGCTGATAAACAGGGAGATGAACAGGGATTACCTGGACAGGGTTCCCCATGTTCCCTATCTTGATCTGGCGGTGACATTTGCCTGGGTTGCTGACTCAGAATTGCTGGGGGATGATATCAACATTCCCATTTACAACAGCCATCTGGAGATGTGGGGTGTAACAGTCGAGGAGTTGTGTGCCATTGCGACAAAAAATACCCAGAGACTGCTTCCTCCCATCGTTCAGGAAATGCGGGAGGCTATTTTGAGCATGGGTGTGGAAATGGACAGCTTATCCCCCGAGGAACAGTCCGCTGGCTTTCAGATGTATATCCTATCCAATGAAAAGAGGCACTATGGTGCGGTATACATGCTCTATAAGGATGTGTTAAAGGACTTTGCCGACAGGATGGGTTCAGACCTGTATATCCTGCCAAGCAGTGTTGGGGAGTTAATACTGATACCTACATGGAAATGCGGGAACCCTGCAGGGCTGGGGGACATAGTCCGCATCGTGAACATGGAACATGTGGAACCCGATGAGATTCTGTCTGACAATGTGTATAGATTTACCAGGCAGACAGGGGAAATCACAATACAGGGGGAAGAGGAATGAACAAGGTTATATTGAAGGGCAGGCTGACAAGAGACCCTGATGTGAAGTTCACAAACAGCAGTGAGCCAGTCTGTGTTTCCCGCTTTACAATTGCCTGTGAGGACAGGGAGAGGAGTAAGGGTGAGGATGGTAATTATCCCGCTAACTTTATTCCCTGTTTCTGTATGGGGAAACTTGCGGAGATCGCACAGGCAAACCTGTGTAAGGGTAAGGAGATACTGGTATGCGGTAAAATGCAGAGTGGCAGCTACACCAACAAGGAAGGGAAAAAGGTATATACACTGGAATGCTTTGTAAAGGAAATTGAGTTTTGTGGCAGGAAAGAAGATAATCCCATGCCATACGATGATTTCTTCATGGATATTCCCGATGACCCTGAAGGTCTGCCTTTCAAATAGGGCAGGCTTCAATTCCAAAATATGTTGTGCGAGGAGATAGGGAAAAGAAAAAC
>CAMWYJ010000073.1 GCA_947178445.1 uncultured Clostridium sp.
TATTCCATAGCGTTGTTTGCCAAAAGACTGGCCAGTCCATGAACCATAATAAATAGATTCTCAAAAAGTTCTTTACTCTGCATTTTAGTTATGTGAGCTTCCTGCGCCAAAATACTATAAATCATAGAAAGCTCATCATCATCAAATAACCCATTAAAACTCATATTTGAAAATTTGTTAGATTGAAAAAGAAATTTAAAATAATTTTTTTCTTCGTATGCAAACAAGATGTAACGAATCCCTATACTTAACATAGGATTTAAACTACTGTTCTCTATGTTCATAATATACGCCGAATGATATTGATCAATCTCACTATAAATATCACTCTTTAACTCCGCTACCGTTTTATAATGATACATAATCGGCTGTGTAGAACAATTTAGTTTTGATGCAATTTTTCTAACATTAAGATTTTCTATTCCTTCAGATTGTATTACCTCTTTACCTGCATTTATTATCATTTCTTTTTTTATTTTGGGTTTTGGTGGCATATATATCACTCCTTATTATAATATTTGTTATATAACATTAGTTATAATATCATTTATTTAATTATTTGTCAATTTTTTTCTTTATTGCATCTTTTCTCCTGTCAGACTTCATATACCTTGTAGAAAGATACTTGTACTGCATTTTAAGTTATGCTAAACTTAAGTTTAGTAACAAAACTCTTAATACATTGGCACAGCAGAGTCAGTTAACAAATCTGGAGGAATGGCGATGAAGAATATTCTTGTCATACAAGGCGGCGGCAGATACAAAGGAAATACAGAACAGTTAATCGAATTTTTCGTAAAAGGTGCAACCGAAGCAGGACATTATGTGGAGGTGATTTCCCTTATCAAAAACGAAGTAAGGGGCTGTTTGGGCTGTAATGCCTGTCGCTATGGGAAACCGTGCATTCAGAAAGATGCCTTTAATGAAATGATTCCCAAAATCAAATCGGCAGATTGTATCGTATTTGCTTCCCCATTATATTTTTGGACAGTATCTTCCAGAATAAAGGCATTTATAGAACGTTTTTACTGTATTGCGGAAGAAGATCCGACACCACCTTTGGGTCGGTACGAAAAATATCCCATTAAGGATTGCGCCCTGCTTATGACCTCTGCAGATAATTTTTTTTGGACATTTGAACAGGCGGTATCCTATTACAAATTTGCACTGGTAAATTATATCGGATTTCAGGACAAAGGTATGCTCCTCGCCGGTGGCTGCGGTGACACAAACGGAAAACCCCAAATTGGTGAAACACAGCATTTAATGGAAGCATACGAGTTTGGGAAAAACATATATAATAGATAACGTTTTGATATCAGCTAAGAGGTTACCCTAATCATTTGTTTATAAGAGTTATAATATCATTGGCAAATGATTTTTAAGGAGTTTTATCCAAAAAAATATTTGATTGCTTTTTTAATTCTTTGGTAAGTTTTCACCTTCTGTCTGGAAAAGGGACACAAGGACGGTATTTTGCGGCATTGTTTTAGCCGATGTGATCATGAACCTAATAAGCTCTGGTATTTCTGTGAGCTTAGGAATAAGATAAAAGAAAAAAGGAGGATTTTAAAATGCCATTTATTGATTCAAAGTTTACGGTTCCGGTTTCGGAAGAGAAAAAGGAGACAATTAAGAGTGAGCTGGGAAGACTGGTTTCTCTTATCAACAAGCCTGAAAGTTTCCTGATGGTAGGTATGGAGGATAATTACACGCTCTATATGGGTGGTGACCGATTAGAGAAAGGGGCCTTTGTATCAGTCAGTATGTATGGAAATGCATCTCCGGATGCCTACGACCAAATGACAGCCGAGATTTGCAGTCTCTATGAGAGAGAACTTGAAATTCCTGCCAATAAGGTATATGTTACTTATCAGGGGATAAAGGACTGGGGATGGAACGGCAAGAATTTCTAGTATACCGGGAAATTTTTAGGGATTTTAAAGATGCCCGCAGAAGACATAAGAAGTATGTACCACTATGTTTATTCGGCAATAGCCTGTATTATTCGGCTTGAAAATTCTAGCCTTATCGCTTAGATGATAAGGCTATTTTTCTCGTTTTATCATTATAGGAGTTCTCCGCATCCACAGACAGCATAATATCATTTACTCCTCTTTTTCCCAATTCCCGAACCGCTAAATGCAAAACTTCCATATCTTTTGCAAAATAGCTATTTGTAATCAATTGTCTTTTCTCGATAGCGGCAGCTCCATTTCATCATTCATTTTCACAAATCCAAATTTTTCGTACAGCGGTTTCCCCATATCTGTTGCCTCAAGAGAGATTGCCGTGACACCCCTTTCTTTTGCATCTTCCACCAAAAGTTTTAATGTTTTATAGGCAATTCCCCTTCTGCGATATATAGGATTTGTGTACATATTCATAATATATGCCTTATTGCCACTAGGGTTGTGATAGGTCGGCATTACCCGGAAATAGCTTACTCCTCCAGCTCCTACAAATCTGTTTCCATCAAAAACAAGATATGCTGTATGCGTACCATTGGACAATGCCTCCATATAGTAATCATATGACTGCTCTTCTACCTCGGTCATATCGGTAGCTTCCGTCAGTTTATTTGCTACCCTCAGCACCTCAATTCTCGACTTAATTAATATATCTATATCCTCTATTGTTGCTTTTTTATATATCAATTTCCTTTCACTTTCCTCTTTCCAGCTTTGCTGCTCTTAACATATAACTTAAATTATTGACCAGCATAATCACACACACGCAGAGCATTGGCCAGATACCGGTGTTAAGCATAAATATCCCTATAAAGGTCAGTATATACAGTACAATGCAGGTAATATTGGTATCCATAAATGCCTTATAGGTTGCTTTATAGGTCATCAGCTTTTGTGCCTCGTCACAGCTTGAAAGCCAGACCTCATTAAATTTGAAATCAAACACATTTCCCTCTTTTTCCGGATTCAATTTCTTCTCAATGTCTACAATTCCCTTGGGAACAAGCATCACAGCCGCAAGAATAACAAAAAACAAAATGCAGTCAGCAATTACTATAACTGCCTCATAACCACCGCTCTTTCCATAGGAATTAAATTCCGCCATCCAGGTTACGCAGCCAAAAAAGAAAATATTCAAAATCGACATCACATTTGCTAAAATCAATGGCTGATTTAATTTATCCTCAAGACAATCCCACAAATCATCATCCTCTGGATTATTCTGCAGAGCCTTATACATTTTTTTGCAGGAAAGATAAAGAATACACACCACAATCAAAAAGACAACTGCCAATACAAAATAGAGTGGCGGCACAACGGTTGTCAGACTGTTTTTCAACGCCCCAAGTACAGCTTCCAGGCTGCCGCTTCTCTCACCTCTTGCCACCAATCTGCCTGCCTGATATCCCGCTCCATATAACACTGCCATAACCACAATAAACGTGATATATATCTTTTTGTCGCTTTTCTTATTGCTCTTCATTTTCTCCATCCTCCATATATTCAAAAATATCCTCTACTTTACAATCACACACGCGCGCTAGCTTCAATGCCAAAGTCACTGACGGCGAATAATCCCCTCTTTCAATCTGGCTGATTGTCTGTCTGGAGGTCTGAACCAATCTGCCCATCTCCTGCTGATTGACACCAAGCCTTGCACGATATTCCTTTAAATGATTATTTAGTGGCATTCGCTTCAACCTCTCTTTTATTGATAAAATCCAACGTATCCATCTGTGCCTTCTCTACAATGGAAACTCCGACACTTCCCCATATACATCCAAAGAGAATCGCCATAAGAAGACTATCATAAACCATCCAGCCCGTAGCAAAACCAATTGCAAACAAAGCCAGTGTTTTTGTCCAATCCTGAGGGGACTTTTTTCCCAGATTCGTCCGATACATAAGCTTATCATTCCACTCCACGCCTGCCACCTGACCAAGCTGTATCTGATCCGTCAAATCCCCCTTTAAGCCCTTTTCAATTTTTTCTTTATACACCTCTACTTCTTCCAAACAGGCATATTTTTTGAAATGCAATGCTGCGGTAGACTCTCCATACCAGAATTTATCGAAACCAAATTCCTTATCCCACAGCTTTACGCCTGACTCTGTCTTTGAAAAATAATCCTCCCGTCTTTCAAAAATATAAACCCCGACCAGCTCCTTCTTTTCATAAATGCCATATACACGTCCCTTTTTCTCTAATGTATCGGCAATTTCCTCCTTTAATTCATCTACGTCTGTGAGGTCTGAAAGTCTCTCACCGAATCCCGGTCTGCTTAATCTCCTCTTATTCATTGTAGTGATGTTAAATTGCTTTACTGTACTAATAATCATACTTATTCTCTCTTTTCAACCTTTCTTGTCATTTTGACAACTTTACTTGTCATGTGCACAATGTATTTATACCACATGACAAGTATTCTTGTCAACATATTTTGACAAGTTTTTTTGTCAAATATTTTTGTAAGAAAGAAATCAGTCCTAGCTTACTAAGCGATAATACCACTCAGCGTCTTAAACGACTGTTGTCTGCATTAAAAAAGCGAGGCAACCGAAGCTGCCTCTACTTCCTATTCCTTATTGACAAATAACTACCTGGAACAAAAACTAATATTTAATGATTAGCACGCTCAAAGCCTCCCAAAAACGTCAATGTGTTTGATGCTACTAAACTTGCTTCTTCCATTGCCATATTTACATTATTATGATTAAGATACGATGCAATAAACGCTGCATGGTAGCTATCACCACACCCTGTAGTATCAACAATATTTTTTACTGGAATAGCATCTATATCATATTCCTTACCATTATGAAAAGTAACGCTTCCTTTTTCCGCTAAAGTTGTATTAAAAATACCATTATACAATTTAGACCAATTTTTTAAAACCATAAGTGTTTGTTCATCTCCACTAAAAAAGATAAAATCAATTTGCTTGATAATTTCCTCTAATTCCGAAAAATTTCTTACCACATCAAAATCAACTGCCATCTGATATCCATATTCTGATTTTAATTCAAGAACATCTTGAAAATTGGGGCTGTAATAATTTATAAAAACAATATCTGATTCTTGCAATTTTTTCTTATCAATGTCAGATAACTTAAAATCCTGATATACTCCTCCGTCCCATGAATCTTCCTTAAAATAACGATTGCCTTTTGTATCGTGATATATTCTATTTGTTGCTGTTTTTCCATTATCAATAACATGTACGCAAGACATATCTATAGTTTTTCTCTCTTTTATACATTTGATAGCTTTTTGACCAATATAATCGTTCCCAACTGCCCCCATAAGGCTTATGCTAATATGTGAATATTGGGAAATAGTCATTGCAAAATTGAGTGCCTCTCCTCCTAATCTTATTTCTTCTGTAACATCAAAAACATCTGCACAAATCGTTGACATTGCTACTATTTTAGCCATGATTTCCTCCCTACCATTGATTTACTCTCCAGATATTAGCCGACAACCAGCCCAAAAGCTTAGTCTGATTATACCCATAGGTTTCATCAATTATTTCAAAATATCCAGAACATTATAGCACAGACAACTGCTGCAAGGAAGCCGCAGCCGATTGCAAGAAAGACCTTTTGGTATATTCTTTTACCGCTTTCACGGGCTTTTTCAATTTCAGACAAGGTTCTGCCCTCGGTAAAAGCCACGATTTCTTTGTATGTCTGGATGTCCAGCTGCTTCTTGTGCTTCTCGACCTGAATAGCATGATACATACCGACGGCTACAATGACGAGGTAGATACCCAGCCCCCACCATCCAAAAAATTTAGCAAGGGGAATCGGCAAGATAAGCATTGCAATAAAAAACACTGCCAATATTGCACTTTCTTTTTGGAACTTTGCGCTTTCCTGTTCGTTAATCTCATTTTTCATCATTTCTACATCTCCTTTGACAAGTTGGTCTAAGGACACGGAAAATACTTCACTTAACAGCAACAAACTTTTAATATCCGGATACGTTTTATCATTTTCCCAGTTTGATATTGACTGTCTGGAAACAAAAAGCTTTTCAGCAAGCTCCTCCTGCGATAATGATAATTCTGTCCTGTATTTTTTGATTTGTTCTCCAAGCTTCATTTTCCCGCCTCCCATATCAACCTACCTCAAAGGAAATATTTTCGCAATCAAAGGTCTTTTACATCCTGTATTTTAGCGGTGTCAAATGTGTTTTACAACTCCCTTTTGTCCTTTATCTCTCCTTTCTCGGAATAAACAGCTATTCCTTTCCCTCCGCTAACTCCTTGCAAAGCCTTGCATACATACAAACTGAAATAATAATCATCGGAAGCAGATAAATTAAATATGAACCGACACCATCTGCTTTCCAGCCTGTTATCTTTTCACTATTAATATAATACTGAAGAATAGAAGGCGACGAATTATTGATTGCATGCAGGATCGTTGCAGGCCAAATGGAACCGGACCTGTATGTCACAAAGGTAAGTATAATTCCCACAAAAATGCACATAACACACATTGCAGCAAAGCCTGTAAATGGATATCCCCAATAGTTCCTTCCAAAATTGTGTCCAATGTAGGTGAGCGGCCAGTGCCATATTCCCCATATGATTCCTCCAATTAAAACTGCTTTCTTTCCCCCCCACAGCTTAACCATCTTTGGCATCATATATCCCCGCCATCCGGCTTCCTCTCCAAAAGCACAAAAAGAAGCTAACGAGCCTGAGATTATCATAGTAATCGGCTGCAGATAAACAATTGCCCGTTCATTGTCTGCGATTCCCAAAAGTGCCGGATAATCGGCATCAAAGGCTCCGGGTGAAAGAAGAAGTGTCAACCCATTACCAAGTTCAAAATAGATCCACGGAAGAAGCATTGCGATTACAAAATATATCCACTTCTTATCTTTAAAGCTAATTCCAAGAAGCATGGAATCTTTACCTGTAACTGCAAATCCCTCCTTCGTCACATATCTTGTAAGCAGCGCTGCCAAGGCTGGGCAAAGCATTCCAAGACTCACAAACTGCTCCATGCCTGAAATCTCGCCATTTTCCGCCCAGATATTTCCGGAAAGGATATACGCAAAAAAGATAATCCATGTTATTCCAAAGGCGAAAGCCAGATAAACCAAAAGCCGTTTTGTTTCTAATTTCTTATCCATCGATTTCCACCTCCCTGTCTTTATTTATACTGCAGGTTATCCGGTAAGAAAGCCCGAAAATAGCAATATCCAAAACCGGTGACAGGATAGAAAACAGTGATACAAAAAGCGTGTGCTCGTTACACCATGTTAGAAGAGCATAGATATCAAAATTCTCAAAAACCTTTAGATTACCAAAAAGCAAATACGCTATCACAACAAAACCGATACCCTCTAAAATTGCAGTCTTTATCACCGTTCCCTTTTTCACTCCAAGGGTAATAAAAAATGGTAGTTCTATCGAGGCAATCAAAAGCGAGATTCCGCAAAAAGACGGCAGAAATTGAGAACATGCAGTCATCAGCTGCCTGCTTGCATTATCTCCCGCCACACTGTTAAATATGATCGCCCACATCGTTTCCAATGAAAACAAAATATAGACCGCAATACCTATAAATATGTAT
This sequence comes from uncultured Clostridium sp., assembly GCA_947178445.1. Classification (GTDB taxonomy): domain Bacteria; phylum Bacillota; class Clostridia; order Lachnospirales; family Lachnospiraceae; genus CAG-590. Next base: position 7,560 of record CAMWYJ010000073.1, read on the forward strand.
TTTGATGCAATATATGCATTTTTGCCAAGAGGCAGTGTTCTGGTAAACTGTCTTGTCTTATTCTTCTCATCATTTTTACAGATAGCGCCTGTCCATGTAGAGGGCAGCATAAGACAACAGGCAATCAAAAGCAACGATGGCATTACGATGAAAGTATCGCTCATCTCACCGACTGTCATTTCCACTAACTCTCCTGTTTCACTCTCCTGCATAACGCCTGGCATAGTCGTGGTCACATTTCCCGGAAATGCCAATCTTACTATTAAAAATAAAACGGTGCATACAATCAGAATACATATGATTTGCTTTCCCTTAATTCCAACAAAATCTTTATATAGAAGTCCTGCCATTATGCCACACCCCGCTTTCTTCCAGCTATATACACTGCCGCAAAATATGCTCCACCGGAAACGATGACTGCGGCAGCGAACAGAATATATGATTTATGGAACATAAACCCTGTTGCCTGATCATATAAAACGAATAATGCATCGTCATCAGAACCCGTCAAAAAAGCCTTCAGCTTATCTAAATTGGCAATTATATAGATAACTACCCCAATTAATAACGGAATGACATTGGCATATACCGTACTTCCTTTATCCAGTAAATACACTAGTAGAATAAAGAGGCTGACATACATCAGCATGATGGATGCAAAGGATACAATCACACCACAGAATTTCCCAAAAGAAATGATATTGGTCAGAGATGACAAAACAATCGTCATCATAAAGTCAACTGCCACACCTATGGCAATAAACAGATAACCTGTTATAAATCTACATGCCACCCGTTTACCGATTGAAACCGGCAATGCAGCTGCAACCTTATAAAAAGACGCATTTTCATCAGCTGTGATTAGATTCGTGATATCTCCCGTACATGCAATCGGAATCAGCATAGCAAAAAGCAGTGCAGCACTTGTAAGCTGAGTAACATCTGCCGCTGCAGCCTCACCGGAATCAACCACCTCTATCATCCCTGCATGAATATTTCCAAAGTTATAGCTTAAAACATACAAAATGGAAATAACAATGACTCCAACAATGATAAACACATAATTTGTCAGCTGCTTTTTCAGGCAGAAAAAATCTTTTATCAGTAATCCCCGCATAAATCTCCCTACCTTTCCGACATCTTGTAGCCTTTTGCCTTATTTACATAGTAAATCATAATCTCCTCAAGCCCGGCCGGCTCTATCACCATTCCCGGGTATAACTTTTCTGCAGCTTTTCTGTCATTGATCAAAACCTCCGCTCCGAAACTTGAAATCTCTGCCGACACAATCAACGATTCGCTTATATTCCCCAGCTCATCCTTTTTGCAGCGTAAAACACCATGTTTTTCAAGGATTTCATCCTTGTTTCCTTTTAACACAATCCTTCCGCCGTCAATAAATATAACCTCATCTGCCAGCTTTTCCAAATCTCCCGTGATATGGGAAGATAAAAGCATCGTGTGATCCTCCTCTACCACATATTCGCGAAAAATCTGAAGCATTTCATTCCTCACAATCGGATCCAAGCCACTGGTAGGCTCGTCCATAATCAAAAGCTTTGCATCGTGTGATAAAGCTGCGGCAATCTGAAGCTTCATTCTCATCCCCCGTGAAAAGGTACCGCATGCTTTCTTCGTTGGAAGGGAAAAACGCTTCAGATATTCAAAATACTTTTCCTCATTCCAGTTTTTGTATACATTCTTCATAATGGTATTAATCTGCTTTGCCGTCAAAAAATCATGAAATCCCATCTCATCAAATACGACTCCAATATCCTCCCGAAGAGATGCGCTGTCCTCATCTATGCTTTTTCCAAACAAATAGATTTCTCCATTATCTCTGTTGATAGCGTCAAGAATCAGTTGAATCGTTGTTGTCTTTCCTGCACCATTTTGCCCAATAAATCCACAGACACTTCCCTCCGGAACAACAAAATCCACATTATCAAGCTTAAAATCACCATAATCCTTTGTGACGCCCTTAAGTTCAATTACATTCTTAATATCTCCCATGGCAATTCCTTTCCAATCTTAACCTGCCACCCTTTCATCCGGATAGAGGTAAATTACCTATAAGCTCTTTTCTTCATAAAGAAGTTTAAGCATCTCCTGAAGTTCATCAACCGTCACCTTCCCAAGAATCGCCTTATCAACAGCACTCTCTAAAAGCTCCTGAATCGCAAACATCATATTTTCCTTCACGATATCACTGTTAATTCCTTTTACGAAGCTCCCTCTTCCGGTAACAGAATAAATGAACCCATCCCTTTCCAGATCCTCATAGGCACGTTTCGTTGTAATAATACTGATTTTTAAATCTTTTGCCAGAACTCTCATCGATGGAAGGGCGTCCCCTTCTACAAGTTCTCCTGTCATAATCTGGCTTTTGATCTGCTCCTCAATCTGCTCATAAAGCGGAATACCAGAGCTGTTTGAAATTATAATATCCATACTTTTTTCCTTTACGCGTAAACACAATAGTAAATATGTGCACTTATTCACTATTATGGAATATTGTATATATTCAATATACACACTTTGACACTGTTTGTCAAGCACAGCCAGCCTCGAAATACCATTTCCTCTGTAATTCCTACAAAAACCACTATGAGCAAATCACTAAATCAGAAGGTTTCACTAATTGATATTTCCAGACAGCTATATCCTGTCAAGAAATTGTCTACATAGGGCGTGCATCATTTCCAAGGTCTTTTCTTGTCCAGCCAACCATTTTTCTTCCAATATTCTTTTTCTAATTCGCCAGAACCCCAATCCTTAATCTGCATCATCCGCATTATACTAAACATAAATCTTGTTTTTATGCCAACACGAATCTTTGTATTTTCAATAGTACTAGCCAATTTTGCAATATCCTTATTTATTTTTGCTTTTTTCTTAGGCGAAACCTGTTTCCAGCTCATTGCCTGAACAGCTACTCCATATTCCTTGATATACGGAACTCCCCAATAAAATAGCGTATTTGTAATGTCCTTAATAGCTGACTTCGTTCCTGTTCCTGCTGCTGTTGATATCACTACCGCCTTTTTGGAAAACATACACTCTCTTGGTTTATGTGCCATCCAATAAGTAAAAGTAAGGTCAATAAATGCTTTCATCGATGCGGAAGCACGCATACAATATGTTGGAGTAGTAAAAATTAACAAATCAGCAGCTTCAACAGCCTGCATAATCCTGCTTTTCTCATTGTAAAAAGGACATTTCTCCTCATTTTCAACACACTGATAGCACCCCTGGCAGAAGTGTTCCAAATCTTTCGGTAAGAAAAATTCCTGTATGTCACTATTTTCAAATTGCTCTGCAAGCAGCTTACCAATATGATAAGTACTTCCCATATGATTTTGGCCATGTATTAATGTAATTTTCATTGTTTATCCTCCGAATAATTGATATTAAATTGTCGTATATGTGCTTCAATCATTTTTAATGCTTCCTGCTCCCTGCTTGGCTGACGATCACACACAGTGAGTAAAGTATATATTGGAGCATAAAATTGCAATGCTAAAATATCAGAATCAACCTGTTTAAACTTTCCGGTTGCAATGAATATCTTGAATAATTCCCCCTGATAAGCCAAAGGGTCATTATAATATTGTTTGGAATACAAGTCTGCAAGCTCTGAATCGCGAAATTGTTCAATAGTAAGTAATTTTCTGAATAACTTCATATGACTGTCGTGAAGAAAATAAAGAAACAAATTTTTACCTATTTCTATAAAAGCTTCTTCTGAAATCTCAGCATAAATACCGGCATCCATATTAGTGTTATTTCCGTCAATACCTATAGCAATTGCATGCTTTGTATAGTTTTCTTTCAATTCCTCAAGTATAGCATTAAATATTTCCTGTTTATTCTTAAAATGCTTATATAGAGATGGTGCCTTTATGCCTACTGCCTTGGCAATATCATTAACATACACATCACTATAACCTTTTTCTGAAAATAGTATCAAAGCCTCTTCTATTATCTTCTTTTTTGTATTCATGCAAACCTCCATTAGCTAATTCAAATTAGCTTGATTATAGGCTAATTCCGATTAGCTGTCAAGCAAAATAAAGAATCTTCTGCATCCACCCAAATCTGCATATTACCCTCAAGGTAAAGACGGACATATTCAAGGGATTCGTCGATTGTCTGGGCATTCATCTTATTTGTCCTTTCCCTAAAATATTATGAAAGTATTTCAATCCGTTCTTCATGTCCTGTTCATATTGTGCTATAATTTGAATTAATAATTAACTTTTGTCAGTGTGACAAATTCTGTCTTGTAGAGCTGGACAATAGGAATAAAACAAAAAGTATCTGGAAGAACGATACAATGAGGAAATAATGATGATTAAAGCTATAATTTTTGACGCATTTGGAACTTTATTCAAAGTAACATCCGGCGATTCAGCCAGAAAGATCATAAGCAACATAGTCGCATCCGGTAATCATATTGACGAGCAAGCATTCATTCAGGAATGGAAAGAATATTACAAGATATACACTGCTGCAGATATGGATTTTAAAACAGAGCGCGATATTTTCATTTCAAGAATTCGTATGTTTTATAACAGATACAATGTTGAACGGAATGCTGAAATTGACACTGATTTTCTTCTTGCTAATTCATATGAAAGAGATGTGTATGAAGAAGTTCCCGCTGCTCTGAAAATACTGAAAAATAAATATAAAATCTACATCGGTTCAAACACTGACAACGATGTATTGAATGCGGTGATGAAAAAGAATAACATTACGGTAGATAAAATATATACTTCTGAAAATCTGAAATGCTACAAACCCAATCCCGAATTTTATCTTATGATTTTACGGGATAATAATTTAAGTCCTCATGAGGTTATCTTTATTGGTGATTCGATTGATGACGATATACTCGGTCTATTGGGATAAAAACTATTCTTATTGATAGAATGCAGCGTTATTGCTCGAATGTTATTGCAGATGATGTTTTAAATTGTGTACCAAGTACATTGAATATTGAGTGAAATTCTAATTTTATAGAATTGGAGAAAAGGGAATTTGGATCAGTTCATACATATTTCTGAGTCTGTGAAACTTTTTCTGTAAATAGAGAAATAACTGGTCTTCTATGATAAAA
>CAMWYJ010000074.1 GCA_947178445.1 uncultured Clostridium sp.
CTTTTCTTATCATCTGCCCGCAGCAATTGCTCACCGACCAAAACGGCAGTTACCTCTTCTGTCTCAAATGCTGCCACATCTTTCCTGTCACGAATACCGCTTTCCGCCACAAAAATTGTTCCCTCCGGTGCATATTTGCGAAGCCTGGTACTGTTTTTGATATCCACAGAAAAATCCTTTAGATTGCGGTTATTTACACCAATGACTCTGGCTCCCGCCTCAATTGCCATCCTGATTTCCTCTTCTTCATGTGCCTCTACCAAAGCCGTAAGTCCCAATTCGTCACAGATTCTTATGCTCTCTTTCATGAAATCCATATCAAGCAGGGCACAGATCAGCAATATGGCATTGGCACCTAGCACCTTTGCCTGATAGATCTGATAAGTATCCACCGTAAAATCCTTCCGCAGGATTGGGAGCTTCACTGCCTGACGGATTTCCTCTAAATATTGGTCACTTCCCAAAAAGTACTTTGGTTCTGTCAGCACGGAAAGACAATCTGCTCCAGCTGCCTCATATTCCTTTGCAATATCCACATATGGAAAATCCTTAGCAATCACACCTTTTGACGGTGAAGCCTTTTTCACCTCACAGATAAAGGAAATTCCATCCTTTTTCAGCGTGTGTTCAAATATAAAATCCGGTAACATTCCCTTTGTTTCCAATGCCATTTCTCTCATCTTCTCCAAAGAAACGCTCTTTTTCTCCTCTGCCACCTGAATCCGCTTATCTGCTGCTATTTTTTCTAAAATGTCTGCTGCCATAATCTGCACCAAACCTCAGGGAACAAGTCTGTCTGTTCATCTGGGCCGCAAACACAACGCATGAGAAATGCTATGTTTGCACTTTTCCTTTCCTTCATTTTTTACCTATTTATTCGTCAGCTCCACAAACTGGTTCAACACTTCCATCGCCTTACCACTGTCAATCATTTCCTCCGCAATCTTCGCTGCCTCCTGAAGGCTTTGGGCCTTACCTGCCACATAAATACATGCCGCTGCATTCATAACCACAGCATTCCTCTTTGCGCCCTTTTCCTCACCACTTAAGATTGCCCTGGTAATCGCTGCATTTTCTGCCGGATCACCACCAACCAACTCACTTTTATCACATTTTTCAAATCCAAAGTCTTCCGGTTTAATCACATACTTTTTAAGTTCCCCATTTTGTATTTCACAGACCGTAGTTGGTGCACTCATAGAAATCTCATCTAAACAATCCTGTCCGTACACAACCATACCATTTGTCACACCAAGCCCGGCAAGTACCGGTGCCATCTGGTCAACCAGTTCTTCTTTATAGACACCAAGAATCTGCATTTGGGCACAGGCAGGGTTTGTAAGAGGCCCTAAAATATTGAAAATGGTAGGAATACCAAGAGCCTTGCGGACCGGTGCCACATACTTCATCGCCTTATGATAAACCTGTGCAAACATAAAACTCATATTACAAGCAGCAAGCACCTCCCCCATCTCTTCCGGAGAAATGGTAATATTGGCTCCAAGCGCTTCTAATACATCTGCTGCGCCACATTTGCTGGATACACTCCGATTTCCATGCTTTGCAATTGGAACCCCTGCAGCTGCGGCCACCATGCCACTGGTCGTTGAAATGTTAAAGGAATTTGCGCAATCTCCACCAGTTCCCACGATTTCAAGTACCTTTGCCGGATCACATGGCAGATTTTCTGCATGGCTTCTCATACCCTTTGCACTGGCTGTAATCTCATCCGTAGTCTCACCCTTCATATGAAGAGCAGTCAAATATCCCGCTGCCACTGCTTCCGGAACCTCACCGCTAAAAAGCTCATCCATACATGCGTATGCCTCATCATAAGTTAAATCCTGCCCTGCTGCTACCTTTTTTAATGTTTCTGTAATCATTTGTCGCTACCTCCTGTTTTCCATTCATATTAGAATTATTTATGCCAGTTTCAGAAAATTCCAAAGCATTTCCTTTCCATACTCTGTAAGTACAGATTCTGGATGGAACTGGAAACCATATATATCTTTTTCCCTATGCTTCACCGCCATAATCTCTCCGTCCTCTGTCCTTGCAATCACTTCCAGACATTCCGGCAGGCTGTCACTTAAGGCAGCCAGGGAATGATATCTTGCAATCCGGATATTTTGAGGAATTCCTGCAAAAATATCTGATTTTTCATCAAAAACAATCGTACTCTGTTTTCCATGCATTAATTCTTTTGCATAAGTAATGGTTCCGCCAAAGGACTCACAGATTGCCTGGTGCCCCAAACACACACCAAGAACCCTTACAGGCTTTGCATAGGTTTTAAGCAGTTCCTCGCAGATTCCGGCGTCCGCCGGTCTGCCCGGTCCCGGTGACAAAATGATATATTCCGGAGATAGCTCTTCAATCTCTTTTACTGTCATTTCATCATTCCGTATAACCTTGATTCCATAATTGCTTTCTTTTCCTTCTAAGCTCTCTCCCTTTTCAAATCGTTCCTTCAAAATACCGCCAACCAACTGCACCAGATTATAGGAAAAGCTATCGTAGTTATCAATCAGCAAAATCATCATCCATTCACCTCCGCTGCACGTTTTACTGCCTCAATGACAGCCCCTGCCTTGTTGGCACACTCCATGTATTCACTATCCGGTACACTGTCTGCAACAATTCCGGCTCCAGCTTGCACATACACCTTATCACCCTTTTTCACTGCAGTGCGGATTGCAATACACACATCCAGGTTTCCAGAAAAATCCAGATACCCAATAGCTCCCCCATATACACCACGAGCTACAGGCTCTAACTCATCAATAATTTCGCATGCCCGAAACTTTGGTGCACCGGATAAGGTGCCCGCCGGCAATAATGCTGCAATGGTATCACAGCCATCTTTATCTTCTTTCAGTTTACCTACCACCGTAGAAGCAATATGCATGACCTTTGAAAACCGGTGAATCTGCATATATTCCTCCACCTCCACTGTTCCAAACTCCGCAATCCTGCCAATGTCATTTCTGGCTAAATCAACCAGCATATTATGTTCGGAACATTCCTTCTTATCTGCCAACAACTCTATTTCTAAAGCATCATCCGCCTCTTTCGTTGCCCCACGCTTTCTTGTCCCCGCTACCGGAAATGTCGTGAGCTTACCATTCACAAGCTTTACCATCGTCTCTGGTGACGTACCTGCAATTTCCACATCATCACAACCGATAAAATACATATATGGTGAAGGATTGGTTGTACGAAGCACCCGATATGTATTAATCAGGCTGCCTTGATAGTCTGCTTCAAATCGTCTTGAAACCACTCCCTGAAAAATGTCACCTTCCCTGATATAATGCTTCGTTCTTTCCACCATTTCACAGTATTCATCTTTTGTCAGATTACAGGTAAATTCCACATTCCTGTCTGCCTGTTCCGGCGAAAGCGGCGATGTATCCTCAATCAGATGAATCATTTTTTCAATCTCAAGCAAAGCCGATTTATATCCTTTCTCACCATCCTCACTACGGTAATTCGCAATCACGCTGATTTTCTGTTTCAAATGATCATATGCAATGACTTTATCAAACAGCATAAGATTGTAATCATCAAAGTCACTCTCTTTTAAATGAAGCTTTGGCTCTGCATAACCAATCATTTCATAGGAAAAATATCCAACAAGACCACCGGTAAAGGTTGGCATACCTTGAATCTTAGGCGAACGGTACTGTGCCAAAAGATCTCTCAGCGCCCCATATGCATCCTGCCTGTTTTCTGTCACCATCGCACCACTCTTCATTTTCACAATACCATCTTTACAGCTAATCTGCAGCAGTGGATTTACACCGAGGAAGGAATACTGTCCCCATTGTTTTCCACCTTCCACGCTCTCTAATAAATAATATCTACTGTCAATCTCCTTCAATCTGCGAAGCAGTGTAATCGGTGTGATAATGTCTGCATAAATCTCTTTACACACTGGAATCATATTATATTCCTTCTCATATACTTTCGCTTCTTCATAATCTGGAAACATATTCCCTCTCCTTTCCTGTTTTTCATTTTTCAGATGATTTGTCGCATAAAAAAAACCTTCTGCCTCTTAAAAGGGACAAAAGGTTATAAACTCAACTTCTGCGGTACCACCCAAATTGATGCAACTGCATCCACTCTTCCAACATACTACCATATGTTCCCCATTGATAACGGACAGGTTCCCGTTGGCATCTACTCTGAATTATCATTTCAAGCCACCCTCGTAAGTCCATTCAACTACTGACCACCTGCTGATTTCCACCATCACAGCTCTCTGGAAAGCTTTACAATAGCCTACTCCTCTTACTCATCGGTTTCGTGATACAATATAACTGACTCTGTCAGCATTTGTTTTATTGTGCTAAAGTAGCAAAGCACTTAACTGCTATATAGTATATTCCCGAAATTGGAATTTGTCAAATTATTTTTCAAGAATTCTGCTGCAATCTCGCCTGCTGGTGCTGTTCTTTACACTCCATAGCATAATCCATTAAGAAGTTGTAAAACTCTTCCACCACCGGACTATCCGAAAATTCTTTGTTATACGTGATAATAATATCTCTTTTACATTCCGGACTTGTAATTGGCAACAGCACCATATTATTCGAACGGCCTGCGCTCTCCCACGAATATTCCGGCCAGAATCCCACACCAAGCCCTGCACTGATCAAGCTTCTTACTGCCTCAAAATTCATACTCTCAAAAACAATATCCGGTGTAAATCCCGCCTCAATACAAAACTGGTCACAAATGCTCCGGATTGGTCTTGTATCTGCCATGAAAATGAAACCCTCACTGGCAACCTCCTTAAGTTCAATGGATTCATAACCAGCATATTTGGAATTTGCCGGCACCGCAAGGAAAAAATTCTCCTCTAGCAAATCCTGGTTTGCTGCCGGATTCCTTCTTGGCAGGGTCGCAGTGATACATAAATCATATTCCGTTGCCGACTGACTCTGTACAAACTGGAAATTAACCTCCGGATGCTTCTCTTTATAAGCAATAATACAGTTTGTCACAAGAATAGATGCTGCCAATACGTTCAAATGTATTGTCTGATGCCGCTTCTTTGCTGTATCTTGGAGCTTTTTGGGCAGATTATCAAGACTTTGCATGATTGGTTTTAATTCCTCTACCAAAAGCCTGCCAGATGCACTTAAGGTTATCCCACCCTTCTTCCGGTCAAACAGCTTCACGCCAAGCTCTGCCTCTAGCCGCTTAATAGACTGAGATAATGCCGGCTGGGCAATATGCAAAGAATTTGCAGCTTTTGTGATATGCTCATACTGTGCTGCTACCAAAAAATACTGTAATTGTTGTAATTCCATATTCATTCTCCATTTCATATCAACAGCTGCGTGAAATCCATATTTTAATACTGCTTACACCAATTATAACTTCTGTATTATGATATGTCAAGTAAAGATACAAAATAATCCGTTGCTTATGTGTATAAAATAATGTGTTGCTTATGTGTATAAAATAATGTGTTGCTTATGTGTATAAAATAATGTGTTTCTTATGATATTTTATAAAACACATTGCTTTTCCTGCATTTTCTGTTTAAAATATACTTTAGATGGCATTTCATTGCCATTCCAAAATACTATCCGCAAAATATATGGATAAATTAGAAGGAGGCTTTTATTATGGGATGTTTAACAGGAAAAGTCGCAATTATCACCGGTGCAGGACGCGCTGTCCTAAGTGATGGCAGATGCGGTTCTATCGGCTATGGAATTGCTACCGCTTATGCAAAAGAAGGAGCAAATCTTGTGATTACCGGGCGCAATGTTCAAAAATTAGAGGCTGCAAAGGAAGAACTGGAACAACTTTATTCCATTCAGGTATTGACAATACAGGCAGATACAAATGCCGATGCAGACAACGAAACAGTCGTTGGCAATGTAATTAAGCAGACGATAGATACGTTTGGAAGAATTGATATTCTAATCAACAATGCCCAGGCATCTGCTTCCGGTGTACCGCTTGCAGAGCACACTACTGAACAATTCAATCTCGCTTTATATTCCGGTCTTTACGCTACCTTTTATTACATGAAAGCGTGTTATCCGTATTTAAAAGAAACCAAAGGCTCTGTCATTAACTTTGCCTCTGGAGCCGGACTCTTCGGTAATTTTGGACAGTGTGCCTATGCAGCAGCCAAAGAAGGAATCCGCGGACTCACCCGTGTTGCGGCTACTGAATGGGCAAAAGACGGAATCAATGTAAATATAATCTGCCCACTTGCATGGACGGCGCAATTAGAACAATTCCAAAATGCATACCCGGATGCCTTTGAAAAGAATGTCCATACACCACCTGCCGGACATTTTGGCGATGCAGAAAATGAAATTGGCAGAGTTTGTGTGCAGCTTGCATCCCCTGATTTTAAATACATGACCGGTGAAACCCTAACCCTGGAAGGCGGATTAGGACAACGTCCATAATTTTAACAAACAGCATATATATAGTCCATCTGGAAGCTGACTTTCTAAAAAAGAGCAGCTTCCAGACACGGAAATACCGTAATCACTATAATTTCTGTATTATGGTGCACTAGGAAAAGCTGTAACCTGCCCATTCTTTTCCTGTTTTTGTTATAATTTCAGCAAGTCTTCCAAGCAGCTAATCCGTTCCGTTCCCTCTGGCACTGTTCCGAATCCATAGGCTGCATGAATAAAATGAACACCCGCTTTCACCGCCGATTCATAATCTCCCATAATATCTCCAACATATACCACTTCCTCTGGCTCCAACCCATTTCGCTCCACTACAAGCGCAATGTTATCTGCCTTTGGTCTTCCGGTATTTTCAAAGCATTCCATATCTGAGATATATTCCCCAAATCCCGTATACTGCAAAAATGCCTCAATGTATCCACACTGGCAGTTACTGACAATACCCAGCTTATACCGTTTCGACAATGCCTCTAATACCATTTTAGCCTTCGGATAAAGCGTACCACCGTGAACTGCCACATATTCAATTTCATAATCACTGCATGCCTGATAAATATCATCCTGGCGCTTTTTTTCAACCACTGCTTCTGTCTCTTCAAACATCATCGCCTTAATCTCATCCATCACTTTACCCATTGCCCGATGCATAAAATCCTCTGTGATCACAATTCCGGTCTCCGGTGCTATCCGCTTAATTGCTTCTGTCCATGATTCTGCGACCTGCCGGGAAGAATCCCATAAGGTTCCATCTAAATCAAATAATATCATTTTCTTATTCATAACTGCTTTCCTCTGCTTTCTATTCTTAATGATTCTTATCCACTCTTCATCATTATCTGCTGTTTCTTAATTGAATATGCCACATTCCAGAGCCGTTATTCCCTTTGTTTTTACAGACACTAAATTTCCTTCATAAATTTATTCAACTGTTACTACCTTTGCCAGATTCCTTGGCTTATCCACATCTAGTCCCTTATCCATCGAAACATAATAGGCAAATAGCTGCAATGCCACAGAAGCTGGAAATACTATAAATTCATCCCGCATATCAGGCAATATGATAAGCTCATGTTCCTGACTTAAGCCTCCTGCCAGTTCCTCCTTAACAAAAAGCACAACCTTCGCACCTCTCGCTCTTACCTCCTTAATGTTAGACAGCTCCTTTGAAATCAGCCCTGATTGTGTCACCGCCGCAATCACAGGTGTCTCTTCTGTGATTAGCGCAATCGGTCCGTGTTTCAGCTCACCGGAGGCATAGGCCTCCGAATGGATATAAGACACTTCTTTCAGCTTTAATGAGCCTTCCAGGAGAATCGCATAATCCAGTCCTCTTCCAATCATGAACAAATCCTTTGCTTCTAATACCTGCCTGGCAATGGTATGGATGTCTTTCCTCCTTTCAAGAACAGTCTCTACCACTTCCGGGACATGCTGTAACTCACTCACAAATTTTTTTACCTGTTCTTCTGTATAGTTTCCCCGTAAAAATGCCATTTTCGCAATCAACAGATAAAATACAGAAAGCTGGGTCGTATAAGCCTTCGTACTTGCAACAGCAATTTCCGGTCCTGCATTCGTGTATAATACATAATCGCTTTCTCTGGCAATAGAGGACCCTCTCACATTAATAATCGAAAGGCACTTTGCTCCCTGGCACTTTGCATATTTTACCGCTTCTAATGTATCTATGGTCTCCCCGGACTGGGACACAGCTATAACCAGAGTCTCCTCATCAATAACTGGATTTCCATACATAAACTCCGAAGCCAGTTCCACATCAATATGCATATGCAAAATGGATTTTACCAGTGACTTTGCCACCAATCCTACATGCATTGCCGTACCACAGGCTACAACACAGATTCGCTTACAATCCAAAAACAATTCATCCGGCACTCCGTCCCTGGAAAAATCCGGAAGCCCGTTTTTAATTCTTTCCAAAATTGTATTCCGGATTGCCTCCGGCTGCTCCATGATTTCCTTTTCCATATAAAATGGATACCCGTTTTTTCCTGCACTGTCTACCTGCCAGTCAACCGTCAAAATTTCCGGCTCTGCCCTATTCCCATCTAAATCCATCAAAAAGAAACCATCCTCTTTAAGTGCTAAAATGTGATATTCCGGCACAACAAAATAACGGTCAGTGAAACGGCATAATGCCGTTAAATCTGACGCCAACATCGTACCCTTCTCACACACTGCTGCCACAATAGGACTGACATTTCTGATAGAATAAATTGACTCTGGCTGGTCTGCAAACAGAATAACGAGCGCAAAAGTACCGTACAACTTTTCCACTGTCTTTTGAATGGCTTTTTCTGGATTTCCCTCATAGTAGTAGTCTAATAGTGCCACAGCCACCTCTGTATCCGTCTCAGAACATAGAACATCCTTCAAATGATACTCGGCAATCAGTTCCCGATAATTTTCAATAATTCCATTGCAAACTAATGTCACCGCACCAAACTGGTGTGGATGCGCATTTTCATCACTGACACCTCCGTGGGTTGCCCATCTGGTATGCCCGATTCCACAAGTGAACAAATGATTATCCGAACTACAGATTTTTCTTAAATCACCGACTCTTCCGGCGCATTTATACACATCTGTCTTTGCTGTCATACGATCCCTTACCGCAATACCCGCACTATCATAACCTCTGTACTCTAAGAGCTCCAGACCATCTAATAAAACCTCTTTTACATTTTCATTACCTATATAACCAATAATTCCACACATATAAATTACCTCTTCTTTCAATATCTGTAATCCGTTCAGATATAAGCAATGCATAATCATGCCTATAACGGAATGAAATCTTTTTTCATCATCTTCTAAATCATGTTCCCATCATACCGAATTTGTTTTGCAGTCTCCCGCATATTTGCCGGTACGTCTCGCACTGGGAAGGTACGAAAGGGCGTCCGCCGAATTTTCGATAACCCTTTTCCTCGTTAACCTGCCAAAATGCTCTTAGCAGGTGCATGGCGCTAGAAGAGAAATTTAATGTCTGCAATTCTGTTTATAGAATCACGTATCTGAAATGTAAGCATATTCAGTTGTCAATGTGCAACGTAACTACTATACAACAGGATTTGTAAAAAGACAAGTATTTTTAGGTTTGTTTGGTTTCCTGACGGACGGCGTAGGGCAGGTGTTTACTGGCAAAATATAGAACACTGTTAAAATAATTTATCCATACGCAGCCAGCCTCTGGTGTCTATAAAAGCGTAAATAAAAAAACATTAAAAAAGCCCTGTAAACACTGAGTTTACAGGACTTTTTTATATCATTTATATTTGTGCTCAATGACATCCACTCCACTACGGCTCACTTCGTTTCGCCAAGTGTCGGGATGGGCTTTCGCACTAAATTCGTCCTTCGCCTTTGGCTCGGACTTATTAAGTGCTCAATGCCTAGCAAACACCCTGAGCAAGCATAGCCTCAACTACCTTCTCGAAACCAGCGATATTTGCACCAGCTACATAGTCACCCTCAACGCCATATCTCTTAGCGGCATCATCAATGTTGTGGTAAATTGTAACCATGATGTTCTGCAGCTTTGCATCTACCTCTTCGAAGCTCCATGAAAGTCTCTCAGAGTTCTGGCTCATCTCTAATGCAGAAGTAGCAACACCACCGGCATTCGCAGCCTTACCGCCAACGAACCATACACCATTTTCCTGTAAATACTTTGTAGCATCTAAGGTTGTAGGCATGTTAGCACCCTCACAAACTGCCTTACATCCATTCGCAACTAACTGCTTCGCATCATCAAGATGTAACTCGTTCTGTGTAGCACAAGGCAAAGCGATATCACACTTAATCTGCCATACGCCGCGTCCCTCATGATACTCAGCAGATGAACGTGCTGCAGCATACTCTGTAAGACGTGCACGCTTTACTTCCTTAACCTCTTTCAAAAGTTCTACATCAATTCCTTCCGGATCATAAATCCAGCCAGTAGAATCGGAACATGTTACACACTTCGCACCCATCTGATGTGCCTTCTGGATTGCATAAATTGCAACATTACCAGCACCGGAAACCACACAGGTCTTACCCTCCATAGACTCACCATGGCACTTCATTAATTCCTGTGTAAGATATAACAAACCATAACCGGTTGCTTCTGTACGGACTAAAGAACCACCATATGTTAAGCCCTTACCTGTAAGAACTCCTTCATACATACCACGGATTCTCTTATACTGTCCAAACATAAATCCAATCTCTCTTGCACCTGTTCCGATATCACCAGCCGGAACATCCACATCCGCACCGATGTACTTGCAAAGCTCTGTCATAAAACTCTGGCAGAATGCCATGATTTCTCTGTCTGACTTACCCTTTGGATCGAAATCACAGCCACCCTTACCACCACCGATTGGAAGTGTTGTAAGTGAGTTCTTGAAAATCTGCTCGAAGCCTAAGAATTTAATGATACCCAAGTTTACGGATGGGTGAAGTCTTAAACCTCCCTTGTAAGGTCCAATCGCATTGTTGAACTGTACACGGAAACCTCTATTAACCTGAACCTGACCGTTGTCATCTACCCATGGAACACGGAACACAAACTGACGGTCCGGCTCTGTAATTCTCTCTAAAATTGCATTCTTTCTGTAAAGCTCCTCATTTGCATCAATAACAGGTCTTAAGGAATCAAGCACCTCTGTTACTGCCTGTAAAAATTCAGGCTGGTCTGCGTTTTTCTTCTGTACTATCTCAAGTACCTCATCAACATAAGACATTCTTATATCCTCCTTAATTAAATTAATATTGTTACTTAACATTATTAAGCAAAAAAAGAACACACGACAAGCGTGTATTCCTTTTTTTGACACCATTGTCTTTACATATTATAGTCAAAATGCCTAATTTGTGCAAGATTGAAGCATCCTTATTTAATTTTATTATGTAAACAGTGCTTATCACTTAATTTTATTAACTTCACACACTCATTATTCCATTATTCATCCTCTTCTACTTAATAAAATTAACTCCTCTGTGTTATGAATTTTCATTCAGTTATAACTTTTATATTATATCAATATAGTATTATAAACATAATACACTAACATATCACACGAGATTATCTAACTGATTCAAGAGTGTTTTTTTCTCTTCGTCAGACGTTCAATGTAGTACTGGTATGTAATTTATGACATTTACAGATGTGTCAGTCAAGAAATGTTATATCGGCTTAAAGAACTCATCAAAGGAGCAGTCGAATAATTCTGCAAGCCCCATGAGAATTTCAACGGATGGATTATTAATTCCCTGTTCTATCTTTGTGAGTATTGGAGGCGATATCGTGCAACCTTTAATTTGTAAAGCAGTCACCACCTCGACATTTTTAAGATTGCGTTCTGTTCGTAATCGCTTAATGTTTGTACCAATAATTGGGTTGTCATGTTGTTGTATCAGTTTTTCTTTTTTCATTCTCATAAAAATACCTCACTTAAGGATTCTAACGGATTGCATGAAAAAATATGTTTCCCAACTGGTAATATTGTGGTATAATTCTATCGTTTAAATCAATCGTTAAATTCAGACAAGGAGGGAAGACATACAGCATAAAGAAAAGGCGGTGATAACAGCCAGATTTAAACATACACTCTTATTAATATGAAAGAAATTGCAAAGGAAACCCACAAAAAGAAGAAAGCGAGGATATTTTATGATGGATTGCGAAAATACAATCAAAAGGAAAAGAACAGGGACGTGGAAAGCTGTGGTGACCATATTGTTTCTCTGTATGACAGTATTAACAAGTGATAAGATGCCTGCCGGAACGGTACAGGCGGCGAAATCCGGAGATTATGAGTATTCGGTAAATAATGATGGTACGGTAACGATTGAAAGATATACCGGTTCTGCAGCAACACTTCAGATTCCAAGTATTCTTGATGGAAAAAATGTAACCGTTATCGGGGAGAGTGCATTTCAATACTGTAGAGATTTGACCAGCATTACCATCCCGAACAGTGTCACGAGTATCGGG
>CAMWYJ010000075.1 GCA_947178445.1 uncultured Clostridium sp.
ATGCATGTGGTATCTGCCAGACAGAATGTAATCATGAATCGCAACCTTTTAGCTGTGCTCATGACATAGAAAAAGATAAAGCTGGGAATGGAACAGGTAAAAAGAAACGCTTTTGACAGTGTATCGATGCCATATATAATCAGTATTGCACCGTTTGCCGCCATCAGAAACCCCATGCCGGTTCCCGCCGCCAGTATGGTCTTTATCTTGGTAAAACGTGACCGGAACAGCATCAGAAAAAGGAAAATCACATGGAACATGGCCCAAAATATGGACAGATCGCGAAGCATTGTCATCCAGTCACCCCATCTCCTCAAACAGTATCTCCTGATACCGCTCTTTTACCTCTGCACAGTACCGTCTGGATATCGGAATCCGTGCTCCGGCAACTGTCAGTTCCATGCCGTTTATACTGTCTACATGATACATATTGACAAGAAAGCTCTGGTGGCAGCGCATGAATATATTCCCACATACCCGCATCGCCAGTTCATTTAACTTGCCTTTGCATTCATGCACCGTACCATCTGTGCAGTAGATAGAAATTGTATGTTCCATACTGCTGATATACAAAATCTTTCCGTAGGAGATGCTCCCTGTCTGTCCGCGGGACTGAAAGGAGAGCTTCTGTTCCCTGTCTCTGACAAGATTTTTTGATACCTTGTCAAGAAGTTTTTTCACTGCCTCCTCCTGTACGGGCTTTAACAGGTACTGAACCGCATAGAGGTCATACGCCTCCCTGTAAAAATCATCGCTGGACGAGATAAAGCAGATGACAGCTTCTTCCTGCGTCCCTCGGATTTTTTCCGCCAGCCTGATCCCGTTTATGGATTCTTCTATGAAAATGTCCAACAGATACAGATCATACTGCATTTTATTTTCTTCTACGTCTGCAAGAAGACTGTCTGCATCATAGTACACTCTGACCTCATGCCCTCCCAGAAATCTTTTGAGAGACAGGGCATCCTCCATACAGTCATCACAGACTGCTATTTTCATGATCATAAGCGTCTTTCCTCTTTTTGAAATATAATGTATATTTTATTACACCCTGATCCCCTGCGCTTCAGTTCATATTCTGTTCGGAAGAGTCAAATGCAAGGCGTTTTATTTATTATACCTCATGTTTCTTTGCCACTCCCATGTTAATTTTGGTTGTAAATGTGTCAATTTTGTCGTTTGCGTCGCCGTGGATTGTTTTTGGGAAATATCCGGAGCCGGAAAAGCCAGTCGAAAGATAACTGCCCTTTGTTCATAGTTTGTTTACAAAACCTTTAATTTTTTTTCAAATCCTAATCATGATTTGTACATTTCTATCCCATATACTATAATCAAACAAAAGAAAAACACCGAAAGACACAGTTATCTGTTTAACAATAAAACTTTTTCATAATAATGCCAAGGGAAGCAATTCCCTTGGCATCCTCCCTTTTTAGGGGGAATACTTTAGATACAGCCATTCAGACGCATTTTCTCATTTATGGGCTCTGGTATTACCATTAAATTCCATGTATCTATGCTGAGTTCGCAATTCCAGTCCAGGGGGACAGGGGTCAGACAGCTAAACCTATAGTGAAAGCATGTTGCACACCACTCCCAATGCGCCCCTTTCCCCTTATAGAATTTCCTCTTATATTTCATTTGTCCTGGCATATCAAGCGTATAATACTGGCGCAAACTTCTCCTGGTACATATAGGACAATTATCTTCTATGATCGTCTTGCATGCATTCTCGCTAAATACCTTATTCCACGTTTCAAGAAACTGGTCAGGAACGCAGTTCCACTTATTTACTTTTTCCTCATTGCGAAATGCCATATCCAGGATCTCCGGTATTGCAGTGAGCTTTCTGCCGTCAATTTCCAGATTTGGGACCCACCAATCAGGCACTAAAACTTCTTCATGTTCAAAAACTCTACAATAACTACACCATTGCCATTCAGATCCTTTTGCAGTATATTGACCTGAATCCACTGGTGATTTCGGTCTCCTCCCTATCTGGTAAAATCTATGTAATTCCATATTATGACATATTGGACAGCTTGTTGATAAGTCGAAGCCCTCTCTGTTTTCCGCAAAAATGGTCCTCCATTTTTCAATGCATTCTGACGGTACACTTTCCCAGGGGCCATTAATCATAATATCACTTACCTTTCATTCAGTGCGGCAATCTCCATGTTCTCGGCCATTCTGGCAAGAATCTCAGAACCATCTGTCCTCACACCAGCCATCAGCAAAAACAAATTTTTCTCCACACTCTGCGCACGTTATTTCGTCTAAACCGTGAAAAACCCGTATGCCCGCATCAATCGAACCATTGCAATACAGCAGACTCCCATATAAAGAAAACGCATATCTCATGGGCAACTGGGAGTCCACGCCTCTCTCTATTATATATTTTGATAATTCCAGATGAGATTTTACTTCTTTGCCTGTTTTTTTATTATCTATTTCCTGCTGTATTCTTTTTTCAAAACGTCTCCACTCATTATCTTTCCGCTTTTCCAGGACAATGTCCATTGTCTCAACCTCTTTAATATTACATGGTTTTTCCTCTTCTTCATAGGCTGCAATGCCAGAATTATAGACTGTCACATCGTTTAAATGACCCCGGGGACATTCTGCAACAGATGTCCCTTCCCAGGCATCCATATATCCGCCCATCGTCATATAACCCAGCCTGTGCTTTACAAATGCAAATAAACTGGCATATAAATACTGCGCGTCTGTATCATCCAGTTTTTCTACGGAAGTAATCTGCTCTATACAGGCTTTTTCAGCAAATTGCAGCGAGAGGTCAAAACATTTTAGCACATCCTCTGTGATTCCCTCCCGGTATTTTTCATGAGTAGATACCCAATCTCCCAGATAAGCCCACAGTTCCTTTGACTCATCAATTTTCAACCTGGAAGCAATCTCAATCAAATGTGGTATTACCACAAAAAACATGGGATAACATGTCCCTGCATCCCATATTAAATCTGTGATTTCCCCAAAAACATCTGATGGCACATATGGATTTAACTTAAATTTCCTAACGAGCTCTTTTAATTTAAGATTCTCCGGTCTATTCCAAACCTCATTTGTGAAATTTATTGTATTCAATCTATTCACACTCTCCTTATCTAATTCGGCGGCAGGTCGCATTCTTCATCTATTCTATCACCTATCTCTGTGCCAATATCATGATACATTTTTACGAGATTTTCAAAAAAATCAATATTAGCCTTTCTATCGTGTTCAAATAACTCCGCTTTAATTCTGTTCTCACATAATTCATTATACATTTTAATAATTAATGTAATATCTTCCTCATTAATATAGCTGCCTTCAAAGACATACTTATTATTTAATATACAATCCATTATCTGATTAATCGGCAAATCACAGTATTTTCTTGCAATTCTTATGCTTGGGGACATCTCCTGGCCAGATCCGATCTTTATCCCTACTTTACTCGTTCGATTCTTCATGCTTATCCCTTTATCTACTCCGTCATATCCATATCATGCTTTGCAATATTGAAATATCGAAACAATTATCCTGTATCTGCTGATTAGGCCAGTTCGATTCCGCACTGACTATCATGTGTGACTGGAAAACCGATCGGTATATTTAACTTCAAACAACTCCCTTGAGATTTTATCTGCCATCCGGATTCGTGTACAGTCTCATGGGCTGGTTATCTGGTCGGAAACGTTAATGCTCCTCATGTATTCGTAATCCGTCCACATAATCAAATTATTCCCCTGCCATTGAAAAAAGATACTCTTGTGAATCTTTTCATGTTCATCATTTTCCTTATATAATTCCCATCCCTCTTCCTCAAAGTCATACAGTTTTTCCTTTCCCCCGATTCTCAATTTTTTTCGATATATTACATCATTTTCCAAAAGGTACAGTACGCCCTTCCTATATCCAATAATTCGGGTTTTATTATTTTGGGTATCAAAAATAATGCTACTGGTATCCGTATCCAGATTAATCACAAATAATATATCGCTTTGCGTATTATACTGAGACAGCCCCCGTCCGACTTGTGAACCGCTGGCTACGGTGAGCATGGCCACTATCATATTATTTTCCAACACCATGCACGAAGTATCCAGATATGAAAGATTGTACTTCCCCCCACCCAGGCAGCGAATTTCATGCCAGTCGTCCTCTCCATCTCTTCGATAATTGAAATATGAATCTGTACTACTAACGTTTCTGGAAAACTCAACTTTCACATCATCCACATAAAGCAGCTGGCGGTGGTCATATATGCCGCCCACTAAAATATTTCCTGTCTGCTGATCCGTGATATCCCATGACCAATGGTTCTCGCCATTTGGATATCGCCGGATTTTCCAGCCCAGAAAACTAACTTCCCCAGAGCCTTCGGAATCCAGACCATCCTCCCCAAAAAGTTCCAGAATGCTGATGCTGTCCTCCTCAGGATTTCCATCTACAGGTACAACGTAAATATCATATCCGTCTCCCCAAAGCAAAAATCCTTCACACACCTCCAAAAATACACATTTGGGCACTTCCAGTAATACTTCATAAGTCTCTAATAAGCGGTCATACTTCCAGATTCTTTGGGGCTCATCCTTGGTCTCGCCGTTAGTGGAGAAAAACAGATATTCATCACATACCGCATACTCATTTATCAATTTGTCAACTCCATATTCTGTGATTTTCTGGTCTGAAATGGAGAATTTCTTAATAGTGTAATTGTATGCCGATCTGGATGTAAAAAATAATTCATCGCTATCATATTCCTCACTACTGAGATTATACGTAGAATAGCTATAGTCTTGTTCCTTATTATATGTCACCAATCCAGACCTCACTAAAAGGAAGCATATCAACAGGTAAAAAATACAAGTAAACCCTGACTTTCCTATCATTTCAATCTCCTAATCAATATCTTGCAAAAAGTGTTGAACTGGGTTCTGCCAGACTGTTCTAACAGAATTTTAAGTATAGTCCTTGGGCATCCGTCTTTTTTGATGCAAAATTACTGTTTGATGTTTTCTATAAGCAGTTTCCCCCTTCTTACAATATCCTCTGTAATCCGCCTCACTTTCCTCAGATATTCATCCTCATAATCCCCCAGATCTTTCTCTACAATTTCCAGTAATCTGTCCTTAAAGCTTAAGGATGTATTTGTTTTAATCAGCTCGCCAAGCAGAACCATATCCTCGTCACTATAAGAGGCTATGAAAGTATTTACATATTCTTTTATATAATCCATAAGGCCTTCATATGTATTACCAGGCAGCTTTTTATTCCCATAATTCGCTATGCTCCTGTCATATATTTCCATTAGCCCTTTTACTAATTCTTGCAGCCCTGTTTCCATGCCGCACCTATCAATAATATGAAATGTAATTTTTACAATCAACTGGTCGTTTACCGGCTCCGTTTCTTGGAAATCATAAGTAAACATTTTACACAGAGGCACAATATCCTCTTCACCAACCGATATATTATCATCCCTCACTCCAAAATATATCTTTCCAACTTGCTCGCAATCATAATTTTCCAGCGCCTCATATAGCTTCGTAATATAATCTCTCATTTGCAGCTTTTCTCCTTCACTTCTCCGGTTGTGTTTCTCGCCCTTCATTTTTTGCATCCATAATGTTTCAACTATTTCCTCACATGGCATATTTCTTACTTTCTCCTAAGCATCCTCATATGCCGAATTATT
Organism: uncultured Clostridium sp.; assembly: GCA_947178445.1. GTDB lineage: Bacteria > Bacillota > Clostridia > Lachnospirales > Lachnospiraceae > CAG-590. Next base: position 5,702 of record CAMWYJ010000075.1, read on the forward strand.
ATGGAATTTTCTTCTTCTACTATACTACTATACCGCCCTGCCCGTCATATGTAAACTGCTTTATGCCGTTACTGCTTTGTCTATCTATTACTCAAAGCTAACCCCCAGTCCTCCGGCAGCCAAATGTGGTTTTTCCTTCCCACATTCAAATATTCTCCAGCCCTCTGTATCGCCTGTTGATGTTATAAATAATTCTCTTCACGGAAATATCTGTTCTTGCTTATATAATCATCAAAGAACAAATCGCATAATTCATAAAATAAAGTGACTTCGTCTTGTCCAGTTTGTGCTGCTATGGCTTTAATATAGCACTGAATCACTGAATTCCCCTATTTTCTAAATATTTAACAGTAAAATTGCTTTTTGGTTCTTGTAGGATGAAATATTAATGTTCAAATAATATATTTTGACCAGCCTTTAGAATCAATCTCACTTTCATCTGGCTCACATATCTGTCCATATATATAATTTCTATTACATGATTCCTTCGTAATATCTCCTGGATCATTCCACTCATTCTCACACTCTGAGCAACAACAGAATAACTCGCCCGAATTAACATCTTTTACAATTTCAATCCATCCTTGATTACAAATAGGACACCACTTAACTTTATTTTCATACATATCACTTTACCGCCTATAAGACCTCCCTGCCCTTACAACCTTCTTTAGGCTGTAAATCGCATGCAGTATCTCGAACTACATTGATTTTGCCGGTCAAGATCAGAAAAATGCTCCTCGTACATTTCACTTTTGATATGCCTTTATTATACTATATTTGGTGAGGTATTTAAACAGGATAATTACTTTCCTGACCAGAGTGTGAAAGGCAACCATTTCTGTCGAACAAAGTTAAAGATTGACTTTTATATTTTTTAAAACTACAATAACAATTAAAGAAAAATTAATTCATTTCTATGTTAAGAACAAATGAATTAATTTGGAGGAGTGAGATTACATGAACATAGGAGAAAAATTCTATTGTTCCCGGTGTATGCGGGAATTAGAAAGTGAAGGGATATGCCGTCATTGCGGATATGATCCAAATCAAATTGTTGGCCACAGTGTTTTGGAAGAAGGAACATTATTGCAGAATGGACGGTATCAGCTGGGGGCCGTAATCGGGATGGGAGGATTCGGTATCACATATGCCGCCTGGGATTATACCTTGTCGCAGCCGGTTGCAATCAAAGAGTATTTTCTGCAGAATATTTGCGAGAGAGACGTATCCGAAAGTGACGATGTGATTGTGACACCGGAACAGCAAAATCTGTTTCAGGTCGGCCAGCTGCGCTTCAGCCGGGAAGCAAGGGTGCTAAGCTCCCTTCAAAATGTAAAAAATGTTGTGGCGGTACTTGATTGGTTTGAAGATAACAATACCGCTTATATTGTTATGGAATATGTCAGGGGCGTCACACTGGAGAAATATGTCCAAGACAATAAAGTTGAACCTAAGAAATTGATTCTTATGCTGCGTGAATTAATTGACTCCCTTATTCTGGTGCATGCCCAGGGCATTATTCACAGGGATATCAGTCCAGGCAATATTATGGTTCAGGACGATGGAACATTAAAGTTGATTGATTTTGGGGCTGCCGTATCTGAAGAACGAAGGGCGCAGGGCAAAGACATGACTGTTATCTATAATCGGAAATTTGCACCCCCGGAACAGTATGATGAAAACGGGGCGCAAGGTCCCTGGACAGATGTTTATGCCCTGAGCGCCACATTATATTATCTGGTCAGTGGCGAATATCCGGCAGACGCAATAACCCGTACAGGTAAGGATTCGCTAAAGCCACTGTCGGCACAGAAAGTGCAGTTGAAAAGATGGCAGATAAAAGCTATTATGGACGGTATGATTCCGCAGCCGGGGAAACGAATCCAGAATATGGATATATACCGTTCGGTACTGTATCATCTGCCCATGCCGGAAGAAGTGAAACGCCGCCGCAGATTCATGATCAAAGCGGTAAGTACCATGGCGGTTATTTCTCTGCTCAGTGTTCTCGCTACAGTAAATTTTACATATGGGTTTTACCTGGGCAACGGTGTCCGATATTCTCTTCAGGCAGAAGGTTTTCATATAGTAGGATACAGCGGGACAAAGGATGTGCTGGATTTGCCGGAACATCGTCTGGGTATTTCCGTGACCCAGATTGATTCAAGCGCTTTTCAGGGGAATAAGGAACTGGTTACCGTTACCATACCTTCAACAGTAAATTCAATTGAGGAGTTTGCTTTTAATGACTGCGCAAACCTTAATACGGTTACACTGAGCGAAGGCGTGGAAACGCTGGCGTCGCAGGCATTTGGAAATTGTAGTGAATTACAGATGATATCAGTTCCCAACAGCCTTGTTTCCATAGATGCACATACCTTTGCCGGCACTTCAGAAAGGCTGCTCTTAGTAGGAGATTTGGATAGTACAGCCGCCAGGCTTGCGGAAGAACAGGGATTGAACTTTGCCCATATCCAAATTACTGAAAATGAAACAGGAATCACACTTCTTAAATATGAAACCCTGCAGGAAAATGCCCGGGTTCCGGATTATATAGACAATAAACCCGTTACTGAAATAGCATCATATGTTCAGAATGAATCAGTCTTTCCAAAAGGAATCCACAGTATTATATTGCCGGACTATCTGGAATCAATAGGGGATTATGCGCTTTATCAGATGCAAATCTCAGAAATTGAACTGCCGGATTCATTGAACAGTATCGGAAAAAATGCCTTTTCACAGTCATTTTTGAAGGAGATTCACTTGCCGGAGTCCGTGGCGGAGATAGGTGACGGTGCTTTTTCCACCTGCATAAAACTGGATACGGTAAGCCTTTCACCAAATATAGGTATCATTCCAAACGGCTGTTTCGAAGGTGATACGGCGCTTTGTAATATTGAAATTCCAAAAGGTATTACGGAGGTTGGAGCTCTGGCCTTTAGCAAATGTGATAAATTAGAACAACTGGAACTTCCTTCTGATATTAAAATAATAAACAAATTTGCATTTATGGATTGTGCATCCCTGAAAACGATATTTTTGCCGGATTCGCTTGCCTTTATGCCCCCTTCGGCATTCAGCGGGTGCTCTAACTCGCTTGTCCTGGTTGGCGGATCTGACACTTATGCTGACTATTTTGCGCAAAAGTATAAATATGAATTTTACAGCATGAGTGACTATGATAGAAATATTTTGGTCAGCTCAAGTGGTAATTTAATGGTTAAAGAAGATGTCCAGGAAAGTGAAATTGCGGAACTTCCAACATATTTTAAGGAAATCACTGTGAAACGGATTCTTGACGCACAAAAGCTTAAGAGCAGGAAAGTTATTCTGCCTGAATTTGTTGAAAGTATTGCAACAAGCAGTTTTTACGCAAATGAATATCTTGAAAGTATAGAGTTCCCGGATACACTGAAGAGTATTGATTCTTTTGCATTTTGGGGATGTAAGAATCTTGCGGAGGTGAATCTGCCGGAGGGACTGACAGAACTCGGAGGGGCATCTTTCGCGTCTTGTGACAAATTGAAAAAGATAACTCTTCCAGATACACTGAAAATCATAGGTGATGGTGCATTTGAAAACTGTAAATATATCTCACAGGTTGACATTCCCACATCTCTTGTGATATTGGAAAATGATGTATTTGCCGGAACAGGGTTGGTATCTGTCGTTGTTCCAGGGAATGTCGTGAAATGCAGAACAGCCTTTTATGGATGTGAGGAATTAAAAGATGTTGTGCTTGAAAACGGTGTGCGTGTTCTGTGGGGAACCTTTGCGGAATGTAAAAATCTGGAAAGCGTAGTCATTCCTCAGACTGTATACCAGATCAGCAAATCAACATTTATGAATTGTACTAACCTGAAGGATATCTGGATTTATTCCGATGATGTCGAATTGGATTATGAGTGGCCAGCGGTGCAGCATGTCGAGTATCAGGGAATAGTAGATGGGAACGTCATGTCTGATAAAATGTATCTTGAGCAAAATTACAATGGATATCTATTCAGCGACAGCCCGGATGTTACAATTCACGGCTACAGAGGGTCTACTGCCCAGGTATATGCTACAGAGTATGGTATACGGTTTGAAGAAATAGAGGATAATCGGATTGACAGGGATAATAAGGATACATCATTTGAGTATACATCGCCTACGCCGATCTTTTCATATGAGAAAATTATTAAAGACGTCACTCCGGTAGAAGGAGATGTATGTGACCATTATTGGCCTCAGTTTCAATATGCACTTGGCTATGGCCTGGATGATCTTGCCTATGCCTGTCTTGACGCTTATGAAGCTGCCGGAGAAGATTATGATGTATTGATTGCCCATTCGACCAGATTATTTCTTGCGCAGGCCGCGGATTTGGGATATTCCGCCGGCGCGCCAATTGCGTTTTTTGAGAATTTTGCAGATCATCCAACTTTGAAAGCAGGGGATATTATCGTTGCGGTAGACGGAATAAATCTAAAAAGCAATGATGATATCACCACATTAAAAAAAGCCAATAAATCTGGCCCTTGGACATTTACTGTACTTAGGGCAAACGAAGAAGATATCTTAGAAGTGCTAAATGTTATAACGACAAAAGAGGATCCTTTGGCAGCAACAAGAAGCATTTCTCCAAAAACTTTTGAAGCACCATAGTATGTTAATGTTTACCCTCTTCCGTCAAGATCGGGCAGATTCTTTTTCTTAAGTGCTTCATTTACATCAATATAATATTTTTTCTTGATAATGCCATTCATAATTTCAAGATCGCGTTCACGGCTGGCACTGAGGGCAGCGCAATTACCGCTTTTAAGCAGTATTTGGGTTTCCTCCAGTGACAGCTCCATTCCCATAGCTATACGAATAAGTGCATTTCTGGAAGGATTTCGCTTTTTGCTCATAAAACGATATATTGTAGCCGGATCAATATCAGCTCTTCCGGCCACATCTTCCATATTCAATCCCTTTGCTCCCATCATTTCATTTAAAACACTGGAAATGGTGGGAAAAATTATTTTTTCACGCCTCATGATCTCCGCAACCTCATCTGGAGTATATCCCCTGGCAATGAGCCCGGCAGCATATGTAGTGGGAGAACTGGAAGAGGTATTTCGAGGGTCAGACATATAATAATCTCCTTAATGTGTATTTGAATGCTACATATTTAAACTTTTTACTATCATACTATAAACTCTATAAAACGTCAAGATAAGCAATCCTTGCCCTCAGGGCAACAATAAACAGCTCTCCCCATGGCATAATAAAAATCAATCGATAACGTCACAGTAAATTAATTATGCAAATCCAGGGAAGGAGAAAACAAATGAATATAGGAGAAAAATTTTTTTGTTCCAGCTGCCTTGTAGAATTACGTGATGAGATGATCTGCCCGATTTGTGGACATAATCCTGCAGGCATTTCCGAGCCCGACGTGCTGGAGGAGGGTACACTTCTTAACGGAATTCAGTATCAATTAGGTGCCGTAAGGAGAAGAACCAATAATTATATTATGTATGGAGCGTTCAATTATATCAGCCAGAAAACCATATTTATAAAAGAATACTTTCCTGCCTGTTTGGCCAAAAGGGATATTTCCCGGAGTGACCAGATAATTGTTTCGAAAGAAAATATGAAAGCTTTTGAGGATGGGAAAAGGGATTTTATTGTTTTAGCAGAAGATGACTGCCATATATTTCAGGAAAATGGCACTGTCTATCTGGCAGGTTTCTTCCGGCATTTATACTGACATACGCTTACGATTTTCCAATTTTCGCACAACACATGTCGCATAATCAGGCAACATGCGCTGTGCGAAAAGGAAAATCTAATCGTTAGTCAGTATAGAGAAAAAGCCAGAGAAAATATATTTGCCATGAAGGCAAGTACAAAAGCATATTTTTATGGGAAAATATAAATGTACCAAATATCAACGGTGCTATCCAAAACTACATATTACAATAAAATATAAGGAGGATAAAATGATGTTGAGAGAAGTTGTTAATGCATTGAGAATTTATTACGCAAACGCAAATGAGTCAGAAAAACAGATTATGGGATGTGTAGGCGCAGCGCTTTCTAATATTATGGCTAATCTGATAGGAGTCTTTGCAGTTGAACTGATTAACTATATGATTTCCGAAATCGGAGTGGCAGCAAGCCTTGCATGTATTTATCTGGCAGGCCAGGTGTTCAAAAATGTGTTACTTATATTTGTCAGGAGAGGACAGCATGTTGATAACTTGAAAAAAGTAACCAAGACCATGCGCAAATCAATCCCTGTCAATCAGACTCATACCAAATAAGAAGCAAAAAAATGTATAAATATATCTAATAAAGTTTGTATGGGACTAATAAAGTACACCTGAATTGCGTATTTTGCCAACTGGGATTTCATTAAATTAGGAACGTCCAGTTGGCAAAATATGCCGTTATCGGCTACTTGCCGAATTTAAGTTTGGTAACAACTCACAAGTAATATACATCAATTGTTGATACATAGAAAGCAATAGCCTCTCTAATGGCAGAAGGTCCGATATAACTGCATTTATGCCTCCGCAGTACCGATCAGCACTTCTTTCCCACAAAAGGCAAATCCATATTTCCGTATGCGTTCCTCAGGAATCCCCTTTGCCGCCAGGGATGCCTGGTAGTCCTTCTCCCTAATCTGCCGCAGGGCTGCGGATACTGT
>CAMWYJ010000076.1 GCA_947178445.1 uncultured Clostridium sp.
CGCAATGGTGCTAAGCTCGAAAACACCTCGCTAAGCACCAGCGGCTCCAAAGCACTCTGCTTATGACATTGTCTATATTACACACCTAAATTTTGGAAATAGTGAGTTTTGCTCATCTCTATTTTTTTTACAAGGAGGCGATGTATTTTGCTCTATTAGATAAGCGGACTGTCATTCCTGAATATATATTATACACGAGAAAGAGAGTTTTGTAATCACCTAAATATGTGAAATAAAAGAGAGAGGACAGGGAAAATATAAAGTAAAAAAGTATAATTTGAGAAATAATTTCCATACTATGTATTATTAATAAGTAGCCAGAGGATATGCTTTGCCGATATAGATTTAGAAGGCAAAGAGGGAAAGAGGTTTTTAGTATGGAAGGTCAGATTGTATTACCAAAAACAAATGAAAATGGATATTATGAAATTCGTCTGGAAAGTATTGGCGGACTTGGTGCCAATCTTTGCGGAAAGATGTTAGGAGAGCTGGGAGCGGTTTATATGGATTTAAACGCTGCCAGCTTTTCCAGTTATGGTTCCGAGAAGAGGGGATCACCAGTGAAAGCATTTATACGGTACAGCGATAAGGATACAGAGCTTGGAATTAATTCGCCGGTAGAAACACCACATATTCTTGGTCTGTTCCATGAAGCAATGATAGGAAAAAGTGCAGTGACTGCAGGAGTGACAGAGAATACCAATATTGTGATCAATACGGATGCATCCCCGGAGGAAATCCGTAAGAGGCTTAAGCTCTATGCAGGAACCATTTACTGTGTAGATGCTCTTAAGATTGCGATGGAATCCAAAACCAGGATCAATATGGTAATGTTAGGTGCGATTGCAAAAGTGTCGGGATTTATCCCGCTAGAGGCAGCGCTTACAATTGCAAGGGAGACGATTGGAAAGAAATATCCAGCCTTGCTTGAAGCGAATTTGACCGGAATTAAGAGAGGGTATGAGGAGATTACGAGTAGACAGTTTGCTCCGGCAGAATTTGAGTATGTTCCATACCGGGAGGTCTGTAATGAGTGGGGCTATGCCAATGCACCCTATGGCGGTGTAAATCCCTGTTTTGGCTCCACTGTGTCAAATAATCTTTCTGCCTCCAGAGAAGGATATATTCCTTTATTTATCAAAGAGCGCTGTATTAACTGTGGTCTGTGTGATACGACATGCCCGGATATGGTATTTCAGTTTGCAAAGGGGGAGTATAAGGGAAAGGAAGCAATGGTAAATATGGGACTGGATTACAATCATTGCAAGGGATGCCTGCGCTGTGTGGATGTATGTCCGACAAATGCGTTAGTAATGGGAGTGGAGCGTGAGCATCCAAATCCGGAATTTGCCATGCAAAACCAGGATTTGTTGCCTGAACGTATGGAGTATGATGAGGTTGGAGCCAATTCCTATGTAACCAGTGAGTCCTATTTGACAGAAAACAGAGTGGATGGAGGGCTGATGTGATGGGAGAAATCAAAAAAGTCTTGGTGACAGCATCGGAATATTGCAGCAGGAGGTGTGGTGTATGAGAGAACAGCAGGTTTTATTTGAAAGTGGAAATGAATTGGCAGCATATGCAGCCAAACAGATTAATTACCACGTAATGGGTTATTATCCGATTACGCCTTCTACGCAGATTGCAGAGCTTTTGGATCAGATGAAAGCGGACGGGGAACATGATATTTCCCTGATTGCGGCAGAGGGTGAGCACAGTGCAGCGGGTATCTGCTATGGTGCTTCTGCTGGAGGGGGAAGAGTGTTTAATGCCACCAGTGCAAATGGTCTTTTGTATGCCCTTGAACAGCTTCCGGTACAGTCCGGAACGAGATTTCCAATGGTAATGAATGTTGCATGCCGCACGGTATCTGGGCCGCTTTGTATCAAGGGAGACCATAGTGATATCATGTATACCTTAAATACAGGATGGCTGATTTTGTTTGCCAATACGCCCCAGGAGGTATATGATTTTAATCTTTGTGCATTAAAGCTGGCAGAACAGGTCAGGCTTCCTGCTATCATTGGATTTGACGGATTTTTTACCAGCCATCAGAAACGGAACAGTATGGTGTTTGCAGATGACAAAACCGTACAGGAATTTATTGGCAGATATGAGGCAGAGTATTCCGCACTGGATTTGGAGCATCCTGTATCCATTGGTTCTTATATGAATGAACCGGATATTTTGAATAATAAATATCAGCTACACATGGCGATGGAACAGGCGCTTAAGGCACTACCGGAGATTTTTGAGGAGTTTTATGGATTATCGGGCAGGCAGTATGGGATGGTGCAGGGATATCAGACAGAGGATGCCGAGGTACTGCTGTTTATTTTAGGCTCTGCTTATCATACTGCTAAGGTTGCAGTGGATAAGCTTCGAAAAGAAGGTCGGAAGGTGGGTGTGTTCACCACAAAGCTGTTACGGCCTTATCCTGCCAAGGAGCTTTTTGAAATCTGCAAAAATGCGGATACGATTATTGTGGCAGACCGCCAGGACAGCTACGGGGCGAAGGGCGGCAATCTCTCCCTTGAGTTAAGGGCAATGCTGCAGGGAAAACAGGAAAAGTGCAGGGTGATTACAAGGATTTATGGTTTAGGTGGAAGAGATTTCTATGAGGCAGATGCAAAGGAAATGCTGCTGTTAGGATATGAGGAGAGTGTCAAGAAATTTGACTATACGGGAATATACCCTGGTAACGAAGCGTTTCAGGCAGCGGATTATTTTGCTCCGATTACAGAGGAAGGGGCAACACCGGGCTGTACAAGTGCTGAGGTGACACGGGAATCCATAAAGGTGCAAAAGCCAGAGGGGGATGAAACGGAGAATTTTGTGAATCTCATCTGTGACAGGGCAACGGTGCAGGGAGGAAGAATCAATGAGGTAACTGTAATGCCAAAGCGGTTAGCTCCCGGTCACGGTGCCTGCCCTGGCTGTGGAATTCCGGTAAATGTCAATCTGCTGTTAAAGGGAATTGAAGGAAATGTCGTCTTGCTATTTCAGACTGGCTGTGGTATGGTGGTAACCACTGCTTATCCAAAGACTGCATTTAAGGTGCCATATATCCATAATCTTTTCCAGAATGGTGCTGCAACACTGTCGGGCTTAGTGGAAATGTTTCACGAAAGGCAGGCACGGGGGGAGTATCCAAAAGGTGAAATCACATTTATTATGGTCAGCGGCGATGGTGGAATGGATATCGGTATGGGTTCTGCCCTTGGAACCGCAATCCGCAATGAGCATCTGATTATTTTTGAATATGATAACGGTGGATATATGAATACTGGCTATCAGTTGTCTTATTCAACGCCAAAGGGCGCAAAGAGTGCAACCTCGCATGTGGGAGAAAAGCAGTATGGAAAACGGTTTTTCCACAAGGATTCGCCTATGCTGATGGCGGCAACCAATCTGCCGTATGTGGCAACGGTAGCGGAATCCAATCCGGCAGATTTTATCAAAAAAGCGGCAAAGGCAAAGCTTTATGCCAATGAATATGGAACTGCCTATATCAAGGCATTGTCTGCCTGTCCGCTCAATTGGAATGATAAGCCGAACACAGAGCGTAAAGTGATTGCCGCCGCTGTGGACAGTTGTTATTTTCCATTGTTTGAGATTGAAAACGGTATCACGTCTTTGAACTATAATCCGGAGAAAATGAAGAAAAAGATACCAGTGCTTGACTGGCTTACTATGATGGGGAGAACAAAGCATCTTGCGAAAGAACCATATCAGGACATTGTGGCAGAGATTCAGGGTGAGGTTGACAGAAGATGGGAACGGCTGAAAGCGAGAGCAGAGCATCCGCTTTTGTAGTAAATTGAGAATTGTGATTAGGTAGTGTAAAGTAGATTATGAAAATTTACGAGACGGGAATTGCAGAGCAAAATTGGTTACAAATAATGGAGGTAAAATGTATGAAGTATGTTTGTGATGTTTGCGAATGGGTTTATGATGAGGAGAAGGGATGCCCGGAAAGTGGAATTGAGCCGGGAACAAAATGGGAGGATGTGCCGGAGGATTTCCAGTGCCCTTTGTGCATGGTGGGAAAGGATCAGTTTCATGAAGCTTGAGCGTAAGTTATTTTTGTGGACTATGAAAAATAACAGAAATACAGGAGTTAAAGCAGGGAGAGATACAGAGGAGTTATGAAGATGGAGTATAGAGAGAAGATTGGAATTGTCTGTTGTTCGAATGGACAAAAACGAGAATACCGTGAAAATATCAAATGCATGGAAGACACGTTGCAGCGTATGGGATACCAGCCGGTGTTTAGTGATTATATTTATGAAACAGAAAGTATTTTCAGTGGAACAAAAAAAGAACGTGCAAAGGCACTCATGGATTTTTATATGAATGATGAGATAGAAGATATATTTGATATCTCAGGAGGTGATGTCGCAAATGGAATATTGCCTTATCTGGATTATGAGGTCATTGCAAATAGTAAAAAACGATTCTGGGGCTATAGTGACTTAACCACGGTTTTAAATGCAATTTATGCAAAAACGGGAAAGAAATCCGTTCTTTACCAGATAAAAAATCTCACATATGACCATAGCAGACAGCAGATTGCAGATTTTCAAAGTACAATGAGAAAACAGGGAAATGCTTTGTTTGATATAAACTATTCTTTTATTCAGCAAAGAGAAATGCATGGGATTATAGTAGGTGGCAATATTAGGTGCTTCTTAAAATTAGCAGGAACAGAATACATGCCGGATTTAAATGGCAAAATATTATTATTGGAAAGTTTTCATGGAACCGTTCCGCAAATGGAGACTTATCTATGCCAGCTAGAACAGTTAGGTGCCTTTGATAAAGCAGCAGGTGTTCTGCTTGGAACCTGTACCCAGATGGAAGCCGAAAAATGCAAGCCTGCAATAGAGGAAATGCTTTTAGGGTTTGTGGGAAAGGATTTGCCGGTTGCGGTTACAAAGGAAATCGGACATGGGACGGATGCAAAGGCGGTTATGATTGGAGAGAAAATACATTTAGAGCAGAAATAGAGGGCTGTTAAAATTTTGTAGATTATTTTACGCACCAGCTACTTAACAATATAGAGTAGCTGGTGTATTATTATGCCATCAAAGCTACTTGACAACAATAGTAGGGAGGAAGAAGGTGTATCAATGGAGGATTCACAGCTTCTAAGAGGATATTAGAGGGTTGCGTGTTTGCTGTGATTCATAGAAAGCTCTGTAAAATGGTGGAAAGGATGACATAGTTTTATCAAAAATCCTGATAGTCATGTCTGGTAAAATCGTGTATAATAATATAATAAATTGGTAATTGCGAAACTCTGTTTTCGATAACATCCGCCTCACAATATAGACAAATCGCACAACTAAATTTTGAAAATAGTGAGTTTTGCTCATGACTAATATAATAAAGGAGGGCATCAGATGAGAAAAGTAAGAATAGCAGTAGCAGCAGTTGTGATAATGTGTGTACTGATATTTCCTTCGGATATTTCTTTGGCTGCCAGTTGTGGGGAGACTGTAAGCAAGGATACAGAGGCGGTTCTGAAGGCAGTTGATTATGAGAGTGATGACCAGATAGCTGCATTGCTGGCGCCCTCACGGTATTTTTCATATGAGGTGACAAACAAAAAGCTGGAGATCGCAAATCGGGACGGAAGAAATTTTATAGAGATTAGCGATGATGAGGCCAAGAAGGAGCTGAACAGGGAGAATGTGCGGGTTATGTCCTTTGAAGAGTCGTTTGAAGAGATGCAGGGACAAATTGGGACGATCATTCAGAAGGTGGTCGATAATACCGCTGGTGCTGAGGATAAAGGGGCAGAGTATTATACAAAAAAAATAGTGGAGAATAAAGAAAAACTGCTGCTTGGTCTTGCTTATATTGATAGACTGTATGACTTCAATATGGGAGAGAAAAATATTCGGGATGTCCTTCTCTATGAGCCAGAGACATATGGGACTCAGATAGATGTTTTGGACTGGCTGATTAAAATTGGGGGTGCAGGAGGAGATACATTAAAGGTATCCAATAGTGCAAATGTATTTGGTTATGACAAATTATTCTGGGATGTCACGGGCTACAGTGCCATGAATCTGGGGAGTTTTTTGGAGATAAACAGGCAAAAGTGGATTCCGGATACGTCAATGGATGAGTGGTTTTTGAATGAGAGCCGTGCATTTATAGTGGAGAAGCCCTCTTCCTGGAATTCTTCTGCGAATACTGGTTTATATAGCAGGCTGTATGGGGATTCGGCATTACAGTCTCATATTCTTCCACTGCTTACAGTATCAGAGGACAGCATTTATGTGATTGCCACTGCCGCCACGATTACATATGGTATTGTAGACTGTTATGTGGATAGGGAATTAAAGGATACAGCTCCGGACCTTTATGAGGAAAAGCGGGAGCAGTTCCGGCAGGATTTGGAGCATGTTGCCGGGCAGCAGAGGGAGTTTCTTGATTTGTGGTATCGAATAGCTGAGCCCGAAGTGCGAGGACAGCTTTCTTCTAACCGTATTGTGAAAGACAGTCTGCGGATTTATGCAAATCCGACAGTCAATGCACAGACAGAGTGGTCTGCCAAATTTGGCAAGGATGCTGCAAAAGGTGTCAGGGAATTTTTTGCACCCCTGAATTTATATGCTCCTTACATGATGGCAGACGGCATGGCAGATGGCGAAGGCGTGCGTTATTATCTGTCAAAAGCTTTAACGGAGCGGGGGCTTGCGACGTATGCCCATGAACTGACCCATCTTCTGGTTTCTAAAGTGATGCTGAATGGGTATGCAGCAAGAGATGGAATGCAGTCAGAAGTATATACAAGAGGAATGTTTGAGCCGTATGAGTCAAATGATCCTCCGGCATTTAATCTGAATCTGATCTATGACCGACTGACCTACAATGAGAGGTTGCATAATGCAGTTCCTGACCGGTTTCAGGATGAAACGGATATGCAGGATTATATGAGCGGGCTTTTGGATGTTGTGTATACACTGGATTATGCGGAAGCAGAGGTTATGCTTTCAAAGACACCGGAAGAGAAAAAGAAGTGGTTTCATAAGCTGGAGCAGATTGAAGATACAAAGACGAGAACCAATCAGGGAGAGGATGGCTCAAAACATTATCTGGATTCCGTAAGGGAATTAACACTGGATGAGGCGGAAGAGCTGAATACCATAGAGGATCTGATTCGTAATAGTATTATTGTATCCCGCTATGAGGTGAATGGGTTGAAGACAACAGGGACTATGGACAGCAACGGTTACTATGTTGTGCCACTGTTCAGTGCGAACTATGCCGGAGTGCAGAATGATAGTGGTGTCAGCGGTGATGTCATGATACGTCGCCAGGCATTTGAACTGCTTGCCGAATACGGATATGATAATGGTATGGTGCCTTATATATCAAATCAGTATAAAGAGGCTGCAAAAGCAGACCAGACCATATTATCAGATACGTATATACTGAAGAAAATATTTGGCAAAACATATAATACAATGGCAGATTTCAAAAATGCTATGTTCCAAAAAAGGATTGACAAGGTGGGGGAATTAAAGCCGGTTACCATTTCATGGAAGAATCAGTCTGTTACAATCAGCAGTTTTCAGATATTGCAGCAGTTGATGAGAGAGGCTGTGGAAAGCGATTTAGTAAATGTAAATGTGACATCAGACGGATTTAACAATATCCGTGCACAGAAGACTCAGGTAGAACGCCTGAAAGCGGAGATATTCAGGGCATATTTATTCCAGACGAAGGATTTTAAGGAATCCATCTATGCTGACGGTCAGGAATCTGAGGATCCGACCGAAGGCACAACCGAGGATCCGACCGAGGAATCAACTGAAGATTCGACCGAGAAACCAACCGAGGATTCGACTGAGAATCCGACTGAAGACACGACTGAGAAACCAACTGAGGCTCCGACTGAGAATCCGACTGAAGACATGACTGAGAAACCAACTGAAGCTCCGGCTGAAAAACCAACTGTAGACCCGACCGAGAAGCCAACTGTAACACCGACAGTAGAGCCGACAGGTGAGGAAGGTCATGGCATTTCAGGAGAAAAAGCAAAGAATCCTGAACTACTCCTTGCATGGGTGTCTTCTACCAAGACTTCACAGACAATCCGTTGGAAATCAGTCAGCTTGGCGGATGGATATTATATTTATGGGGCAAAAGCTACTGCCAAGTATAAGAGGTTAAAGACAGTCAGCAAAAAGGTTTGCAAGTGGAAACACAAAAAGTTGAAGAAGGGAACACAATATAAATATCGTGTAGAAGCGTATAAGATAATAGAAGGGAAACGGGTGATAATCTCCAATTCCGTGCCTGCCTATAGCACAACAAAGGGTGGGAAATATGGTAATCCGGTGAAATTGAAAGTAAAGAAGTCGTCATTGAGTGTGAAACGCGGAAAGAAGATTAAGCTGAAAGTAAAAGTAACTGGAAAAAAACTGAATAAAGCCAGAAAAAAGATACGTTATATCTCTGCTGACCCATCTATTGCAAAGGTGTCAAAAACGGGGGCTATCACCGGAGTAAAACGTGGAACATGTTATATTTACTGTGTTGCCCAAAATGGTTTGTTTAAAAAGATTCGGGTAAGAGTGAAATAACAATAAAAAATCGAAATAATGAGAGATTTGCAAGCTTGTCAATGCTACAGGGTTCTCACCGTGCAGGCACCAATCGAGGCGATTTTAAAGGTGGATTTTTATGTTTTTTCTGACTGTAGACAGTCATCAGAGGAAAATTCATTTTCTGCAAGACGCAGCTTTTTCCAAAATGGAACAAACAGAATAATCCCTGTCAGCATTGCACAGCAGTCTGCCATAGGTGTTGCCCAGGCAATGCCATTTACTCCTGCCAGTGCATTCATTAAAAGCATAAAAGGCACATCCAGACCACCCTTGCGCAACATGGAGAGAATCAGTGGTTTCAGCTTTTGCCCAACAGACTGAAAAATCGTGATGATTACCATAGTGATTGCTGTGAAGGGACCGGTGATGCAGATAATCCGTTGGAACACGCTCCCATAACGGATGGTTTCCACATCGTCAATAAAAGCCTTTACAATGGGGTTAGCACAGGTAAATAGCAGTGCTGCGGCCAAAAGGGTCACAGACAGGCATAGAATCAGCGTCACTTTGATGGCGGAACGCATCCGTTTGAAATTCTTTGCCGAATAATTATAGCCAATCAGGGGAAGGACTCCCTGAGAGAGTCCGTTAGCCAGGGCAAAGGCAAGCATATCTATCTTTTTGGCAATGCCGATTCCCGCTACTGCCTCGTTACAGTAGGAAACCATCAGCCGGTTCATTATGATGTTGGAAAAAACGCTCATTAGGTTCATTGCACAGCTTGGCAGTCCAACCAGCAGTACTTCTGCCGGGATATGGCTACTAAGAGTGTAATAGCGGGGGTCAAAAGTGATATGGAGCATTTTCCGTTTTTTCAGGATCAGTGCTATAAAATACAGCATGGCAATCAGATTGGAGAGCATGGTTGCAACAGCCGCACCTTCAATTTCCATTTTAAATGCAAAAATAAAGACCGGATCCAGAATAATGTTCAACCCACCACCCAGGGCAACTCCCAAGCTGGCCTGGGTGGAATATCCTTCGGCGCGGATGAGATGAGACAGTGTCGCATTTATCACTGTAGGAACTGCTCCGATGGTAATTGTCCAGAACAAATACTGGTAACAGAAACCGAAGGTGTTCGAATCTGTACCCACAGTGGGCAGGATATAGGGCATAAATAACATTATGATAAGACCGTAAAGAAATGCGGCAAGACCTGCCGACCAGATGCAGAAAGCAGAGGTTTTCCGTGCTTTCTCCCCGTCCCCGCTTCCAAGACAGCGAGAGATCAGACTTGCTCCGCCGATGCCAAAAAGGTTTGCCATTCCAGTGGTCAGCAAAAACAGCGGCAGGGCAAGAGAAGCTGCTGCTACCTGATTGGAGTCTCCCAACTGTCCGATGAAAAAGGTATCCGCCATGTTGTAGGCAACGGTGATGAGCTGGCTGATTACGGTCGGTATGACCAGTGCAAGAACGGCTCTGGGAACGGGTGTCAGAGTAAATAATTCCGTATTATCAATTTTCATGTCAAATCTCCTCCATTTCATGAAGTCCGTCTAAGAAGCAGCGTATGGCAGGACCTGGACTGCCTGTTCAATTCCATGCATGGCATAAAAATTTCTCCTCAAAAATTAAGAGTATTAATATTACTGTATGTGAATGCCGTTAACTTGTCAAGCATGTGCTTGCTAAATTTCTCTGAGAAATTCATTGATACAAGTCTTATATGTACACCACAATATGCTTGACAATTTCCATTTGTTTTGTTATCATTCCAATGATTACTCGGAGGGTGAGTCATTCGTCAGGAAATGATGAGCTGGATAAGGTAACAGGTTGAGATGCCTGTTTTCTTACCAGCTCTTTTTTGATTTCAAAGGAGATGAGAAAATGGATATGTTATCTGGAAATGTCAAGCGTATTTATTTTAAATATTTAACTGCGGCTTTTGGGAGTGCGTTGATTAGTTCTGTTTATGGTATTGTGGATATGGCGATGGTGGGGCAGTATCAGGGACCAAGCGGCACGGCTGCACTTGCTGTTGTAGCCCCAATCTGGAATATAATATACAGTCTGGGGCTTTTAACAGGAATCGGTGGCTCTGTGCTGCTTGGCAGTGCAAAAGGAAAAGGCGAGACAAAAGAGCAAAATGAATATTTTTCAGCAGCATTGATAGGTACTATAATCCTTGCAGTAGTTTGTTGGGGTGCTGTCCTGTTTTTTGATACAGAAATGTTGACACTTTTTGGCGCAGAGGAAACTTTGTTACCTTTGGCAAAAAAGTATCTTGTTCCCATTAAATTTGTAATTCCAGCCTTTCTGTTTAATCAAATGCTGGCAGCATTTTTACGAAATGATGACGCTCCTGGGCTGGCAACCGTAGCGGTTTTAACTGGTGGGATATTTAATATTTTTGGAGATTATTTTTTTGTCTTTACTTTGGACATGGGGATACAGGGCGCAGGATTAGCAACCGCAATAGGGGCAGCCATTACTTGCGCGGTCATGCTTTCCCATTTTTTCACGCATAAAAATAATTTGCGCTTCATTTTTCCGTCATTTTTCTTAAAAAAGGCATGGCAGATTCTGGTGGTTGGATTTTCGACTTTCTTTATTGATGTGGCAATGGGCTTTTTGACCATGATATTTAACCGGCAGATTGTAAGGTATTTTGGGACGGATGCCTTATCTGTTTATGGTGTCATTGTGAATGTCAGTACGATTGTACAGTGTTGTGCGTATAGTGTAGGACAGGCGGCACAGCCAATTTTATCTGTTAATTATGGCTCGCACAACTGGGGGCGGATAAAGGAGACACTTCGGTATGCGCTGTATACAGTGGCATTTTTCAGTGTTGTATGGACAATATCCATTTGGGCAGTTCCCAATGGTTTTATCCGTGTTTTCATGGCTCCAACAGAATCTGTCTGCCGAATTGCACCATCCATTATGCGCAGCTATGGGATATCATTTTTGTTATTGCCGCTGAATGTTTTTTCGACCTATTACTTCCAGTCATTAATGAAACCGGGCGCCTCCTTCCTTGTTTCTGTTGCAAGGGGAATGGTTGTCAGTGGGATTTTGATTTATGCACTGCCTGCTTTGGCAGGGGCCGGTTTTATCTGGTTTGCAATGCCGATTACAGAACTGTTGGTGGCACTTGCTGTTATTATTTTGATGATAAGATATACATTAAAATGAACGACGAAACGCCCATGAATTTTAGAGTGTTGTTTGGGGAATGGGCAAAAACTTTGGATATTATGAGTATAAAATAAAACAGCCATTGAAATTCGAATTCTCCTGGGGAAACGGGTATCAATGGCTGTTTTTGTTAGTGTATATTCACAGAATAATAGTCTTTGGTCCTCTCTAATTTAATAGATAGATGGCAAAGTTTAAATAACCTGCAAAAGTTACCCATAGTAGATATGGAAGCATCAGATATCCGGCAGGTTTTGATATTTGATAAAACAGAAGAGCTGTTTTGAGAATCAGCAGCCATAACAGAACAAGCCAGATAAATGCAAACAGGTAT
>CAMWYJ010000077.1 GCA_947178445.1 uncultured Clostridium sp.
CATGTCAGCCTTGTTTACAATATCTGGAATTTTAGTTTCAGTCATCTGTTTTTCCTCCATGATTATTCATACAGATCCACATATTACTGGAAATACAATAGCAGCTATGTTTGGTAAGGTTTTGGTCCGCCTTCCTTCTTTTTGAATTTGTTGATGGTTATACTATAACTTCATTTTTAAATTTAAAAAACCCGGTTAAGGAGCTAAAAATAAATGATTAGGAATATAGGTTTCTTTGGAAAGCATTATATGAGGTATGTGCATCCTTAATTTTTCGGAATAAAGCCGTTATGGATTTTTCACAGGTGTTTGGATTTGACAGTTATAATCCAAATGGCAAATATCTGAACCTGGATTCTTATCTGCCCATCAGGAAAGTGGATTTCGTACGGTTACAGATTGCATATTTTAAAAATATACAGATTGGTTCACATAATGAACCACAAAAAAGAAAATCATTTAAATGGATGTTGAATTTTCATAATTTCCATTTTCGATAACAGGTTATACAAATTTATCAGAAATGCTTTGTGTCCGGATATTAGTATCAACATTTCAATCATTGTTTCCCAGTTGGAAACTGGATAAAATGAAATTATTGGAATCAGGTAGAAATTCAGCACACGGCATGCTATAATTTTTTTAACGAAGAAAATTCTGACAGGTATCAGGTTTATTAAAGGGAGACAGGCAGTATGACGGTAATCAACAGGGAACATAAGGATCGGCTATTCAATTTTCTGTTTGGAAATGGAAATCATAAGGAATGGATCTTAAGCCTGTATAACGCAGTAAATGGATCATCCTACGGAAATCCAGATGACATTCAGATTATGACAATCGGAGATGTTATTTATATGGGTATGAAAAATGATTCATCATTCATTATCTCCGATATACTAAACATTTATGAACAGCAGAGCACTTATAATCCAAATATGCCAATCCGGCTTTTGATGTATGCAGGGCGGCTTTATGATAAATATATCCATATGAACCATAAAAATATTTACAGCAGTTCGCTTGTTAGTCTCCCTGTTCCAAAGCTAATTGTATTTTATAACGGTCTTGATGAAAAAGAAGATACGATACTAAAGCTTAGTGACGCTTTTGAATCTGAAAAAAATACGCAGCACATAGAATATGATATAGAAGTGAAAGTACGGATGATCAATATTAATCATGGACATAACCAGTCTTTGATGGATAAATGCAGTCCCCTTGCGGAATATGCATGGCTTATTGATAGAATCAGGAAGAATAGTACAAATATGGGGATAGAAGATGCTGTTGACAAGGCAATTGATGACATGCCGGACAGTTTCCTGATCAGGACATATTTGTTGGCAAACAGGTCGGAGGTGAAAAATATGTGCATTACAGAATACAATGAAGCTGAGACAATGCGGATGCTGAAAGAAGAAGCAGAAGAAAAAGCAGAAGAAAAATTGGGGAAACTGATATCCCTTCTGCTGGCAGATGACATGATGGAAGAAGCAAAAAAGGCCGCTTCTGACAAGATTGCAAGGGCAGAAATGTACAGGAAATATGGAATAGTCTGATCCTTATAATTTGCAATTTATAATAAATTACAGTGCATGACATAATACAAGGATGGATAGAAGAATAAATGGGTGTATTTTTTGTTTCGTTGACATAGAACTGCATGTATATTAGTGTAGCTTTGTCACCAGTGATTTTAATATCTGAAATAATTGGATATTATTAATTTAACAGAAAGCAGTGCCGCATAAATGCGGCACTTTCCTTAATAAAAGCTTAATACAAATTTGGCAAAATAAAACTCAGTTAAGTCATTATTTCCAAGATGACCTGCCGTAATAACGGGCCGAATTTGCTTCCCTACCTTCACGCAATCCAAACGACTTGAAATGATACAGCAGTTGGTTTCCGTCAAAATTCCCTAGTTCATTTCTGTACTTATTTTGATAATATGTACCGTTATAAAATTCTGATGATGCCCGTTTTTCTTTATACCCATAATAGATAAAATGCTTGTAAGCCATCGTGTAATCATTATTATAAACCTTAGCTACATCAGCGTTAGCGCGCAGATAGTATGCTCCATCCCAGACTGGTGAGCCTGATCTTCCTTCTGCAATGCCAAAATTAAGCCAGTGGTTCAATAACTTTGCTTCATCATATCCACATACATTCCGGATATCCTCATATTTGTCAGCATAAAAGACGGGATCAAAACAGTAAGATGCAATCTCCTCATTTCCCTGCGGAAGCTGTACTACCCCTGGTATGTTTCCATAAAGCACCCTGTGTAATGTTTCATTGCCGCCGCTTGGAGTCGAATATGCATATAGGAGGACATTCATTTCTGTTGTGTTCGGAAGTTCCAGAAGACTGAAGTTGACCGTTACACGCCCTAACCCAGATGTATAGTCACGTGTGACAGACTGCCCGGTATTTCTTGATTCAAACACAACTCTTGCAAGTCCTGCATTGTTTGCTGTAAAATGCAGATCGATATGTGCAAAATCTATATCATCAATTCCGACATCCGTTATAGACGGAAGAACTGCAGGGGTGAAATTCTGCACAGGTGCAGATGACGGAACTTGTATAGATCCCCCTTTATTATTATTTGCGCGGTACAGTGACATTGCACTATTCTTGTTGTAAAACTGGCTCCATGTAATATGGTATTTTTTTACGCCGTTTTTTCCATCTGAATTGCAGTCAAATACGGTGATTCCGTTGGCATCTTTATCCGCCAGTATCATGCTGTGGCCATAGGTTTTTCCTCTGCGGCGCACCTGGATGAAATCACCAGGAAGTCCTTTCGAAAGCAGGTTCTGTGCATTTCCTATGCTCATGTTATTGAAAGAAATCCTCCCAACTTCCCATGATCCAGACGGGTTAGGGATATAATATTTCTCACTGCTGTACGGCCCAATGTATTTTACATCCCAGAGACGGTAAAAAATATAATTTGCAAACCCTTTGCACTGCGTGCCATAATAATTACCGTTCCACACAGATCCTACATATTGCTGCATGAGCGCATTTAATGATGTAGCAGCTTTTGCTGCCTGTGGATTTATTAAGAGTATGGCAGCCATCATGATTGTGATTATAAACAATTTGGTCTTTTTCAAAAATTTTTTCATATGCCTTCTCCTTTTCTATTTACATTTCATGCAAAACAATATAAATTGTACTTTCTCCTGCAAGATATTATGTTTTTTTGATGTTACCTGTGAGCTATAAGGTTTCCCAACATGTCCTCGCCATTTCATATAATATGGCAAATATTTCGGCAGATTAGTTTGCTTGCGAATGTAACTTCATGTTGGGCTCGCTGGTGTGTATATGGATTCCGGAACATGTAATACAGAAATAGGATCTGTCATACCAACGAACGAAATTTTCCAGATAAATTAACGTTCGCAGGTATATACAGACATTAGCTTAGGTGAATGGATAACATTTGTAAATGTAATTTACTACATTAACCCGCTGATCACAGATGTCGGGTCTATGCGTGTCCCGTTTTTGCGAAGTTCGAAATGAAGGTGCACACCACTGGCATTTCCGGTCTGTCCAATGTAGCCGATTATCTCCCCCCTCTTTACAGACCTGGTTTTGATTTTATATACGCCTGTACTTCCACTGGTGCGGACAGTATTGGAGCTGCTGATGATCTGGTTCGCTCCCACAAAGCCACTTAGATGGCAGTATTTGGCTGTATAAGTTCCATTCGAAAACTCAATGAAATTCCCATAGCTGGTCAGTTTCTTTACTCCATTGTAAATGCGGTATGCCTGCTTATACGTAACAGTCCCGTCTGCAATTGCATAAACCGGTGTAGAAGAAGAGACTCCACGATTGATATCATGGTACCCATACCAGCCAGCGTCATTTGTTTTCATATTGAATTTACATCCAGATGGAACTGGAGAATGAAGTGAATTATTTGGTGCTGGGTTGTAACCTCCTCCATTGGTCAGTACACCATTGATGACCGCGTAGGAACCTTTCACCCATGCCATTTTGTAGTATGAACCACATGGGTATAAAATTTGCGTATTTCCGTTCGCACTTCCCACAACCAATACCGCGTCTCCACGTGTAGATGTACCATATTTTGTGCCACATCCCGGTTTGCGATAAGTTGTGATATTAGATTGGACCGTACCAATGGAACCATTAAAATTTGTATTTTGAAAAAGATATTCTGTCCAACAGTATCCCGTTTTGGTCGTCCGCCCGGCTGGATATGTGATGCGGCTCCAACCGTCGTTCCCAACGCTATGTATCGTAATCAAATCCTCATTTCCGTAACAAGTACCAATCTGCCTTTTTTCAGATCCCGTAGAATCATATACTGGAAAGTGGCTGTCTGAATATGGATATCCTTTTATTGTAAACCCATTCATATTCAGCCCGGTTGCTGCCTGCGCTGTTTCTAAAAACAATTCACTGGACTGGATTCCACCAAAAATGAGTGCAAGGCTTAAAAACAATGCCATTATTTTCAACACTTTTTTCTTCATAAGCAAATTTTCCTTTCTTACAACAGTGTGTAATGAACATTTTGATAGTTGATGATATCAAAAACAGGATTTATCACACCCCTCCTTTCTATCCTGCTCTTAATTATCTTTGTTATAAATAGTTTATCATAATGTCCACTGCGTCCATGCTAGGGGTCTAAAAAATGAGGTAGCACAATTAAATTGCAATAATAGTTTAAATGTAGTAAAATTTTCCCTGCATAGTTCAAGTTGTTACTGAAACCATGCAGGGATCTTACTTATTTTAAATATCAGGTTGTATTTACATAATCTGATAACGTCCAAATCCAAAGCTGGTATTTTTTCCAATATGGATCAATTCCCCAGCCAAAAGTAATGGAAGTGTGTTTGGGAATAGTTCTTTCAATTGCACAAGTCCAGTGATTCCATGTAAAAACATAGCTCCCTGCCTGGAAGAATATCTACGCACTTTTACGTGGTGTTGCTGTTGGCTGATTTCTTCTGGAACTGGGACTTGATAATCATGATAAAAATCATTGTGAATTCCTTCAAAATAGTCCAGCATATGGATGCGTCGTTTGACTGCACTAAGGATAGCATCCATGCAAAATTCTTGTAAAAATTTGCCTTGATATTTAAGTGTTGCGGGTGTTTGAAAAACCAATGTTTTCTCTGTTCCAGTCATTTTTTTCATCCGATGGGTTACATAATGGCTGATTGTCTGTACCTGATAGTTTTTCATGAAAATATCATTTCCGTCTAAAATATCCTGGAAACAGGTATTTTTGATCGATTCAATGATGAATTTTGCGTGGTTGACACCGATCCCGCACATACCGAGCGTATAAAGTGCCTGCAGGTACTGGTTGAAATATACGATTGTCTTTCCAAATAAAATCAGGTTAAATGCCAGTGTTTCACCTTGTGAAAAGTATGTCTTGTAATTTTCACATTCCAAAACGTACCCGATACTTTCCCCATTTGTAACATATCCAGGTTTTTCTTCAAATTTTGAGTACATAGTCCGGCGCACAATGCATTCTGATTCAAAATCGCAGGAACCGCATGCACGGTCCCTGATGCAATTTGCCCGAAGGAGCATTTCCCCCATACCTCCACGGAGCGCGGAAACTTTGTGGACTGGAAGAATGGAATCTTCTATAAACGAAATCGTAAAATGCAGCTTTATATACCGAACCTGCAATGCCTGTAGTAATTGGTCATCCATTTGTGTTATCCTGCCCTATTTTGCATATAGTATCTTCTATGGATTTTAAAGGCTGTTTTCGGTTCTGGTACTCTTTACGGTTGATGCTCATATATTGGATCGCGGCTTCATCCGGCATAACTTCTTGATTCTTCATCAGGAAGAAATTCCGTATACTTGGCAGATCGTCAACCTGGATACTTCCAAGATAGCGGTTTATGTGATCTTTGTATTTCTGTATCATTTCTTCAACATTTATCTCTGTAAAAGGGTTCAATTCCAGATCATCCAGCGCGTATGCCTTGTCTTTATCCAGTTTTTTCACACTTTTAATATTCATGGTAATGTTGCCATATCCAAAAGATTTCGCCTTCCCAATATTCATCCTGGATTTTCCTTTTTCAAGTTGGATTCCCCATAAAAGAAGCCCGAGCTCATCTGGTGACAAATTTTTATATCGTATTTTTCCTGTAAATCTGACACCTTCTTTCAGTGGGCAAAATTCTATAGTAACTGCCTTTTTATTTTCATCCACGGCCTGCGGGTGTGCTTTATCATGCAGCCAGTATTGTTTGATACCGCGCAGGCGCATGTCCTGGCTGTTATAAGTAAATGTTTTCTTTTCATCATCTTGTATCAAATAATCCAGATAGCTGGTTGGCTTTGGTTCCTCAAGGATTACCTGGTTGTCATCCAGTTTTGTTGGTGGTTCAACCGTTTCAGCATCTAAAAAAGATACTTTTGATTTAAAGCTTTTTTTGTCTGCACTGTATCCGAAAATGGCACTGCTGTAATCAAGAACCTGCTTTTGGTGCTCAACTGGCAGCCCATACCGGATGTCATGGTCATAAAAAAGGCGCAGGCTTGGCGTAAATCCAAAGTAAAGCCTGTCCATGTCCGGCTGGATATAAAAAACAGGTTTTACTTCACCTTCTTTTGGAAGGTTAAAAAAGTCTATGTTTTTAGATCTCTTTAATGTATTTTTCTTCTTTTCAAAGTCAATTTTAAATGATAAAACATCTTTTGCCGGAATATGGATTGCTTCTTTTGTTTTATCAATTTTCGGTATAATATAAATCACCTTTTTTTCATTCATTGCACCAGAGCTTATGACAAATCCAGAGTTTGAATACTGATTTGGATCCCCGACAGCCTGTACATTCTTTAAATTTGCAATTTCATAAGAAACCGGATAAAAATATGGCCTGTAATCTTTATTTCTATCACCTATATAATGTCCCTTAATCTTTTTCTCTTCAAACCTCTGTTTAAATGTGTGCTGCATGATGCTTTTTCCATTGCGGATGAAAAAACCGTATGGAAAATTTTTTTTATCGTCTGTATCCAAATATTCATGGATGACTTTGCGTTCACTTAATGTGTAATAATTCATCTGTCCATAATCTTTATTTATAGAATCAACCACTGTCTGATAAATCTTGTAGGTTCCATTTTCATTTACTATATATCCGGCTTTTACATTCTTTAAAACACCTATTTTCTGGACTTTATCTCCGTTTTCGATTGGGATCTGATCAGAGCCAAGAATGACATCATAACGTTCTTTATCCGATCCGGAAGCTACATTTCTGTACATAAGCGCATAATTGTCAATATCATTACTGAAGCTGGAAAGACCAAGTATTTGTACGTTGTTTCGTACCAGCCCACGTACCGTGCTTCCTGGAATTGCGTATGTCCCATATGCTGTTTTATAGAAATTCCCTTTTCCATCGTCTATGATAATCGGTGTATTTGCAATGATTTCATATTCAATTTCCCCAGTCAAAAGTTCTTTCGATACGTCATCGTGCCATAACTGCTTATTTTCTGGATATTCGTATACATGGCTGGTAAACGGGACAAAATTATAAGGTGCCCCTACGTAACGGGATGTCTGGTGATTCCTATTTTGGTTATTATGATTCTTGTTAAAGTTACCATGGTTATAGTTTCTGTTTTTTCCAGAATTATTTGGTTTGCCACTGCTATATTTATTGGAATTGTAATTTTCTCTATTTTTATTTTTGGAAATCTCTTCACGCAGCCCATTTCCCATCATGGCATTTGCCAGAGAATCCCCATCAAAATTTTGCTGCATAACTTCCTCCTTTGTTTTAGCAGATTCCTTTTAACCTTGTATTTGCTACATAAGCCTGCCCATCTTCATCATATTCCAGATATTCTTGTACCAGTATTGAATTACCTATGCTGGCAAATCTGTTATCCAGCAAGTATTCTTTTATAACAATACTATCGCTGCCAGTATCCGATATTTCAACAGCATCCATCCCATTTTCCCCTTCAAAAATGTGGAGCTCTTTATCTGCCGAGAAAAACCTTGCTTCCTGGCATTCTTCCCAGTTTATCGTCTTAAGCATTTCGGTTCTGCATAATTTGATTTCACTGATCAGATAGAGCAGTGCATAATCATAAGAGGCAGCCTTAGCCTGCGCTTCCATTAGTCCGACCGTTTTCATTTTATATGCCATTTTCAATTCCCCCTGACTGCACGAAGGCAGGATTTAATCATGCTGTTGTCATCTTTGATTTTGTTATCTGTAAAACAGATCTGTGCCTGTGCTCCGTCTCCGTTTTTTATGGTTAACAGGTCTAATGTTAAAAATCCATGCCCTACATTGCTTCCACTTCCAATGCCATACAGGCCAGATGCAAGATCGCGTAAAGCGAGCAGCAAAAGTCCAAGCGTTCGGTCAGGGTTATTTTTATTCAAAATTCTGATATGAAGAGTCAGGTTTCCAAAGATATTTTTCTCTGTAAATAACCCTCCATGCATGACCCCGCCCGTAAATTTATCAATATGTATCCTGTGTGACAGTCTATTGCTGTCATTTCCTTCAATCGTTCCAACTACCGTATCAAAAAAACGTATATTTCCCGTATTCCCATTCTTCACACCATCCGCTGGTATTCCAAATGTATCGTTTATGATCTCTCCCAGATCGAGATAGTCAGCAATCTGCTGCATCTGGTTTCGGATACACCCTTTGAAGGAACTTCCAGGGATGATATATTCTTTTTTGGCGTTTCTGATGTTTACACTGTATGGTGCATCTTTGCCATAATCTGATACCGAAATACTTTTCACTAGCAGTTCACCCTGTGTACGCCCCGTAACAATAATTTCATAAGCATCTTTCACAGAAGATGTCTGAGAAATTTCTTCCAGCCTGTCTGTGTAAATCTCATCTTGCAATATTTCTTCCATCATCCACAGTTTCCGGTCATTCTTATTTTTCATGTGGAATTCTTTGTACAACAGGCCTTTTAGCTTAAGGTATCCGCATCCGTTGCTTTGCTGCCCACCGAATTGTATTTTCTGCTGGTTGATGGCACTAAAGACATCTTCCAACCTGTTTTGTGTATCATCCTTACCATACAGATATATGGAAAATGTAAACTGTGCACCTGCTCCTATGTATTCCATATTAAATTTTTGTCCGGAATCCTTTCCGCTTCCCTGCACCACACTGTTGTCAACGGTTCCTGTTTTCCGATTTATTCTTACACGTGGGCGCAGTTCTATAGTCAGGTTTTCGTTTCCTGTATAAAAGGTCCCATCTGAAATACGGATTCTGCTTTGCATGGAATCTTCTTCTTTTCCGCTGCTTTTTCCAAAAATCTGTTCTGCTTCATTTTTCCCATAAAGCTTTGTGTAGCAATCACGGAATACGCCGGAAATGCTGGATGCCTGGATAAAAGGGATTCCATCTACCGGATGTACCAGTACCTGGGCACGGTCATTTTCACCGTTTCCAATATGCATAGGCTGTGTACATTCGGCAGTTACTTTATATTTTACGATTTTATCGTATTGAAATATTTCTGTCATTCCTTACATCTCCTTTTCCAGCTTATTTTCATATCTGGCAAGCGAAATCAAAAGCTGAAGCTTTATCGTTCCTGTTTCTTCTGCACTTAAAATGTCCTCTTTTTTTATCCCCATTACCATATCTTTATGTTTGGTTTTGATTTGGAGCGTTTCTTCCAGGCTATGGTCCAATATTTCAGAAACAATTTTTGCAATCCCATCTATTTTGTTCTTTGATTTCTGTATATTTTGTTTTCCTTCTTTTTCGCTTATATGTGCCAGATATTTTTTTATGTAAGAAATACCTTGTATTGGATGATACTGGTAAGTTTCCGCAATCGATGCAATCTGTCCAAGGCGGCTTGATGTTATGTTCCCTATTTTAAACTTTTCATCTACCACATACCGGTTAACTGCCTGCTCAATTTTTCGTTTATAATATCTATGTGCTGCGATTTTCAGTACTTCCATATCCTCACTGCTGAGATTTGCATGGTTTTCAATTTTTCTATTCTCGCAGTCCTGTTCCCCTTCCTGCTTAAAATGGACCTGTCCATAATCCTTTAAAAATAAAACCCTTCCAAACCCTTCATTTCTTCGCACACCAATTCCACGGTCCATCATAGCATGTGCCCGTTCAGCGGTAAATTTACCACGGTAACTGAAATGGAATACACTTCCCTGTTCATACATAACCAAAGACGGAGTCGGCCCCATCCAGGTGCGGTTAAACCCTTTGCTTTCAACTGTAGATGTAGAGCAGAATTTGATTTCAAGATCTGAAACCCCCATTTGGAATTCGATAGATTCCAAATCCAGTCCGCAATAGCTGCCGCCCGCATCCCTCATAACCGTATTGGACAATAGCATCATATAACATTCCCCGGAAAGATCCTGGTCTGCCTGATATTCCTGATAAGGAATATCATCCGCATATTCACAGCTTTTTACCATACACTTTCCCATCCCGGCTGAACGCCCATTTCCAAGGATGACTTGCCCCTGCAGTATATTTTTCATACGTTCCAAAATCAATTCTGTATCTTCATCTGCAACAATATACCCGACAAAGTGGTATCCAGGCATTATATATTCGTTTCGAAATACATTCTTCTTTTCCGCATTCTCTATATTCATCTTAATCTTCATATCGGATCCGGTTTTTATATGATAGTAACGAATACAGCCATCCTTCATATAACAATAATTTCCAAGTGAAGCACGTTTAAACCCTTCTTTAAAATTCCCATCGGTAACAACATTTTGGATTTCTTTTTTCTTCCCCTGCGTTTTATCTTCATAAAACCCTTTTGGCGAAGGCATTAATTCTTTTCCATTCATGGCTGGATAAGCATTCAGATAACGGATCTGATTGGAAAACAGGAGTTTTTTTATCTGATGAAAATCATCATCTTCCAAAAAAGAATTGACAATCAGCCCACGGATTGCTGAGCCCGGTATATAACGCAGCGTCATGGTCTGCCCAAGCTGGCTGGAACTGTTATCTGCAATGCGTATCGGTTCCATATTTTTGATCTCATATCTTAAATATTTTGACATTATCAGCAATCCCCCTTTGCATCTACAGATATCGTAACTTTTCCAAATCCGCGGTTTCTCATGCTTCCAATCCATTTAATCATGGAAAGCACGTCTTCTATAAGCGTCAAATCTTCTTTGTCACAAATCATATCAGAGTAAAAAATCAGATTTTTATTTACGCATCTGCAATTCCTAAGGCTTCCTTCCTGTGCCATTCCGTTTTCATCCAGCTTTGTAAATGTCCGGGTATGGCTTAAGGCATCTGTTATCATTTCAGAATAATTAATTCCAGTATCTAAAATACCTGCCACTTCTGGTTCAATTTCATTCAGTATCTGTTTCCTGACTGCATTGGACAGCATAAAATCAGAAAATACAATTTTGTGGCTGCTGTCGTATATGGTATCCCCGCTTTTCCCAAGGAGCTGTGACAGTTTCTTTTCGATATCTTTTTCTGAGTCCATTGTCCATCCTAAAAAACGCATTAGTTCTTCCCTGAAAACACCTTTAAATGTGCTGCCTTTATAGTAAGGGAATCCATACTGGTCACATAAGACTGAAATATCTTCTCCTCCAGGTACACTGATTCCACTTCCAAAAATTGCATCCGAAATCAGTTTCATTTTTATCCTTATGTTCATGGCTGCAAATCCTCCAAATCCAGATAGGTATCTATAAGTTCAATTGCATCAAATAAATAAGAGCGGAACTTATGGTCCGATGTCTGTATGAAAATTGGGCGTTCCAGAGCCTTTCCGGTTCCGACCCTGGAATAGTCCATATCTTTAAAAATATCATAATAGCTGTCCAATATAATTTCTTCCAGCTTATGGAATTTCATGAAATATCTCGCGTTTGTTTCCCCCTGTTTTAAAGCTGTACGCAGTTCCTTGATTTTTCCATGCGCATACGAGATG
>CAMWYJ010000078.1 GCA_947178445.1 uncultured Clostridium sp.
ATATTACCATAAATATACTAGCATAATAATTGGAATCATCATCTTGTTTTCTAACAATTATCTCTGTTATTTAAAATGCACAAAACCTTTTCTAATCGTTGCAGTAGTATTTCATTTTTCTCTTCTGTTTGATTTAAAGAATATATTTCATTCCCAGTATCTTCATGCCACAACAATTCATATTCAGAACAACCATTGCTTATACGAATTATACTATACCACCAACCATCAATCTTATTTTCTATAACAAAATTATATTTTTCCATAAATAGTCTGGCTATATAGTCATTTCCATCAAAATAATCATAATTAACCAATAAAAATTCGACCCTGTTATCCTTTTCTGTATTAATATACTTTTTACATATAATTTCCATCTTTACTCCTATGTTGACTAATAAATCCATCAGCAATGAATGGATTTTCTAAAAATTCTACACATTTATCATGTAATTCTATACCTTCATTTATAACTTCACCTGTTACAGTATTAACAATGTTACATCTTTGCAATTCTCTTCCATAACCATCAAGCAATTCCATAATTCTATAAATAACTTCATAAGTTACATCTTTTAAAAGTTCTTCTGTATTACAATATTTATCTTCTTTACTTAATGGAACCTGTACGCAGTATTCTTGTATATATGCTAACTCTTCAAAAAAATTAATCTGTTCTTTTGTCATAAAAATCCTCCTATTGATGATATTCTCCATCATCAGCTCCATATTTGTCATATAATTCACTAGAATTTTCCACATATAAAATTTTTCTTTGTGTTCTTGGAATAATTTACTTAATGCTTTTTGAGTTGCATCCTGTATAAGTTCAACTAATACTTCATCAGTTTCCAAATTCATATTCAAACTCCTTTTCTTAGTGTGAATTCCAATCAGGCTCGCCGTAAAGTTGACGGATGCACGGAAGTTGGTTTCGCTTTATCCTAAACTCTAAGTTTGGGGTAAAGAGATAAGTTTTGTTATCAATGTGTCAACACACTAGTCATGCAGCATTTGAATAAATTTTGTAAAACTATCGCATACAAACCTTTTTTCGTCAGGGTTCTCATGATCCCAAAATACAATCTCATTTTTCCCGCAATCAAAATCATAACAATATAAATTTCCAAATGGGTCTTCTGCAATAGGTATCAGGTTTATTTCCTTTAAGTATTCCGTTTCATAAAAAATATCAATTATATAACTTAAATCATCTTCCACAAAGCTTACTAAATTATTAACAACCTCAATACTATCATCAATAGTAATTTTGTTAGGACTCGGATATCCTCCATCATATTTCTCGGATTCGCTCAATATTTGTTCCTGTAATAGTCTTTTATTCTCAATCCACTTCCATTACCATATATTTGCCTCCCTTTCCCTTAACTAAACATAACAGCATATTTTTAAAGTCATCGCCCAAATCTATAATACAATCATCAAAGCATACGAAAAAGTGTCCTTTTTTCGATAAATATAGTGTCATGTTTTCAGATTCTATTTCACCTATAATTAAAAGTTCATCGTCTAAGTAATTATTATAATCAGGTATCCAGCTTAGAAAAATAGGTTTCTGCGCTTTTATTGGATCTAGATCCATAGTAAGTGTTGTATCTTCCCAAACTGGATGCGTATATTCGATTTTAAGATAACAATACTCTTTTAAGAATTCGAGTTGCTTATCTGTATAAGTATAACCATTCTTTTTATACATCTCAAGAATATCTGTGAGATCCACCTCCCGTCCATTGTAATAACCCGATTTTTTTAATAATTTATCTACCATATTCTCGTTCTCCATTTCCTTTTAGCAGATTTCACCAAAAAGCCTTGATTTAAGCCAGTCATGGGAATGCTCCTAATACACATAATTGATTTCCACACTCTGTCGATTCACACTCACCACTTCCTACATAATTGTTGAATCATAATCATAAGTACTACCTAAATCATGACATTTGAATTTACTTGATATGCTATCCCGTGTCAATATAATGCCCAAATTGTACCCGCAATCCAACTTATCCATATGGGGCAACAAATATTCATCGTCTTCTCTACAATTGTCTGCCCATACTAATAGCATAGTGGCAAAATCTTTTATTCCACTGCGATTAATTTCAAAAATTACAGTACTGTAACATGGGGTTATATCTCGTCCTTCTTCATTGAATATATTAATACTCATTAGATTCTTTCTTGATAATTCATAAGACTCCAACGTAAGGAATTCACCATCATCTCCTAAATACAAACAAATAATTATATTTTATATTTTTCATTGCAGTTCTGAGTTTTTTATATTAGTCAACAAGTAAATATTTTACCAAACATAGATACGATTATCATACTCTCCCTTCCATAAACAGATGCCGCTTTCTGCATTCAAAGAACTAAAAAATATACTGCATCCATTGTTGAAAATTTCTGATTCTTTAATAATAAATTCACTTTTTTCTACTATTATATTTCCCCTCAAAACAAGTCCACCAATCTTAGTTACTCCTCTAACAAAAAAGACATATTTTTTATTATTGTCAATGTTGTTTATAAGTTCTTCTGTAAAAGCGGATATTATGTTTATTTCTGGTTCCTGATAAATAATGCTTGTATTATCACTATCCATTTCATCTAATTTATCCAAAATCCTTTTTTGTAGATGTAATGTTTCTTGAGTTCCAAGGAAATTATCCATTGAAATTGATATATCATTATTCATCCATACTCTACATAAATTTGTAATTTCATTTTTTCTTTTCAATTCTTGTATACGTTTTTTCTTATCCATAGCTATACATTCTTTCTAAATATTTAATCAAATCCATCAAAATCATCTGGAAATGTCCATCATATACAAATTTATGGGTCTTATACTGAGCTGATTTTGGTATACCATTTCTCAGCAGCTTATCAGCATAATCAATATCTTCTGCTGATGTATCTGAAACAATTCTATTCTTCACCAAACTTTCCATTTTCCAAATCAACATATAAATCAAGCTCTAAACATGGATTATCCATATTATCCTTTAAATAATTTATTAGTGATTGTGTCGAATCCATTCTGTCCAATTCTTCATACTCAGAACCATACCAAAATATCATTATTTCTGACTTTTGACTTACATATCAAAAATTGGCTCATATTAATATCCTCCTGATAAAAGGGATTAGCAACAAACAGGCAGTACAGTTATATATAGAGACTATCCTCCACATACTCAAGAAACGTATCCTGCAATTCATCTTCTGTGTCAACTCCGTTAATTTTAACATCAAATTCCCATTTTCCATCGCCCAATGTACTAATGCCATCAAGTATACCGAATACACACGAAATTGTATCAATCATAACTATTTCGGCAAAGTCCAACATTTTTCCTCTTTGCTCAGAAGATAACTGTTCATATAACTCTAATGCGCTTATCCAACATCTGACTATCGCATCTTTGCTATTATTGTTTTCAAGTGAATCACGATAATGGTCAATTCCTTCCGTAATGATATCTTTATAAAGCTCTTTAATAAATTTTTCGTTCATTTTTTCCACCCCATTTCTGGATACATTTTTTATTCATATCTATTAATTCTCTCAATGCAGAATCAGGTATGAAAATCCCAAAATCATCATCTCTCATATCTAATAACTCATCTACATCACAATCTTCAAAAAGGCTCGCATTAATAATTTGATTATTTTTAATTTTTTCATTTAATTTATTTAACATATATTCTACCTCCTGTTACCTGCCTGTTGTCAACTTTAACAAATGCCTCATACTCCCCTAAACTTCTTGCTGTTGTGGCAATTCTTGTATTATCTGTATCATAAGTATAACTGACTCCGCCTGCTCTTACAAGACATTTTCGGCTCTGTCTTATATAGACAATCATAAAAAGAAATAAGCATCCCACCGCCTAAAGTGAATGCTTATCTCTATTACTTATTATAATCACTGAGGGCAATCAGAAATCAATTCCAATCACCTTTCTAAGTAGATTATGCACTAGAGCTACTTGGTTTTCAAGTGGCTCTTTTAATTGACTTGTTTATTCAATATCTTGTGATCTACTAATAGTATATTTCTTCCCATTAAATTGAGGAAATGGTGTATGCAGCCAATCATATCCCGTATCATTACCCAAAATAGTCAATACAGCATTAACAATATCCTGCGAAATCCCC
Organism: uncultured Clostridium sp.; assembly: GCA_947178445.1. Taxonomy (GTDB): domain Bacteria; phylum Bacillota; class Clostridia; order Lachnospirales; family Lachnospiraceae; genus CAG-590. The sequence goes on from CAMWYJ010000078.1 coordinate 4,190, forward strand.
TCAATATGTATATTTAATTCATCAAAGCAATTTGCATATTCAGTCCAATTCTCTTCATTGTACTCATCTGCAAAAAAATCAAGCATATCCATAATTATTTTACCCCCCTTTGTGCTGAAATGAATAATAATTTCCTTCACAGTAAACGTAACGGTTCAGGTTCTGGCTGCTTCCGATATCACCCACCTTGATGTCCTGATTGATGAAACGCTTGATATCCGGGGCTTTCAGCAGCTCCCCATAGGTCCGTAAGAGAACCGCTCCACCGACGGAAAACTCCGATTCATCATGCTAAAATCTAAATATGTTTTCATTATCTCATCGACCTCATCTAAAGATAACAAGGCATACCATTCACAATAACTGTCGTTACATTTTTTTATTTTTTTCTTTCTTAAACTATTAATTAACTCAATATAGTTTTGGGAAAACAAACCTGCAAATGTATTACTGTATTTCTCTAAATAAAATTGAAACTCATCCCGGCACATCTGATAGGATTCCGCATCTTTTTCATCAACATAAAAAGATGAACTTGATACATAGTCCAAAATGTTTCTCATGATTGCATCTTCAAAATTCTTCGCATAATAGAATCCTTCTGTATCTTCCGAATAGCACAGTCCAATGTAAGGTTCACATGTATTGTTATTAACAAATACCCATTTATCACCATGCCCAGTGAATGCAAATGGAAGTATTTCCATAGATTCATTTTCATCATATTCATAATTTACTACATCACCTGTCTGCATCCATTCCATTTCAAACAACCAAATATAATTTTCAGAATTATAATTCGTATATCCCATCTGAACAAATTTATTATACAAATCAGGAATACAATCTTTACAAAACAATATAAACATCCTCCTTTTTATAAATGGGAAAATCTAAAAAATTGCCTAAAATATTCCGCTTAATTATATCGTATATTACTATCGTTATCAACGCATAATTATGCAAAGAAAGGAGTGAAGTTTTATGCCTCTTATTATGCCTATTAAGGATTTACGCAATACAACCGAGATTTCCAATATTGCACATAAGTTGCAAGAATTAACCAGATTGACCAAGCCATCTGCGAATCCGAGCAGGAAACTGCAAACGGAGCAGAAGCAGTCGATGCACAGATAGTTTTTGCAGAATTGGAGAAAAAGTATTTGGGATAAATACAAGGTAAATGTCACCCCCAGAGCAATACGCAAATTAGACAACATTCACGAATATATGATTACACAGCGTCCATTATTGTATTTATCTAATATTGACTTTAAAATAGCTGTGTCTTGAGGTAATTTTTTTTCGACCTCACCCCAATTGCTCAAAATAAGTTTTCGAGGAAGTATTATATCATATATCAAATCTTCAATTGCATCCCAATTATCTCCACAAAAATACGGATATTGCAATGCTTGCTTTATTACATGAATTAACTCTGACCGTGTACTAATCATACTACAATCTATATCAACCTGCTCGCTCTTTTGATATTTTTTCTTTAATATTTCTACAACTATATCTTTCTTATTGGAATCAATCAGACGTTCAACATATGCATCATTAATATTGTCATACACGGAATCATAATTCCCTAACACATAATTATGCAATTCTGTTTCTAAACTGATTTTTTCTTGTTTGGAATTAAAGTTTGTAGATAATATATTCAGATATATGTCTTCTTCCAAACAATTTTGAAAATCTTCAATATAATCATAAAATATATTTTCAAATTGCTCATCTGATATATATTTTTTTAAATATAAACAAATCGTATTAATGCAATCCATTCTCTTGCTCCTTCCTATTAAGGGAAAATTTGAAATACAGTATTATAATGGTCATATGTTCCATATATTAACCCATCATTTGAGTACAAAATCCTGTATGCTGGGTTCTTAGCATTTGAACGGCTCATTGTATAATCAATTCCTACATCAGCTTCATACCATACTCTTCCATTCGCACTAGGTAAAACACTATTAGTATTTGCAAAAACATCTCCTCCAATAGCCTTTCCAGGTGCATAATTATTTAATGCCTTTCCCTCTGACCAGCCCATTGCTCTTGCTTGGCTTTTGGTTATATAATTGCTTGGCAATGTTCCTGTTTGCGTAATGCTATCTACCACATCGTTAGCTAATTCACTAACTCTATACTGTTCCTTTAATTTTGCATAATTTACAACATTATGAGCTTCCCAATTAGTCTTACCACCACTCTCTCCTGAACAATCATTATGCACCAGCACTCCAAGCCCTGACACATAGTAGGTATGGAAATTCTCTACCTCAAAGTTATAGACCAGTACTGGTTCTTCCAGTGGTTCAAGCTCTACCTTATCAACTGGCAGATTTTTCCCCTCTGAAGTCCGGATAATATCTCCTGCCCTTAATTCTCCGGCAGATACAAATCCGATTCCCTCCACATAGAACGGATGCTCTACGGTAGTCTCTATCTCTTCTTTCCCGACAAAGACATGGACTAACGTAGTCTTTTCATGGATATAGGTGCGGACTACCTTCTTGTACTCCTGCTCTCCGGTTTCCGGATTTTCTGCAAGGACATAATCCCCGCTCTCAACATCTTCGATGTTCTTCTCGCCGTTTACCGTCTTTACCTTGGTTCCTGCGACAAAACATCCGATTCCTTCACCTTTTGCACATCTTCCCGATTCAAGGTCTGCACTCTTCTGGCTGCTGGTGTTCAGGCTGATATTCGACACCTTGGACAGGCTGGTTAAATCCTTCATCAGGCTTCCTGCTGCCGCCACGGAAATCGCCGTCATGGCGGTTGCTCCCACGATCTTTGCAGCCACATTAAGGGTCATCTTTCCGCCACTCGCAGCATATTGGATCTTCGCATCCCCTGCCATTTCAAGGGCTGCCGTTGCCGTCTGCACCGTGGCATAGGTCTTGCCTGCCAGCTTAAGGGTCTTCTCAATGGCTTTTCCTGCCTTGACAATCTTGGTTCCCTTCGTCACTCCTGCCACTGCCGTTCCAATGACCGGAAGAGCGGATGCGATGCAGACTGCCGCATTGACCCAGTCTCCCTCCATTGCATAAAGCCCTGCATTGATAACATCTGCCGCATCAAAGAACAGTCCTGCAACATCTAATACCGTATGAAGCCAGTCATACTTACTCTTCTGTCCCTGATCCTGTGTACTCTCTGGACATAACCCAAACGGGTCTACCATGCTCACCGGATTTCCTTCACAGTAAGCATAACGGTTCAGACTCTGGCTGCTTCCGATATCACCGACCTTGATGTCCTGGTTGATGAAACGCTTGATATCCGGATTGTAGTAACGGGCTCTCATGTAGTATAGTCCATTGGAATCTGTCGTTACTCCGTAACTTCCGTTATACAAAAACCTTATCTTCGTGATCGCTGCTTTTAACAGTTCCCCATAGGTTCCATACGAAAACCGCTCTACCGCATGTCCATCCTTTGCCGTGATAAGGGTCGTGGAACCGATGTTGTCATAGTGGTAGGCAAAGTACTTCTTTGTTCCACTGTTATACTGGGCTGCTAAGCCATCTGCTCCATAGTAATACGTAGTCTGTGTATTGTCTGCTTCATAGATGACTTCGCCAAACCATGTGAATATCTTAGTCAATTTCTAGGTTAAATTAACTATAATTATATCATTTCACTTATTTTAAAAATAACAAAATCACCCTCTTCAAATGTAAAGCCATTATACTTGGATTTAAGACTATTGCGGAGATTAATAAATTGTTCTATCTCCTCATACGTATTAAATAATCCGAATTCATTCAACTTTAGAAAATGAAATTCAGGAATTCTTTTTGAAACTATATCATTTAAAATACATGAATAGTAACTGCCTCCTGAATAGGCATAATCATATCCAATAAATTTCTCTTTCATTAAATCAACTGCCTTCATTACTGGAAATTCCTTCTCAGTCTCACAAAGTAAAATTCTAAATTCTATGCCTAAACTTTTAGATTCTTTAATATAAGAATTAATGTATATAATATCATTACAACAATCTAAAAACCTAGCATCATTCCAAGATATGTCAATATTGTCATCAAAGTAGGACTCAAAATACATATTACTACTCTCAATATTCAAGTACCAATTATCTCCATCAATTCCCTGATAATATTTATCAGATTTTCTTTGCATGATAAAACCATTTCTTGTGATTTTTTTCATAATCATTGTCCTCCCTTCGGTTTATAGGGCACATGAATATTATATATATGTGTATGATCTGAGTAATCTCCCCCCGGAAAGTGTTCTCCACTTCCTGAATATGCTTGATGATGCTGTGGAACATTATACTCTAATGCCCATTCATCTAAAATCTTGGCTTCGGCTTCTGAAATTGGATTTCCATTTTTAGCACGTTTAACACATTCCTTTGCTAAATCATGTAATGCCTTTTGGTCTGGTATTTGTTTTTTAGAGTCACCTCCACCCTTATAAAACGGATTAATTGCAAACCCTCTGTTCCGGTTCATATGACCCGAACCAGAAGAACCAAATCCCTTATTGAATCGACTAACTAACTTCCCAGCAGCTTCTTTGACCGCCGTCTTTAACTTCGGCATTGCCTTACTGGCAAGATTCTTTAACTTTCCTGCTCCCCAGTTCGCTGCCTTTCCCATCAGGTATCCGGCTGCCAGTGTTCCTGCCATATAGGCAATCTTTCCGGTTGTGGTCTTGCATTCCCGTTGGGCGGTCTGATAGGTATCATAACATGCCTTTACTGCTGCTGCTGTATTCCCTATTTTTCCTATCGCCCGGCACATACCTGCAATCTTTTCTGCCGTCTTAATGGCTTTTACTGCCTTACCGACTTTTGCCACTCCGGCTATGATATTCCCGACTGCCGGTATTCCGCAGGCAAAGGAGATTGCCGCATTGACATAATCGCCTTCCATCGCATACAATACTCCGTTGATCAGGTCGAAGCCATCCCAGAACATTCCTGCTACCCCAAGCAGATCATGCCACTTTTCATACTTACTCCCCTGCCCCTGGTCATTCGCACTCTCCCCGCACAGTCCGAACGGGTCTACCATGCTGACCGGATTTCCTTCACAGTAAGCATACCTGTTTAAGCTCTGGCTGCTTCCGATATCACCCACCTTGATGTCCGAAATATAACACTATTATCTTTTCAAAACACTATTCATATATTTTTCCTATATAAAATAACATTGCAATAAACTTCCAATCAATATTAGTAGGCATATCTAATTTCATATTATTATAATATCCTTCCATATCTTCAACCCAAGAAGAAATACTTTCAAGATATGACGAAATATCTTTATTTTCCCACTCATCATTTTTAACTTGATTATCCTCTTGCAAATTATTAATAAAAAAAATAAAATCTTCTTTATTTCTAATATTATATATCAACTCATAAACATTCATTTATTGTCTCCTAATCTATAATAATATTCTTTCCATTACCTAATTTCAATTTAATACTTTTTCCTCCCGTTTTAGTAGTCATTTTCCACATCTGCCCAGCCACTTCCTCTGATGTCGCCCACTGAAATGGAACTTCATTCAATCCTGCTATTCTAAATGCCGCCAAACGCCTATGATCTAATGTCCAAATTTTCCCATCAGCATCCCTCCATATTTTTATATTAGGTAAATCACTTGCCTTTAATGTTCCATTTTTTAATGCTTCTGCATTCTCTAATACTGTATATTTCCCAGTTTGATTTTTTATAGAACTTTGCATAAAATTAATCTCTTTGGGGTTAATCATATTAGTTCTGCCACTCTCACCAAACGGCAAAATCGCAAACCCTCTGTTCCGGTTCATATGTCCTGAACCAGAAGAACCAAATCCCTTATTGAATCGACTGGCTAACTTCCCAGCAGCTTCCTTAACTGCCGTCTTAAGTTTCGGCATTGCCTTACTTGCAAGATTCTTTAACTTCCCTGATGCCCAGTTCGCTGCCTTTCCCATCGCGTATCCGGCTGCCAGTGTTCCTGCCATATAGGCAATCTTTCCGGTGGTCGTCTTACATTCCCGCTGGGCTGTTTGGTAAGTATCATACACTGCCTTCATTCCAGCTGCTGTATTCCCAATCTTTCCGACCATCCGGCACATACCTGCAATCTTTTCTGCCGTCTTAATGGCTTTTACTGCCTTACCGACTTTTGCCACTCCGGCTATGATATTCCCGACTGCCGGTATTCCGCAGGCAAAGGAGATTGCCGCATTGACATAATCGCCTTCCATCGCATACAATACTCCGTTGATCAGGTCGAAGCCATCCCAGAACATTCCTGCTACCCCAAGCAGATCATGCCACTTTTCATACTTACTCCCCTGCCCCTGGTCATTCGCACTCTCCCCGCATAATCCGAACGGGTCTACCATGCTGACCGGATTTCCTTCACAGTAAGCGTAGCGGTTTAAGCTCTGGCTGCTTCCGATATCACCCACCTTGATGTCCTGGTTGATGAAACGCTTGATATCCGGATTATAGTAACGGGCTCTCATGTAGTATAGTCCATTGGAATCTGTCGTTACTCCGTAGCTTCCGTTATACAGAAACCTTATCTTCGTGATCGCTGCTTTTAACAGTTCCCCATAGGTTCCGTAAGAGAACCGCTCTACCGCATGACCATCCTTTGCTGTGATAAGAGTCGTGGAACCGATGTTGTCATAATGGTAGGCAAAGTACTTCTTCGTTCCGTTGTTATACTGGGCTGCTAAGCCATCTGCGCCATAGTAATACAGGGTCTGGGTTCCGTCTGCTTCATATGCGGCAAGCATACGGCTCAAGCTTCCTCCGGTGTCCGTAACATATTCCGTTGTAAGCCCGTTCTCTGTCGTAGAGATACGGGTATTCTCCGCATCATAAGTATAACTTACTCCGCCTGCTTCTACAAGACGGTTTCTGCAGTCGTAGGTTAATTCCTGCATTGTTCCGTCTACCGGACCATAGGTCATGTTGCCCTTTTCGTCATAGGTTACACGCTGCCCGTTATAGGTCACAAGGTGGTTGGCATCATCATAGGTCATGCTGACGGTCTCTAACACATCCGGATCCTGGGTGTTCGTGGTGGTCTTGGTCACCACCTCACCGAATACATCATAGGTATAGGAATGCTCCTGTAAGACATTTCCTTCCTTATCTTTATCCGTCTGCCGGGTAAGCTGCCCTGCCGGGTCATATTCCTGGGTTTCGGTAGAGCCGTCTGCCCTGGTGATCTTACACAGCCTTCCATAGTTGTCATACCCATAGACAAAGGTTCCGCCGGTGTTACTGGTCATCTCCGAAACACTGCCGTCTGCATGATATGCATACCGCACGGTTTCCCCGCCCGGATAGGTCAGTCCTGTCATGTTGCCTAAGGCATCATAAGCATATTTTACTTCCCGTCCCTTGTAATCCGTATACTTTGTCACACGGTTCAGGGAGTCGAACTCCCGGCATATCGTTTGTGGTTTCTCAAACAGCTTCAGGATGCCGCCTTCCTTTTCCGATACCTCTGTGATGTTCCCGTTGGCATCATAGGCATACTCGATGGTTCCAAGGTCATCCTTCACGGTCTTTAAGCGGTTTAAGCTAACATTGCCACATTTGTCCAGTCCTTTTCATAAGCACAATTATTCTAGTCCAAAACCATGTTTCGCTATTACCTCATAAAAATCTGCATTTAAATCACTTATCCTATTATCTTCATGATTATATAAACTAATTGAATCCTCACATATATTTTCATTAATTCTAAATCCAGCCAAATCGC
>CAMWYJ010000079.1 GCA_947178445.1 uncultured Clostridium sp.
CATCATCTTTTAAGAGCAAGGAAACACATTCCTTTACATATGGTGTAACCGGAGCCTCCTCTATGCTGTCCAAAACCGGTATCTGCTGAAAAGTGGTGCCTTCTGCTAAAATTTCCTTTTTATTAAAATAATCCATCCCATAATTCATAAGCGCTTTCGTATCTTTCCATTTATAGTTCTTATTTGGTGGCCAGCCGGAGGCAAGCACAACACTTACAAACTGTTTTTCTTCCCGTTTTGCAGCACCTACAAAACAGTATCCCGCCTTTCCGGTAAAACCGGTTTTAATACCAATCGCACCACTATAAGAATTTAAAAACCGGTCTTTGTTATGAACCGTAAAATTTCTTCCCGTTGTCTGCTCATGAAAAGAATGGGATGGTGTCTTTATAATCTCCAAAAAAGTTTCATTTTGAATCGCATAACTTGCAATCAATGCTAAATCATATGCTGTGGTATAATGACCCTCTGCATCCAACCCATTTGGTGTAACAAAATGTGTCTGATATGCCCCAAGCTCCTGTGCTTTTTCATTCATAAGGGCAGCGAATCCCTCCACGGTTCCTCCTATATGCTCAGCGATTGCCACTGCCGTATCATTATGAGACTCCAACATTAAAGAATATAACAAATCTCTTAACCGATATTGCTCCTTTGCTTTCATTCCAAGATGGACCTTTGGCATTTTCGCCGCATAGGATGAAACAGTCACAATATCATCTAAATTTCCATTTTCAAGTGCAATAATCAATGTCATAATTTTGGTCGTGCTTGCCATAGGTGCCTGTTCATATCCATTTTTTTCGTATAAAACCCTGCAATTTGCGGCATCCATTAAAAGAGCATAACGGGCATTTAACTGCGATATATTATCTGTCTTACCCTCTGTTGCTGTTACATCCTTATTTCCCTCATATTCGAGATGATATGAATACAGTTCATTCCTCTCATGTTTTTCCCTGCTTTCTTCCATAAAACAGATTGACAAGCTGCCAACTGCCAGAAATAATGCAAATCCCCATAATACCTTGCTATCTGATACATATTTTTGAAACCATTTCCTAAAACCAAAAAATGACATATATTTACTCTTAGATCTTCTTAGTAGAATATATGTCACTTAATATCAAATTATCCCTTTAAATTTAATCCTTCACTGGTGCAAATGTCAACTGTGCCTCTTCTAATGCCTGCTGTTTAAAGTCCTCTATTTTATCCGGTGTGATCAGTGGCAGCTCATCGGTGGACTGCACACCAAAACTCCTTAAGAAATCCTCTGTCGTTCCAAATAAAATCGGTCTTCCAACTGCCTCTAGCCGTCCTACCTCTTCAATTAAATGGTATTCGACCAGCTTGTTTACCGCATGTACACAGGAAACCCCGCGTATTGCCTCAATTTCCTGTCTTGTAATTGGCTGTTTATATGCCACAATGGAAAGTGTTTCTAACAAGACATCTGTCAACATATGTTTCTTTGGCACATTTACCACCTTTACCAAAGTGTCATAATAATCAGCCTTTGTACACATTTGAAATCCGTTTTCAATCTCTATAATCCGGACACCCCTGTCTGCACTGTCATATTTATCCATCATATTATGAATAATTTTCACAATCGTATCCGTATCAATCTCTAAAGCCTTTGCAATCTGTTCCCTTTCAACTGCTTCCCCCATTGTAAAAAGAATTGCTTCGATTTTTCCTTCTATTACTTTCATATCCTGTTCCATTTTTTACTCCCGCAAGCCCATGGCATCCTCTGTGTTCTGGTCTTCTACTGTCACCGCAGCTTCCCTTATACCATCATTTTCTTTTTCTGTAATCTCTGCCGCTTTTGTATCACGATCCTTGATCAAATCAATCTCATCTAGCGAATCAATCACGATTTCTCCAAATATCTCATCCTGTCTTATCGTAATAGCACCAACCTTCATCAGCTCTAAGATTGACATAAAGGTAATAATAATATTCATTCTCGTTGGCTGTGCCTCTAAAAGAGTACGGAAATTAATACCCTTTAAGCCTCTGACTTCTTCCCGGATCTGAATCATCCGGTCTTCAATATTTATCTCTTCTTTTTCAATCGTTCCAAACTTTGACCGGATCGGATCAATTTTGTCCACCTGCTTACGCATAATAGACTTGAATATGTCATTCAACATACGCAAGGTTATGCCATCCACTAAAGAAGCCGGATCTACATCCTCCCTATACTCCTTAACTTCCTCCGGAATTGTCGGTTTCTTATAAAGATTCCTTGAAGCATCCAATTCCATATCCTTAAGCTCAATAGCTGCATACTTGTACATTTTGTATTCCAGTAAACGCCTTACAAGTTCTGCCCTTGGATCTTCCTCTTCTTCCTCTTCTTTTTCTTCCTTTGGAAGAAGCATTTTGGACTTGATCTGCAAAAGCGTACCAGCCATCACAAGAAATTCACTCATAATATCCATGTCATTTTCCTGCATATCATTGACATACTCCAAATATTGCTCTGTAATCGTCACAATCGGAATATCATAAATATCTACTTTATTCTTTTCTATCAGATGAAGCAGTAGATCAAGAGGTCCCTCAAACACCTGCAGCTTATACGCAATTCCCATAGCTTTCTTCCCATCTAACACAGACTAATGGCTGCTGCACAAATATAAAATGAAAATCCAATGCAACAGCCATTAGCTATTATAGTATAAAATTTCTTAAAACGCAAACATTTAAATAATAATGAAAACCATTCCTCCATTACTGTCATTGATAATCTTTTCCATTGTATCCTGAAGTCTTATCTGGGAATCATCATTGATTTTGTTTGATTTTGAAATAAGTCCTTCCTCCACCATCTGTTCCACTGTTTTTCCAAATATATTAATTTTCCACAGACTTTCTGGTGAAGACTTTAACTGTTCCTTCATATTCGCAAGAAAATCTTTTGCCTGCTCCTCTGTTCCCACAATCGGTGCAATCTCTGTTGATACATTTGCCTTGATAAAATGCAGAGATGGTGCATTCGCTTTGATCTTGATACCATATTTAGTTCCATGCTTTATAAGCTCAGGTTCTTCTAACTTAATGCTTTCTTTTGCCGGCATCACAAGTCCATATCCTTTCATCTTTACACTGTCCATAGCGGATGCCACATGTTCATACTCCATCCTTTTTCCAGACACTTCTTTTAACATTGTTAAGAAATCATACTCATTTTCCACCTTTGCTCCAAGCAAACCGGATAGCATTTCATAATAAAAATCATCAGGAATCCCAATTTTTAAATGGATATTTCCATCCTTTAAATTCACATTGACAACTAAAGCTTCACTGATATAATCACTTTCCGGTTCCGGCAGTTCATAAACCTTCCGCATTCCTGTAACTTCCTTCATTACAGTTTTGGCATATTCAACCACTGCCTGTTTAATTGGATGATTTCCCTCTAACGTTTCCGCCCATTTCGGAATATAGAACCGGATCTGGCTGATTGGAAACTCAAATAAAATATGTTTTAATATTTCTAATATATCATTACTTCTTAACTGGTCACAATTAACCGGCAGCACTTTCACACCATACTGAGTGCTTAACTGTTCTGCTAACTCCTTTGTTTCATTGCTTTGCGGCTTTATACTGTTCAAAATTACAATAAAGGGTTTCCGAAGCTGCTTCATCTCCGAGATAATTTCCTGCTCCGTCTTTGCAAAACTTTCATGGTCTATCTCACCAAAAGAACCATCCGAGGTTATAACAATACCAATGGTTGCATGATCCGTCATAACCTTCCTTGTTCCGATATTTGCTGCCTTTGTAAATGGAATCTCATAATCATACCATGGTGTTTTGACAAGACGTTCCTTATCTTCTTCTAAATGACCGGTTGCACCATCTACCATATAACCTACACAATCCACAAGCCGTACATGGATATTTGCATTATCATTTAACGTAATCTGCGCTGCCTGCTTTGGTATAAATTTCGGCTCTGTAGTTGTAATCGTCCTACCGGAACCACTTTGTGGCAGTTCATCAATTGTCCGCTGTTTTTCTGCACCTTCCTCCATATTCGGAAGTACCAGTGTTTCCATAAAGCGCTTGATAAATGTGGACTTTCCAGTTCTTACCGGACCAACCACTCCTATGTACATCTCGCCATTTGTACGCTGCCTTATATCCTCATATACATCAAACTGCTCTTTCATATTATCCTCCTTTAGGAATACGTTAGTATAATGATCCTAAAAAGAATATATGCAAAGGACAAACAAAACATACCAAAAAATGCATCTTTCCAGGAAAAATTTCCCTTGGAAACATGCATTTTTTCTGTGTGATTATAAGCATTTTCTATAAGACATCTATTACCATTCAAGATTTTGGGATTCCGTTGTACGGTCTCTCATAAGCAGCCTCATGGAAGCCTCTTTAGCATCTGTTCCCTCAAATAGTACTTCATTTACTGCCTCCACAATCGGCATAGAAACATGATTCGCTTTCGCAAGTGCCATGGCTGCCTTTGCAGAATACACGCCCTCCACAACCATTTTTACCTCATCCATAGCCTCCTGATAGGACTTTCCCTGCCCAATCAGATAACCCGCATTTCGATTCCTCGAATGCTTCGATGTACATGTCACAATTAAATCACCGATTCCAGATAATCCTGCTACAGTCTCCATGCTACCGCCTAATGCTATCACTAACCGCATAATCTCTGCAATTCCCCTTGTCATAAGTGCAGCCTTTGTATTATCGCCAAATCCAAGACCATCCACAATACCTGCTGCTAATGCGATTACATTTTTTAAGGATCCTCCAAGCTCAATCCCTACGACATCCGGACTGGTATATACACGGAAGGTTTCATTCATAAAGGTATCCTGTATGCACTCTGCTACATCACGTTCTTTTGAACCTGCCACAATTGTAGTTGGAATTCCCCTCCCCACTTCTTCTGCATGACTCGGTCCGGAAAGGATACCAACCTTAGCCTGCGGGCACTCATCCTCAATAACTTCTGTCATGGTTTTATAGGTTTTATCCTCAATTCCCTTTGCCACATCCACAATGATCGTACCATCCACAATATACTTCGATACACTCTTCATCGTAGAACGGACAAATGGTGAAGGAACTGCACACACAACAATTTCAGCACCTGTAACTGCTACTTCCATATTTGTTGTAAAATCAATCGTGCTCGGCACCATAACTCCCGGGAGCTTATCCCGCTGTTCACGGTAATCCATTAACATCAATACCTCTTCCGGATCAATGGACCATACTGTTACGCTATGACCATTGTTACAAAGCAAAATTGCAAGTGCAGTTCCCCAACTTCCAGCACCTAATACACAAATCCTTTTCATTTAAAAATACCTCCTGACTCCATTCTTCCTCCAATAACAAAAAAATTCTTATTCCGTTTCCTTTTTCTTCTCAAATAATTTACTTTCTTCGCCATGTATAAGTCTTACAATATTTGCCTTATGTCGGTAAAATGCCAGTGCACCAAACACAAAAATGATGACATAGCTCTCGATAAGCTCTGCTCCTGCATACGATGAATCTGCGCCGCCATAAGGTTTTGCAATTCCACCGTGATAACCCAAAAACAGAAAAGTTGCGAAAAACAGTGTAACTACGACCAAGGAACCTAGCGACACATATCGTGTGATAATCACACAAAATAAGAATGCCACAAGGCAGACACAGATAATTCTCCAGTCAAGCAGTCCAAGAATAACCCCCGCTGTTGCCGCAATTCCTTTGCCACCCTGAAAATTCATATAAAACGGAAAATTGTGACCAAGCACAACACCAAGCCCTGCCCAAAGAATCATTGGATAAAGGATATCAGGAAAACAAATTGTTCCAACAATCCTTGCAATCACGCAGGCTGCCACTGCCTTAAACAAATCTCCGGCAAACACGATAAGTCCTGCCTTCTTGCCAAGCACCCGCAGTGCGTTTGTCGTTCCGGAATTACCACTTCCATGTTCCCTGATATCAATTCCATGAGCTTTACCATAAAGGTAGGCCGTCTGAATCAACCCAAAACAATAACCAACCATAATGCATAAAATACGTACCATTATCTCCATTTTTTCCTGTCAACCTTTCTCTTTTCGTTCCCTGTATATGAATTTAAGGGGTGTTCCCTTAAACCCAAAAGCATCTCTTATACGGTTTTCAATATACCTTGTATAAGAAAAATGTGTTAAATTTTTGTCATTTACAAAAATCACAAAGGTCGGCGGTTTTACAGCAACCTCTGTAATGTAGTATAGACGAAGCTTCCTGCCTTTATCAGACGGTGGTTCCTGCATAGCCACAGCCTCTGTTAAAATCTCGTTTAAAACACCTGTACCAACCCGCAATGCATGATTGTCAATTACCATATCAATCTGGTCAAAAAGCTTTTGCATTCTCTGCCCCGTCTTTGCCGAAATAAAAATAATTTCCGCATAGGGAAGAAAAGATAAAATCCTTCGGATTTGTTCTTCAAATTTATAAACGGATTTGTCATTCTTCTCTATTGCATCCCATTTATTCACTGCAATAATCATGCCCTTACCCCGGTCATGGGCAATTCCTGCAACTTTCGCATCCTGTTCTGTCACACCTTCTGTTGCATCAATGACAAGCACACAGATATCGGCGCGCTCCACCGCTGTAACAGTACGGATAATAGAAAAACGTTCTATCTCTTCTTTAATCTTGCTCTTTCTCCGAAGTCCCGCTGTATCAATAAACACATATTCCCTGTCATTTCTCACAATCGCAGTATCAATGGCATCTCTTGTTGTGCCTGCGATATCCGATACAATCACCCGTTCTTCTCCAAGCAGTTTATTAATAATGGAGCTTTTCCCGACATTCGGTTTCCCAATAATAGCAATCTTTGGACGGTCGTCCTCTTCCTCGGTATCTGCCCCTTCCGGAAAATGTGAGATTACCTCATCTAGCATATCTCCAAGCCCAAGCTGTGAAGCCGCTGAAACCGGAAACGGATCCCCTAAACCTAAATTATAAAACTCATATACATCTGGCATAAACTTTTCAAAGCTGTCAACTTTATTAACAACTAAAACCACAGGTTTTAAGGAACGTCTCAGCATATCTGCCACCTTATGGTCTGCATCTACCAATCCCTGTCTTACGTCCACTAAAAATATGATCACGTCTGCTGTATCCATAGCAATCTGTGCCTGGGCACGCATACTCTTAATAATAATATCCTGGCTTTCCGGCTCAATACCACCGGTATCAATCATTGTAAAATTATAATTCAACCAGTTCACATCTGCATAAATCCGGTCTCTGGTAACCCCTGGTGTATCTTTAACAATGGAAATTTTAGAACCAGCCAATACATTAAACAATGTAGATTTCCCTACATTAGGCCTTCCTACGATGGCAACAATTGGTTTACTCATTGTCATCCTCCTTTTCACGTCTGTATAACGCAATTCACAACTTTATTTATCCGATGGCAATTATTGAATGCCAGATATATAGTTTACAATAGAGAAATGTTTTTGTAAACCCTTACTTTTTCTTTCTCTTTGCCAACTTATAAAGCTCCTCTGTGGCAATCCTCGCCTTTGCAGCAATGTCCCCTCTTTCTTTCGGAAAACAGTAATATAACACTTTTGTATCTCCAATACAGATCATGTCTCCGATTTCGTACCAGTAATAGTCAGAATACAGACTATATGACATTTCCGGTTTCTGAGAATAGGAAAGCTTTCCATCACAACCGGTAAGCAAGAAACCTTCCTGATTATGGATAAGCCGCCCCTGCCCTACTTTATAAATGCATTTCATATCTACCATCATATATATGGTAACATCAAAATCCAGACCATAGGTATTGTTCTCTATCTCCCTTTTAACCTCTTCTCTCTGCCATTGATACCAGTCCGGAATATGATTAAACTCGGTTTCGCCTTGTACCGCTCTTAAATACCCAAGCTCTGTCAGTTCATACTTCTTGCCACACTTTTTACAGGTTAAATGAATTCCTTTTCCCTCCATATACCGCTCTTCCTTACAGGCTGGACATTTATACAATACCCGGTTTAAGTAATCTGCCCGAAACGGCTCGGTAATGGAAACCTGATGTTCCTGCTGCCACCGGAAATTATCAAAGGTAAATTCCTTTTGCAGGCAGGTATTCAGCTCTGTAGCGCTCATCTTCTCAATCTCTTGCGGTGATAATAAGTATTTTATTTCTGCAGACACTTTAACCTTCCGTACCTGCAGGTTATTATATAACGGATCCCTTGCAAAAGCACCATAGGTTCTTATCATTATCACCGGAACCTTTAATAGTTTCAGACATTTTCCCAGGGAATCCGGCAATGGTGTTGCAGTTCCGTCAAAACTGTAGCTTGCCTCCGGATACATTAGTACCGAGCTCTTTAGAGTATGCAGAGCATACCTCATATCCTTTACCATTCTTACATCCGTTACAAACTTATTCGTGGGAATACAGCCCACATTATACATCAACCATTCCTTTCCCACAAAACCGTCCGATGTACAGATAATATTCAGAGGTCTTTTATACATCACAGTTTCCGCAATCTCCAAATCAATAAAACTGGAATGATTCATTAATATCAGACAGGGTTCTTTCTTTCCAAGACGCTCCATTCCGGCATAATGATATGAAAAATGTGTCATTGCCAAATCCGGTATTGATGCAAGCCGCATGACCGTGCGAAAAAGCAGATTCGGCTTCTTTGGTTTTCGATACTTTCTCCCGGAAAGCTTTATAACCTCCTCATAAGGCATTTCCTTTACTTTGATTTTCATTATTATCCCCCAGTCAGTTACCCAAGCATTCACACTCTTCCTTCAGCATCATCACTCCCGCAAGATTTCCACGTTTTCCACCGCTTGCCCGATGTGAATAGAAAAAGTCCGGATTACAGCAGGTACACAAATCCGTAACATCAAGATGTTCTGGCAGTATTCCTGCTTCCAGTAATGTAATCTCACATGCTTTGTGAAGATTCAACTGGTACTTGTCATTTTTCTTTCGATAGAGCAGTTCGTCTCCATTATCTTTTCCAAACACAGAAAAAAATTGTTCTGCCACATCCTCACTCACCTCATAACAGCTCTGACAAATAGACGGTGCAACCGCACAGATTATATCGAAGGGCTCACTTCCATATTCCGTATGCATATAAGAAACCATCTTGGCTCCAATCCGTTCCACTGTTCCCCTCCAGCCGGAATGCGCCATAGCGATTACCTTTTTTACCGGATCATAAAAAAATAATGGTACACAGTCCGCATAAAAAGTAATGATTGGAATCCCTGGTATATTTGTTACCAATCCGTCAATCTCCTTAATGTCACTTTCCCGGATAATCCCTTTCCCACAGTCAGCCTGTGTCACTTTATGAAAGTTTGTGAGATGCACCTGGTCAGAAAACACCAGCCTCTTCTCATCATATCCCAGCACTGCAGCAAAACGTCTGTGGTTTTCCAAAACATTCTCCCGCTCATCTCCTCTGGAAAAGCTAAGATTCATAGAAGCTAAATGATCATGGGAAACACCACCCAAACGGGTAGAAAACCCATGTATAACATCCCTTTCGTATTCCGAAAGCTTTGGAAATGTAAGATAGGGAACACCATATAGCTCCTGGATTTTTGTTGTTGCTTTGTTATGAATGTATTTTAAATGGTATTTATCTGTCATCTTTTTCCCTCTCTATCCGCAGTAATCAAATGCATTTTTGATATAGTGGATTTTATTCTCTACGATTGCGGCTACATCAAAACGCACGGGGGTATCCTCCCCCAAACCATGACTATATAAATAATATAGTGCCGTCTTGCTGATTCTATGCTGTTTTTTCATATCAACTGCATCCTGAGGCATACCATACCTGACAGAATTGCGGTATTTCACCTCTATAAATATATAGTAATCCCCGTCCTTCGCAATAACATCTACCTCTCCCTGCCGGCAGCGGTAATTCATCTTCAACACAGCAATACCATGCTGTTCTAAATATGTCCTTACAGCCCGTTCCGCTGTTGCTCCCAGTCTTCGTTTATTCTTGTCTCTTATCATACTTCTCCCGTCATATAAGCAAAAATGTACACTGGCAATCCAAAAGCTTCAGCACATCCGCCTAAGCAGCACATAAACAGTCCCTATACTTTTACCGCTTCAGTTTGCTTTTAATCTTATCCATCCGATCCACATAAATTAAAATCTCTGCCACAACACCATAAAGTTCTGGCGGAATCATATCACCAATCTCCAACTTTAACAACGTATCTGCAAGTCCTTCATCCTTGTAGGTTGCAACATCCGCTTCCTTTGCCTTTTCAATAATTCGGTCTGCAACTGTACCCTTCCCTGAAGCCACAACCTGTGGTGCCATATTGGTTGGATCATAAGTAAGTGCCACTGCTTTTTTCTTTTTATTTGGATTATTATTTGGATTAGTATATGCCATTTTTCCACCTTCCATCTCTCATGTTAAAGATCTATAAAACCTGCTACATTTTTACATCAAATGTATACCGCTTAATGCTCTTTTCTGCATTTTCATCAATGATTTCGTCTACAACTTTATTAATTGATTCCTGCGGCTGACGTTTTACGACCTCATTTGTCAGAGAAAATCCACGACTCTGTAGTTGTTCTGCTAACTGTTCCATATTGCCCGCTATAATATCCACACTTTGCTGATCATTTAAATAAAATCTTGCATTGACATTGGTACCTGTAAGAGTAACCTTAATATCTGTCATCCCTAAATGATCCATATCTAAATGCAGCATTACACTAATTCCGTCTTTCTTTTCGGAAAGCTTCCTTTTATCTGCATAGACGTAAAGCTCTGAATTCGCATTCTTATTTGAAAGCTTAAGAGGCATCTGCGCATATATCATCTGGTTATTAATCTGTTCCATAAAATTTATATTCTGACGCATACTTTGGGAATTCTGTTGGAAGTGCCCACTGTCACCACCCTTTGCGGATAATGTATCTTCAAAAGCTTTACTCTGCTTTACCATCTTGTCATATAACTCATCAATCTCCTTTGGATCCTTCATAGCCTTTGGATTGATAGACCAGTTATCTTTTACAAGTTCTGAAAGCATTTTCTTAAACTCATTTGAAGTTATCACTGCATGAACTGCCGGCATATCTGCCCTATTTTGAATCAAAGTCTTCGTAATCTGCTTTAACAGCTCCTCTGAAGAGTTTGCATTTTGGAACAGTGTCCGTGTCTGTTCCGGTAAAACTCCTGCTTTTTGCAATGTCTTGTTTAAGTTTTGCAGGGATTCCCGATCAAGTCCAAATTTCTCTACAGGGTTATTATGAACAGAACTCTCCGTTCCCTTTTGTGCCAGTATTTCTTTTTCTGCGGATTGTTCTCCCTTTACGGATGGTTCTTTCTCCACGTAAGTTTCCTTTAAATCTCCTGCCATCTCCTGCTTTATAGTATTGGTATCTTCCATGTTATTTGCTATCTGCAGACTCTTATCTGCATCTATATTTTCTTTACCGTTTTCCGGCACTGCCTCACCGCTTTGAAGAGAATCATCTATCGGCAAAAAAGTATCATTTGAACCTTTCGTTTCTTGCAACTGTGCCTTATAAGACTCCTCCTGGCTGTTTTCCACAATA
>CAMWYJ010000080.1 GCA_947178445.1 uncultured Clostridium sp.
TTTCAGTAGTTAGCCATTTAACAGCCTGTCCTGTCTGTTAAGATGTGAAAATCAACAAATACAATGCATTAAGGGCTAGAGTAAATGATTACTCCAGCCCCTGTCATCCCTAAGAATTATTTAACTAACTCTTTTACTCTCGCTGCCTTACCTACTCTGTTCCGTAAGTAATATAACTTCGCACGTCTTACCTTACCATGTCTTACAACCTCAATCTTTTCCACAATTGGAGAATGTAATGGCCAAGTCTTTTCAACGCCTACACCATTGGAATTTTTCCGAACGGTAAATGTCTCTCTGTTACTTCCACCCTGACGCTTGATAACAGTACCCTCGAATACCTGAATTCTCTCTCTGTTACCCTCTTTTACCTTTGCTGATACTTTAACAGTATCCCCTACCTTGAAGTCTGCAACCTCTGCCTTTAACTGAGCAGCTTCAATGTTTTTAATAATATCGTTCATCATGAACCTCCTTATAATACATGACGTTCTTGCAAGATAAATTTACGGACAAAACTCCACTTGCAGAGGACCATCAAAATTAACAACTCATATAATTTAACATAGATACAAAGAAAATGCAAGTAGAAATACTGATTTTTTTACCCAATCCGTATTTTCTTAATACTTGTACATATCGAATCTACGAGTCATACCCACTAATCAAAGGAAAGCTCTGCCCTCTTTTTCTTAATCTCCGCAATCTCCTTTTCACAGCGTTCCTTTTCCTCTAATAAATCTGTCCTTCTCGCCTTTATGGGTGCTATACTATTTATAAATGCGTATTCCTTTGTCAGATTGCTTTCCTGTTCAATCAGATACATGATGATTGGCTGTTTACAGGTTCCGTATAAATAAAGCATACCAGCTATACTGCCCGCTAAGCAGATCATATTTGTTACCGCTAAAGCGATACCATCTAAAGCACCTTCTACAATATACATAAACACAGCAAGCACTATAAAAAACAAAATCTTTTTTTTCGCAGTTTGAAAATCATCATTTAATTGAACAATTTGCTTATCCATATATTGTAGTTCACCGTTAATCTTCATTAAATATTCATTTTCATAGCGTTCATCCCGTATATAAAATTCATATAACTGACTGACATCTGTATAGGATACCGCACTTTCCTTTAATGAAAAAGCTCCTGCCTTTTTCTTTTCTGGCAATTCATCGAATAATACACCATGCTTCCGCAAGGTTGCTTCCCGATCCTCCTGCGCTTTTATATACTCCCTTTTTTGCAAATCCAGCTCCATCAATTGCTGATTGATTTCATCCAGATGCAGTTGGAGCATCTTCATGTTCTCTGCTACACGTTTCCGCTCTCTTGGAAAGGTTTTTATATCGTGATTTTCAGCAAATGCCAGTGTCCGTTCTGTATTACAACTTAAAATCAAAAGTCCTACTGTCTTTATTTCTTTTACTATCAGCCAGACATTGAATAAAAGGAGATACCAGCCTAAAAACATTGAAAATATGTCAGTAAAACACATCAGGGAAAAAGGCAGTGATACCGCTATAATCAAAAATTGCAGTACTGCCTTATGCCGCATATTTTCTTCCCTGACAGATATATAACGGTATTGTAGTTTTGTTTCACTTAATTTAACTTCTAATTCTTTTTTTTCCTCTTTCTTCCGGTAAATCTGCTCCGAAATCCGTAGCAGTTCCGGTTTCTGATAATCATCGGTCCAATCACTCATTTAACTCCTCTTTTCCCGCCTGTTCCCATAAATCCGGTCGGCGCAACTTTGTCCTGTTAACTGACTGTTCTCTTCTCCATGCTTCAATATTTTTATGATGTCCGGAAAGCAAAACCTCCGGAACCTTCCTTCCCATAAATTCCTCCGGTCTTGTATATTGCGGATATTCTAACAAATTCTCATGAAAGGTCTCAAATTCTGCACTGACATCATTACCAAGAACTCCCGGTATCAGCCTGGAAACCGTATCAATAACTACCATAGCTGGCAATTCTCCACCTGTTAATACATAGTCTCCAATGGATATGTGATCTGTAACGATTAAATCAAGCACCCGTTCATCAATTCCTTCATAATGTCCACAAAGAAGAATCAAATCCTCTTCCTTTGACAGCTCCTTCGCTATGGATTGGTTAAATACGGTTCCCTGTGGTGTCAGATAAACCACTCGTAAAGGTTTGAAATCATCCAAAGCTCCGCTATCTTTATGCGACTGCTTTGATATCTGCGTTTCTTCTGCTGCATTCAATAATTCGGTCCGCTTTCTTTTCTCAATCTGTTCTTTTACATACTGGTATGCATCATATACAGGACCGGGCTGCATCACCATACCTGCACCACCACCATATGGATAGTCGTCCACATGTCCATGCTTATTCCCTGCAAAATCCCGGATATTTGTTGCATCTATCGTAATATATCCATTTTTTACAGCACGTCCTGTAATGGAAGCATGAAGACCGTCTAATACCATTTCCGGAAACAATGTTAAAATATGAAAATGCATTCTTCTCTCCTTCCTTATATGAACCTAATACACCTAATCATCAACGCCTCCGTCCACCAGTCCCTTCATCAGATGTACGCGCATCATTCTATGCTCCATATCCACTAATAGAATACACTCTTTGATGGCTGGCAAAAGAAGCTCTTCGCCATTTTCATCCACTACCACATATACATCATTTGCTCCAGTCGGTAAAACCTCCCTTAATATTCCAATATCTTTTCCGTCATCTGAAAAAACCTGCATACCAATCAGATCCGTGATAAAATATTCGCCCTTTTTCAATGGAACAGCATGCTGTCTATCCACATAAATCCCGCATTGCTTATACTTTTCTATGTCATTAATATTATCAATTCCTTCAAACTGCAAAATGACC
This sequence comes from uncultured Clostridium sp., assembly GCA_947178445.1. Classification (GTDB taxonomy): domain Bacteria; phylum Bacillota; class Clostridia; order Lachnospirales; family Lachnospiraceae; genus CAG-590. The sequence goes on from CAMWYJ010000080.1 coordinate 2,881, forward strand.
ATATTTTTAAAAAACTTACATCCCTTTGCCTTTGCCGGAATCATTTCATTCTTATATTCAATAAAACAATCCTTCAACTGTTTAAACCGGTTATTGTCATCCGTTGTAGGAAATACCTTTACCTCTCCCCTAATTCCGTGAGTGGAGGTAATCACACCAATCTGCAACAAGTCTTCTCCCATTCCTTCTATTCTCCTTATCTGTTATTCAACCGGATATTATATTTACTTTATATTCTATCTCTCACTCACCATCCAAACGTATTTTCTCAGAACAGTGCAAATACATTTTTCCAAACACAATGAGCTGCCAAAACGGCAGCTCAGACTATGGATTATTTAATATCCACGATTACCTTTTTATCACCCTTTGAAGCAGCTGCTTTCACAACTGTACGAATAGATTTTGCAATTCTACCCTGCTTACCGATTACCTTACCCATATCATCTTGGGAAACCTTAAGCTCAACATAAATGGCATCGTCCTTTGAAGTCTCAATAACCTCAACCTCTTCTGGGTGATCAACTAGGGATTTTGCGATTACTTCTACTAATTCTTTCATACCGAATAACCTCCCAAGTCTTACTTCTCAATACCGGCCTGCTTCAAAAGCTTAGCTACAGTATCAGTAGGCTGCGCACCATTTGCTAACCACTTCTTGGCTGCTTCTGCGTTAATCTTTACTACGCTTGGCTCCTGATTTGGGTCATAAGTACCAATCTCTTCAATAAATCTACCATCTCTTGGAGAACGTGCATCAGCAACAACTACTCTATAGAAAGGATGTCTCTTATATCCCATTCTCTTTAATCTCATCTTTACTGCCATTTTCCTTTCACCTCCTTCATAGTCTGTACAACTGTACTGCTGTAAATATATGTCTAACCCATTAGGTTAACATCAAAATTATATTTTAGAATCCAAATGGCATACGGAAACGCTTTCCACGTTTTCCACCCATCATACCCGTCATCTGCTTCATCATCTTTTTCATCTGATCAAACTGCTTTATCAGACGATTCACCTCACTGACATCTACACCGGCACCTTTTGCAATCCTTCTCTTACGGCTTGGATTGATCATATCCGGATTGGAACGTTCTTCCTTTGTCATTGACTGGATAATTGCTTTGGGACGATTCATCTGTTTCTCATCAATCTCCACATTCTTAAGCTGGTTTCCCATACCTGGAATCAATGAAAGCATATCCTGCATACTTCCCATCTTATTAATCTGTTCTAAGCTATCTAAAAAGTCATTGAAATCAAAGGACGCTTTTCGCATCTTTTGTTCCATTTCCTTCGCTTTGTCTTCGTCAATAGCACTCTGTGCCTTCTCAATCAAAGATTCTACATCACCCATACCAAGAATGCGGCTGGCCATGCGGTCTGGATAAAACTGCTCCAAATCGGAAAGTTTTTCACCCATACCAACGTAGAAAATCGGCTTACCTGTCACAGCTTTGATGGAAAGCGCTGCACCACCACGGGTATCGCCATCTAATTTGGTAAGGATAACACCATCAATTCCAATCTGTTCATTAAAATTCGTTGCTACATTTACGGCATCCTGTCCAGTCATAGCATCCACCGTCAAAATGGTATATGCAACGGAAACATTCTCCTTAATCTGCTTTAATTCATCCATCATCTCCTGATCCACATGAAGACGACCTGCAGTATCCAAAAATACAATCTGTATCTGGTTCTTTGCTGCATGTAAAACAGCAGCCTTTGCAATATCAACGGGTGAGTTCTGGTCTCCCATCGTAAATACAGGCACTCCCTGCTTCTCACCATTAATTTCCAGCTGTTTGATTGCGGCTGGACGATACACATCACAGGCAGTAAGCAGACACTTTTTACCACGTTCCTTATATTTCCCGGCAAGCTTTGCAACCGTGGTAGTTTTACCGGCACCCTGAAGACCACACATCATAATGACGGTCACTTCATTGGCTGGAAGCAGCTTAATCTCTGTAGTCTCAGAGCCCATAAGCTTATCCATTTCTTCTTTTACGATCTTAATCACCATCTGACCTGGATTCAAACCCTTTAGTACATCCTCACCAACGGCTCTCTCACTTACAGAATTAATGAACTGCTTTACGACCTTGAAATTTACGTCAGCCTCCAGTAATGCACGTTTCACCTCTTTCATCGCTTCCTTAACATCTGCTTCGGTAAGTGCACCTTTGCTTCGTAATTTCTTAAAGACATTCTGCATTTTATCGGATAAACTATCAAATGCCATATTTTACTCCTTAATAACTCTCATAGATTGCCTTAGAGATTAATTCAATCTCATTCATCTTCTCCTTAAGGTCCTGCCGGTCTGTCATCGCCTTAAGCTCTGTTGCAAGCTCATGAATGCGGTTCACCCGCTCCCTTGTATCTAAAAATTTTTCAACTAACTGAAGCTTACTCTCATAATCTTCTAAAATCTTATCACAGCGCTTCACCAAATCGAACACACCCTGACGGCTGATTCCCTCATCCCTTGCCACCTCGGAATAGGATAAGTCATTTTGCACAATATCGGAATAAATGGACTTCTGATGCTCTGTCAAAAGCTCTCCATAAAAGTCATATAATAACGCCTGTCTGACAATCTTTTCCATGTATTCCACACTTCCTCCTGACATGTAAAGCAAATTCTCTTTACGCCTGCCTTGACTAGTATATACAACAAAGGATATCTTGTCAACACTTTTTTCTTGACAAATGTTACTTTTCATTTTCTAACATCATAACAATATCATTGGAAATCTGCTTTCTCAAAGCCTCGACATTTGAAAATTTCTCCTCTGGTCTTATAAAATATAATAATTCTGTCTTTAACATCCTGCCATATAAGTTCCCGTTATAATCCAATATATACGTTTCTAATCCCAGTTGGTTGTTTCCCTCAACCGTTGGTTTTTTTCCCAAATTACTGATACCACGGTATATAATTCCGTCAATTTGAATCCTGCTTGCATATACTCCAAATGCCGGAAACAGCTTCTGCTTTGGAATCATCTGGTTCATGGTAGGGAACCCTATAGTGTTTCCTATATGGTTTCCATGTACCACTTCACCGTAGACAAAATAAGGATTACCAAGCATGTCATTTGCCGCATAAAAATGGGATTCTAGCAGATCACGAATCATTGTTGAACTGATAACTTTACCGTGCTTTGTCTTTTTGGGAATGGCATGCACCTCAAACTGGTATTGTTCCCCTAAAGATTGGAGCAATGACACTTTTCCGCTTCTTCCCCGTCCAAAGCGAAAATCTTCTCCTACATAAATCGTGCGCACACCTAACTGCTTCACCAGACATTCTATTACAAATCTTTCTGGTGATAGCGCTGCAAACTCTTTTGTAAAAGGATATTCTAACAGCACATCCACACCTAATTCCTCAAAATACAATGCCTTCTCTTCAGGAGTATAGATATTCTTTTTTACACCGCCTAACAGTACCTCATTTGGTGCTGCACCAAAAGTAAATACAAGTGCCTGGCACCCCCTTTGTTTCTCCTTTATTAGTCCATCGATCAGCAACTGATGTCCTAAATGGATTCCGTCAAACTTACCAAGCGCTACCGCTGTTCCCATCGTATAAAATTGTTTTGCATCTTCGTTCTTTAAATATAACATCTTCTGCCCTTTTTCCTGTCCCTTATATTATAAAAACATTTTTTCTGCTTTCCACGCATTTAATCTGCTGTCATAACGGTAAATTGCTGTAAATACACCATTCCAATCATATACAAGACACTGCGTACCATTCTTTTCATAACTCTGTACCTCCTTCTCATCGGAAGGCTGCTGTGACAGCATACACAATTCTCTTGTTTTCAATATATTTCCATTTGCAAGCTTTTTTTCGCCCCTATCCTGTATTTTAAATCGCGGAAGCTTCGGAAACATGGAATCAATCGGTAAAATTTTATCTTCCATCATACCACTATTTACAAGCTCCTCTATCTTAGCAAGCGTCAAAGCGTCTTCCTTCACAAAACTTAAGCCCGTCTCTTTGCAATCAACACTATTGCGGACTAACTGCTCCATTAATCCCCCGCAACCAAGCTTTTCACCAATATCCCGGCAAAGGCTCCGGATATAAGTTCCCTTTCCACAGGATACCTTAAAGGTTACTCTCGGCACATCCACGGACAAAATATCAATCCTTTGAATCACAACCGGTCTTTTAGTCCGTTCAATCTCTTTTCCCTCTCTCGCCAACTCATAAAGCTTTTTACCGTTTACTTTAATTGCCGAATACATCGGTGGAGTCTGCTCATACTCCCCCACAAAAGATAAAACCGCCTTTCTTATTTCCTCTTCCGATGCAGTTACATCACATTCCGAAAGAATATTTCCGGAAATATCCTCTGTGTCCGATGTTTTCCCTAACAGTAATGTTGCCTCGTAGCTCTTATCCTTATCAGTAAGTATTTCGCAAAGCTTTGTTGCACTGCCAAGGCATACAACTAACACACCCTCCGCATCCGGATCCAAAGTTCCAGTATGCCCAATTTTTTTCTGATGCAAAATACCACGGAGCTTTGCCACCACATCAAAAGATGTAAATCCTTTTTCTTTATATACATTTATGACTCCGTTATACATTTTTCACCTCAAGTCAAAAACCCCGCCCTGTAACTGTAAAAGGACCATTTCTTTTATTTTTTCAATGATTTCATCTTTATCACCGGTCACCTCGCAGCCAGCGGCCCGTACATGCCCGCCACCGCCCAGACTTCCTGCGATTTCATTTACATTTACGCACTCATTTGAACGCAAAGAACATTTAAAAGTTCCCTTTTTCGGATATTCATACATCCAAAGGGCACACTCCACACCTTCCGTGATGCGAATAGCATCCACGATACCATCGGTATCTAAATTGGTCGCCTCATATGTATCAAAAATATCCTTCGTCAGACAGGAAATAATCATCTTTCCATCAAGCTCTAAATAAGCTGCATCTAAAGCCTTGGCAAGCATCTTGTTTTGTTTATATGTTTTCTGATAGAACGTTCCATCAATTACCATCTGGCTTCTGGCACCTTTTTCAATCAAAATTCCTGCAATCTCCATCGTCTGCCTTGTCGTATTGCTGAATTTGAAAACACCCGTATCATGTACGATTCCGACATAAAGCGCCTCTGCACATTCCTGCCCAACCTTATCTGAATCAAGCAGTGTAAACAATGCCTCTGCTGTGGCAGAGCACTCCGTCTTCAAAAATTGAAGATCTCCAAACCCTTGGTTACTTACGTGGTGATCTACACTCACAGTCCGTTTGGCAGAATGAAAATACGTCACATATTCTGCATGGCGATTTAAATCCCCACTGTCCAGAGAAATACACAAATCATAGGTTTTGTCCTGTTTCTTGTTTAAAATCTTATCTGCACCCCGGAGAAACATAAATTCCGGTTTGAAAATATCCAAGTAGATATCGACACATTTTCCTGGATAATTATCCAGCACATAGTTGTAAAGACCCAGACAAGAACCTACGCAGTCCCCGTCCGGACGGATATGTCCTAATATTACAATACTTTCTGCCTGCTCAATTTCTCTTAAAAAATCGTTCATACAAACTCTCCATCTCTCAATGTAATACTGACACTCTCATTCATTTTCTATCTCTTGATTTTCCGTATCGCATAGGGAATCTATGCTCTGTTCCTTCATTACGTCATCTATCTTTTTCGACATATTAATCGCATATTCAATGGACTGATCCATGTAAAAGGTAATCTCCGGTGTATTGCGGAGATTAACGTTCCTGGCAAGCTCCCTTCGGATAAACCCCGCAGCACTCCTTAATCCTGCCAGCGTATCTTCCTGTGCCTGCTCATCTCCTAAAACGGAAATATATGCCTTACACTCTTTGAGATCCGGTGTTACCATAACGTGTGTTACACTGGTCATGGCATGAATTCTCGGATCCTTAATCTCATAATTGATGATTCTTGAAAGTTCCTTTTGAACTTCTCCATTGATACGTGTATTTTTAATACTTGTTCGTTTCATCTACATCTCCTATCTAGGAACCTCAACCATTTCATAGGCTTCAATCTGGTCATCCTCCTTGAGATCATTAAAATCTTCTAATACGATACCACACTCAAAGCCATTTTTAACTTCCTTCACATCATCCTTAAAACGTTTAAGGGAAGCTAATGCTCCTTCAAAAATCAGCTCACCATCACGGGTTATGCGGACACTTGACTTTTTCCGGATTACACCATCTAATACAAAAGAACCAGCAATAGTGCCAACTCCAGATGCCTTAAATGTCTGGCGCACGATTAAATGTCCTGTTACCTGCTCCTCAAAAATTGGATCCAACATACCCTTCATGGCTGCTTCAATATCTTCAATGGCGTTATAGATAACTTTATAAAGCCTGAGATCGACTTTCTCACGCTCTGCAACATCCTTTGCCTGTACATCCGGTCGCACATTAAAGCCAATGATTATTGCATTTGATGCCGATGCCAGGATAACATCCGATTCATTAATAGCGCCAACACCTGCATGAATGACCTTAATCACTACCTCTTCATTGGAAAGCTTCAAAAGACTCTGCTTCACCGCTTCCACAGAACCTTGTACATCAGCCTTCACAACAAGATTTAACTCCTTTACATTTCCTGCCTGAATCTGGTTAAATAAATCGTCTAATGACATTTTAGCTTTTGTCTCAGCAAGCAGCTTTTCTTTATCGCAGGCAATATAAGTCTCTGCCATGGTACGGGCTTCTTTCTCATTCTGGGTAGCCACAAAAATTTCACCGGCGGCTGGAACACCATTTAATCCTAATATCTCTACCGGCTTAGAAGGACCTGCTATCTTAACCTGCTGTCCTTTATCATCAATCATAGCACGCACCCGGCCATAAGAACTTCCAACAGAAATGGAATCACCGATTTTTAAAGTACCCTTTTGAACCAACATAGTAGCCACCGGACCACGTCCCTTATCAAGCTCCGCCTCAATGACAATACCACGAGCCCTGCGGTTCGGATTTGCCTTAAGCTCTAACACCTCTGCCGTCAGCAGAATCATTTCCAGAAGGTTATCAATACCTTCCTTAGTATGCGCAGAAACCGGACAAAATACAGTAGATCCCCCCCAATCCTCTGCAATCAACTCATATTCTACTAATTCCTGTTTTACACGCTCAACATTCGCACTTTCTTTATCAATCTTATTTACCGCAACAATAATCTCAATTCCTGCAGCTTTCGCATGATTAATCGCCTCTACCGTCTGTGGCATTACACCATCATCCGCTGCAACTACTAAAATTGCGATATCTGTAGACTGGGCACCACGCATACGCATTGCAGTAAATGCCTCATGTCCCGGAGTATCAAGAAATGTAATCTGCTGTCCATTCACATCTACCGTATACGCACCGATATGCTGTGTAATTCCACCAGCCTCACCGCTTGTAACAGAAGTCTCACGGATTGCATCCAAAAGAGAGGTTTTACCATGGTCAACGTGTCCCATAACGCAGACAACCGGTGGACGTTCGCTCATCAGGCTTTCGTCCTCTTCCTCCTCTTTCAGCATTTCTTCGATCACATCAACCTTAACTTCTTCTTCGGCAATACAGTTATATTCTAATGCAATCTCTGCCGCCTTCTCAAACTCAAGATCTGTATTTACCGTTACCATTTCACCCGCTAAAAACAGCTTTTTGATCAATTGGGAAACCGGAGTTTTGACCTTGTCAGCCAATTCCTGTACTGTTAAAACTTCCGGAAGCTCAATTGTACGGATTACCGGCTCTGCAGGCTCCACAGGCTTTTGCTTTTGAACCGGTTTCTTAACCGGCTTTGTACCCTTTACCGTAAAATGCTCATCTTTCTTACGGCTCTTCTTCCTGTTATCACCATCCTCGAATTGAGAGGTTTTTTCCCTTTCCTTTTTCTGGTTATGGCGGTCCATCCTGTCACGATCCATGGATGCGCGATCCATTGGTGCCGGAATAGAGATTTTCTCTTCTCTTCTGTCATCCCGTCTTCCACCATCCCGCCGGCTGCCCTGACCTGATCTTCCATTAAAGCTGCCACGGTTGTCTCTGGAGCCATTAAAATCTCTACGGTCGCCCTGTGGTCTTCCTCC
>CAMWYJ010000081.1 GCA_947178445.1 uncultured Clostridium sp.
AGAGCGCCTGGTTTGGGACCAGGAGGTCGCAGGTTCGAATCCTGTCACCCCGATTGTTAAAATTGTACAAAAAGCGGTTCATGAGCCTGTTCCATAGGCTCATTTTTTGTGAATTCTGTACATTATGGACTATCCTTTTGTCGAATACATACAAGATTGGTGCGGGAAAAGGCATCTTTGCGGCGACGCCACGCCCCTTTTTTATCTTCCTGCGCTCCACTCCTGCTCCACTTCCACGGCGACAAGTGGAGTGGATCGGGAATAAAAATTGAATAGAGAAACACTGCTGATCAAGGAATCATGGAGACTACTATAGTCCGTATGGTTCCTGTTTTTATGGCAGAAAACCTACAAACTATCACTATTGATGAATGGAAGGAATGAACTATGCAGAAAGTAATTGAGAAAGAAAATGTGTTAGTAACCAGAATATCAGCTTCCCCGGATGGCTCCAGAACCTACTCTCTTACCAAGACCATCAAAGGGCTGGAAGGCGGGAAAGGTATCTTTGTTTTGCTTTATCCCACCAGAACCATAGAGAATCTTCATGTTGAGGATTCCACCAATGTCCATCTGTTGAACCATATGAAGGAGTTGGGACTGAGCGAATACATAATCGTGAACCTTTTTTCCACAGTGACCCAGAGTAAGCTATCCACAAGGGGAATCGTGTTAGATAACGATAATCTGAGTTTTGTTAAAGACAAGATATTCAAGGGTTTGAACCCATTGGAGGATAAAGTCATTATCGCATGGGGGAATTCGCACCAGACTTCCAAGATTGTCAATCAGGCAAAGCTGGAGGTACTGAAAATGTGGAAGGAAATGCATGGAGATACGGCACTTTACCAACTGACGGCTGATAATCTGGATAAAGACAATGTAGGTGTACATCCGCTATATATGGGAATCCGATTCTCCAATGCCACATGGAGACTGGAACACTATCCCACTAAGGATGTAATGGTAAAACTGGAAGAAGCAAAGAAAGAGATAAAGCCGGAGGTAAAGGCCAAACCGATTCCAAAACTGCAGGTAGTTGGCGAAAAGAATTCTGATACTGCACAGAAAAAAGGATCCCAACGTGGCAAACGCCAGTAAGGAAATGTCTCTCTCCTATATCTTATCGGGTGGGATATATTCAATCAAATCGTGGAGGTCACAGTCTAAGGCATAGCATAATCTTGATAGGACAGCGATATCCAGACGCTGAACCTCGTTCTTGTAATACTTCTTTAGCTGTGTCCTCTGCATCTCTGCCCGGAAGGAAAGTTTGTTGATTGAGATATTGCGGCTTTCCATTATTTCTTTCAGATGTATCTTGATTGTTCCAAATTCGATATCTGTCATGTATTTATTCTCCCTTTCATAACGGTATATTTATATGATATTTTATGTAGAATGGTATTGAAATGAGTAGTAAAATGATGTATATTTGTATGAGTACATATCTACTCATGCATATAGAATAAGGAGGAGCGAGTAATGGGTGTAGTTATTTTTCTAGTAGTTGTGGCAATTATATGGGCCGTTTTGTCAAAATCTGAAATCGGGAGGTATATTATCTTTTTGGGTATTGTGGCGATATTAGGCTATTTAGGGTCTCTAATTCTACCGTTCTTAAAGTACATCTCTTACGGAGCAATTTTATTTATGCTTTTATTGATCGGTGTTGCAGTATATGGTGCCCTTTTTGGCAAAGAATAAAGATTTAAAATCTGATTGTAGGAGAATGTACATATGGAAACAGAAATGCAAAGATGGGTATGCTCTTATTGCGGACACCGCCTGACAGTCAATAAGAAATGTGGCAGACCAAGTCCGGGAATATGCACAAAAAAGGGAAAGAATAAGGCAGGACTTCCTAAACCTCATAGCTGGGTAAAGGGCTAATTCGAAACAAAGCTATATTAAAATATATATTATTTCTCTGAAACCTATATCAGTGGAAGGAGGAATACTATATGGATGCTGGAATCTTTTTAACATCATGTGTTTTAACAATCGGTGTGCTGGCGGTCTTAGGACAGTTGGTATAAGCCAAGGGAAATGGGTAAGTGACAATAAAAGTTGCTTACCCAATCGTTTTTTGTGGTAACGAATTCTTTATGGTATTGTGTTCTATTAGGAAATGGAGGAAGTACAGATATGAAGTTTATTAAGCTTTATACAAAAAGCCAGTTAGTTCTTTTGCGGAACCTTAACTATCTTTTGGGACGGTATCAGCTCCCCCGTGAAATATTGAAACGGATTGATTACATTTTTGAGGAAGGGACTTTAGGAGAACAAGGCGCAGTCTTTGTACTTCTGGAACCTGTGAGGGATGATATACGTGAAATAGAGGATACGCTTAATCTGTATCCGCTGGAGATTGAACTGACAAAAGATATCGTCCGAATGGATATCCAAAACACGAGTAACCAGTTAGTAAGAGGACGGGAATGGTATTTCACCCAAGTTTATGTCCAAAAGACTGATATTCAGATATGCGTCATATATTCTGTATTAAAAAAGCATTTATGCAAAGAACTATAACAGGAAGGAGAGACTATGTATTATATAGTAGGCAATATGCGGCAGTTTGAATCTTTCACTGCTGCTCATGGGGATATCTTCCCTATGCAGGTGTTGGAAAGGCTGAAAAAACAGATAGAAACGTTAGATGGCAATTATGGCAGTGGGAGGAACCTTGAATCTGATTTAGGTGGGTATGCGGTGTTGTTTCCTGTCATGAACTTAGAAGAACAGATGGAGAGGAAAGCCATATTGGAAAAATACCATGCGGCGGAGGACGAGTTTGATTACTGTGAAGAGATACTCCAAAAGGATGAAAACCTGTGGGTGGTGGAGCTTTATATATTGAGTTCCGATTATAGTGTTATTTTCTTTTATCCAGAAGAAAAGAAAGGGGGAATAGAGAGATGATTAGTTTTCTGATTGCGGTTTCATCAAAAGTAGTTGTTGATTCTATACTTGCAGGAGCAGGTTTGGGAATGGCAATATATAAGACAGCAAAAACTATTTCAAACAATTGCAACCGTAGAAAATAATTGTAGGTGATATTTTAAAACAAAACTGATTGATTGTATATCTAATTGTATGGGGTGTTCACATGGATAGAATGGTTGCTCTGATATAAGGGGTAGCCATTCTATTAATTTTTACTATTTTTTTTTGACGTTTATGCATAGTTTCAGAGAAATCTTAATAAGAATACGGAGACAAGATAAACACTAGAAGCTCAAGAGATAGAAGTGTATGCTGATAAAGTACAAAATAGAAGACAAAATAAAATACAAGATAAAATTTTTCAGTACGAATGAGGTTAAAGTGTACACATCTTCTAGTATTTTTCTTGTTTTTACATTAGATAAACAAAATTTTGAAACATACAGTCTTATTTTGCGACAAACAGTAGTGCTGTAAAAAAGGAGAACATAATTATGATCATTCAAGTAAAAGGAAAACAGTTAAAAGAAGGCGCGTTTTATCGTGGGATAATAAGTGAACACAAGATAACAGACTCAAAGCTTATTATATGCGTTATTTTTGATAAAGACGCAGAAACTGAATATATTAAGAGCATTAGAATTGAGGATAATGTAAACTCAGCTTTTGTAAATTTAGCTAAATCTCTTGATCTTTTTGATGAAAATGGAAATATCGATACTGATTATCTGGAAGATTTGCACGTTAAAGCAAATTTGCAGAGGGGATATGATGAACGGTTGTACATTGATAAGCTGGAGATAGATGATAAATATTATGCCTCCCAGAAAGAGGCTGAGGAATGAAGAAAAATAGTTTTATTGATAATATCAATTCTCTGCTTGATGCAAATACTTTACAGGTTGTATCAACTCTAAGAGGGGAATTCCTTGCTATGCTGGAGGATGGGGAACGTTACCAAATGTTCCCTCTATCCTCTAAAGCTTTCCAATTTGCCTTGAAAGCATGCTATCAGAAAAATTATCATAATTACCTTAGTTCCAATAACATGAAGGAAATTATATTTTATTTAGAATCAAAGGCATTCGAGAATAAGCTGGACTATGAGTTAGTGAACAGAATATACAATGCTGATAATGAGTTCATAATATATGATTTGAACAAAGAGACGGGAGAAGCAGTCTTCATTGAGGATGGTGAATGCACCATATCAACATTAGATCAATTGTTATTTAAGAGAAACGACATATTTCGAAATCAGATTACTCCTAATTTGAAAAAGTCTATAAAACCAGAAGACCTGCCTAAATATGTTAAAAAGCACTTTAATCTCAGCAGCAAGGATGAGGTCAAGCTATTTTCTTTATATCTGGTCTCCTGTTTCTGGGGATTGACAATAAGTCATCCTGCCTTGTTCATTTCTTCTGAACAAGGCAGTGGAAAAAGCACTTTTTTGAGAAAACTGGAACGGCTTATTGACCCTAAGACGATAGATTTGATTGGCATTCCCCATAAAGCAGATGATTTAGAACTGCGTCTATCCAATTCGTATTTCGTAGCATTGGATAATCTTTCATATGTAAGCAGGAGTATCTCAGACATCCTTGCCAGAGCTATAACAGGGGGGAGTATTACAAAGAGGGAATTATATGAAAACACCAAAGAAGTTTGTTTTAATATAAAATGTGTGCTAGCTTTGAACAGCGTATCCATGATTTTTAAGGAACCTGATATCCTTGACAGAATGTTTATTATTTCTTTGGCAAGGTTCAAGAGTTCTAAAAATAGAAGCGAAGCGGAAATATGGAAGGAATTCGAAGAAGATATTCCCGCAATTCTCGGATGTTGTTTTAAATGTCTGGCAATCGCATTGAATGATAAGGAACCGATACCTCCTGTGGATAAGATACGGCTTGCAGATTATCATGATTGTTGTATTCGTATAGGAAAAGTTTTGGGGTATTCTCCGGAAGAAGTGACAAGGCTGTTATTTATGAATCAGAAACGCGTGAGCCAAGAATCCGTGAATGAGAGCATTGCTGCACAGTGTCTCATAGAGTTTATGGAAGAACGGGATTTTTATGTAGGTTCTGTCTCTGAGTTGTATCATGAAATAAAAATGGTTGCAAAAAGAAAGTTTATTGATGTTTCTTTGCTTCCCCAAGGGGCTAATCATTTTAGCAAGCAGATTAATAAAGTAAAAAATATTCTTGAATCAGAATATGGCATAGCCTATACGATTCGAAATTGCGGAGTTAATCGGAAAATACGAGTAAATAAAATAGATGAAAATATCGACAATATCGACAGTGATGAAGATAGCCAAAATTAATAAGACAATACTGTTTGTCGATACTGTCGATAAAAATTATCTTTTTATATTTGACGCAGGAGGTATTTGTGGTGAATGATTTTTCACAGAATACCAATGCTCTTCATCCTTCTTATGAGGATGAAGAGTATTGGCAGTATCTGCTGGAAGAAGCTATATGGTATGAGAAACAGGAAAATACTATAGGCTCCTTCCATAAAAACGAACAAGATGAAAATCCATTGGGAATGGATAAAAATATCCATTAGAATTTATATTATTTTTTTGAAGGAGGATAGCTCATATGCCTGAAAGTAAGTCTGATGGCAGAGATACGGTAAGCCCCAAACTTATTACAGCTAAACAGGTACAGGAGGAATATTTGAATATTGATATCCGCAGGTTAAGGGCTTTATTAAACGGCTATTGCCATTACCGCAAGATTGGGCGTCAGTATTATTATGTTCGTGAGGAGGTGGAACAGAAACTTTTGAACACGAATGATAACGTGGAATACCAGTTAGAGGAAAAGGTTCCTATCCCTAAGAGACCAGAGAGGAGGAAAAAATAATGTCATTCTATGTCGAGAAAGTCAGCCGTAAGAATGGCGCATGTTACCGTATCGTGAGAGATTACACTTATAACGGAGAACGCAGGCGGGAGTACCATTCACTTCCCCAGGGAACAACAAAAGCCCAGGCTGAAAAGATTCGTTGCCAGATGGAGTTGGATGCAGAGTTCGGAGCATATACCACGAAGAAACCTGTTACACTGAAGGATTATGCGGAAGAGGTTTATTTTCCTAAATATACTGGCTCCCTCTCTCCCACTACCAGACAGCATTATAACCAGATTTTTTATTCCAGGGACGGTATAGGCAGGTATCTGGGAAAACTGCTTTTGTCAGAGATAACCACCGAAGCGATTCAGGATATGGTGAATAGATACATTGCCGCCGGAAAGTCCACAAAGACAATCCGTAACATTGTGAACCTTGTTTCTGTCATACTGAAAAGGGCTAAGATCGATAACTATTTGAAACGTGACATCCCCAATCCCTGTGAATATGTGGTTATGCCTAAGGCCGTCAGCAAGGAAGGGAACGCTTACAGCATGGAGGAGGTGAAACTGATGCTGGAGCGTGCCAAAGCCACCAATAACATCAATATCCAGCTTTTAATTGCCTTGACCTGTTTAGCAGGAGGTTTGAGACGTTCAGAACTTGTGGCTTTACGCTGGGAGGATATCACGCTGGGAGACAAGGAAAGCTGTATATGCGTCCATAGGGCTGTTGTATATGCCAGTGGAAAGATGACGGAGAAGGAAACCAAGACCAAAGCCGGAACACGTATTATCCCTATCCAGCCCCATGGGGAGGTATACAATATCTTACAATCGGCCAAAAAGCTGTATATGAGAGAGCAATCGCAGGAAGAAGATTTCCAGGGACAGAACCACGTCTTTATACTGCACCACTCTCCCTATACCCCAGTGAGCGATAATCGCATGTATAAAATCTTTAAAAGATTCCTGGAGAAAGAGTGTCCAGACCTGCCCCACTATCGCTTACATGATCTAAGACATACCTATTTTACTTTGTGTACAGAGAATGGCTTTAGTGAACTTTCCATCATAGCCACAGGAGGACATAGTACCATCCAAAGCACCAAGCGTTACCAGCACGCCACCATGAATCGGATGAAGTCCGATATGGCAAGGCTGGAAGAAGTCTATCAGAGTACGAAAGCAGTATCACAGTAACCATGACCATTTTAATGGCTTTACTTTTGAAGGGGGATATCTTTGGGTATCCCCTCTTCTGCTGATAGACAACAAACTGTAGATAGGGGAAGATAATGTATACACAGTGAAGAGCTTGCAAGTATCAGTGGAAAATGTTAGAATGAAGAAACATTAGATCACTGAAAAAGATTTATCACTGAGTGCCCAAGAATAATGCTTCTCTGGCTTTGTCCACTTTTTACGGCGACGCCACGGCGACACTTTTTGAAACGCTAAAATTAACAAGTGGCTCAGGGGATTGACTTCCAGGGGGTTGAAGCCGTAGAAAAACGTTTAGAAACGCCGGGAAAAGGTGTTCGAATCCTGTCACCCCGATTTTTAAATTTTTGACAATAGAATTCCCGCGGAGCGTGGATTCTATTGTATGTATAAAAAGTAGTTCATGAGCCTGGAAAATAGGCTCATTTTTTGTTTATTCTGTATTTTGGGCTATCCTTTTGTCGAATACATACAAGATTGGTGCAGGAATAGGCATTTCTGTGGCGACGCTACGCCCGTTTTTGCGCCCCTTCCACTCCGCTTTTACAGAGATAGATACTGAAATTTTATATGAATTTGTTGTAAACTCGGGAAGGTTTTGATACAATAAAATATATTGGGAGTGTTTTAATTTTAACATATCCCTTACTGGTAATCAGATTCTCATTTCAAATCTTTGGTAGAATGCAGAAGAAAAAGCATGGATATTGGTTTTAAAACTTCAAGTGGATATTTTTCTTTGCGGTCAGCAGCATTGGTTATCCATGATAGTCGACTATTAGTTGCTCAAAATGATAAATATGATTGCTTTTATATTGTAGGCGGCGGAATACATGAGAACGAATCCTCAGCTAAAGCAGTAGTCAGGGAACTATACGAAGAAACAGGTTATCGTTTTGAAATTGACAGATAAATTTTTATTCAAGAACGTTTCTTTGAAGTAGAAAATATCCGTCATCACGAAGTAGTATTTTTTTACTTGATGAAAGAAGCTGATATTAAGCTTCAAAATGGAATAACTACAGATCACCTGAATGAAAAGTTGTATTGGATACCTATAGAAAAATTGAAGAATATAAATCTCGTACCTGCTTTTTTGAAGACAGTAGTGAAAAATATCCCAAATGAAATTACGCATATTGTGTCGTATGAATAGAATACTATATTGCGTTACAGAACTCTGTTATCGAGAGGAGGCGATTGACATGAAAGCATATCAGGAGAATATGAGTCGTGATAAATCTGGGAAATATGAGGTGATTTCATATTGACGGATAGAAGCTTATGCTTCAGAAAGGGCTCATATGCTAAGATTAAAATATTTATATGATTGACAACAATATGGTTCTATGCCCCCACGATAACTGGATAGTGGCATATGAACAGCTGAAAAATATGATATAAATTTTGGAAGGCGTAAATCAGCGAAGCGGCTTAAGAGATTGCTTTCCAGGGAACTGAAGCCGTAGAAAAATGTTGGGAAAAGCAGATTTCAGAAAATATCATGGCGAGGAGGAGTATCTTGTGGCATTGGAAGAAAGGGAAGATGCAGGGTTAATCGAAGTAGAATGGTCAGCAGAGCCTTATGGCACAGTCAAAATGGAGGCGCATTATAGGCTGTATCAGAAAGGTTCAGAAAATTTTTTTGATGAGCTGGATTTCGCAAGGGAACATTTTCAACAGTTATATGATGGTTTCCTGGAACACCTGTTTAATGAATATAACAAGAATATAAATTTAGATGTTTGGGACGAAGAAACTGGTAAATCTGAGCGAATTGTATTTTCAAGAAAAGAAGAACTACATTCATATTTAGGGATGGCGCCATGGATTGACATTAAGAGTTATGAAAGGCAAGTGTTTTTGGGATTGTCTTTTTTTGAGCATAATAGGTTATCTATTGAACATGGCCTTTGTGCTGTATTTGACAAATTAGATTTGTTATTTATAGATACTTATGATTTTGTGGGAATAGTTGATAATTTTAAATATGGATATCATGGTGGTTTTTAAATTTAGATATGAGGTATGTTGTGATAGTATTAATATCGGAAATGTATGATAGGGAAGAGAAAAGAAGAAAGAAAGATAAAACACAGATTGAGTACTATTTTACAGGAAAGGACGGGCTTGTATGAGACCCAGGATGAAGAAATGGCTTTATGTGAAGGTTACAGTATTGTAGGAACGAGTGGCATAAACGGTGATGCATATTACATATCCCCAGATCAAACGACATTCGTATTGGCTGACGGTGCATCAGGTGCAGGTAGTAAAGGAAAAGTCCTTATGTCAAATCTTTGTGTTGAAATGGTTAGAAACAATCCTTTCTCTCTATCCGAATTGTCACCCAAAGATTATCTGGTTAAATTAATTTGGGAGATTAACAATAAACTTATTACGATTTCACAAGAAAAAGGACATTATATTTTCGGGACAATTATTATTTGTATAGTTAAGGATAACATTGGAACGATTGTAGCGATTGGAGACTCACCTGCTTTTTTTATTCATAATAACTCTATTACACAGGTAGCCAAAACAAAGAAAACATATTACAATTTAGTGGAAATGGGATTATATTCCGAGCAGCAGCTTGAACAGGCAGTTCACAAATTGCCGGAGCATATGTGGTCTATGTTTGACAGATTTATTCCCATGGTAGTTCCAACTTATGTTATTGAAGAAATCAAGTTAGAAAAAAAGGACATACTCATGCTTTGCAGCGATGGCGTCAGTGACTATGTGCCGTTAAATTATATTAAAGATGCAGTAAACGAAGAAGATTTAATCGGAAGCATTAAAACAGTCATAAATACGGCAAAAGAAAATTCCATAAGAGAAAGAAAATGTGTAAAATATGATGATTTGACAATGATTGTTTATGTGTGTTGATTTTATATAATTTACTGCCGGAAACATTTAAAAATCAAAAATTGTTCCCCCTTCCACTCCTCTTCTGTGGCGATGGACGGAGTGTATAAAAACTAAAAATTGAAATTAATAGCCAGGAAGGAGATAGATGGGATGAAAGCTATAATATTAGACATGTATGGTGTAATAGTAAAACAGACAGGGGATGATTTTGTTCCATATGTTCAGCAGTCTTTTCCTACTCTCACTCCTGAAGAAATATGCAAACCATGGAATAAAGCCAATAGGGGAGAATTGACTTCTTTAGATATATGGGCGACGATAGGCTTCCACGGGGATTTGGAAAAAATTGAAACGGATTATTTGGATACTATAGAACTAAGCGATGGATTTATGGATTTTATTAAAGCAGTTAGAAAGAAATATAAGTTAGCCATCATATCAAATGATTCCAGTAGATGGAGTAAGTATCTGCGTGAGAAATTTAAAATAAATGAATATTTCGATGTAATTAGTATCAGCGGAGACCTGCAAATCCGAAAACCAGATGAACGCATTTTCCAACTTACCATTGAAAAACTGGCAATTAAGGCAGCAGAATGTTTGTACATAGATGACAGGAGGGGATATTTGGAAGCTGCCAGAAAGTTAGGAATGAATACAATTTTGTTTAATAGTAGAAATGTACCATATGAAGGAGATGTGGTTAATAATTTTGCAGAACTTATGAATAGGGTACTATGATGCTGTCAGATCATTGAGGGGCATTCGGAAATGTTCAGGCGGCCGATTGAGCAAGATTTTCTTGGTTCTTCCATAGTTTTTACGGCGATGTTACAGCGACACTTTTCAGAACGCTATAATTGACCAAATGGTTCATGGGGGTGACCTACCGGAGAAGCCTCCGAAAAGTAATTTTCGGAGGCATTTTAATGCCCTGAAAATGTGATGTTTCCAAGACTTTCTGAAATGAACAGATCCTTTCTTCGTTTTATCATAGTAAACCCCCATGCCCCGCGGCGGCACCACTGCGCATGAAACAGGGGGA
>CAMWYJ010000082.1 GCA_947178445.1 uncultured Clostridium sp.
TTTGATTTTATTGAAGAGGAGATTATGGAACAAGTACAATTTCAAGAACAGTATTTTGAGTGTAAGATAATAATGAATTGAGATTTTAAAGAGGTAATAAAATGGTACTTTTGGTAGTGGATACTCAAAAATTAATTACAAATCAGCATTTATATCAATTTAAACTTTTTGAAAATCGGGTTAAAGAGTTAATAAAACAGGCCCGAAATCATCATATTGAAGTTATATATGTTAGACATGATGATGGATCAGGAAGTGAATTAACAAAAGGTACAGATGGTTATGAGATATATGAAGGATTTAAACCTGCCAAGGGCGAACTTATTTTTGATAAAAATGTAAACAGTTCCTTTCATAAAACAGGATTATTGGAATATCTAAGAGAGAAAAAAGAAGATACGATTATTGTGGTAGGTTTACAAACGGATTATTGCATCGATGCAACAATCAAATGTGGATTTGAACATGGATTCCAAATGCTCGTTCCTGCCAATACAAATAGTACATTTGATAATGACTATATGCCTGCTGAGATGACTTACCAATATTATAATGATTTTATATGGAACGGAAGATATGCGAAATGTATCTCTTTTGAGGAAACACTTGAATTGATGAAGAACCACAAAGTATAGCGAAATATAAATGTTTTGCAGCAATAATCGAAAAAATAACGGTTGAGATAATTGAGGTGTATTAAAGTGAAAAATAAGTTGATTGAACAACTGCAAATGTGATGTCCAATGGTATGCAGATACCGCAAGAAATTAAAATGCTATATCAATATATCGAGGATAATAAAAATCAGGAATCGAGGTGAGGCGAAATGAATTACGATATACTATGTCAGAAAAGAGAACAGCTAGAGGAAATGCGGAGACACTTGCCGAAGGAGGCACTGGAAAGCTTCCCATGCCCTGTTGATGGAAAACATTCTGGCAGGTGAGATTTATCGTACTGTGGAAGTTCGCATTTCCGGTGCAGGGCACAAGCCGCCTGTACCCAGTGAGATGTATCAACAGATATGTGGTCCGATGCTTGTGAACTTTTTACCTGTTAAAGAAATTGTGATAACATAGGCTGAAACAACAAATTTTAGGTTTGTTTGGCTGGAAAATTGAAATTTGGAGAGACGTAATGAAATCATTAAAAAGCAAAACATGGCAGCACGAAATAACCGGTGTTGATGGAAATACTATTTTATTTGGCGTTAATATATTTGATTATGAATGGAAAAATACTAATGAATTTGTAAAGGTTTATGACCCTTTATACGACCAAGAATATAAATTTGACATTTATACAGTTATTATCAATGGGCAGGAACAGAAGTTTGCTGCCGGAGAGTTTAGTAACTGTGTTTGGGGATTTTATACTCTCAAATATTGAAGTCGTGCAACCGCCTTCTTGCTCGTATAGTATAGCAGAATTCACCTAAACCTGCCAACAATAGTTTTTTTACTTTTCATACGCAATTCCTCGCTTTCTAAAAAATTATAGCCGTCCTTAAAGAACGACTATAATATAACAAATCGTTTTGAATTTTTTCCTGCATATCCGAATCTCCTTGCTCTCTGATATCATATCATTCTTTTTTGAATTTTGTATGGAGTTAATCTAAAACCAACCAGTAATTTTTCAGAGAAGATAAAAAATACTGCTTGACAGAGGTATTATACAGACGTATAATGCATTATACAAATGTATAACAGCGGGAGGTACATTATATGAGTAGTGCTCTGAAAAAGCTGGGCGAGGCGGAGCTGGAAATCATGCAGGTAATTTGGGACAGTGGAAACCACGTCACGTCAAATTATATCTTAAAAGAATTGCAGGGAAGAAGAAAATGGCAGCTTTCTACATTGATGACTTCGTTGGCACGGCTGTCTGATAAAGGATTTGTAAGTTGTGACCGCTCAACGGGAAGTAATCTTTATACCTCGATTATTTCAGAAAATGAATATAAAGCCGGAGCGAGCAGGAATTTTCTTGAAAAACTGTATAACAATTCAATACAGAATATGGTAGCCACGCTGTATAGCAATAAAGCAATCAAGGATTCTGATATTGAAGAACTTAGAAATTTTCTGGATAAACTGGAGGATGAGCAGGAATGACAAATATGTTTCTTTCTTTTTTGGAGATTTCAATACCAATTAGCTTAATTATTGCTGTATTGCTTTTGCTTACTCCATTTCTAAATAAGCGGTATGCAGCAAAGTGGAAATACTGGATTTGGATTGTGCTGGCATTGCGGTTGATTATACCCTTAGGCGGGAATGGTGGGCAGCCGATTGCGGATATACAGCCGCAAAGGGAAACACTGACATCATCAGAATCTGAAAAAACACATCCCGATGCGCTGGCTGACGGAACAGCCCGCGGGCGGGTTATCGTTGAGATTCCGGCACAAATAACTACTCCAATTGTGACGCAGCCTGAAAAGGCGGGCCACAGTATTTCTATGCTGGATATAATAGCTTTAGTCTGGATGCTTGGCGGCCTGCTTTTAATATCTGTGCATCTGGTCAGCTATTTTTACTATAAGCATCAGATTCTTAAAAAAGGAAAAATTGTAAAGGATAATGACGTTTTGCGCCTGTTGTTGAAGCTGAAACACGAATTGCATATAAACTGCACAGTATCTGTTATAGAATATCCAGAGGCAGCCAGTCCCCTGCTGATAGGTTTTTGTAACCATATTTTAGTCCTGCCAAAAGGAGAATATAATTCGGAAGAACTGTTTTTTATTTTGAAACATGAGCTGATTCATTTAAAGCGGGGAGATATATATCTTAAGCTGCTTTTTGCAGTGGTTAATGCGGTTCACTGGTTTAATCCGCTGATCTGGATTATGCAAAAGGAAGCTACTGTCGATATGGAATTATCCTGTGATGAGAGAGTTACACAGGGGACTGATTATGCTACGCGAAAAGCATATACAGAAACATTGTTATCTACACTTCATAAGCAAGGCGCAAAGAAGACAATTCTGTCAACGGGGTTTTATGGAGGAAAACAAATTATGAAAAAGCGATTTAAAAACATTTTAGCAAAAAATGGAAAGAAGAACGGAGTAGCTGTGCTGATTTGTGCCATTATGTTAGCAGCTAGTTTGGGAACATTGGTGGGTTGTTCAATCACGAAAGAAAGCACGGAAGATGGTTCTGGCTCGTTGGAAACAGAAGATATTCAGGATGAAAATAGCCAAACCGATCAGCCTTCACCGGAATCTGGTCTGGATAATAATGAGCATGATTCTAATAATGATGAAAGTGTAAATGTAGATGAGTCTGCTGCAAATCAGCAGGAAAGCAGCAAGTTGCCAGAAACCGCGGAATCTTCTAATTCCGAAAACGAGACTTCTAATATGGAGAAAACTGATAACTCATTTTCTTACTATGGAACATGGGAAGTAAAAGATTATCAGAGCGCAACGGTTTCAGCACTATCTTCTGATGATATGGAATCATTTCGAGGAGTAATGATTGCTTATCAGTCCGATTCTATTCTTTTAGATGGACAGAATGTAACTGCTGAGGGCAATTTCACTTATGAAATTGATGATGTTACTTATAATTATGATAGCTTAATGGAAACCTATAAGGCAAATCTCGGAGAATGGTGGAATAATATAAGTGAGGTCACTTGTGTAACCATTGATTCAAATGAAAGTTTTTTCGGGAATCAATTTTTTGTGGTAGATTCTGACACAATTTGGATTTATTATGAAGGTGTTTTCTTTCTTGCTAAAAATTTTGACCGTTAAATGGCGCAAATATTTTGATTTGCCCATATTCTATAGATAGAGGGTGATAAAGCAATGGAAACTGTAAAAACCAATATTTTTAATGAAGCGCCAATTAAAAGAGCCGTCTTATCACAGATTATTCCGGCTATTGCCAGCCAGATGATCCTTCTTGTCTATAATTTGGCTGATACATATTTTGTGGGTCTGCTCAATGATCCGATTCAGACGGCAGCTGTTACCATTTCGTATCCAATCTTTCTGATGCTGACGGCTTTGTCCAATTTATTGGGTGTTGGTGGTGCTTCTGCTATTGCCCGCGCCCTTGGACGGCAAGAACATGAGAAAGCAAAACAAATTTCATCGCTTTCCGTCTGGTGTGGAGCATGCATCAGCATCATTTTCTCGGTTGTCGTATTTTCCTTTTCTTCGCCACTCCTAATGCTGTGCGGCGCAAAAGCAGATACCATCAAGGCAGCAGAAGCATATATAAAATGGACTGTCGTTATAGGCGGATTTTTCACTGTGCTAAATACGCTTCTTGCTAATCTTGTGCGCAGTGAGGGTGGTGCGACACATGCATCCATTGGCGTTTCCATCGGGGGAATCCTCAACATTGCTTTGGACCCGTTTTTTGTGCTTCCGCAGTTTATAGGTTTGGGTGCAGAAGGTGCCGCCATAGCTACCACAATCTCGAATGCGGTTGCAACATTATATTTTCTGATATACATGGGGGCACATCATAGAAGTTCTGTGCTGTCTATTCATCCCAAACTTTTGTGCCATGCAAAGGAGCATATCGGAACTGTCTTTTCCATTGGTCTGCCATCAGCATTGCAATACGCGTTAACAGTTGTTGCAGTGGCGGCACAGTCCCGATTTGTTTCGGATTATCACATTACGGAAGCGGTTGCTGCCCTGGGAATCGTTAAAAAGCTCGATCAACTTCCGCTGTATTTTTCCATCGGTGTGGCCAACGGGCTTTTACCACTTCTTGCTTTTAACCATTCAGCCGGAAACATGAAAAGACGAAAAGGTGCTTTCTGCTTCGGTACAATGATCTCACTTGGATTTTCTGTATGCTGTCTGATTATCTATGAGGCGTTAGCACCAGAACTTGTAAGCCTGTTCATTGAAAACACGGTAACCGTTTCCTATGGTGCGCAGTTTCTGCGGATCATGGTCACGGCTATGCCAATGATGTCTGTTTGCTATCCGATGATTATTCAGTTTCAGGCCATGGGAAAAGTTAAAGAGTCTCTAATTTGTTCGATTGTGAGAAAAGGTGTACTCGATATTCCACTTTTGTTCATCCTAAACGCTGCCTTTTCTCTGTATGGCTGTATGTGGGTACAACCAGTTGTGGATACGGTCTCATTGGTTGTTGCAATCACTTTATACAAAAGAATTACTTAGAACAACCATTCTTAACAGGTACAGATCAGTCCTTCATTTATGCCCCTGTCAGCACTTGTAATCATGAGGAAAATGATATAAAATGAAGCGATAAATATAACAAAGTGGACTTTGTCTTTCAAAAATATAAATAGAATATTCGGTTCCTCTTTGCTATAATGAGAACTGAATTTTGAACCTGAGTAAAGGAGATTTTGTGTGGAAAAGTCATTTGGACCGATTAAGTATAATAAATGTATGAACGTTCAAACAGTGCCCGAGCAAAGATGGGGCATGAGCGTAATACCATCAACAGATAGCATAAATGAATACATAAAAGAAGACGATGTGATTGATTACAGCAATGAAATCATCACTCAGCTTGCTGACTCGTTATTCCCAAAAGCAGACAATGAAATTGAATATATCAAGGCAGCATATGAATATGTAAGAGATAACATTTCTCATTCAGCAGATATAAATGAGGATATCGTTACATGTACTGCTTCGGAAGTGCTGAAAGCCGGTCATGGAATCTGCTTTGCTAAATCTCACTTGCTGGCAGCGTTATTACGTTGTAAATCTGTTCCAACAGGCTTTTGTTATCAAAAGTTGATTTTAGATGATGAAACAGCGCCTGTCCTAATTTATCATGGACTGAATGGAGTATATATTAAAGATTATAAAAAATGGATACGGCTTGACGCAAGAGGAAACAAAGAAGGAGTAAATGCACAGTTCTCAATAGATAAAGAACAGCTTGCTTTTCCAATTCGTCCTGAAAAGGGAGAAACGGATAGCTTTATCGTATATCCTGACCCTGATATAAATGTATTGGAAAAATTGAGAAAATGTAAGACAAGGACTGAACTTTGGGATAATCTGCCTACAGAACTTGAATATGACAGATAACATCAAGAACTGACATATAAAATCATCAAGGAGCCAGATGCATAAGACACAGAGATAATGGGCTTCGAAAAAGAAATGATAAAACGGGAATTGGAGAATGAAATGCTTACACATATTGGTACTAATACGATAGAAACTGAAAGATTGACGCTTCGCAGATTTGAGTATACAGATGATGAAGCCATGCTGAAATATTGGGTTTCAGACGAAAGAATACAATCATTGTATTCGGAACCTGTGTATTCCACAAGAGAGGCTGTAAAAGAATTGCTTGATAAGTACATTGGCTCTTACGAAAAAAGTGATTATTATCGTTGGGCAATTATTGAAAATAATTCAGGTGAATGTATAGGTCAAATAGCGTTTTTTCTTGTTGACAGCAAAAATCATTTCGCTGAAATAGAATATTGTATCGGCTCAGATTTTCAATGTATGGGATATGCAACTGAAGCAACGAAAGCAATTATTAAATACGGATTTGAGAAAATAAATCTGCATAAAGTACAGATTTGTACCAAAACCATCAACAAGCCATCAAAGCGTGTTATAGAAAAGTGTGGATTTACATACGAGGGAACGTTAAGAGATTACTTTTATATGAAAGGCGAATATGTCGGAAGGTTATATTTTTCAATGTTAAAAGATGAGTTTGAAGCTAAGGTATAAATCGGTATTTGGAGGTGAATTTCTTTTGAAACAGTTAAAAAAAAACATAGTTTTCTCATATACATAATCACAAGTTTTCTAATTTATGTACTTTCCAACGGGGAATGGAATATTCCGATTTTTGCATGGGTTTACCCTATTCTGTTTCTTGGCATGGGTTATTTCGATAAAACACGAAAAGCGTATTCTGCAATAATTCTTTGCTATGCCCTTGGATTTGTGATTCAGTTTTGGAAAGTAATTGGAATGGATATAAAAATATGCATTATTGCAGGCATTTTATTAGCGCTTTTAAAAGTTTTGCCGTATTTCTATTGGATAAAATCCAAAATGAGATTTCAGGATACGATTATTGTTGCAAGTATCATGGTGTTAATAGAATATATTATTTATTTAATCTATCCGATTTTAGGCGGTTTGTCTGATGCTTATACACAATTTCAAAATCTGTACCTGCTGCAAATCGTGACAATAACCGGGATTTACGGGATTACTTTTATCATGTATTGGACTGCGGCAATGGTAATATGGATTTGGAATAACAGGAGCAATCAAAAGGTATTAAGAAAGTATGTTACGGTATTTGCTTCGGTCATTGGGCTGATATTTATTTATGGTATTGTCATGTATCATTTTGTAGGAAATCCAAAAGAAAGTGCTAGAATAGCCGGTGTGACAGTACCGGTTTCTCATCTTTTGAATGATGATGAAGATGTATATGCCACATTTTATACAGATACCTTTACTGATGAAAATGTGACAAACACGCAGGATAAACTGGCATATGTGACGGATGAACTTTTCATCAAAACAAAGCAGGAGGCAGAAGCCGGCGCAAAGATTGTTTTCTGGTCTGAATTGAATGGAGCAGTTCTTAAGCAGGATGAAGCGGCGCTTTTACAGAGAGCGTCAACTACTACAAAAGAAGAAGGAATTTATCTGATTGTTTCGCTCTTAGTGAAAACGCCTTATGAAAGCTTAAAGGAAAATAAAACAGTTGTATTTAATCCGCAAGGGGAGCAGGTTGCAGAATATTTTAAGTACGGGCGTTCTATTGGAGAACTGTGTCAAAAAGGCGATGGAGAACTGCAAAGCTTCGATACGGAATATGGAAAACTCGCAACGTTCATATGCTCTGATATGGCTTTTGCATCAAAGATACAGCAGGCAGGAAAAAGCAATGTGGATATTTTGCTGGTTCCGGCTTCTGACTGGAGGGAAATGACATTACTTGCCACAAAAACTGCCATTGTACGTGCCGTTGAAAATGGAAGCAATATCATCAGGCATACAAACAAAGGAATGTCGATCGTGGCTGACAATAGGGGGAATATACTTGCACAGACAAATTATTTTCAATCAGATACAAAAACTTTAGCTGCACAGGTCATCACAAATGGACGTTTTACCTTATATTCACATGTGGGTAATATATTTGTATATCTATGTGGCATATATGTATTAGGAAGTTTCATAATTCCAAAATGTCAAAATAGAAGGCGATAAGCAAATTCCAGTTTGTCTAAATAACCATTTAATGAAAATTTGATAGAAATAAGAGTGTGATTGTGGTATTCTATTAGCGATACAATCGGGATTGGTGTTACGAGGAGGATCACGATGAATAGTGAGCACAAAAAGCTGGTAAGATTAGCAGAAAAACTTTTATATGTTTATTCTGCACAATGCACAAATTGTAGCAGTACATTTGATTATGCAGTTGAAAGCGCTGATACTGATATGATAAGTTGCTATTGTGGTAGTGTGTATTCGTTAGGTGACAGGCAATTAGTAATCGCTCCAATTACGGCAGAAGAATTTAGTAATGGATTATCTGGGCGTTTGGATAAAAGAATTAACGCTATCTATCCAACACATGATTACAAATTTTATAATTATGTAGCTAAAATTTGTCCATTTTGTGGCAAACATAACGCAAAAAATTTGAAGGAAGGCTGTTCCATAAAAGAATATTGTGTACTACATCCCAACACGCTCATTATATATGAGGATAAAACAATTCGGGTATTAAAAGATGAAATAGATGCAAGTTATGATTAGACAACTTCCAGTTTGTCTGGCTAGAAAAACCGGAATTTGTAGGAGGAATATGACTATGAGAGATATGATTGCATACTGTGGACTGGATTGCGAAAAATGTGATGCTTATCTTGCAACAATCCGTGATGACCAAGTGTTACGGGAGAAAACTGCAAAATTATGGTCAGAGTTAAATAATGCCCCCATTTTACCGGAACATATCAACTGTGAAGGTTGTCGCATGAACGGAGTTAAAACTGTGTATTGTGATAGCTTATGTTCTATTCGTCAGTGTGCGCTAATAAAAGATGTGACCACCTGTGGCGACTGTCCAGAATTGGAAAAGTGCCAGACTGTTGGAGTGGTTATCTCAAATAACCCTGCAACTTTGGAAAATCTCAAGAGATAAGTTACATAACTTGATAAATTCCAGCTTGTCTGGCTAGAAAAATCAGAATCTGAGGTTGAAGAACAATGATTAAGATAATATCGCTAGTGGAGAATACATCATCTTCTCCTGAACTAAAAAGCAAACATGGACTGAGTATTTATGTAGAAACTATCAAGCATAAGATTTTGTTTGATTTAGGACCGAATGCACTTTTTCTGGAAAATGCACAGAAACTGGGCGTGGATATTAAATTGGTTGATACGGTTATTATATCGCATGGGCATTCGGATCATGGCGGAGCATTGGCAAAATTTATGGAAATCAATAAAACTGCAAAAATATATATAAAAGAATCTGCATTTGATGGACATTGTACAAAAGTTGCAGGAATACCTTTTAATGTAGGACTTGACAATGCTTTGAGGGATAGACAACAAATTATATTTACATCAGATAATTATATAATTGATGATGAACTTATGCTATTTTCAAATGTTATAGGACGGAAGCTCTTTTCAAAAGCAAACGATAAGTTGTTTGCAAAGAAGAACGGAAAAATCGTGCTTGATCAATTTGAGCATGAACAATATCTGATAGTTACAAATGGAAATAAGCAAGTTATGATAACAGGTTGTTCACACAACGGCATTGTAAATATTATTGAAAAATATGTAGAAATATACAACGGAAGTATAGATAAACTTGCATGTGTTATCGGGGGATTTCATTTGTTTAATCCAATCACACGGAATTATGAAAGTGATGAATTGATATCTGAGATAGCAGAATACTTGGGTGGATTAAATGCAAAATTCTATACTTGTCACTGCACTGGGAAGAAAGCATATAAAATTCTAAAGGATAGTATGGGTGAACAGCTAGGTTATTTTTCAACAGGAACTAGGATTGAATACTGATTTGACAACTTCCTGTTTATCTACTAACTATCTTAATTTCCCTTGATTTTCAAGGCTTTGCACAATACTAACCTCAAAATATGTATCTTTTTCCCTTGTTTTTGCCCTCATGGGCAAGTTACAAGGGAAAGTTTTTCTTATTCAGTTTTTGTTCCTAATTCATTCCCACAACCTTATCCAAGAGTTTTGCAGATTCCCGCTTTACCTCCCTTGTTGCGTGTGCATAGACATTCATGGTAGTGCTTACGTCCGAGTGTCCTAAAAGTTCCTGCACATCTTTTGGCTGTGCCCCGTTTGATAACAGGTTTGTTGTGTAGGTGTGCCTTAATGTGTGGAAGTGGAATCCTTCTAATTCTGGTACTTTCCTTGCCGCTGTCCGGCAGGCTGTTCCCACAGTGGCAGGAAGTTCAAGACAGCCTCTTCCCTCAAGCATACAAAGAAGGTTTACCAAGAAAGGCGAACTGCAAAGCAAGATGGACCGCAAGAATGAGGAATTTCATAATGCCTAAAATCAGTATAAACACTATGTTTTGCATCTTATCGCAGTTATTAAAATTCTGCTTCATAGTATTGTGCTTGAGCGCTCCACAGCTTGTAATACATTCCAGACTTATCGTTCACCAACGCATCATGACTACCGCGCTGAATCAGTCTGCCCGCATGGAATACTGCAATATCCCGACAAAATCGGCAAGAAGATAATCTATGTGAAATGAATACAGCAGTTTTATTGCCAATCATATCATTCATACTATTATATACCTCAAACTCCGCGACAGGATCGAGCGCTGCCGTAGGCTCGTCAAGTATAATGAACGGCGCATCTTTATATAAAGCTCT
>CAMWYJ010000083.1 GCA_947178445.1 uncultured Clostridium sp.
TTCAAAGGCCGCTCGGGGAATAAAATGATCTATTTGATACGGCAGTGGTTTAACCCACTCATCGTGCATATTACAATAAGCACAACGATTTTGAAAATCATTTTTCAAATATTCTTTATAATCATGGTAATCTTTGTATTTTTTGTCGCACTTTTTTATAATTGTATGGTGCTTGAACTCATTTGTCATCTCTTCTTTTTACTCCAATAAACTTTTATATTCCCTGAGCATTTCCAATCCCTTTCGCATACTCTTCATATCGTACGCCAGATCAATTCCTGTCATTTCAATTGGAACGTATTTGTTTAACTCCTGCTCTATTTCCAACAGTTCACCATATGTTTCATCCCCATATTCTGGATCCTCTACAACCTTATCCAATATTTGATTTCTTCTGATTTCCAATTCCGCTCTCTTCTTTGTGTACCGTTCAATATTCCGCATGATATGATAAACCATTTCTTTTGTTCCCATGTCATCCGGTTTCATAAAGATTTCTTTAGCATACACCTTATCAGGATCCGCCTTATCATTTTCTTTGCTCCTTTCCGGGACATCTGTAAGAATAATCACAGGAAATTCCGGCACAACCATGTGCATATAATTAACCACTTCAATCCCTTCCAAGACCTCGTCTAATGTATCAAGTTTATAATCTATAATCAAACATTGTACCTTGTTCTCCTGCACATCCTTTACCAGTAGCCCAAAAAGTTCCTCGCGGAAATTCTCTTTTTTCTCCAGCTCATATAATTTAAAGGATTCTTCATCCAATTGTTCCGCATTATAGACAAGGGACAGCATAACTGAGCTTGCCTCTGCCGCATCGTCTTCTATCATTCCTATACAATACATATTCTACCCCACTATTTTTTTAGGTAAATGTCCAGACCAAATCCCGGCCTTTGTTCTGAAACCGTAACTGAACCATCATACCGCTCCACTGTTTCACGCACAATCCAGAGTCCAATGCCTGTGCCCTCTCCAGATTCTTTGCTCGTTTCTCCCAATTCAAATATACGTTCCTCAACTCCTCTATATTTTTCATCAAGTTCCGGTCCATTATTCCATAAGTTTAAATAAAAATATCCTTCCTGCTCTTTCAGGCTCACCACTATTTTCCGTTCAGGGTTTTTCGCTTTTTCTAAAAAATATACCGAATTTAAGAAGAAATTATTTAAGATAATATATAAATCCGCATTAGCAATCCTAAATTCCATTTCCGAATCCATGTCATTTGCAAGCTCTACAGCTATATCCTTCGAATTCAGTAATCCCTCCCACATTTCTACAATATTCTCTATCTCCTTTCCCAGATATATCCGTTCTGCCTGCAATTTCCCTTTTTGAACTCCTTCCATGGCAACCTTGAGCCATAAAGCCAATATTTCATCTGTTGTCTTCATCTTTTCAATGATGATGAAGGGATCATATACAAACCCCGGATGCAGATTTTCGTTCTCAATCATATAATTGATCCGATGGCTGAGTTGAGCCGCCCGGGATCCATAATGTGCCTGTATCCCTCTGAATTCATGAAAAAAAGTGTTCAAAATTAACCCCGATGAACTGAGCAACTGAAGAATCTGCTTTGCATTCAGCGTTTCTCTAACTTCCTGCATTAAATTATATACTGTTTCCTGATATTCCTCATCCGTATACTTATTTTCTTGACTCTTTTGTTCCTCTCCACTGTTTGTCCCACTATCTTCTTTCTCCTTTTGAGACTTCGTTCTGGAATAATTTGCCTCGGCTTCCGCACGAATATTGGCATCCGATCCAAAAGATTTCTCCATCTCATCATGCCATCGCATATACTCACGGTAGAATCCCTGTCTGTCCGTTTCAAACACATGGATTGCCTCCTGGAGAATATCCACAAATATCTGATACTCATCATTCAGTGTCAATCCCTCGCGGTTTGCCATATCATAAAGGGCCGGATTTGTTTCTCGTCCAATTGTAACCTGACCTATTAATTGGTAAGCTAATACCCGCCATGAACCACTGTCACTTCCTACACCGCCGGGACTATCCGCCTGTCGTTTCCCCAACTCCAGCCAGTCAAAATAATTCCCTTCGTCCCCATAGGGCCGTACTTTGAACTTATCCCGATATATTTTAATTCCCGAAAATTTGGCAAGTAAATCCTTCCTGCTTTTCGCCGCAACCGGCTTAATGATTTCCGCATCGCTCCCCTGATTCTTAACAAAAAACAATTCCGCCAGGAAAGGACCGACATTGCGTATCTTAGCAGGATCATCCTTTAATACTTTTGTCATATCTCTTTCAATAATAATATCCTGCTCATACTGTTCACGGTGGCAATTTACATTTTTAAAATATGGTCTGTTCCAGAAAGAGTCCAGGAGTACCGTTTTATTATGTTTTTTGAACACCACCTTTTTCTTGTGAACATCAACCTCGTTGCGTCCCAGGGTCACCGTGAGATTCTTCTCGCCGTCAAACCTGGCAGTTATCTTATAGTCATAATCTTTCACACTGATCGACACATCGCTGGTTTCATAATTATATTCCGGGTAATATTCATTATGAATAAATACTTTGAAGGGATCTACCGTTTCGAGCGGATTTATGCTCTTTAGATTCGTATTTACTTTTCCAAAGAGCCGCATAGTCCACTCTTCCCTGATTGGAGAGAGAATGATCATTGTCCCCCTGGTCCAATCATGCCCACCAGTAAACGCTTTGGAAAATTTAGACCCAATAAGTTCATTTACTACCTGCGCATAGGAATCCTCTGTCTGATTTAACTCTGCAGTAATTTGATGTAAAAGTTTGGAATTTTCAAATTGTTCCCAATCGATACTCCATTCTATTAGATTCTCCCCTTGGGTCTTTGTATACATTCGAGAAATAACAGATAGTTTATCCAGCGCAAAACGGCCAATTCCTTTTGCACCGGTTTTTATCCTTCCCTTTTCACTGGTATAATTAATCTCCTTATCGCTTGTACCAATATACATCCATTTTGTCTGCACATCAGATAAAGACATTCCTGCCCCATTATCTGCAACAATCAAGCAGTTATAGTTTGCAAATATCCTCCATAATTCATTATTCTCATCTTCAGTTGTATTCGCCTTTTTTTGAAAACTGCCCTGCTCTGTTCTCTCGTAGTAGTTTAAAACCTTTTTTTGATCTTCGTCTCTTAAAATCTTTTGTAATTTTTGTATTGATATCTCGGATGGAACATACGGAAAAGGCATATCAAACCATACACATACGCAGGATGCGTCTGCATCATATGCATTTTTGATCAATTCTATGAGGGCGCCGTCTACATCCGCAATATTTTCCCTGCCGATCAATCTGGCAGCTTTGGCACCTACTTCAAAGGCAATCTTACTCATGTATGTCACTCCCAATTTTCAAAAGTGTAATCCGCAATATCTTTTACTGTGATACGCCTGGATTTCCCTGTTGTGAATATACCGATATTTTTCAAGTAGTCATAAAAACGTTGGCTCTCCAATATTTTTTTTGCCCTTTCAAGAGAATAGTTACCCTTTTTTGTTATAAAGAAACCCGCGCATGGAATTACATTTTCCTTTTCCAGGGTAACATTTATTTTTGAAGAAGTGATAGATGGCATAACTAACTTTTCTCTATTTATTTTAGTAATTGCCTGGCTTCTCCCATACTCAAACCACAATGCTTTTTTATCAGATGCTCTATCCTGTAAACGTTTCTTAAAACATAATAAATGTTTTACAGCGCATGGGAATTTTTGTATAAACTCTTCCTCAGTATAATGACGAGGTGTATCATTTAAATAGTAGTATGGAAATATAATAGCTAAATCATGCGAATTCTTTCCTCTCCTTTTACTCACTGCCGGTCTCACGAGTTCGGCCTCTATCCGCTCTCCGTTTGGCAAAACATAAAAATCACCGTCTCGCCTGTGATTTTCGAGTACAAAGGCATCATTACACAAAGTTGCCACAGTATTGTTTACATAAAAAAAATTCCCAAATCTATATTTTCCAGTATCAGGCGCAGAAGAATTGAATTTCCATTTCTCGTTCAAATCCAGCTTATTTATTTCCATTTGCTTTCCTGTCACCACATCAATATAGAAAAATCGTGCGCTACGCCGTTTCTGCAGTAGTAAAATAGTTGAAGAAGTAGTGATTCCCGGAAATTTATTCTGATAGGTATAGTCAAATACCTTTTTTAAATATGGCTTGATCAATTCTCTTAGATTATTCGCGTACACATTTTTATAAATGCTATACGGGATAATGTATGACAATTTCCCATTTGTTGTCAATTCTGATAAAGCCTTTTCTACAAAGGCATAGTAATAATCAAATTTACCTTTTTTACAACTAATAAAATTGTCTTTCAGATACTTTCTGTCCGTCTCCTCAATATCACGGTATACAATATAGGGAGGATTCCCGATGATAAAGTCAAACTGCCTGCTTGATTGTAAGCGTAGATAGTCCCCCTCGATAATATTCCACACTACATGTTGTATCCCCAAACCTTCGGCTGTTGCATCAAGATTTTTTCTGCACTGTGCAGCATGGACATGCTCCAGTTCTATCCCCCATATATCTGTTTCCAACCCCTCTTTGATCTCTTTGTTACTTTTCTGCATTTTACGGCAGGACAGTATGTATCTCCGCACTATCTCTACAAGAATGTTACCATCTCCGCAAGAATTTTCCAGTATACTTTTTCCATAAAGTTTTTCCCGATACCCGACCGCGTCCAACAATTCCACCACATATCCCGATGGGGTAAATATTTTACAGTTATTTGCCATCTTAATTCCTGCCTTGTTTTTCCTCTATCGGTTACTGTGATACAAAAGTTGAGGAAAATGCTGGTTTTATGATACACCATAATGGTTGAAATAACAAGTGGGAAATCTAAACTGTTAAATGCTTTAAATGCTCGTGTGAGCGCGGCCCCTGGCTCATTGCTCGCGGGAATAAATAGTAGAAAAGTTCCGGAAACTCTTGCCCCAGAACTATTTATCGTAAAAGTCGGATAATCAATTGAGAATCATCTCTGTTGTCAAATGTGTATCAATGGCTATATCACATGCAGCATATCTTCCTACTACATCCATCAAATGTTCTGCCCGAATCCCTCCAGTTCCTGGTCGTTTCGCCCACAAATTGTCCAATGTGAACTGCTCTCCCTTTTTTATTTCTTTAATCGTTACCAATGTGGCAAAAGCAAAATCTATAGTAACTTGCTCTTCCTTTGCCGCCTCCTTTTTTCCATTGAGCATCTGGTTGATTTCCATCGAACAATTCAACAGATTTCTCAACTCTCTCTCATCCATAGAGCATGCAATATCTGGTCCTTCTCGATCCATTTTATCTGTATAATGCCGTTCAACGACTTTCGCCCCCAGTGCCATCGCTGCACAGCATGCTGTATTATTTACAGTGTGATCCGATAAGCCCACTATAATATCCGGAAATTCCCTCATTAATTCCTGCATTGCCCCCAGCCGAACCAAATGCGGCGGTGTAGGATACAGGTTTGTTGTATGAAGCAGTGCATAAGGAACATTCCTCTTTTCCAAAATATTTACTGCCTTTTTAACCGTTTCAAGATTATTCATACCTGTTGAGACAATCATCGGTTTTCCAAAAGACGCAACATAATCCAACAATGGAAAATGATTCATTTCGCCGGAACCTATCTTGTAAGCTTTTACCCCCATGCGCTCAAGCCTGTCTGCTGCCGCTCTTGAAAAGGGCGTACTGAGATATTCCATTCCCAAGGACTCCGTGTATTCTTTTAACTCCCTCTCTTCCTCCTCCGATAAAGCACAGCTTTTCATGATTTCATAAATTGAAGTATCAGAATTTCCCGGAATAACCTTTTTCGCCTCCTGACTCATCTCATCATCAATTACATGTGTCTGATGCTTAATCAGACGTGCACCGGCACGACTGGCTGATTCAACCATTGTAAATGCTGTTTTCAAATTTCCGTTATGATTTATTCCGATTTCCGGTATGACCAGCGCACGACTGTCTTCCCCGACTTCTATCTGACCAATTTTAAAACTTTTTCTCATAATTCTACCTCCCAATCACAATTCTTTTATCATAAACCGCGCAATACATTTGGTAAGTTCTGCATTACGCAGACGCCCATCAAAAAATATTAATCCGGCATATAAAAAGATTTTTTTAAGTCAATACTATTGACCTCAATAGCCTCAATCATTTTTTTTACAATTGTTTTCGAGGTTTCTATTCCTTCATATGGATTCCTTACATTCTCAATTTTTTTTCTGTATTCCGGATTTTCTGCCATTTCAATTGCTTTTACTATTTTTTCTTTTTGTGGTTCACAATCGATAATACTTTCTGCCCTGACTCTTCCCTTTTGCCGGTCTCCAATATTTACTGTCGGAATCTTAAACGATGGTGCCTCAAGCAGTCCGCTGGAAGAATTTCCCAATACATATTCCGCATATTTCATAGCGCTTAAATATCTTATGTTCCCAAGAGAATCAAATACTCTAATGTTCTTGTTAGCTTCTGCATACTCAGCAAGCTTTTTATTAACAATTCTTCCCATAGCATCAGCATTAGATTTTGTTACAATAAATATGGTATCCCTTTTTGAAATACATGCATCCAATAATTCTGTAACCTGCTTTTCCGCACTGTCATTTTCAAGCGTAACTGGATGAAAAGTCATTACCGCGTACTTCTCATTAACAGATAAGCCCAAAGATTGTCTGATTTCATTTTCAGAAAGCAGTGGAAGCTGCTTGATATTTTCAACACCTGTGGAACCCACATTATATACTTTGTTTGGATGCTCACCCATCTGTATAATTCGCTTTCTGTATAAGTCCGTACAGCAAAAATGCAAGGCGCTCATTTTAGTAATCGAATGCCTGATGCTTTCATCAATTGCCCCTTCTGATGTTTCCCCGCCCATATAATGAATGATTGGTATTCTCTCACACATGGCTGTTGTGCAGACAGCCAGTGTTTCATATCTATCCGCAATTGCAAATAAGTAATCCGGCTTCAATTCCGCAAAATAATCGGCAAAACTAATCATCGCCACTCCCATTGTTTTTGCCACAGCTGCAGTGCTGTCTCCGCTAAGAAGCATATCAATTTTCCGGTCAATCTCAAATCCTGCATCCTCTATTTCCGTATAAGTCAACCCAAACTCAGGTGATAAATGCATCCCAGTAACAACGATTCTCACATCAAGATTCTCTTGCTTTTTCATCTCAGCAATAATAGGCTTTAACAGCCCAAATTCTGCCCTGGTCGCAGTCAAAACACATATTTTAATTTTTTTTCCTTCACTCATGCCTTTTCTTTCTCCAATCTCAAATGGTAATCATATATTTTTTTCAGGGTATCCTTTAAATTATTTTGAGGTCTCCAGCCAATAGCATTGCCAATCTTTTCGTTAGTCCCAAAGATAAGTGGGATATCATTGCTCCGCACTCTCCCTGCATCTGGCAAGACTTTTATTTCCTTTGACGCAAAAGAAATAATTGTATCCAACAATTCACACAGCTTAATTCTTCTCCCACTGCATACATTATATATTCCAAAATCAATATCGGAATTTAAAAGCATTATATATGCCTGCACCACGTCACAAACATCTGATATGTCTCTCTCAACATTCAGATTTCCCACATATACTGTATTTTCTATTTTACCGCTTTCTATCTGTGCTATTTGCTTGCAGAAACTGGGGACCATCGCTTTTTCAGACTGATAGATTCCTGTATGGTTAAATGCCCTGACACATATTACTTTAATTCCATATTTTTTATAATACCACTCTGCTGCCATTTCCT
This sequence comes from uncultured Clostridium sp., assembly GCA_947178445.1. GTDB lineage: Bacteria > Bacillota > Clostridia > Lachnospirales > Lachnospiraceae > CAG-590. The sequence goes on from CAMWYJ010000083.1 coordinate 7,838, forward strand.
GCCATAGCTTTGACATTCCATATATATTTCTGGGCTTTAAAGTGGCCTGTTCACTCAATGCGCAATCAGACTGTGCATATTCCTCGCTTGATCCAACCACCAAAACCTTACTGTTTATCTGGTTATTTTTTATACTTTCCAAAATATTGATTGTACCTTTTACATTTACATCAATTGTCTTTTGCGGAAATTGATCTGCTATTGCGGGCGAATTAATTCCAGCCAAATTAACAATCTGATCTGGTTTTTCGTCAATAACAACCTTACTAACTTCTTCCTTATCAGATATGTCAATACAAATAGAATTGCCTTGATTTATATCATTGCACTTGTGAAAAATCTTTATCACATGATAATCAGGAAACTGGTCAAGATACTCTTCCATCGACTTCCCAACAAAACCACCAGCGCCAAAAATCATAATTTTTTTCATTGCATATATATTCCTCTATAAAATACATAAAACCATCCGTATCAGAACAAGCGACTCAAATTTATCTATCTAAAGCAGATTTGCGCGAAGCTACACCCCCAACGCCTCCACAATCCTCTTACAGTTACAGCCATCCCCGTATCGATGCATCTTTTTCCTTAATTCCTGACGCTTTTCCCCCGTAGAGTCTACACCCGCCCCGATCTCCCTGACAAAAGAGCAAAAGTCCTCAAAGGAAAACAATTCTTTGCCTGGCAGCCACTCCTTAATATTTGGAAATACAAAACCTCTGCTTTCCGCATATTCCTCCACATCATCCAGCGTAAATCCGACAGGCCGGTCCAGCAGCAGATAGTCCACGGCGGCCGAGGAATAATCACTGATCATGGCGTCTGCATGTCCCAGCAGCTGATTGATCTGTATATCCAGATCCGCAAGCTGCTCATTGTCCAGCGCCACTATATTTCCCATATCAACCCTGCCGATTTTATCCCTGTCCTGAACTGGGTGCAGCTTTAAGACAAGTACTATATCAAGGCTCCGTAAAAGCCCATCCAGCTGTGATAATTCCTCATATGTACGGACTATGGGAAGTCCGGTCTGCCCCTCCAGATCATACTCGTTCAGATTCTCAAGCCCTGCTTTTGCCGTACGGAACGTAGGCAGCCAGAAAATGTATTTCCGCGCTTTTGCAACTCCCAGTTTCTCCTGCCAATCCTTGGCAGGACAGAAAAGCCAATCCTCTTTTGCACATCCTGTCACAAGCACCTGGTCGGCCCTAAGTCCAAAGACATCCTGATGGATTTTTGAATAGACCTCACTGACTACAGTCATGTACTCGTATCTTTTCTCGCTGCGCACATAGTTCGCCCTCGTTTTGAAACCACAGCCATGCCACAGTTGAACGCGCGTCTGATCAGAGCGGCAGTTTCTCGCAAATCCACATGCGTCTGTAAAAAAAATGTACTTTGCAAGACAGAGCGCCCTGTAATAGCGGTCACGCTCCTCCCTGTTTTCTGAAACAGCCCAGTCAAAAGACAAAAATTCAACGTTTTTATAGTTCTTCCACTTATCAAACTCCTGCGGGTTCTTTACCAGCCAGATTAATTTATACCGTTCGTTATATCCCTGCGCAAGCATATATTCAAACAAAGCCCGTGCATTATCCCCAAAGTCCAGTCCCTTCACATAGACAGAGGCCGCAGGGCCACTGCGGAATATGATCATATTTTCCAGCGCATGATCCTGATAATGCTCCCGATATTCCAGTTCACATTCCGTGTCCCGGTTTGCGAAATAGTATATAATTTCTACATTTTCCGCGACACAGTTATTTTGACACAACGCCTCATAATGCTCTCTATAATAGCCGTCGGTGATCAGAAGGATGTTCTCTTTCCAGTCAATCTGTGAAAGACCGGACAAATCTATTACCGGAAGTCTTCTGCCGCCGAACAGCAATTCCCCCTGATTACGCTTATTGTCATCAATGATCCCCCAAAGCTTATCCCGCAGCGGGAATTGAGCACACAATTCCTCAAGATAAGATATTGATTTTTTATAACAGACAATGCCCTTGCCTGCAATACTCTCCATATTTTCCTTAACTAAACGTTCCAGTTTCATATAAGCCTCCTCTTTCCTATATCCCCAACGCCTCCACAATCCTCTTACAGTTATTATCATCTCCGTATTGATACAGCTTTTCCTTTAACCTTTTTCTTTTTTCCTTCGTAGAATCTATATCCACTCCTATCTCCCTGACAAAGAAACAAAAATCTCCAAAGGAAAACAATTCTTTGTCGGGCATCCATTCTTTAACATTGTGAAATACAAACCCTCTGCTTTCCGCATATTCCTCCACATCGTCCAGCGCCACTATATTTCCCATATCAAACCTGCCTGTTTTTTCCTGTCCTGAAACGGGTGCAGCTTTAAGACAAGCACCACTTTTGCAC
>CAMWYJ010000084.1 GCA_947178445.1 uncultured Clostridium sp.
GTTGTATTATTACAATAATACAACAATGAGTATAGCGTATGCTTATAGAAGATGTCGGCAGCGGTAATGCGGAAAGGAGTATAGAATATATATGGATGCTTTGATTGAGGTTCAGGATATGTATAAGATATATAATCCTGGCGAAAATGAGGTTCGGGCATTAGATGGTGTAAGCCTTAAGGTACATGAAGGTGAGTTTGTGGCAATTATTGGTCATTCCGGTTCTGGTAAATCCACACTCATGAATATGTTAGGCTGTCTGGATGTTCCAACGAAGGGTACTTACATATTGAATAACAGGGATGTGTCCCATTTATCGGATAATGAGCTTTCAGAGGTTCGCAACAATTATATTGGGTTCATTTTTCAGGGTTTTAACTTGATACAGAATCTGACTGCAATTGAGAATGTGGAACTGCCATTGATCTACCGCCATGTAGAAAAAAGTGAACGAAGAAGGTTAGCAGCGGAGGCACTTAAGAAGGTGGGGCTTGAACATCGTATGAAGCATAAGCCGGCAGAAATGTCTGGCGGACAGCAGCAGCGTGTGGCGATTGCCAGAGCGATTGCAGCAGCACCACCTCTTATTCTGGCAGATGAGCCTACCGGTAATCTGGATTCAAAGTCCACGAAGGATATTATGAAGATTTTGGACGAATTGAATGAACAGGGGAACACGATTGTTTTGATCACGCATGATGACGGAATTGCAGCAAATGCCAAACGCGTAGTCCGTATCATGGACGGTAAGATTGAGTCGGATACGAGCAAGCCCGATTATATGAATGATCCAGATGACAGAGATGTGAGTGCCATGGATACAGATGGAATAAACACTGGCAATTCCGAAAGCGATAACGGCAAAGCAGAAGCCGAACAAGATGTGATACAGGTTGAGCTTTCTCAGATATCAGGCATAATGGTAGGAAAAGAATAGAATGGAGATTTAAATATGGAGAGTGAAAATAACATGGAAAATGAATTGATAAAAGAGGAGACAGAAGATATGGCTGCGCAGAAAAAATCAAAAAAGAAAAGCAAAAAGAAAATTATCATTATTGTGATAGCGGTAGTTGCGGTGCTTATACTTGCATTTCTGCTTGGAAGTGCACTGAAGAATTTTTCGGCAAATATGCAGGAGCAAATGAATGCATTGATGGGTGATTCGGAGGATACCTATACCGTTGAACGTCAGGATGTGGAGCAGGAAATTACCACATCAGGAAATACAATCGGTGTGGAAACCATAGCTTACACCTCACCGGTTACTGCAAAGGTTGAGGATATCCGGGTTGAGGTTGGACAGACCGTTAAGAAGGGTGACGTACTCCTAACATATGATGCATCAGAGCTTGGGGATAATTTAGAGAAGGTTAAAATCCAGGCACAGTCTGAGCGTGCTGCGGGAAATGAAAGCTTTGAGCAGGCAAATAAAGCAGCGGGCAAAGCCAGTGAGGCGAGTAAGAAGGCAAAGAGCTTAAAGGAGGATATTAAGAAATTAAAGAAAGAAATTGAAAAGCTTAACGAAACCATTGAAAAATATGAGGATAAGATGAAGGCTTCCGAGTCGGTACAGGTGACACCGTCCGATAGTGATAGTGCGACAGCAGAGTCTGGTGAAGCAACTGGAGATTCTGGATCGGCGGAAACAACAGAGGCGGCTCAGGATAAAAATAAGGGCAGCAGTTCAGGACTTACTGCTTCTGAGAAGAAGGCATACAAAAAAGCTGTTTCGGATTTGCAAAAAAAGACAGAAAGTCTTACAGCGAAGCAGACAGAGCTTGCAGAGCAGGAATCTATTGTGGCAGCAAATGAAGATGTGACAGTTTCTGAAAGCACAAAAGCACAGATTAGTGCAACAAACCAGCTTTCGGATATGAATATCAGTGATGCACAGGAGTCTTATGATGCGGCAGAGGCAGGACTGACTGCACGTGCCGATGGTATTGTTGCATCGATTGATGTGGTAAAGGGAGCTTATGCAAACGAGACACAGACCTTGCTGACGATTATTGATGCGAAGCAGATTGGTGTGGAATTTACCATTTCAAAGGATGACTTAGGCTCGATTTCGAATGGACAAAGGGTAAGAGTCGTAATCTCTGGTAATGAGTATCAAGGAACCGTTGATTTCGTGAGTCGTGTAGCAACAATGGATATGCAGTCAACGAATTCTGCAGGAGGAAGTATAAAGGGACGTATTTTGATTGATAATCCTGACGAAAAAATTTATATTGGCGTATCAGCAAAGGCTTACATCTTTGTCGGAAAGTCAGAGAATACACTTGCAATTCCATATGAAGCACTTTGCAGCGATATAGATGGAGATTATGTATATATTGTAAATGATGAGAACCTGATTGAACGCAAAAATGTAACGCTTGGTATTTACTCGGATGAGTATTATGAGGTGCTTGACGGAATTTCAGAAGGTGACAAGGTAATCCGTAACGTGACCTCGGACATGAAGCCAGGAGATCCATATGTGGGAAGTAATGCGGCCATGACTGGTATGCCAGTCACGGAATAGGAGGCTAATATGACACAGCTTGGTGAATATATAAAAATGGCATTAAAAAATATTGCCGCAAACAAAGGCAGGACACTACTGACCATGCTTGGAATCATTATCGGTATTTCCTCCGTCATTCTGATTATGTCCATTGGCAATGGTGCCACGGATATGATTGCGACAGAGCTTGGAAGTTTAGGAAAAGGACAGATTGGTTTTGCTATTTTGGAGTATGACGAGAAATATTTCATTACAGAGGATGAGATGGAACACATCCGTAACATGGAAGGTGTCAAGGCGGTTGCCGTGCAGAATTTTTTTCAGGGAAGAACGAAAACAAAACGGGATGATTTTCAGGTGGATATGGTGACAATTAATCCGGACGGATTTACATTTTTGGATTATACCTATGTGAAGGGCGGAGCATTTACGGAACAGGATGCAGAGATGGGAAGACCGGTCTGCGTTATCAGTGAGGATGATGCCATTAAATTGTTTGGTTCTACAAATGTGATTGGTATGGATATTGATGTAAGTGTAACAGCATGGGATCAGGAAATGACACTTACCATTATAGGAATAAGCAAATCAGAGGAAAGTAATATGGTGGAAGCATTAAATGCAGACCCCTCGGTACAGATTATTATTCCACCGGAAGCATTTTCCACGACAATGGGTTATGATTTAAGTGATGATATTACGGAATTCTTTTTATTAAAAGAGGATGATGCAGATGCACAAAAGCTTTGTAAGGATGTTATTGATTATTTGGAGACAAAGCACCATTGTAAAGGTGATAATATCTATTACTATCAAAGCTTTGATGATGTCATGGCGACCATTAATTCTGTTATGAACCTGATTACGATATTTGTGGCTTTTGTGGCTTCCGTTTCCCTGCTGGTAGGAGGTATCGGTGTTATGAATATTATGCTGGTGTCGGTGACAGAGCGTACAAGGGAAATCGGTATCCGCAAAGCACTTGGCGCAAAGACTGGTTCTATTACCGTGCAGTTTCTGGCAGAGTCCGCATTTATCACACTTTTAGGCGGTATTATTGGAATTATATTAGGGGTGCTCGGTGCATGGGTGATTGCCGGAATTATCGGTATGGCAGTACCGACTATGAAATTTTCGCCGGCACTTAGTGCGGGAACAGTACTTATTGCAGCACTGTTTTCGTCAGGTGTGGGAATTTTGTTTGGTGTGTACCCTGCAAGAAAGGCTGCAAAGCTTAGTCCGATTGAGGCACTTAGGCATAATTAATACAGCGATTTGCAGCGCAAATAAAAAGAAACAGTATTTCAATTTTGGAGTACTGTTTCTTTTATTATATGAAAATAATTTTTGTCAAGTAACCTGAATCATAGATTTACACAGTCCTTTGCGGGAATGGTATTTGTGATGAGAAAGGGAGTATTTGGCTCCTTGTCACGAATGCCTGCTGACAGTGTGGTTTCATTCGGAACCGATACAGGGAAACGTTCTAAGTAAACTCTTGGAACACTGCTGTTGATATGCAGGGGATTGATCTCAAAGGTTACTCTGTCGCCAATCGACAGAGAATAGCCGGTAATATCAAGGACTACGGAGTTCATGCCAATTTTTCCAATAATGGGAAACTGATGATAACCAAGGCCGGCGGTGATTTCCCTTCTTGTGAAGTGCCGCTTGACAGCTCGGAGGATATTAAGCGGTGTAAGGGCATCTGGTGCCGGGGAGGTCTGTTTCTCGATTCCAAGACCATGATAGTAGCCAGCAGAAACCACAGCGATGGTGGTAGTTTTTGTGGTAATATAGGTATTGCCATAGCCGACATTGTGTCCGGCAGGTAATGTATAAATATCATCAATGGATGCATCCAGGGTTCCGATTGGTACAAATCCCCAGTCATCTGGAAATGCAAACCTCCCAAGAAAAGCAGAGCCTATGCGGACTGCATCAAGCCTTGTGTAAGGAAAGCGGAGTAGGGAGGATGAGGAAGAAATATGCCGCATCCCTACAGCAATCCCTTCTTCCTCGAGACTATTACATAAAGCCACAAACATTTTGTATTGTTTGTGGACGTGTCCTGCTTTTTTACAGGAGGAACTGGAAAAGTGGGAGAAAATTCCGGTAATATCAATGTGTTTCAAATTTTGAACCATTTTTACAATCTCATCTTTTTCGGTTGGTAGAAAACCATATCTTCCAAATCCGGTATCAATGCATAAGTGAGCCCGTACTGTGGGGATAAAATATGGATTACGGTTTCGTTTGGTGCTTTGTGTACCATTTCGGCGAAGTTCTGTATTATAGGATACAAGCTCAGCATATGCCTGGTCTGTTGTTTCGCCACACTCCCTGCTTGTAATGCTTAATGTAATCCGGTTGCGGATTGCGGTTTTAATCTCCTCCTTTTCATATAGGGGAGTTAACATCAGTATCTCTCCATGGATGCCATTTTCCCGAAGTGTTACTGCATCTGCTAAATCTGTTACTGCAAAATAGTGAATCCCCTGCTGTTCTAACAGATATGCAAAATTTGTTAATCCCAATCCATAACCATTGCCTTTGAGGACAGCAATAACGGCAGAATGGTCAGAAATTTTTTTTACTACATTAATATTATGTATAAGTGCCTGTTTATTGATGGTCAAAGTTGTCATTTTTATCACTCCCTGGTATTGATATTTTCGCCTTGTACAAACGATTAACGTGTCATAAGCATTTCATAACTGCCCATTGCAGTGTATTTTGTATGATTATTTTGCCGGATGGAGCATAGCAGCATCTGGCATCGTGTGTCTGATAAGAAGTGTCTTTTATCCGGTGTTGACCTGTAGCAGCCGGTACCGGAGACACTTTGTTATCAGATACTGTGGTCAGTATAGGAGGAATTTGCATCATTTTTGCATACAAACTGTAACCGAAATGCAATTTTTTTGACAGAAAATTGTAAAAGAAGAGGATGAAAATATGACACACATTTATATAGAAAAAATAACAATATATTGTGGATGAAAACAAAAAGAAAACAAAAGAGAGAAATCTTGAAAAAAACCTTATAAACAGAAGGATTGCAAAAGGAAAAAATCTAGATAAAACTCCTTGACAGTTAGAAATACTTACGATATACTATCCGAGTGTGCGTGAAACCGATAGGATTCGTGTACCCAAAATCAGGAATATTGATTCCTAAAAAATAAGCAAATAGGAGGTGAAAAACATGCCAACATTTAACCAGTTAGTTCGTAAGGGAAGACAGACTGTAGAGAAGAAGTCTACTGCACCAGCTCTTCAGAAGGGTTACAATTCTTTAAAGAAGAAGCCGACTGATACAGCAGCTCCACAAAAGCGTGGTGTTTGTACAGCAGTTAAGACAGCTACTCCTAAGAAGCCGAACTCAGCTCTTAGAAAGATTGCCAGAGTACGTTTATCCAACGGTATCGAGGTTACCAGCTACATTCCAGGTGAAGGTCACAACCTTCAGGAGCATAGTGTTGTTCTGATCCGTGGTGGTAGAGTAAAGGACTTACCAGGTACCAGATATCATATTATTCGTGGTACTTTGGATACGGCAGGCGTTGCAAAGAGACGTCAGGCTCGTTCTAAGTACGGCGCGAAGAGACCTAAAGATGCTAAATAGGCGTTGATTCAGGAGACAGTAAGTCAAACAAAAATTAATAGTGCTGGTAATGGCAATGTTTTTCATTGGTTACAATAGAAAGATATGCAAAACCTGCACGAACAGGTTCCCCAAGCGGGCAGATGGACATAGATGATATTCCGGATGCCACCAAGCGGAACATGAGTACCTTTAAACCGGTCAGATATCGGTTTAGTAAAGGGAGGAAATCTCCCATATCTGGATTTTACACAATTCAGTGTATAAATTTACCAGATTAGAATAATAATAGGAGGGAAGTACCGTGCCACGTAAAGGACATATTCAGAAGAGAGACGTATTAGCGGATCCAATTTATAATAGTAAAGTGGTTACCAAGCTTATCAATAACATTATGTTAGATGGTAAGAAGGGTGTAGCCCAGAAGATCGTATACGGCGCATTCGAGCGTGTTGCAAATGAGACTGGTAAGCCAGCTTTGGAAGTATTTGAAGAGGCGCTTAATAACATTATGCCAGTTGTAGAGGTTAAGGCAAGACGTATCGGTGGTGCTACCTATCAGGTACCTATTGATGTAAGACCTGATAGAAGACAGGCTTTAGCACTTCGCTGGTTGACAACATATTCCCGTGCGAGAAGCGAGAAGACCATGGAAGAGAGACTTGCTAAAGAGTTATTAGATGCTATGAACAACACAGGCGCATCTGTAAAGAAAAAAGAAGATATGCACAAGATGGCAGATGCAAACAAGGCATTTGCTCATTACAGATTCTAATATGCGTGTTAAAATGAGCCATGCTGGACAATGGCTGAATTCGCTTGCCGGGTGCTTGCACACGAGAAAGCGTATTCAGACAGAGGACAATACGGCGAATGCCGCGACAATGGCTGAATTCGCTTGCCGGGCGCTTGCGCACGAGAAAGCGTATTCAGACAGAGGAAAATATGGCGAATGCCGCAATAACGTACATTGGCTGTGCGTTTTTGGCATGGATGTTTAACATGTATTTATAAATTAAGGAGGAAAAAATCTTGGCTGGAAGAGAATATCCATTAGAGAGAACCAGAAATATCGGTATTATGGCTCATATTGATGCTGGTAAGACTACTCTTACAGAGCGTATCTTATACTATACCGGTGTTAATTATAAGATTGGTGAGACTCATGAAGGTGCAGCTACCATGGACTGGATGGAGCAGGAGCAGGAACGTGGTATTACAATCACATCTGCTGCTACAACATGTCACTGGACACTTGAGGATCATCATAAGCCAAAGGATGGTGCTTTAGAGCATCGTATCAATATTATTGATACTCCAGGACACGTAGACTTTACTGTTGAGGTAGAGCGTTCTCTTCGTGTATTAGATGGAGCTGTTGGTGTATTTGATGCGAAGGCAGGTGTTGAGCCTCAGTCAGAGAATGTATGGCGACAGGCTGACACATATAATGTTCCGCGTATGGCGTTCATTAACAAGATGGATAAAATGGGTGCAGATTTCTTCATGTCTGTACAGACCATTATTGACCGTCTTGGTAAGAATGCAGTTCCTGTGCAGATTCCAATTGGCGCAGAGGATGAGTTCGCCGGATTAATCGATTTGTTCGAGATGGAAGCCTATTATTACAAAGATGATAAGGGCGAAGATATCGAAATCACAGAAATTCCTGCTGATTTGAAGGAGTTAGCTGACGAATGGCATGATAATCTTGTTGAGAAATGTTGTGAGTTAGATGACGATCTTATGATGCAGTATCTTGAGGGTGAAGAGCCATCGATTGAGGATATGAAGAAGGCACTTCGCAAAGGTACAATTGCAAACGAGGCAGTTCCTGTATTCTGTGGTTCAGCATACAAGAATAAAGGTGTTCAGAAGATGTTAGATGGTGTTATCGAGTATATGCCGGCGCCTACAGATGTACCGGACATTGCCGGTGTAGATGAGGATGGTAATGAGGTAACACGTAAGTCATCTGACGATGAACCATTTTCGGCATTGGCATTTAAGATTATGGCCGATCCATTTGTAGGTAAGTTAGCATTCTTCCGTGTATATTCCGGTACCTGTAATTCCGGTTCTTATGTATTAAATGCCACAAAGGGTAAAAAGGAGCGTGTTGGACGTATCGTGCAGATGCACGCGAACAACCGTACAGAGATTTCTAAGGTTTATTCCGGAGATATCGCTGCAGCTGTTGGATTTAAGTTTACAGCAACTGGTGATACAATCTGCGATGAGCAGCATCCGGTAATCCTTGAGTCTATGGAATTCCCAGAGCCGGTTATTGAGCTTGCTATTGAGCCTAAGACAAAGAATGATCAGGGTAAGATGGGTGAGGCTCTTGCAAAATTGGCAGAAGAGGATCCTACGTTCCGTGCGCATACGAACCAGGAAACTGGTCAGACGATTATCGCCGGTATGGGTGAGCTTCACTTAGAGGTTATTGTAGACCGTCTGCTTCGTGAGTTTAAGGTGGAGGCAAACGTTGGTGCGCCTCAGGTTGCTTACAAGGAGACAATTACTAAGGCTGTTGATGTAGATAGCAAATACGCTAAGCAGTCAGGTGGTCGTGGTCAGTATGGTCACTGTAAAGTAAAATTTGAGCCAATGGATGCAAACGGTGAAGAATTGTTTAAGTTTGAGTCCAGCGTAGTCGGTGGTGCGATTCCGAAGGAGTACATTCCGGCGGTTGGCGAAGGTATCGAGGAAGCTACAAAAGCTGGTATCTTAGCAGGATTCCCTGTTGTTGGTATTTACGCGAATGTATATGATGGTTCTTACCATGAGGTTGACTCGAACGAAATGGCATTCCATATTGCCGGTTCTATGGCATTCAAGGAAGCTATGCAAAAAGCTGCTCCAGTATTACTTGAGCCTATTATGAAGGTAGAAGTTACAATGCCTGAAGAGTATATGGGTGATGTAATCGGAAGCTTAAATGCAAAACGAGGACAGATTCAGAGCATGGATGACCTTGGTGGTGGTAAGATTGTACGTGCATTAGTACCACTTGCTGAGATGTTTGGCTATTCTACAGAGCTTCGTTCTTCTACACAGGGACGTGGTAACTACTCTATGTTCTTCGAGAAGTATGAACCAGCTCCAAAGAACATTCAGGAGAAGGTTATTTCTGCAAAGAAGGGTAACTAATTCAAGATGATTGGGATAACGGTTATTTTGCAGTTATCCGATTATATAACTGCTGGATTTTCATTAAACCAGCAGTATAATGTGAAATAATAAGAAAATACTTGAAAATATTGGATGTTTCTAATATAATCAGTATTAGCGATTAAATGCCTATGAGGTGAAAATTAAGGAGGATTTTAAAAATGGCTAAAGCTAAGTTTGAAAGAACCAAACCGCATTGTAACATTGGTACAATTGGACACGTTGATCATGGTAAAACTACTTTGACAGCAGCTATCACTAAGGTATTAGCTGAGAGAGTTGCAGGTAATGAGGCTACAGATTTTGAGAATATCGATAAGGCTCCGGAAGAGAGAGAGCGTGGTATCACAAT
>CAMWYJ010000085.1 GCA_947178445.1 uncultured Clostridium sp.
CTTTCTACCCTTGCCATTATCAACAACATAAATATTTGTGTCGCCAGCGGCAGATACGGCACGTTCTTTAAAGCCACTTTTGGCAAGGGATTCAATCACCTTATAGGTGTCATAGGCTTCACGGATTTCCTTTGTATGTACAAAGCTGTAGAAGCGAACATGTTTCCACTCTTTAACATCACCGTTAGAATCCATCACAGGCCGCACAGCATGCACAAGCGTCCATACACCGAAAAACGTAAGACATTTTCGAACCTCTGAGCATTGCGCACGCACATCTTTCGCGGGCTGATAGAAGTTTTGGGTGGTGGCAACAATGATACGTCGGTTTTTGCGGTTCTGAGTAACAACCTCAAACATTTCTGGCGGGAAGTCCTTACTCTGCTTACTGGAAAACCAGTTCTGAATCTCATCCATGCCCACGATCACACCGTAGATTCCATTCTTATAATCTATAAGCTGATGCCAGTCGGTCAAAGCCTCATCTTCATACTTATAGGCAAGGTTTGTAATACACTTGCACCGGGGATATTCGTATTGCATCTGCATAATGTCACGCACCATAGATATGGTCTTTCCATGCCCCTGGGCACCCGTATAGATCACAAGCCCCTGGTATCGGAAGAAATCCGGTTCAACATCGAACAGGTCCTTCACATATGCCCTTGGCGCTTCAAGAAATATCTGGCGCAACAGGCCGGACTTTTCCGGGGGCTTATGCTGGCCCTTCTTGAACCGCCTGCCTTCCAGTAAATCCATGATGATATTGGTAGCTACCATAATTGCCCATACAGAGACCAAGGCCAGAATGAGATATAACGGATACTTTACCAATACCCATATCAGCTTTAAAAATGTCTTTATCATAATCAGCCCCCCATAAATGGAATAAAGTTAAGAATCAGCTTGACCAGTGACAGGCCAATCTTAAATAATTCCTCTGCAATCAGCACACGGAGAATCGCCGTAATAGTGCCAATAGGAACGAAATAAGCCGCCATATCAACGTAGTCTAAGAATATGTCAAACGTCTGGAATGTCTGCCCAATATCAACAGAAGGCAAATTATCTATCAATATGGATGCAAAAGAAACGAATATCCCTAAAATTGCTTCAACAATCATATTTTCGCCACCTTTCATTTACCAGATAAATCCTATGGGATTATGTTCTGGCTCTGAAGCATCTATATTTCTAGCAGCCGAATCAGTACCTTGGATTAAATTCTTGATTCCGAAGAACTGATTAAAGAGGAACATTGCCCAAAGGATTGCAGATATCAGAAGCTGGAAACCCATTCTATAAGGTTCGAACCATTCAAATGACACCGTAATATCATCCACACCATACTTGGCAAATGGGGTTTTACTCAGCGGAAAAGTGATAGTGGGAGCAGTTTTCCCCATAGTGTCAAGCCGGTCAACAAGTCCTACAATGTCCGAATGCGTTTCTTCCACAAAATAGAACTTATCATTGATTTTCACTTTTATAGGATCAGCAAACCCCTCAGACGGCACAAACAGCATTGTAAACAGATCTGTAATACCTTCTACCAGTTTGCCACCAGATTCTACCAAAGCGGCCAGACCATCCACCAGGGCGGCTAACAGTTGGGGGATACCAGTTATAAGATCAGCAAACCAGTTTCCAGAGCTATCATCATCACCGTCAGGATTATCCGTGCCATAATAGTTGTTGGTAATATAGTTATTGACGATATTATTTACGGTGGTTTCATTGATTTCCTGCGAATTGTCAATGTTGTTCTGGATAGTTGTATGGCTGTAATCATTGGATGTAAAATACTGTCCAGTGAATGTGATGGAATTGTCCACTGAATTATCAAAGCTGGAATAAGTGTTGGAATAGTAAATATTACTTTGCCCTACACTATAAGCCATTAAAGAATCTAACGATTTCCAGATTCTAATCATTCGGCCATCAATGGTATATGGGTAAGTATATAAATAATAATAATTGCCGCCATCACTCATAGGAACGGTGTAAACATAATAAGGATTTCGACCCGAAAATGTATTGGGCAAACCATCTGTAAAGTTCAAACTGCCAGAAAAATCACGAGTCGCAAAACTTCTTTCAGGTGCATCCACAACCTTTTGCCATAAGCTGTTATAAAAATTTACCAATAAATAGCGGTCAGATGATTTAGGTTCACTCAGGACAAGATTAAGTCCAGATACATCACGAAAATCACAATATCCAGTTTTCTGACCATAGGGATAATTGCCGGAATAAAGGATAACTCCATTCTCAGGAATTGTCTTAAATGCATTATATACATATGAATACTGTACATAGTCAATAAATAAAGTTGCATCTAAATCCTTATATGTAAATGACCGTATAAGATAATAACCCTCATGCTCTTCAATAAAAGCATCCATGTTCTGACGGACAAGGTTGACCAGTTCACTGTTGATTTTATAGCTGCCCTTTTTGCCGATTGCGCCAGTGAGCGCATTATCATCCACGTCAGAGACATAAGACATAATGTAGTTACGGAAATTTTCACCCTTGGCATAACCCGCATCAAAATTCGCCCTTGTGTCAAAACATTTCCCCATATAGTCAAGATAACCATTGACCAGGGATTTTGCCGAATCTGGAATGCCGGATGAAGAACTGGCTACCTTGTTTTTACAGGCAGACACATAATCGGATACAGAGTTGTAAACAGTGTCCGACAGATCAGACCAGGCTTGCGCGCCAGCCGTGACAGCATCCCCCATATAATCAAAGAAATCCTGTATTGTGGACGGAGATGCAGAAATACCAGTCTTATTGAGTACCATATCAAGCACTTTAATAACATTGTTGCCATTATCATCCGTAGAAGTGGTCTTTGCGGAAACAGAAAGCGGCAGAGACAATGTACTTGTAATAATTATTGTAACTGCCATAAGACAAGCAGTAATGTTCATATATACACGTTTCATGGCTTAAACCTTTCATGCAAGGGCCCGTTTAACCGGGCCCTGCTGGAAACATTAGTCGTTGGGATCATGGGACTGGCCAGAATAGACAGGCTCAGCAGTTGCATTGTACTTTTCAGAAAATTCATTCTGTATCTCACCGGGAAGGGATGCAACAAGCACGTCAATCTGCAACCCGAGAGCTTCAATCTGCTTATTCGAAGCGTCAATACGTTCGTTGAGCGCCTTTACTTTCTGCTTATCATTAGTGCGCTGTCTGTCATAGATGCAGTATGCAACTATGATAATGATTGATACAATAATAGCCATTTGTTTCTTCTCCTCTCAATTTTGAATGTACACTTTCAATTTTTCCTATGCTTTATGCATAGACTTAAAAAGGAAAGCCAGTCCTTTCCTTACAGCGATAAAGCCGATTGTCACAGGAATCACAACCGGGAGCAGTCCTAAAACTTCACTGAGGGCCAAGTTGAAATTTGCGGCCACGCTTGTTTTATGGAGTGCATCCAGAATAGTTGACGCTGAAGAAGTTCCCATATTGACACCCCCTTTCTTTTAAAATACAAAACCGGGGATGCCATACTAATATGACACCCCCGGCAAGCAGCAAAGGCCATTATGCCTTGCGCAGGCTCTGGAACAGGAAAGCCAGACCCTTTCTGACAGCGATAAAACCGATGGTTACAGGGATTACTACAGGAAGCATCCCTAATACCTCTGCCAAAACCCCCTGCATCATATCAGCGGTGACAATATCGTACACATGATTGGATACAGTCGTAGAAGCGCCGGAACTCAGAAAAACGGGCATAGTCTCTTTTCTCCTTTCTCTCTTATTTTCTTCTAGCCAAAAAGCCCATTGAAGAATTTATATACTGCCCTGCATATGGCATATACAAAGAACACCACACAGAACAATACAATCACTGTTAATTTGTCATTCATGCCCGCCAGCAGATTTTCTGTTTGTGTCATATCTGTTGGATTTACTTCAATCATTTCCTGCAATTGGTCATAGCTGATTATTCCGGGGGCAGATGTATCGGCATCATTCCCGCTTACAGTTATGTAACCCCCGGAGAAATCGCCGCTACTTACCGACAATATTCAGGTCTTCCAGATAGGCCCGGCCATTACGGATAGAATAGATCAACTCGACCTCTTTGCCGATACTCTCAGCCGTGATCTTTGCCGCAGTTGCATCCGACAAGAAGATTGTCTGACACTCAGCACCGATACAACCTTTGGCTATCTCAGCCGGGGTATAATCGGTAATGACGCTTGCCATGTTGCATTGCGTGCCTTTCTTACTCTTAAAACTCTTGAACCCTACTAATCTGCTTTTTGCCATCTCTTCTCTTTTCCTCACTTTCTATTTGTGTAGTAGGTTATGATAAACGCACTATTGCGTTATATCCGGGCACATGGGGACGCTGGAAATGCCATACTCAGACCGTCTTTACTTGGCAGACCCATGTGATTTTATTGGTTTACACATCTCAGCAGATGTGCTATAATCGGGGTAGCGGCTTTCCAGTCAGCCGCCACCTCACTGGAGAGGTACTACCAACTATTGAACATGCCTAGCTTTTTCCTGCATAGGGCTTATTACGTCTGTATGTTGGTAGATTACAAGCAAGAAACGGGAACGGTCTCCACGCATCCCAAACCGGGAAAGACTTACATGGCTCAGCTTTTCATGCTAAAGACTTACTTTGCTTTTCCCAGAACGGGAAGATAACCTTTTTACCGTTGCTTGACTTGTTGAAATTAGTATAGCACACTATGTACATAGATTCAATGTACAACATGTACATAGTTAAATATATATTTTTATACACTATGTACATAGATGGAGAGAAAAAAATGACATTTAATAAGAAAAAATATGATCAACAATACGCAAAAGATAATTATGACAGAGTACTCTTTAACGTAAAAAAAGGCGATAAAGAGATAATAGTAAGTAGGGCAAAAGAGAAAGGATATAGCACAATAGCAGATTACATAAAAAGCCTAGTATATGAAGACATTAAAAGTTCACAAGCCACGAAAAATATCAATGTACAAAATGTTCTACAAAATGGAGACAATAACAATATAAACATAGGATAATGTAAAATACATAAATTTCCTTATTGACTTTCACTAAAAAAGATGATACATTGACGTTAGAGAAAAAAAGGTTTTGCATGTTGGTCACAACAGCAAGAAAGCCCCAGGAGGACAGTCCTGAGGCTTTCTCTTTTTTGTGCTGACTGTTGCTTACTTATCTCCATCCAGCCACTTGCATATGTAATACGCTATTACAGATGCTATGATAGAGATTATCAGATCAAAAAGGTTTTGCATTGCGGTCACCCCCTTCCTGCTGGAAAGAGTCAACAGCAAAGTTATTATATCATACAAAATTCGACAATTAAAGTGTAAATAGTCCTGGTTACGGGGCTATTTTTTTTGTCTCTTTTTGCAAGCCGAGATTAGTGGAAAAGGGGAGCAGATCAGCAGGCTATACGGGATATTTATAATTAAGAGCGCCCGTTTTTTTTAGGCTATTCCAGAGACCGGGATTTCAGAACGGGCGCGGGCTTTCTCGGCTGGCCGGGGATAAGGAAAAGTTTTACGCATGCGGCTGTTGGGGGCGGCGGCCCGGGAAAGAGGGCCGGACAGTTATGGGGGGCTGGCGCTCCCCCATGGGTTTCAACAGGTATCGTATAAGATATAGACTCAAACAGAGGACGGTGGGTAAGGATTTTTGTATATTCTGTACAAGCAGAAAGTCTGGATCACTGGTAGGAGATTGTGTATTTTGTACAAAAATATGCTGAAATTTACCGGGAATTTTCCCGATGATTTTGGCATTTTGATGTTTGGGAAAGAGTTTTTGAAAGTGTAGGTTCAAGAATATGTACATAGTGTATAGGAAAGAACAAAAACCTTGTACATAGTGCATATTGTAACTATGTACATAGTGTGTTAAGATATACTTGTAAAGAAGTTGAAAGTACACTTTCAAAAATGGAGAGGAGATCAAGACTATGTTGAGATTCAAAAGTTTGGCAGAAGCGGAGGCGGCAGTGAATGACATTTTGGGGAACAATTCCAGAGCTGTGTGTATGCGCTATGATGACGGTGAACCCGGAACAGAAGTTGTAAGTGTGACAGGAAGCGGCTTTTACTGGATGGTAAAGTTTTACGATGACGGTGAAATTGCATATGGAATGATGGACTGGTTTACCAACATGCAGTTCGCATAGACAAGTTTAGCTGGGCTATCGGCAGGACGGGCAGAAAGGATAAATTCATATGACTATAGCACAGGCACAAGAAATCGTTGAAAAAGAGGGACTAGCATGGATAGTGCTGGATGTAGAAAAGGTTTCGGATATAACAATTCTGATAACCTGCAAGTGGAACGGGGAATGCAGATATGTATCCTATTCACTTACTTACAATGGTGTTTGCAAGATTCAGTAAATAATGCTGGCCTATCGGCAGGACGGGGAGAGGGAGATTGATATGAAAAATTATTTAGTTGAGCAACAACTTAAAACTGACACACAAGGCTTATTTAACAGATTTTGGTTGATCCGGGCCGTTGATTCAAATGATGCAATTAAGATTATGAGTAACAGGTTAGACTCAAGATATTATATCGTAACGTCGGCAAAAGAATATAATCCGCTTACAGATACTATGAGAATTGTTAATTTCAGTTACTACACTAGTTTATACGAAATATAGAATAAATGCTGGGCTATCGGCAGGACGGGCAGAAAGGACAGATCATGAAAGAGTTGGTGAAAAACAGCCGTGTGTGCGGATATCTGGAGAAGATATATAGAGACCTGAATACTGACAAGTTTGGCGGCGAATTGGAAGAGCCGATTATCACGGTACAGTCAACCCCTAGAGCATATGGGCATGTGACATACGGTAAGGTCTGGAAATCCAAGGACAACCAGAAATATGAATTGAACATGGGTGCTGGGACAATCGGCAGACCGATAGAAGAGACCGTATCTACCATGTTGCATGAAATGGTACATATCTACAACATAATGCATGGCATACAGGACTGTAGCCGGAATAATACCTACCACAACAAAAAATTCAAAGCCAAAGCCGAAGAGGTAGGACTGGTAATTGATCATGACCCCCGGATAGGGTGGAGCATCACAAGCCCCAGTGACGCCTTGATTCTATACATAGCAGAAAAGGGATGGGAAGATATATTGATTAACCGGGAAGAGGGGTACAGAATCCCCATAGGCGGCAAAAAAGGCAAGGATACAGGCAATCCAGAGGGAGAAGAACCCAAGAAGAAACCCAGCAGTACAAGGAAATATATCTGCCCATGTTGCGGAAACAGTGTAAGAGCTACCAAGAATGTGAATATCATGTGCATGGACTGCAACAAGCAGATGGTCATAGAGGAATAAATAAAACCCCGGATATCCGGGGTTTATTTATGAGTATACTCTTACAGATTATTAAAAAAATCTACTTCTGCATGATTAATTGCGTTATCTATAGCATTTTCAAAATCCACCATCATACTGATTATAGGCAAATACAATGCATCCTCATCAATTACATCCGGATGTTTTTCCACGAATGAATTAAAGCGATCACGTATAATGCGGATCCTGAATTTATAACGCTGTAAATCTAATACAGTCATGACACTATCCCCCCTACTTATTTTCTTTCGAATTATTAAATTTGCGACATATCCTAGCTAAATCTAAAATCTTTTGAGTCAAAATAAGAGAGCCAAAATACAGATAACAAGCGTCAGACTTAGGACATTTCTCACAAAAATGATCACGACAAAATTTTAATGACTCAGATATTTCGTGTATAACTTCAGTTTCCAGCATATAAAATTACCCCCATATCTTTAAAAACATATTATAAACACACATCATAACTGCCATGGTTAAATAGAAAAAATACTCTATAACAATAGCTTTTATATAATGTGTCCTAAGTTCCTCACGCTTAAAAAGACCAGAAGCTCCAAGTAACCCTATAAATATGATTGTCATAAACACGATAAAACAAACAGTAATTATTATTAGTTCAATCATTTTCTTTTACCTCTTTTTCTCTGCTTATTTATTGAACATACACTTTCAAAAGAACACTTGGAGCATTTCACCCCACAGATATTCCGCCTACCATCATCACACTCAACTACATATAGACAACGGTCTGTAAAAGCACATTCAAACATGCATTTCACAATTTACCACCTCACTAATTTTTATCATGCAAAATATAACTACAAATAAGAATAATGCATAACAAAACAATATCGCTAAATGAAATATTCATTTATCTTTACCCCCCCCACTTTCAAAGTCCCGGTCAAACGGTGATTTTCCAAAAAACGGAAAATACTCTTTCATATACTTTGCGGTTTCCATCTCCACAACCTCTTCCCCGGTATATACCTTGACACGATGAATACGGCGGAGAAACGCTTGCCATGTAACAGGCTGGTCCTGCTGGATATTGGGATATTGATTGCGAAGATCAATATTTGTGGCAAAATATACTTTGGTAAAACAAGCACAGCGATTCGCATAACGGGCCGGGAATTCTATGGGATAACCATCTAAATACTTGAGCATATCATCAATGTATAGACTGGAGCGGAATTCTTCAAAAAGAATAACATCTTGCCCTTTGTATGAATCAAAAGGATGCAAATAATCTGTTACCCGATAAACATTAGAATAACCATATTGTTCCATAACACCCCTGGATTTTCCCGATCCCGTTGCTCCCCATATATATACAACTTCCAATGTGCGCCAGGCATCCTTATATTTTTCTTCCAGAATCACCTGTCTGACCTTTTCAATCTTATCTACATTGAACATATATACGGGATTCTCCTGGACTATATCGAATGTACTCATGCCGGAAGAAATCATATCATAAAGCCCTGTTAAATCCCGGCGCTGTCCCTGGAAACCCTTTATTTCTCCATGCTGGATAAATGCGACAATCTCTTCCCCCTTTTCCTCAAACTGCCCACGCTTGTATATATAATCCTCTGCCTGTTCTCTATTTCCCTTAGTAGGTTCAAAATGCATACCAACTGCATAAGATTTCTTAATTACAGAAAACCGCATAGCTTTTTGATCTTCTAAAACCATATGTACATGCGGCAAACCCTCAGCAGATATACAATAAGTCCAAGCCCCGGAACGAGTAGAAGAATCGGCCACCCACTCATCCTTAAGACGAACAATTATTTCCTGCGGCATACCAGAATAACCATGATCCTCTGGATGATTAAAAACACAAAACCAACTTTTACTTACAGAATCAGCCATAACAACCCCGCTTTCAAAAAATGTAACAACTTGTAACAAAGCCCCGTTACATAAAAAAGTGCCGAAAATTCAACGTTTCTAACACATTTGTAACGTGTAACGAAGTCGGGGGTAATACTAGCCCCGACTTCCCTCTGATTTTTGAAAATACACTTTCAAAAATACGAACAAAAACAAAACTAACTCAATAAGCGTTTCGGGAATGTCCCTTTTTGGGGTTGCCTTGCCCAGGCAAGGCAATCGCCCAAAAAGGCCCAAAACTCCCGAAACGCCCAATATTAAATTGTCAAAGATCAG
>CAMWYJ010000086.1 GCA_947178445.1 uncultured Clostridium sp.
TAGTCGCTTTCGTTTGTAGTGCTGTCAATAGGGATGTCCATTGTATAAGCTCCTTATCATTTTTCTACATAAAGATTCATAAAATTACAAAAACTGCTTGAGTTGTTCATGGGTGGTTATGTTAAAATGTTAACTACAGTATAAAAATTGCAAATGAAAATGTCAAGGACGATGTTTTTGTAACATAAGAGATAAATGAGCAAATTATACCAAAAAAAATGCAATCTATCCCAAAGGGGTTGTGATTGTCTGCCAGTTTGCGATATTCTTATTTCTGCACATTCATCTTAGATTATGTTATATTAAGATGGAATTTGAAAAAGGCATCTAATGTTAACAGATGCCAAAATACTTTTGGAGGAGACTTATGAAAAAACACAAATTACCTTTTTTAGTGACCAGTATGCTAATTGGATTGATTCCTTTATTTGTAGCATCTGCTACGATTTCGTTGGTAGCGATTTATAAGATGAAAAGCAATTTGGAAGAAGATGTATATTTACGTTTGCAGGCAGCTTCTACAGCAGTCAGGGAATATTTTGAGTGGGATATTGATGAAGATATTCTGGAGGTGGACGATGCCAGCTTGGCTTTTATTGATAGTTACAAAAATCAGGATATTGAGCTTACACTGTTTCTTCAGGATGTAAGATTTATCACATCCATTTATAAGGAGGACGGTGAACGTAATATTGGGACAAAATCTTCAGAGGGAATCTGGGAGAGTGTCAGGCAGGGGAACGATTATTATGCTTCCGGGACTGTAATTGGAGGCAAGCCATATTATGTTTGTTATATTCCTGTTTACGGCAGTTCAAACGAAGCTATCGGTATGGCATTCGCTGGGATACCGGAATCAATTGTAGGAGACAATATTGCAAGCAATACAAAGACGATAGTGTTCATGTTCGTATGTGTGGCGGCGATTTGTGCGGCGGCAATTATAGGTGTTGGATTAAAAATAAGAAAACCGATTGTCGGGATAGCCGATTATACGCATTTGCTGTCAAAAGGTAGTCTGGGTGCTGATATAGCCGATGTATCATCGATTAAGGAAATTTCAACGCTGATAGATTCTGCGGAAAGTCTTCACGATAATTTAAAAAATATTATTTCAAAAGTGGATGACAAGACAGAAAGACTGAATGAAAATGTAAAAATGATTCATAGTGGTATTCAGACTTCTAATGAAGCAACCGAAGGTATCGTAGATGCCGTAGATGAATTATCGAAAGGTTCTATACATATTGCAGAATCGGTTCAGAGCACGGCAGAATCCATGGAGAATGTGGGGGAGAGTATACTTTCTATTGCTGAAAGTGCGGTGGCAACAGAAAAAGAGGCGCAGGAAATTGAAACGATTAGTAGTGAGGCAAAGGATAATTTGTCCCTTTTAATTGATGCAAATAAAAATACAATTACAATATCTGAAGATGTTGTAACGGGGATTGATGAGGCGAATGAAGCAATCGAACATATCAGAAAGGCTGCAGATGCAATTACAAATATTGCGAGCCAGACCAGTATGTTGGCATTGAATGCATCCATTGAAGCTGCAAGAGCAGGGGAAGCAGGAGCCGGTTTCTCGGTCGTTGCCGCCTCTATACAAACTTTGGCCGGGGAATCCGACAAATCAGCAAAAGAAATTCAAACAATTATAGATGAAATTATAGAGAAATCTCGAAACAATGTGCAGCTTGCAAATCAGATTAAAGAAGCGGTTGATTCAGAAGGAAATGCACTGGCTACGGTAAGTGACAGTTTTGATAAGGTTAATGATAAAATCTACATTACCGTGGATACCATCCATAATATATCAAAGGAAATAGATGCCCTCAATCAAGATAAGGAAAAGGTGCTTGAGGAAGTACGCAGCCTGTCTGCTGTATCGGAGGAAAATACTGCAAGCTGTCAGGAAACCACAGACACCATAAAAGAACTGCGGGAAAATATTGAAATGATAAGCCGCCAGACAACGGATACCAATAGCATATCGGAAGAATTAAAAGAAGCGGTTGCCTATTTTGAACTTTGATTTTGTAGTGTGCAATTACCTATCACCAGCACAAATGAGAAAGGAAAGAGATACAAAAGTATGTTAGGTGGTTCTGTATATATCGCATTTATCCGGTTTGTGATCAATTGTATAGGGGTAGTTCTGCTGTTTAGCCAGATTGGAGAATCGCGGTTTGGCAGAAAAAAGACAATATTATGTTATGGATGTTTTTGTGTGGCTGCGCCTGTACTGGCATCCATCTGGTATGTGTTGGACTGGGAAAGCTATGCACGGGTGGCGCCATTTACCACATATCTGTGTTTTTCCATCTTTGTCTTTTGGATTAGCAAAGATGCAGTCTGTCTGAAATTTTATAAGCTGGCATTGGTATTTTATCTGATGGCATTATATGTCGTTGGGGGACTGGAGATTTCTATTATTTTATTTGACAGGAATATATGGGCGGATATTATTGCACGTATTCTGATAATCGGTATTCTTACGCTGCTGCTAAATAAATATGTACGGAAGTCCATACAGGGATTTGGCAGTTATGTGGAGCAGGAGGCAGATACCTTCAGTGTTGCCGTTATGATTATCTGTATTCTGCTTGGAATCGGTTACATCCTGAATCCTGGTCTGAATAAGGAAATGACACCCCATCGTATGTATCAGATCGTTATCAATTTTCTCCTGACGGGAATGTTGCAGCTTCTGGTATTCCGTTTCTATCTGCATATCGGGAAAGAGAAGGAGTATGAGAGGGAAAAACAACTCATCCAGATGAACTACAGGCTTTTGGAACGGCAGCTGGAAATTTTGGAAGAGTCGGTGGAATCGGGCAGGCGAATCCGTCATGATGCAAGACACCACAATACGGTTATAGCGGAGTATGCACGAAGGGGACAGAAGGAAGAATTACTGCAGTATCTGAAGGAGTATGAGGAGGAAATCACGCAGGGCATGCCGGAAATGATATGTGCCAATACAGCAGTCAACAATATTCTGTCGGCATATACCAGGAAGGCGAGAAAGGAGGGCATCAAAGTTACACTGGATGCCCAGATTGGCAAAAATCTGAGGTTTCCAAGTCTTGATCTGGTGGCAATTCTTGCTAATGTTTATGAGAATGCCATCTATGCCTGCATGGAAGTGAAAAAGAATCCGGATGAAAGGGAATGTTTCATCCGGCTGATGCTTAAAATCAAGAAAAATAAACTGATTATTACTTGCAGAAATACTTGTAGGATGGAGACGGAATTAAAGGACGGACAGCCGAAATCAGAATTTACAGGTGGTATCGGGGTTTCAAGTATTATCCGAACCGCCAAGAAGTATGATGGGGAATACGATTTTAAAAATGATAAGGGAGTGTTTGTGTTCCGTCTGATTATGAATATAGAGCCGGCAGTAGAAAAGGACAGCCCCATGCATTAAGCTGCTCCGAAAAAACAGCCATAGAATGGAGGCCAAGAATGACAGTCAAGATAGCACTCTGTGATGACGAGACAGCAGAGCTTAATAAAACAGAAAGATTATTGAGTGCCTATGAGCAAAAACATACCAGCATTGACCTTATGATAGAATGTTTTGAAAGTGCGGATGAGTTACTTTATATGGTGAGAGAACGGAAATATTCGCCGGATTTGATCTTTATGGATATTTATATGCCGGGAGAAACAGGAGAAAGTGTTCCCTTAGGGATGGAAGCAGCGAGACGGCTTCGTGACATGGGGAGCAGGGCAAGACTGGTTTTTCTTACTACGTCCAGAGAACATGCGCTAGATGCCTTTGATGTGGAGGCTTCCCAATATCTGCTCAAACCGATACAGACAGATAAATTATTTTCTCTGCTGGACCGGTTTCGGAAAGAGGCGGAAGAGGAACGGGAGAAATACATTCTGCTGCGGGTGGAGGGGATGCTGAAAAAAGTGCCATTAAATGATATTGTATACTGTGAAGCACAGGGCAAACGCCAGTGTATCTATATGGCGGATGGCACAGAAGTGTTGCAGAATCTGACGATGGCAAAGATTTATGAGATGTGCTCGGCATGTCAGGAACTGGTGAAAGTGGGAGCTTCCTATATCATCCATCTGGAACATATAGACAGCCTGAATGCACAGGAGGTATGGATGGATAATGGACAGAAAATCTATCTGCCCAGAGGAACTTACCGTCTTCTGCGGGAACAATATTTTGACTATTATTGCGGAAAGGAGTAATAAAGATATGAAAACCAGAAAAAACTAGATTGATGCGGACTGAGATGGAGACAACAGATTTAACAAAAAAGGTGGATTACAATATGACAAAAACAATTAAAGGAAAACTGACACTGAGTGTGATTGGTATTGTAGCAGTAAGTATTATTTTAACAACGGTGGGAATCGTTGCCCTAGCAGGAAGAAACCTGATTCGGAATCAAACCGAGGCATTACAGTTAAATGCGGACAAGTATGCAGAAGAGATCAATACATGGATTGAGAATGAGAAGCTGCTGGCAGAGGGAGCAGCAAACAGCATAGAAGCTGCGGCAAACACAGATACTACGTTTATCCAGTCTGTGATGGACACCTATGCGGCAGGCCGGGATGAGCTTCTGAATCTGTATTGTGGTACAAAGGACAGCCAGTTTATTCAGTCCAACCGGGAGGCTGAGATACCGGAGGGCTACGATCCAGTTCAGCGTGGCTGGTATCAGCAGGCATCGGAGAAAAAAGAAGTAATTGTAACAGACCCTTACTGGGATGTGTTGACCAACCAGATGTGTACGACGATTGCCGCACCGGTTTACATAGAAGATGAGCTGGTGGCAGTGATTGGTCTGGATGTGACGCTGGGTACCGTGACGGATCTGACCGGGAGTATCAATTTTGCAGAGGGTGTATATGGATTTCTTGCGGACAGCAGCGGACAATACATAGCCCATAAAAATAAAGAGTATGAGCCGAAGGAAGAATCAGCAGTTGCCGTTACGGATATTATACCTGAATTGTCTAATTTGATGGATGGAACGGACAGTGATGTGATTAAGCTTAAGGACTATGATGGAAGTGAATGCTACTTTGCCGTGTCACAGATTAAGGGAAGTGACTGGAGATTAGGGGTGGTGGTGCCGACTGCCAATGTGATAAGCTCCCTGACAACAATGATTGTTGTGGCCATTGTAATTGCACTGATAATGATCGTTCTTGTTGTTGTATTTATGACAGGTTTGATCGGTAAAATGCTGGCACCGGTACAGATGCTGAAGCAATTTGCTTCCGGTGATTTTTCTGAACATACAGTCAGTGAAAAGGGAATTCCAAAGGAATATAAAAATGAGACAGAACAGATTCAGAAGGCTACGGCAGAGGTGAAACAGCAGATACGCGGCATTATTCTGAATACGAAGGAAGAGGCAGAAAGTATTGGCAGCATTGCAAAGGGAACATCTGGGGAGATGGCGGTGCTGACAGAGGGAATTTCGAATATTCTTGATTCCGTTTTACAGGTTACGTCACAGACACAGGAGGCGAAAGAGTTGGTAGACCATATTGAGCAGACCGGACAGGAATTGGGAATTCTTGTTGAGGATGTGGCAAGAAAAGCTGGCGAAGCCGCAGAGCAGTCTGCCGATATCATGAATCGTGCCAGCGAGAGGCATGAAAGTTCTGAAAAGTCTGGCCGGGAGGCAGTTTCCATCTATGAGGACACGAAACAGGAACTGGAACAGGCTATTTCAGACAGTCAAAGAGTGCGGGATATTAACACGCTGACAGAGGAAATTCTTTCTATCAGCTCCAAGACCAATCTTTTAGCACTGAATGCATCGATTGAGGCTGCCAGAGCTGGTGAGGCAGGAAAGGGATTTGCAGTTGTTGCAGATGAAATTCGTGAGCTGGCAGATAACTCCAGAATCGCAGTAGACAAGATCCGGCAGGTAACAGAGGATGTAGTGCATAATGTATCGATTTTATCAAGTACCTCGGAGAAGCTGCTTGACTTTATGAATGAAAAAGTCATGAAGGATTATAAGGGTATGACGGAGCTTGCTGGGATGTATAAGCAGGATGCCGTAATTTACAGTAGCATTTCTGGTGATTTGGGAGCGGCTTCCCGACAGATGAGTGCCGATATGGATGGGATTAATGAGGCAATTCATGCCATTACGGTGCTGGTTGGAGCAATTACAGAGTATGTTCAGGGGATGGAGAAGTCAGCACAGAGTTCCGATGAAAATGCTGGTACGGTACTGGCGAAAATGGAGGAATTGTTCCGTCTGAGTGAACTGCTGAATCAGACTGTGGCGTCCTTCAAAGTATGACAGCTTCAAGCGAGTCAATCTGAAATTATTCCGAACTTCTGTTACTGTTATTTTTAAATTTCTTACGATATTGTCCTGGTGTCAAACCAAGGGATTTGTGAAACATTCGGATGAAATAACTACTGGAAGAAAAACCCGCCTGCTGAGAGATTAGTTCTATGGCAGCATCAGATTCGACCAGCATCTTTTTTGCACACTCTATGCGAATAGAGGTTAAATATTCCGTTAAATTTCTTGAAAAATGCTTTTGGAAAAAGGTGCTGAAATATTTGGGAGACATATGGAACACCTGACCCAATTCTTTCAAAGAAAGCTTTTCTTTATAGTGTGTTTGCATGTAGCGCGCAATTTCAAGAAGCAGGCGGATCTGAGCGGAATATTCCTGCTGTCTGTAAATTATCAAATTGTTTTGAAAAAGGCAGGCATAGAAGCGTAGAAGATTTGCCTTAATCATAAGCCAGTTTCCGTTGCTATTGCAATAATCGTCATAAATTTCCTGAAAAATGATACCCATCTGTCTGGCGATTGGTGAAGGTAACTGCGTAATTACCTGAGCATTTCCCTCTGTCAGAGGATTTAAATACATCTCCGCTGCTTCGTCCATCTGTGCGAACTGAAGCCAAGAGAGCGGGAAGATAAAAGCCAGATAGGTGCAGTTTAATGTTTGTGACTGCATTCCATGTAATTCTCTGGGGTTAATATAAATAATGTCTCCGGCTTTTCCGATATAGTTCTTTTCCTGAATTTTTAGACTTAATTCCCCTCTTTGTATCCATAAAATTTCTGTATTTTCCTGCCAATGGTATGGAACGTCAATTTTTCCGTTCGGATCTTGCATCAGATAGATTTTTAAGGGGCGCATCAGTGTTCCCTGAGTTCTTGTTTCCTGCAAATTCGGCTGCATATATCTGCTCTCTTTTCTTTTTTAATGAATAAGTTGATATGGATATTTTAACATAATATATGGATATTTTTCAACATTTACGATATTTTGTGGTATATAATTCAATTTGTGTTATATAGAGACACCTATAAAAAGAAAGAGAGGAAGCATGATATGAAACACTGGTTGGAACAAAGTATTTTTTATGAAATCTATCCGCAGAGTTTTTATGACAGTAACGGGGATGGGATAGGAGATATTCCCGGTATTATTGAAAAACTGGATTATATCTATGATTTGGGCTGCAATGCTCTTTGGCTGAATCCCTGTTATTTGTCACCGTTTGGTGATGCGGGGTATGATGTGGCTGATTATTGTCAGGTGGCGCCGCGTTATGGGACGAACGAAGATTTGATCCTTTTATTTCAGGAAGCCCATAAACGCAACATGCATGTTATCCTTGATTTGGTGCCAGGGCATACTTCTACAGAACATCCCTGGTTTCGGGAATCGTGCAAAAATGAACCGAACGAATATTCCGGCAGATACATTTGGACGGATTCGATTTGGACCGATGCGGCAGACTATGAGGGAATCTCCGGTTCGCTGCGTGGATTGTATCCAAGAAACGGCAGCGTTGCCGTCAATTTTTTCTCGAATCAGCCGGCACTGAATTATGGCTTTGCCAATCCAAGCGAGCCGTGGCAGAGTGCGGTAGATGCCCCGGAGGCTTTGGCAACCCGTCAGGCAATGAAGGAGGTTATGGAGTTTTGGATTTCTAAGGGTTGTGATGGATTTCGTGTAGATATGGCGGGGTCTTTGGTAAAAAACGATTATGGAAGTGTAGAAACGATAAAGCTATGGCAGGATATTAGAAATTTTCTGGATGAGAAATATCCTGAGGCAGTGTTGATTTCTGAATGGGGTGAGCCGGATAAATCTTTAATGGCAGGATTTCATATGGATTTTCTACTTCATTATGGTCCCTCTCATTATATGGATTTATTCCGCTGTGAACATCCATATTTTTGCAGGGAAGGGAAAGGAAATGCTTTCTTGTTTGTAGATACCTATATCAAAAATTATACTTTAACCAATGGAAAAGGATTAATCTGCATCCCGTCCGGCAACCATGATATGGAGCGGATCCGTAAATACCTGGATGAAGAAGAACTAAAAATTGTATTTGCATTTTTGTTATCAATGCCCGGTGCACCGTTCTTATACTATGGAGATGAGATAGGAATGCAGCATTTGGCAATTCCATCTGTTGAGGGTGGTTATGACCGTACCGGTGCCAGAACACCAATGCAGTGGAATGACGAAAAAAATTATGGATTTTCGGAGGCGGAGGCAGATAAACTCTATACACAGCAGGATCTATCAGCGAATGCGCCCGTAGTTTCCGGACGGATGGCTGATGCAGCATCACTTTGGAATGAAATCCAGAAACTGTGCGAAATTCGCAAATCGTTTCCTGCTTTGTGTGCATTTGGAGAGATTCAGTTTGTGTATTGTGAGCCGGAAAAATATCCGCTCGTATATCTGCGTACAAGTGGAAATGAAAAAATACTGGTAGCCCTGAATCCTTCCGAAAAAGATGCCATATGTCCATGTGCATATCAGTTAGAAGATATAATCTACTCATTGGGTAAGCCGATAAGCAGTAAAGAAGGAATGCTGCATGTACCGGGGCAGAGTGCAGGATTTATAAAGGTGGATACAACGGATATGAGCAAGCATTAGTGCAGAATGAAGCGGTCAGTATGGAAATTTGCAAAGAATTGAGATATAATTTTGCTGCTGGGAGAGACTGGCGAATTAGGATTTACGGAGGATGCTTTTATGAAGCAATATATTGTTGATGCTTTCACAAATAAAGTGTTTAGCGGTAATCCTGCCGCTGTTTGTGTTATGGATAAATGGCCGGAAGAAACATGGATGATGCAGCTTGCGGCTGAAAATAATTTATCTGAAACTGCTTTTATTGTAAAAGAGGAAACAGGTTATCATCTTCGTTGGTTTACACCGGGAACAGAGGTGGAATTGTGCGGTCATGCTACCCTGGCATCTGCCTTTGTGATTCTAAATTATTATGAACCAGATGCAAAACAGGTGGAATTTAACACTTTAAGCGGTATGCTTACAGTTGTTCGCAAAGGGAATTTATATGAGATGGATTTCCCAACCTACGAATTAAAAGAAATTCCAGTCACAGATGCTATGGAAGC
>CAMWYJ010000087.1 GCA_947178445.1 uncultured Clostridium sp.
CTGTATAGCCTGCATAGAAATCATCCAGTACCACTTTATCCTGTACCGGCCATGCAATATTTAAGTAATTTCCTTTCAGGCTTTCCGTAAGCTCCTTTTCATAGTAGCTACCGAGAATAAGCGGATAACCATGATAGTCATGCTCTTTAATCTGCTCATGGATCTTATAACTGTCCGTTTCAAATACAACCTCTGCCTGCAGGTTAAAGTTCAGCTTTTTGAATTCTTCTGTAATTGCCTCACGGTACTGTTTTGGCGTATCATCCACAATAAACTGTTTTGCAGGCACAAGCCCCAGATCATTCGCTAAAAACTTCGTAATACCGAGGGCATACTGCGCATCCGCAACAACAGAAAACTGCTTATTGATAACACGGTTTTCAAGAAAAAGATCTGCGTATCTTTCAATCAGATAGTAATAATAATTCTCATGCTCATTGATGACGCTTTCCACTTTTTCCGCATCCACTCCTGCAAACTTTCCAACCTCACGTAAAAACTTACTTGTCTCAAATGCACCAATAGGAAGAGTAGGAAGATGAAGCCATGGAAGTCCCAGTTTTTTCTCCATTTTCTTCATATTTCCAACAGAGACCCACGGCGAAACCAACAGGTTAAACTCTGCCTTGGGGATTTTATTGATCTGATCGATTCCTCTGTTATATCCAAAAATCGTGTTTGGCGTAAGCCCAATTTCCGCAAGCAGTTTCTCCAGTTCCCTGATATTTCCAAGCCAGAATAAATCCTGATAAGGAACATCTGCCCAGATGTTAACTAACCCCTTTTCCTTTTCTTCCGACTTTTCCAGATACTGTTCTATAATGGTATCAATCACCTGCTCATGTCCGATATAGTTATTTCCCTTAAATCCCGCTGTAGATGCATAGATAACAGGCTTATCCGCATCTTCAAACCTGCTTACCACCTCACCTGTATCATCACCTACAATTTCCGGGATACAGCCGGTCAGCACCACATATAAATCTGCATCAATCACCTTTAAGGCATTTTCAATCGTTGTTTCCAGCTTTTTTGTGCCACCGAATACAACATCCTTCTCATTAATACTGGTACATGGAAAAATATTAGGCGAGAAATATCCGGAACTTCCAGTAGAATCCGAAAGTTTCTGCGCACATCCCGGTCCCGAATGCAGCACCGGAATTGCTCTTGTAATTGCCTGTACTGTCTGCATTGCCCCCAAGGCACATTTATATCTCTGTTTATCTAATAATTTTGCCATTTTCAAGCCTCCTTCCGAGGCTTTGCCTCTTCTAAAAATGCACCCACATTCTGCTCATACCACCAATCTGTATAAGGCAGTTTTACCCGTTTTACCAGATTCTGTTCAAAACTCCTGTTACGGATGGTGTCAAGAATTGTACGGGCAAATTCAAGTGTATGCTTGTAACCGAAAATCATGTATTCATCCGCCACATAAACCGCCGGAGTTCCATTCTTAATTGCCCAGACCGTAGAACCCGGATGTCTGGAAAGGTATAAATCGGGTTGGTACTTATGTAAAATGTTCATAACCTCAAAGTTCTGCTGGTCGGCAACACTTGCCTCAAAGTCTATGTCATTATCTAACAGATACTTCATAGATGGTGGGACATCCCCATTCTCGTACTTCTTGTCATAATGCCATGCAAGCGCCCACACAACCTCTATACCAAGTTCATTCAAAACCCTTGAAACCTCAAAAGTATATCCCGGTCCCATACCGATTACTGCCCTTAAGCCTTTCAGTTCTTTCTTGATTTCCTCAATCTGTGGCAGATAGATTGCCCTCTGCTCCTCAATATATTTCTCTATTTTTTCACTTCGGTCTGTCACCTTACCAATCTCACGCAGCCATGTTTCAAAACCCACAATGCCACATTGGTTGATGCTTCTCACATAAGGCACGCCATATTTTTCCTCCAGTGCATTTCCCAGATAATTTCCCAGCGTACCGCAGATACAGGTAGTGGCAAGGGATTCCGAAATGTGCGACAGTTCCTCCACTGTGGAGTTACAATAAAGGAAAATCGGTTCTAAGTCGAATTCCCGAAACATCTCCATAATTTCCGGTCTTGCACTCTCATAGAAATTCTTAAAATTGATGGTGCTCCTCTTCTCCTTCGGCGGCTGTACAATCGAGCTTAGTACCGCATGGTCGGCAATATCAAAGCCGGTTGCCCAGATGCGGGACTTAAATCCCTCACAGTGAACTGCCACAACCGGAACATCAATCTCATCTCGAACCTCATCCACCACGCTGTCAATATCCTCGCCAATAATTCCGGTTGCACAGGAACTGGTAACAAAAATTGCCTTTGGAGAATATCTGTTGTTGACTTCCAATATAATCTTACGCAAAGATTCCGTAGAACCAAAGATGGTATCCTTTTCATTCATATCTGTGCCAACATAAACCGTATCATTCGTGACGCCACGTTTTTTCGCCATAACTTTATCCATATAATAGGCAGACGCACTTGCCACAGAACATCCTGCCGGTCCATGATGAATGATTGCCACATCACGGATCGCAGATAACTGTCCCAGCGCACAGCTTGAAAGGCAGGTGCTGGACTGTGAAAAGCATCGTGAACATCCTTTTAACGTTCCACACTCACTTTGCGATGCCAGATCGCTCAGTGAACCTATGTAGCCTGTAATGGAACCAATTCTGTTTTCTCTTGTCGCCACATTGGAACTTTCTAAATTGATTGCCATAGTTTACCTCCATTCTATCTTAAATATTCTTCATTAAATAAGTTGGTGGACAGATAACGAAGCCCTGTATCCGGCAACATCGCTACGATGGTTTTCCCTGCATTTTCCGGTCTCTTTGCAAGCTGTGTCGCTGCATGAATGGCAGCTCCGGAAGATGTACCTATCAAAATTCCATCCGTTTTTGCCACTTCTCTGGCAGCCCTGTATGCTTCAATCGTCTCCACTTCAAATTTCTCATCATAGATATGTAAATCCATGGTTGATGGAACTCTCTCTGCTGGAATTCCTTCAAACGGATGCACCCCTGTTATTTCCTCCGGTTCAGGATTCGCATCACTCGGCAGGGAATTTTCTCCCGGCTGAATAGCTACAATCTTTATATTCGGATTCTTTGACTTCAAATACTTGCCGGCACCAGATACTGTTCCTCCTGTCCCGACATTTGCCACAAAAATATCCACTTTTCCTTCCGTGTCTTCCCAGATTTCCGGTCCTGTGGTTGCTTCATGAATAGCAGGATTCGCCGGATTGGAAACCTGATCCACAAAGAAGATATCCTTTTCCTTAGACAGGACTTCCTCCCGCAAGGCTTTGATTGCAGCTACGAAATCCCCACCTGTTTCTTCCAACACTTTGGCAATTGCCGGTTCCTCGGAAAGTTTGATTGTCTCCCCACCAAAAGCATGAATAACCTGATACCTCTCCTGACTGACCTGATCCTGAATATAGACACGGAATTTATACCCTTTTGTCGCAGCGATTGCCGCCAATCCGATTCCTGTATTGCCACTGGTTGTTTCCACAATCGTATATCCTGGCTTTAAAAGTCCTTTTTTCTCTGCATCCTCTACCATTGCCAGCGCAATCCTGTCCTTTACGCTCTGATTCGGATTGTAATACTCCAGCTTCACCAGTATTTTTGCCTGTAGATTATGCTTTTTCTCATAATTTTTAATCTCAAGGAGTGGTGTTCTTCCTACCAGTTCCGTAATTGATTCGTATATTTTTGCCATTTCTTTCCCTCCATCTTAAATGTGATAATCATCCGCTGAGTCCATCAGACCGAACTCAAGAAGAATTTCTTCCAACCGTTCCTGTGTCATCGGTGTGGGAATATCAAATTTTGTATTGTTAATCACCGCCTCTGCCAAATTGCGGTACTCCTGCGCCTGATTGGAATCCGGCTTATATTCAATCACTGTTTTTTTGTTGATTTCTGCTCTCTGTACAATATTGTCACGGGGAACAAAATAAAGAAGCTGTGTACCAAGTTCCTTAGCAAAAGCACGTAGAAGGTCTAACTCTCTGTCTACATTCCTGCTGTTGCAGATAATGCCACCAAGCCTGACGCCGCCAGTCTTGGCATACCGCTTAATTCCCTTTGCAATATTATTGGCTGCATACAATGCCATCATTTCACCACTGGCAACAATATAGATTTCCTTTGCTTTTCCCTCTCTGATTGGCATTGCAAAGCCACCGCAGACCACATCACCCAGAACATCGTAAAATACATAATCCAAATCATCTGTGTAAGCACCCAGATTCTCAAGCATATTGATGGAAGTAATAATTCCTCGCCCTGCACAGCCTACGCCCGGTTCCGGTCCACCAGATTCCACACATCTGGTTCCGCCAAATCCCTCCCGCATAATTCTGTCAAGTTCAATATCCTCTCCTTCATCTCTGATTGTATCCAAAACAGTCTTCTGTGCCAGACCACCAAGAAGAAGTCTTGTAGAATCTGCCTTTGGATCACAGCCTACTACCATTACTTTTTTTCCATGTTCCACCAGTCCTGCTGTCAGGTTCTGTGTTGTGGTTGACTTTCCAATACCTCCTTTTCCATAGATTGCAATTTGTCTTAACTCTGCCATTGTTTTTCTTTCCTTTCTCAAAATAAATTTTGTAATTGTTCATATGTAAACAGCTTACCAATAGATTCCTCAATCATACCCGGCAATTCCATTGGTGTAATACCGGACTGCTCCGCAAGATTCGCTGCTCCCATTCCAATCCTACTGACTATTATGTATTTGCAGTCTTTTAATTTTCTAATTGTATCCCGGAGTTCATTCTCATTATGATTTCCTCCATGACATACTGGCGTAACAGTTCTTGTTTCCAGCAATCTGTATTTACCTGTTTCTGTCACCTCATATATATAAAAGGTATCTGCTCTGCCAAAATGCTGGTTTACAACGATTCCATCACTGGACGCAACAGCCACCTTATATACCCTCGCTTTTGGTTTTTCATTTACTGGTTTATCCATGTGAAAATGTTTCCTCTACATTTAATCTCCGCTGATAAATCTGATCCCCATATTCTGATTTTCCCGGAATCCCCACCGCATCAGCCCTACAATGCTGACAGTGCCTAAATACATCAATATACTTAGAGGCTTTCGTTCTTGCCTCATCTATCTGCGAACAGACAGGCGCTTTCTGGTCAGCCAGTTCGTACTGTGGAATCAAAGGAATGATATTATAAATACTTGCACCAGCCTCTTTTACTGTTTTTGCAATTTCTTCAATATGCCCCCCATTAATATCCGGAACCAGTACGGTATTTATTTTGATTGTAATTCCGGCAGCTGCAACTTTTTTGATTCCCTTTAACTGATTCTCTATGAGAATTTCTGCTCCTTCTGTGCCTTCATATTTTCTGCCATGATAAATAATGTATTTATTCAGCTTTGCGAGGATTTCATGTTTTACCGCATTCACTG
The DNA here is from genome assembly GCA_947178445.1 of uncultured Clostridium sp. GTDB lineage: Bacteria > Bacillota > Clostridia > Lachnospirales > Lachnospiraceae > CAG-590. The sequence continues at coordinate 5,453 of CAMWYJ010000087.1, forward strand.
TAACAGTCAGAGAATCAATTCCTATATCAATCACTTCATCTGCCTTTTCATACAAGAGCAACCCGTTTGTGCTCATACATTTGATTAGCTTCGGAAATTTTTCTTTTACCTTCCGGAAAGTCTTTAAGGCATAATCCGTAGCAAGTGTATCTCCCGGTCCTGCAATACCAGCAACTGTGATTTCCGGACAGATAGATAAAGCTTTTTCCAAAACCTCCAGACTTTCATCCGGCGTTATCACTTTCGATGTCACTCCCGGCCGCTCTTCCACATCATTGATCACCCTGTCACAAAAACGACAGGCAATGTTACATCCCGGACTAACCGGAAGATGAATCCGTCCCACATTATTTTTATGACCGCCAAAACACGGATGGGAGTTTTGCAAGTCCTGATATGTATTGCTCATACTACACCTTCTTTCATTATAAATTCGTAACTATACAGGGCAAGAAAAGTTATGCCATGTATTGAATGTCAAAATTCGCCCTGAATAGTTACTATAATGATACTGGGCGGATTCGAACCGCCAACTTCGGTTTTGCAAACCTATGCCATTCCAACGGCTACAGCATCAAAAAAACCAGAGGTATGCTAATCTAATTAACAAAACCTCTGGTTTTCCAGTCAGTTTTTTATTCTGTGTTTTTCCGTTTTATCTATCTGGACAATCTTGCCATCCTGAACAACAAGTGTTATACTCCCATATTTCATGTCATTTAACAACTTCCTGAGAGTGTCCAGATGCGAACTGCCCAGAATCTGCTTACTTTCTGTTTCTTTCATACATTCTCCCCCAGTCCTGGCAGATTCGACTGCTTAATTATTGTTGAACAATGGGGTAGACAAATATCTGTCTCCTGAATCAGGAAGCAATGCTACAATCGTCTTTCCCTTATTTTCCGGTCTGTTTGCAAGAATCACTGCTGCCTTAAGTGCTGCACCCGAAGATATTCCCACAAGGATTCCCTCGCTGACTGCAAATACCTTGCCCTCTGCAAATGCATCGTCATTCTCGATGGTAATAATCTCATCATACACATTCGTATTCAGCACTTCAGGAACAAATCCTGCTCCGATTCCCTGAATCTTATGTGCACCCGGTGTTCCCTTTGACAGAACAGGACTCCCTGCAGGCTCCACTGCCACAATTTTCACATCTGGATTCTTCTCTTTTAGGTATTCACCCACACCCGTGATGGTTCCACCTGTTCCTACACCGGCAACAAAAATGTCAACCTTACCCTCGGTCTGCTCCCAGATTTCCGGTCCAGTTTCCGCTTTATGTACTGCCGGATTCGCAGGATTTCCAAACTGCCCTAAGATAACTGCTCCATCAATTTCTTTAGAAAGCTCTTCTGCCTTGGCAATCGCTCCCTTCATCCCTTTTGCTCCTTCTGTGAGCACCAACTCTGCACCATATGCCTTTAAAAGATTTCTCCTCTCAACGCTCATGGTATCCGGTAGGGTAAGGATTGCCCGGTATCCCTTTGCCGCTGCAACAGCAGCAAGACCGATTCCGGTATTCCCGCTGGTAGGCTCAATAATGGTTGCTCCCTCTTTTAAAAGACCTTTCTTTTCCGCATCCTCAATCATTGCCAATGCAATACGATCCTTCACGGAACCCGCCGGATTGAAATATTCCAACTTTGCAAGAATTGTAGCATCTGCTACGCCTGCTTTCTTCGCATACCTATTCAGTTTCAGTATCGGGGTTTTTCCAATTAACTCCAGTGCACTTTCTTTAATCTGACTCATAATGATTTCCTCCTTTTTGCCTGATTTTTGGCATATAGGTATACCCATAGGGTATTACCTCCATAAAATTAATATTAGTTTGCCAACTCTGCTAACATTTCTCAATTTCATAAAAAAACAGCTGCCATATGCTTATGACAACTGCCAGCCCTGTGTTTAGTATGCCGGGTGCATCATGCATATGAAAAGTAAACCGTATTCATATATACAGTCTGACAGCAACAACAATTATTATTTTTTCTATTCGCTACCATATTATTTGTTATCATATGAATTGCTCCTTTCTCAATTCCTACTTACCTAATAGGTTTTATATGTTTTGATCCATGTTACACATTATACTTTTCCATATTTATCTTGTCAATAGATTTTCTCAATCAAGGTGATAGATTATTCCTTTTACACATAATAGATATTGTCTATAGCTTCCAGCTATTTTATAAATTTGCAAAATCCAAAAACAGTAACCGCATTTTTTCTTCCGTTTCCAAAAATTCATTTTTATGATTCGTGCCTGTGTACATCTGTTTCCCATCCTGATAGGCAAGCAACGTATTCATCGGAAGAGGATCCCATCTATGGTGATCCAATGGTGTGGTAGATATTACAACTGCATCTCCTTTCTGGCAGCTGTATAAGCTGTTTTGATAATTGGTATGCACATACATCAATTCACCGTCAAACAAAAGAAGATTTACCTTATTTTCCGGTGTGATTTCACAGACAATTTCATCTATCAGTTCAAATCTCTCCTGCCCGGACAACTCTTTTTTCTTTTCCTGCTCGAGATTTACCCGGTTTACAATATATGCCAGAATCCGCTCACTGTCCGTTTGTCCCTGTTGGCAATGTACAAAAGGATTCAGCAAATCGCAGTCAAAAATCGTCCCATTATGCGCCAGTGTCCATGTCCTGTCACTGTTATCCCGCATGACAAAAGGATGCGTATTTTCGTAACCCTGGTTGCCTCTTGTAGCAAGCCTTATATGTGCAATCATTTTATCCGCTTCCACTTTAAATTGTAACCTCTGCCTCAGATAATTACTTTTATGTGAGGCTTCCGGTTGTTTTTCCAAAGATACTGCATTCCCATAAAAAAAAGCCATTCCCCATCCGTTGGGATGTTCCATACCATGTGAAAAAAATTCCAAAAGAAGTTCATTTAATTCCAGTTTGCTATGGGAGGTTACGCCAAATAATTCACACATTTATTCCCCCTGCCTTTCCTTTAAAAGTTCCAGTCCTTTTTTTACATATCCATCTCCAAAATGTTTTCGGATTTTCCACGCATACCGGTTATCTGCATCTGTAAATTTTTCATATTCAAACTGCAGGATTTCATCCACATCTAACGAAAGTCCACCGTAGAACTCTTTCATCATTTCAATTACTTTTAATGCTGCATGAGCTACGGAATATATTTCTCCATCTGGTGTCAATATATTGACTGTCTTTAAATCATACCGGGCTGCATTCTTAAAATTCTGCACTGCCTGAATCTGATCCTTTTCGCTGAATGGCTGACCTGGAGTTGCAGCAAGCCAGACCATTAAAAGCTGTGCAAAAGTAATATCCTTTTCCTCCACACCAGCGCTTACAAGAGGATTTAAATCAAACATACGCAGCTCTATATGATTGACGCCATTTCGACACAACGACTCTAAGTTATTTTCTCCTGCCGGCTTTAACCGTATTGGATAATACAGTTCAGAAGCTGCCCTCAATAACCCCATATCCACATATTTTCGTATACTATCTGCATATGCGGAAATATTATGATAATCCAGAATAGGAGCAAACTCGTTCCAATATCCCATTTCTCCGCATCTGACGGATGCCATTCCCGTAAACACATCCTGATTGTAAATGCCTTTCTCTACAAATGAGCTGTCCAGAAGAGGACTTGCCGCAGTTACTGCCACAAGCAGCCAGCCATATGCAGCCATTCTCTGTGCAAGTTCCAGATAAAA
>CAMWYJ010000088.1 GCA_947178445.1 uncultured Clostridium sp.
ATCAATATAGATGCCCCGCTGACCGGACTGGAGAAGCATGGAATCCGTCTGGTAAAGGAGCTACTTGGTCAGTTGAAGGAGCAGGGAAAAACGATACTGCTCTCCAGTCATTATGCGGAGGATATGGAGGTCTGCGACGAGGTGTACGAGATGGAGGAGGGACAATTAAGCTGTTGTAATGGATAAAAGATCTGCTTTTAAAGACACATTACCTATGGCAATTTTGTGTGACTGGCTGTAAAATAGAAAATATGGATGGTTAAAAAATCTTACAAAAGGAGGGTGTATAATGAGTGAAGTAACCAAGGTATATTTTGTACGCCATGCACAGCCCGAACTCGATTTTGATGGAGATAACCTGTTATCTATAAAGGAGCATTGCCACATAGAAAAGGAATTTAAGGCTGTTATGACATAGAGAAAATGGAGGAGGAATTCGTGTTGCGGGAGGGCAGATTGTTTCAAATTATATATCATCTACTGGATAAAGGATATGCTACAGCTCCTGAGCTGGCAGAGAAGCTGGAAGTGTCCGTGAGAACTATATACAGGGATATTGATGCCTTAAGCGGGGCAGGAATTCCTGTCTATGCGGAAGCAGGGCGAAATGGCGGTATATATTTATTGGATGATTTTGTTTTGAACCGGGTCGTATTGTCTGAACAGGAAAAACAGCAGATATTAACAGCATTGCAGAGTTTAGCTGCTGTTGGCAATGTGTATGAAGAGAATATCTTAGAAAAACTGTCGGCGCTTTTCCGTGTACATTCTGATAATTGGTTTGAAGTAGATTTTTCCAGATGGGGTGACACGGAACGGGATAATGAAAAATTTGAATTGCTGAAATCGGCTGTGGTGCATTGTAAATGTGCAAGGATTACCTATGCGAATTCCTATGAAGAGATTGGTGAAAGAACCATACAGCCGTTGAAGCTGTCATTTAAGGGACAGGCATGGTATCTGAAAGCATACTGTATGGAAAAACAGGATTTCCGTATCTTTAAGCTGACCCGTATTTTGGATTTGGAAATTTTGGATGAAACTTTTCTACCCCGGTCCTTTCCGGAAAAAGAAATACTGCCATCCCCATATAATCAAATAACACTGCGGTTTTCCAAAGAAGTGGCATATCGTGTTTATGATGAGTTTAATATCGAACAGATCAAGCGGCAGGAAAACGGAGATTTGCTTGTGTCTGCAAGGCTGCCGGAGGATAACTGGTTTGTGGGCTTTCTGCTTTCTTTTGGGACAAGGGTTGAAGTCATTGAGCCTGCTTATTTGCGGGAAGTTTTAGCGGAACAGGCGTTGATGATTTATGAGAAAAATAAAACATGACAAAAGGTGTCAGGTTTTATGTGGTATGATGCAGAGGAATAGGGTTGTTAGGTAAATGTGAAACTTAAGTTTTTCAAGATGTCCGTTGTACAATATAGACAAATCAACGTCGGCACGCTTGCGCTACTTGTCGCTCGCAACGGTGCTAAGCTTGAAAAAACCTCGGTAAGCACCGGCGGCTCCAAAGTACCGACTTATGATATTGTTTATATTGTACAACTGGTATTTTGATAAGAGTTTCTCAATTACCTAAATAGGGACATTACCGTGAGGAAAACCGCAGAAAGGAACAGGATTATGGGAAGACCAACTACAAAATCGGATTTGATCAGTGCAGCAAACGACAATTATGAGAAGATGAATTTGCTCATTTCCTCATTGACAGAAAAGGAATTATCAACTGTCTTTGATTTTTCAGGGGATGATAAAAAGAAAGAGGCACATTGGAAAAGAGATAAAAATCTTCGTGATATTTTCGTTCATCTCTATGAATGGCATCAGCTTTCGCTCGTCTGGGTCAGGTCAAACCAAAAGGGAGACAGCAGGCCATTTATTCCTAAGCCGTATAACTGGAAAACATATGGGGATATGAATATGGAATTTTGGAAGAAGCATCAGGATACAACATTGGAGGAAGCAAAAGAACTGCTGGAAAAATCCCATCAGGAGGTAATGAAGCTGGCTGAAGAATTTTCCAATGAGGAGTTGTTTTCAAAAGGAGTGTACCAGTGGGTTGGTGGGAGTACATTAGGTTCTTATTTTGTCAGCGTTACAGCAAGCCATTATGACTGGGCGACGAAAAAACTCAAAGCCCATAGGAAAAATTGTAAAAATATATAAAAAGGGGAAAGATCGTATAATGGAGAAAATAGACTACAAAAAGGAGTACAAGGATTTATACCAGCCGCAGGCAAAGCCGTCCGTGATCGAAGTGCCAGAGATGTCCTTTATTACAGTAAAAGGAAGCGGTAACCCCAATACTTCTGCAAGCTATCAGGAGGCATTGGAGATTCTGTATGGATTATCTTTTACTATCAAAATGTCCAAGATGAACGGTACACAGCCGGAAGGATATTTTGAATACGTGGTGCCGCCGTTGGAGGGACTTTGGTATGTGGATGATATGGCATTTGACGGAATTAATGTAACAGATAAGGATAAGTTTCACTGGATATCCATGATTCGACAGCCGGAATTTGTCACGGAAGAAGTGTTTGAAAAGGCAAGGAACATCTTTGCAGAAAAGAAACCCGGACTTGCGGTTGGCAAAGCAGAGTTTGTATATATAACAGAAGGGCTTTGTGTACAGGCTATGCATAAGGGTGCTTATGATGATGAGCCGGAAACCATTGCACGGATGAAGCAGTTTATAGAGGAAAATGGATATCAGGAGGATTTTTCTGATACCCGGTTTCACCATGAAATCTATCTATCTGACCCGAGAAGATGTGCACCTAAGAATCTTAAGACAGTCATCCGGCATCCGGTCAAGCGGTTATAAGACTGGAGAAAGGAATATTATTTTCTTTGAAAAATTTCTATAATGGAATTGGTGTAAATGGATGAAATATAAGCATATTATACACGGTAAATTTCATAGCAGACCGAACCGTTTTATTGCAAGGGTATGGATTGATGGAAAGCTGGAAACTGTCCATGTAAAAAATACAGGAAGATGTAAAGAATTACTGTTTCCCGATGCAAAGGTAATTTTAGAGGTTTCTGATAACCCGCACCGTAAGACGAATTATGATTTGATTTGTGTATATAAGCCGGGGTACGCTGGAAATAGGAGGCATTGGTTATTTCCCGGATGCGCCTACTGAGAGAGGGGTAAAGCATTTAAGGGAGCTTACAAAGGCGGTGGAAGAGGGATTTTTGTGGTGCAGATGAAAGGAATAAGACATAAAGGAGAGCACAATGCATTATGTAGAGGCAAAGGGAATCTTATCCCCGCATAACGGAATGAATTTGTACCGTGGCTGTACCCATGGATGTATTTACTGTGATTCCAGAAGTACCTGCTACGGCTTTACCCATGCATTTGAAGATGTTGAGGTAAAAGAAAATGCACCGGCTCTGCTGGAAAAAGCACTGCGGTCAAAAAGAAAGAAATGTATGATTGGAACAGGTGCCATGTGCGACCCGTATATGCATTGCGAGGAGGATGTACAACTGACAAGAAAATGTCTGGAGCTGATTGAAAGGTATGGCTTTGGTGTTGCAATTCAGACAAAATCCGACCGGATATTACGGGATATTGGCTTGTTAAAAAGCATTAATGAAAAGGCAAAATGCGTGGTGCAGATGACGCTGACAACCCATGATGAGGCACTTTGCAAAATCTTAGAGCCTAATGTATGTACAACGAAGGAGCGGGTAAAGGTTCTTAAGATTTGCCATGAGTTGGGAATTCCCACGATGGTCTGGCTTTCGCCGATTTTGCCATATATCAACGATACGGTGGAAAACATACAGGGGATTTTAGATTATTGCATTCAGGCAAAAGTATACGGTATAATCTGCTATGGAATGGGAGTAACCTTACGGGACGGGGATCGGGAATATTTTTATGCTGCTCTTGATAAGCATTTTCCGGGAATGAAAGAGAGGTATCATCAAAAATATGGCTATTCCTATGAGATAACAAGCGACAGAAATGCGGAATTGATGAAGTTATTTAAAGACACCTGTGCAGAAAATGGAATAGAACATGATATGGATAAATGCTTTCAATTTCTGCGGGAGCTTCCGAAGAAATATGAACAGTTGACGTTTTTTTAGAATCAAGGAGATAGAAAAAGAAAATTTATGACCAAAAAGGAATTTAAACGGGCCATGCAATGCGGTCTTGGCAGATGTATTCAGGAATTGAAAACTTGCGGTAATATCGAGAAATACCGTGATATTATACTGTGGGGATGTACTCATAATCTTGCCTATGATGCACAATGTGAGGGAACAAGGAGTTATTATTTGTATAAACTGGTAAAATGCTATCCAGATACAGATTTTTTTGTGGATGCAGTGATTCCATATTTTTACAAGAGTATCGCTAAATCTGATTGGAGCTTTGACCAGTTTTGCGATTTTTTGGGATGGTTTGCAGGGGAGGGAAATCAGACAGCACTTCATGCATTACAGGAAAATTACAGGCGTATGTATGCTATTTTAAAAACCAGGAAAAGACGATTGTCAGATGGGATATTACCGGTACGTGATAATTTTGAGAAGCTTTGTATTGAGATTGTGAATATGCCAGACTACAAAGAAGACTGTGAAGCTACTTATTTTAGAATGGTAGAGGATTTAGGATGTTTAATACTTGATAATCCTTTGTTTGATAACTGGAATTTCGACTGGTTTCAGGCATGCTGGGAGGATGAATTTGGAAAAGCAAAAATTCGCAAACAGCTGGAGAAAAGAGCAGAGAATGAGAAAGGAACAAAAGTCTATTTTGCATCCATGTTAAGAGAGGAAGATAATAGAAACAGATATGCTGTAAAACGCAGGGAAAAAATAGAGAATATGACATCCAGCGAAATTTATCGATTATTGCAGAGTGGCGGAAGAGTCGGGGGGGTCGGAAACGATGTTCCCATCACACTGGCACATATCATGATGAGAAACGGAAAAGAAAAAGAGGTAGAAAAGCTTGCTGCTTATTATCAAAGAGAGACTGATTTGGCATTGAAAAGCCAGCTGCTTCGTCTTCTGGCAAACAGATATTGTACGGATTTGCTGGATGCGGCAGCCGTGATTGCTGACTCAAAATCAGAGAATGCAGCATTACAGGAGAATGCATTCAGGGCATTGAGTTTTATGACCGACATACGGGTACATAATTATGCGTTGGAACTGCTGCAAAAAAATGAGCATTTAGAAGATGTGATTTCCATGTTAGCAAATAACTATGTAAAAGAGGATTGTGATATTCTGGTCGCTTTGATAAAAGAACTTCCTGTGACCTATCAGGAAAAGGATACCTGCTGGCATGGACCCTTTATGGTAGTTTTGGATTTATTAGAGACAAGAGGAGTAAAACATCCTCCAAAAGAACTGTTATATTATATGTATGAGCATACGCTATGCTCCAGCTGTAGAGAATCCGTATTAAGGGAAATGAGCCGCAGGAAAATGCTCACCCGGGAGATTTTACAGGAGTGTTTATATGACAGTAATGATGAGATAAGGGAGCTTGGGAAAAAGCGTTTAGCAAAAATAGAAGGGAACAGGAATGGTGAAAATCTGGTTTAGAAAAGAGGCACCATTTTAAAGCAGACTTTAGGACATTTCCGCAAGAATAGTTTGTATAACACTCTCATACTCGGAAATCCGCTTTGCTTTGCGCACTTTTTTGAGTAGGGAATCAGATGCCTGCACATATGCTCCCATGTAGCTCCAAAGCTCTTTCATTTTAAACAGCACCGGCTGGTCGCCGGACATATAATCAATATAGCCCGCAAGGATTTCATCATGAAATGCCTGAAAGGTAGAGAGCTTTTTCGTGGATGGCAGTGTAGCTTCCTCATTGCGGAGAAGCTGAAAAAGCTCGGGATTTGCCAGCACACCCCGTCCCAGCATGACAGCTTCGGCAGGAGGAATCTTGTTTAGCAGGTCAAGGTAACGCTTAGTAGATGTGATATCCCCATTGTAGCAAAGGGGAATACCGCTGTCCTTTAATGAGTCTGCTGCCAGCTTAAATGCGTCCACATGGGGAGTTCCCTTATAAAATTCTTTCTGATACCGGGGATGGATGATCAGCTCCTTGATAGGATATTTTTTATAAATGGCAAGGATATCCTCCCATTCGTATTCCGATTCGATACCGATTCTGGTTTTAATGGAAATGTCTAAAGGGCATTTTGCAAATATCTCCTCCAGGAAATGATCCAGTCTGTCCGGAACATCCAAGAAGCCGGCACCACGTTTTTTGGCAACGACCGTTCCGGAAGGACAACCAAGGTTAAAATTTACTTCTTTATAACCGTAAGTCTGAAGCACTTTGACAATTGCTAAAAATGTTTCTGCCTGGTTAGTCAGAATCTGGGGAACAACCTTTATATCCTTGTTATTCTCCGGTAGAATATCACGCAGCTCCTTGTTGCTTAATACCTTATTAGACAAAAAAGGTGTGTAATAGCAGTCGGCGCCACCGTAATGGTGATGCAGTGCATTGCGGTATATATAGGTTGTAATTCCCTCCATGGGTGCCAGATAAAATTTCATGTTATGTGCCCTTTTCTTATAATTTCCATTGTGACCTATTATGCAAAGCATCTTTGGCTTATTTAGTATTCTTATTATATCATCCGAATTATATAGCGTAAAGCACAGTTCATAAAACATCTTGTTTTCATAAAAAATAATCCGGACATTCAATCAAGAAAATGTCCAGATTATTTTTTGTCTTGTTTATGATACTTTGGTTGATGGAGAAGAAGGAAAGAAACAAAGAGTTATTTTTTCTTGAATTAATTATATACTTATGGTAATATTTGTATACGTATAAAATCATAAGGTTCCTGACACTTATGATACAACCCTTGATGAATGGGAAACAAGCATAGAACTTGCGGCAGCATGGAAAAGGAAATGATAATGAACAAGGCAGTTATTACAAAATGGAATAACCAGACCTTTCTTTTGATTTATGAAGATGAGGTTTTCGTGGAATGCCACCCGTTGATGAATGATAAATCCCTGCAGATTGGCGACATATATATCGGACGCGTGGAAAAGGTTGTAAAAAATATCCAATCAGCCTTTATACGGCTAGATAAAGAGAATGTGGGCTATTTACCTTTAAATGACAGACCTGCACTGGTGTTAAACCGCAAGCTTCCCAAAGGACTTCCATCTATTGCAGAAAATGATATTATTCTTGTACAGGTAGAACAGGAGCCACAGAAAATGAAACAGGCACGGGTTACCGGTAATATTTGTTTATCCGGCAATTATGTTGCAATGGATTTATCGAAAGGAATGATTGGCGTTTCCAAAAGGATTAAGGATAAGCAGCGGATTGATGCGTTAAAACAGCTTGCAAAGGAAGAGGAACAACCGGAAGCCTCCTATGGGATTGTATTTCGGACAGCATCCGAACATGCCGATTCTTCACTGATTTTAGACGAAATAAGGCGGTTTACAAGAGAATTAGACCAAATCATCCACAAAGCCCAATATGAGCGGAATACAGGTGTCATTTATAAGGGAAAGGAAGAGTGGATTACCCTTTTAGAAGAATATGGCATTCCAAGGATTGACGAAGCCAAAACCGATTTGCCGGATGTATATAAAGTACTTACCGATTTTATTCCAAATGCTGTATTTTACGGAGAAGATTATGCCCTTTATAAACTGTTGGGATTTGAAACGGAGTTTTCAAGGATTTTAAATAAAAAGATCTGGTTAAAGTCCGGCGGATTCCTCGTAATTGAACCAACGGAAGCAATGGTAGTGATTGACGTGAATTCTGGAAAGTCCATCGGAAAGAAAAACAAGGATGCCCATATATTGAAACTGAATCTTGAGGCTGCGAAGGAGATAACCAGGCAGCTCCGGTTAAGAAATTTGTCCGGTATTATCATGATTGATTTTATTAATATGAGCACGGAAGAAGACAGACAGCAGATAGTCAAATGTTTGGAACAGGGACTAAAAAGAGACAAGGTTCCAGGGTACTTTGTAGAGATTACCAAGCTGGGTGTCTTTGAACTGACAAGGAAGAAGGTTCGACGGCCTTTACATGAAGTGATTTCAAATCATCATGAATGATAATTCGTTTCTTTATATAACTCATTTATTATGAATAAAATTTATGTATCAGTCTGCCGATATAATATATATAAGTATGTCTGAACGGTAAACGGAATTACCGATTGTCTGTATGTTGCAAAATCAAGGAGGATGGTAGCATGGCTCTAGGATTCTATTCCAATGCATATGACGTAAAAGAATATACAATCAAAAACCGGGACGGAAGTGTGGCGGGCACAATCCGGATCAGAAAATCTGCCAAGAAAAAAACGAAACGCCTGAATTATAATTTTAAATATATTTCAGACAAGATTTTAATGTCAAAGACATCAAACAATGCGGGCAGGGCACTTGCAACTGCACAGGCGAATATTGGAGCACTCTATCGAAAACTCAAAACCGGTCAGTTTGATGAAAAAGAAGTGGAACTGGCTATCATTCACGCAAAAAAACTTGAACGGGTAGCCAGGAAGAAAATAAAACACCTGCGGGAGGAAGAAACTGCAAAACAACGCGGTGCCTGCCAGGATAACATGAATGAAAATGACGTTTCCGACTCAGAAAACGCAAAAAAAGAAAAAGTTCCTGAAATAAATGAAGAAGAATTAAGAAAATTAGTAAAAGAGTTACAAAAGCTCATGGAAGAAACGATGAAGGAAACCATGGAGCAGACTGCAGATGAACTAATCGGAACGGTTAGCCGGGATATGGATGATGATGATTTAGAGCTTCTTAAGAAAAAACACCGGGCAAAGGAACTCCGGGAAATCGTGGAAGCAGACATGAAATATCTGAAAGCCTTTTTCAATAAGCTGCAAAAGGAAAAAGAAGAAGTTTCAAAGGAACATTTCAGCAACGAAGGTGTTTCTTTAGAAATTTCCGGTACAGAGATACCGGTACAGGCATCAGAGATACCTGCTATGAGTGAGGGTGGAAGTATTGACTTATCTATATGATAGAAACATGAAAACATAATGTGCAAATAACAAATGTACCATAAAAATATATCTATAATTTAGAATCTTAAAAA
>CAMWYJ010000089.1 GCA_947178445.1 uncultured Clostridium sp.
AAGCTTGGGGTAACTATCAGATGATGTTTTGAGTATATATTTCACGACTTTTAGGCTCAAAAGGAAGACAAAATAAGTAGCTCCTGACTCCGCGCTGCTGCTCCACCTGGATAACTCCGACTGCAAGGGTTACCGAGAGAAGTACTCTTGACTTAAACATGACTATATTAAGGAGGTCTATACTTATGAAAAAATCGCACCTGCTCATGAATTTGCCGGTATCTTTAGGCATGGTATTGCTGATGCTCAGCGCCTGTACGCAGGCCACGCCTGATCAGCAGATTTCTTCTGATTTGACTGACGGATATGTTTGGCACCAGATGGTTTTCCCCGAAAGCGATGCAGAAAAAACTGATTTTAACAAGGACATCTTTGAAGTAACACCGTTCAGTGTTAAAATTGCTCTCCCTGATGGGTGGTTTGCCGGCGAATATGATTCCCAGGCCGAAACCTATCTGTATAGCGGTGTCTGGTCTCGTGTCGCCATCTATGATAAGGAAGAGAATTGTGTCGGTGCTGTTGGCTACAACACCTTTGAATTGGACGAAGAAACCGAAGGTGAGCTGATGGCTATTTATAATCAAATCGCTTTGGGAAATGACTATCAGTTCGATGTAAAAAACAGCTACACCGTTGTCAAAAAGTCGGATGCGAGTGAGACAGCCACAGTCGATGTGTACTATTCTCCCGTCCTTTTTACTCCTTCGGATTCTGGAGGTGACCCTAAGATAAACTATGGTGTTCTCTCCTATAACAGCGACAAATCCGTTTATGTTGCTTTTGAATTTGATAGTTCTGTCACTGACGAAACGGTTGCATATATCGCCAACAGCATTGAGTTCATCGACTGAGCGACTGTATCGGATTACAATAATTGCCGCGCAGATAATAGTCGTTAACGTGGCGGAAAATATTTTGATCATTTGAGCCATAAAATAGTTCAGAAATATCATGGTGGCCATTTTATCTTTGTAACGCCTATAAATAAAGCAAAAGAAAAGCACTTAGATTTCCTAAGTGCTTAGTTTATCACCTAAATAAATGTTCTTGCCAAATATCAAACAATCATTGAAACCTACAAATGCAAAAAATTAATTATCAGTATCCAGGCCAAACCATAGTATGTAACAACCGCAACAAGGTCATTGATTGTTGTGATCAGCGGGCCGGACGCTACGGCAGGATCAACCTTCAACTTCTTAAACATAAGGGGAATCAATGTTCCCGACAAACTTGAAAGTATCATTGCCAAAAGCAGTGCAATGCCTATGCAGGCAGATATAGCAAACGCTACAGTTACCACTTGATTCTTTAATGCAACTAAATACAAGCCGATAAATACAAAGGATAATATACCAAGTATCAAGCCGTTGGCCAAACCTACACGAGCTTCTTTTGTAACCAGGATAAGCTTTTGCTTTCCACTAATGTTTTCGTCCATGAGAATACGTATGGTAACGGCGAGCGACTGTGTTCCCACATTTCCCGCCATGTCCAGAATAAGCGACTGGAAAGCGATAATCAGCGGCAGCTGTGCAACAACTCCTTCAAATATACCTACTACACTGGAAACGACCATTCCTAATCCAAGCAGAACCCCCAGCCAGGGCAGGCGCTTTTTGATACTTTCTTTCAAAGGTTCTTTTAAATCTTCTTCTGCAGATAAACCAGCCAGCTTTGCATAATCTTCGCCCATCTCATCGTCAACAAGTTCCATGACGTCCTGAGATGTCAGTACGCCTATGAGCTTATTATCTGAGTCTAAAACGGGAATTGAATCCTCTGAATAATCTTTGATACGACCAAGACAATCATCAATTTGCTCATTGGCATAAACATATGGATATGATGTCATAACAATCGCATCAAGTTGTGTGCCTTCACGTGCAATAATCAGATCTTTTAAATCAATTGCGCCAAGAAAAGTTTCATCCTCATCAACGACATAAATGATGGAAATATTATCGTTATCTGCCGCCTGCTCAATCAGAGAATGCATTGCCTGCCGCACACTGATTCCTGAACAGACTGCAACAAAGTTTGTGGTCATTTTGCGGCCGATCTCATCTTCGCCAAAGGAATTAAGCAGTACAATTTGATGTTTTAGCTCATCGTCCATTAATTCCATTACCGTTGTACGGTCCGCTTTATCCATCTGGCGAAGGCATTCTGCCAGTTCTGTAATTTCAAATTCAGAGAGTACACTGATTCTCTTTTGAATACTTATTTCGCCGATATACTCGACCTTGTTTTCAGCATACTCAAGTATGTCAGCGAGAGTTTTCGCACTCAAAATATGATATAGTCTGCTGCGTTCTTCCAGACTAAGCAATTCTAATGCGGCTGCAATATCCTTTTCATGATATGCAAGTATACGTTCCTGCTTGATTTTAGGACTTAAATTACTACGAAGCACCTCAACAATCTCTATTTTGTAGTCAGGATGCTGTATCATTTCGACCACTTCGTTCTGAACATTGTCTTTTACTTTCATTGCATTTTCCTCCTTTACTCGTTGGACTTGCATAACACAAGCCATAGATAACCAGGCGGGCGTGAAAAAATAATCGAGCAAAAATGCATAAAAATACCATTGTCGCTCATAAACCTTAGGACTCTGCGCTCGGCCTGTCGATGCAGTATAGTTTTAGAACCAGACAATGGTCATTACATATATATGCACAACGAGCTGCTACAAATTACAGACATGACTGCAGCAGTACCTATTATGACTATATACGAAAACCTTGTCCATACTTCGACTACTACTGTCGTCCATAATCTCACCTCGTTTATCAGGATATTTACAGGCACTCCACATATATGAAATTGAAATGCTTTTTTTATTATAACAAAAATCTGCGATTAGTCAATGATCATCGTGTGTAAGAGATAACATAAATTTGTTGAATTGTCCAACGTCATTATCCTACCACAAGCACACTTTCATCAGCATTGAAAGATATCTGTATATTTGCGCCCTCACATAAGCGCTCCGCGCTGATTTCATAATATCCTGGCATTTGCAGTCTCTACTGACCGGAATTTTCGCTTATCACAATCTCATTCACAACAGTTATGCTTCCCTCATACACAGAAAACTCGTACTGTATCCGCTGTTCCTGATCCTGATAAATCCAGATATCATATGGGGTGTCACTCTCTGCTTTCGTAAGAAAGCCTCCCGCCTCCTCTGTTACTTTTTCTAAATCTGAAAGAGACATTCCCAGAGTAAACCGCCCGTCCCGGCTTCCGCCCTCCTGAATCGTGATCCTGTCCAACTTATTTTGGCTGTCAAAATAACAATGATACTGGTTATACTGCGCCGAAAGGTATACCGAATACTCTTCGCTGTATACGCCTGCATCAATTGTGCGGAAGGTGTGCATGCCAGTGCTGTTCAGAATCTCTTCAACCTCATCTATAGACATTCCAAACTCCAGCTTGCTTAAAATTTTCAAATTGTTGCTGACAGAGTATTCTACTGCTTGAATAGGAACAAAACCATCATTATACAGATAGGTCTGGGTTTCCACAATATCTCCGTTCACTTGCGTTACCTTCTCTTTATCACCCATATTCAATCCAACAGCCAGCAAGCTGTTGTCCTCTTTTAATACAAAAGTGTTATACAAATAATCCGTTTCCCATCTTCCAAACTCCGAAGACTGGCTTACGGGATCACTAAAAGCGATTCTGTCCGGCCATACCATTTTCACACCATCCATGACCTTTACGGGAGTACGGACAAAATCATCTTCTGTCACAGGTATTCCGCATTGTCCGAAGACATTAAATCCCCAGGTATACAATTCTCCCGACTCACTGACAGCGGCACCGGTAAATGTTCCTGTGGTAATATATTTACACTGTTCCATGATCTTTATGGGTTTTGCGGCAAACATTTTTACCGGATTAGATGCATCCTCCTCCAATTTCCAATATTCTTGATAAGTGCTGATGCTGTCCGCATAACCCGCATAAGTATGTGTCAAAGGAGCATACTCTCCCCACCAGTAAGCGGATTTATCATTTTGAAGGGCAACGATGCATTCCCGTCCCGCTCTGGCATAAGTTACATCTGCCATCAAAAGAACCGGCTCTGTGACCTTTTGGAAATCATAATCTGAATAAACCTGAGATTCGCTCCCTCCTCCCAGGAGCACTTCCGCATGATTTGAACCGATACCATAGAGTTCCCCATTTTCTGTCAGATAGATGCAAAAATAGCCGTTACATGAAGCATCCACAGAAATTACATTCTCCGCAATCTTTACCGGCTCTTCGTAGTATTCCTTTGTACCATAGGTACCTGTACCGAGCTGCCCGAATTCATTCTTTCCGGTACCCCAGAGCACTTTATTTTCATCTATATAATAGTGATTTAAGACAGTATAGCGGCTAGTAATATAGTAATCTTCCAGCGAAAAGTTTTCCACAATTTGAAACGTATTCAAATTTTCCACATAAAAAACCGGAAGTTTTTCCTTTTCCTCATCAGTAACCACATCTGCACCGGCATTTTCCTCATCGTTTTCATCTGCCGGTTCTTCTCCAGATTCTTCCGTTTTCACATTTTCCTCTACATTGCTGTCCTTTGCTTCTGTCAGAAACATCACAGACAGCGCCGCGATCACAATCACTGCTGCGATTCCAATTCCCGGAAGTGTGTATTTGTATTTCATGATATTCCTGATTCTTGACTTTACATTTCCCTCATCAAAACATATTGGTGCAACAAATACCTTTTTCTTTCCCGCCCCGTTCTCCGCGGCAATATGAAGCAGTGCATAAGCGTACTCCTTCCGTTTCTCCCTGCTCATGGTCCGGATGACCTCTTCGTCACATGCCTTTTCCATATCGCTTCCAAACAGGAAATATGCAATCCAGATAAAAGGATTGAACCAGTGAATCAGGCATACTACATACACAAACATTTTAAACAGCCCATCTTTTCTTTTGACATGCATCTTTTCGTGGGCAATAACATAGGAAAGATCCTCAGATTCCATAGAAACCGGCAGATAGATTCGGGAACGGACCAGGCCAAAAACCATAGGCATATCAATATTCTCCGCCCACCAGATATTATCTTCAAATAAAACGCTTAACCGCAATTTTCTTTTCAGCGCGAAATAGGAATACAGCATATGCCCGAAGAGGCCGCTTAAGCCCACCAGCCATATCAATTCTATCACACTCCCGACCTCAAATTTTACCGGACTATTATCTTTTATCCCATATATTCCTGCAATATTTTGTCCCGTCGATTCCACAGGAATTGCAGTAACAGTTCCTACAGTGCCTTTTCCAACAGCGGCAGGCGCACCGGCCATAGTATTGTCAGCAATACCGACCGGATTAACAATATTTCCTGTATCGCGGGCTTCTCCATACCTTTCATCTGCCGCCAGCCGGAGTTCTGAAATTACCCTCATTTCTTCCGGAATACCGGCATTGTTCCAAAATCCGACCGACAGACTTAACTTCCACGGAAAAATAAAATACAAAAAAGCCATTGCCCAAAGGCCAAGAATATATTTGTGGCCAATTTGTAATTTCTTCAGCAATAACCGGACAAGCAGGACAATAAGAATAATAACTACTCCACGCAGGCTCATTTTGATAAGCGTATTCATAAAGGCATCCATGATTTTTTCTCCATCATCTTTCTACTTTTCCTCGATAATTCGTTTCAGTTCTTCGATTTCTTCTCTGGAAAGCTTTTTTTGCGAGACAAAAGCCGCAACAAAATTAGGGAGAGATCCCCCAAAAGCCCCTTCCACAAACTCTTCACTCTGTTTTGCCCGAAATAACTGTCTGGAAACCAACGAAGATACAATACCTTTGTCATTTTTAAAGATGCCTTTGTCACATAATCTCTTTAAAACCGTGTAGGTGGTGGTTCGCTTCCAGTTCAGCTCTTTCAGGCTTAAAGACGCCAGCTCTCCCGAGGGAATTGGCTCATTTCTCCAGATAAGCTCCGCAAATTTCATTTCTATTTCTCCTAATTTATACTCTGCCATAATCTCCTCCTGTCTACACGATGTAGAACTTATATCGGAATTCTACATCATGTAGACACAATTGTCAAGGATATTTTTAAAAGTTCACTTTGCAGACCCGAACATCAATAAACATAACAGCCTTCCTGATACACATAGATATCAGAAAGGCTGTCACGCTTAACAATATCCTATCCGTTCAGCCGGATCTGCATAGTAGGCATTTCCATAGGATTCCAATCGGAGGTCAGAATTTTTCTGTCGATCAGAATGCGTAAGGGAATACAGGCCGTATTGACCATTCTTCCGTTTCTCGCTATGGCGGGAACTCGATCCTGCAGATGTTTGGGGGTATGCTCGCCTATAATTCTGGCGGAAGACCGGTTAATTTCATGTATGGTCTTCTCCAGTTTTTCCGTAACAAAATTTTTTACAAGCCTGCATACCGCAGAGTATTGGGACGGTGTGAAGAGGGGCATGGAGACGGTGTAAGTATCCGGCCCTTTCAGAACATATCCCTTCCTCACCAGCTCCGCAACTGCCTCCAGGTCGTATTCACTGAATTTGGCGCAGTCTCCCCTGGCAATATCGCAAAGAATATTGATCATATAGTCATTACCGTAAAAATCGTGGTGATCACTCTTAGGCGCGGGCAGATAATCTATAAAGTGAATCAGGTCTCCTTTACTGCTGTCTACGGTACAGTAGCTAAAGAGATTATTATCTAATGCATTGCCTTTTTCCGCAAGCCACAGATAAGCCCGATCCCCCCAGGCGGTAAGAGGCTTTACTTCGTCCTCCGGCATCCCGGAAATGGCACTTTCTCTCAGGAAAAATGTCATCAACTGCCAGCGCAGCGTATTATCGCTGAAGTCTGCACCGAAAAAGCCGATTTCCCTGAAAGCAGGGAGGCCTGTCTCCAGAAATTCCGCCAGCAGACCGGCTATTTCTTTGTGCCAGGGAGCTGCGCTCCGGATAATTTCATCCGTACATTCCGACGTGAGTATAATGATATTCGCCTTATAGTGGGCGCCTTCTTTTATCAGGATTTCCCTGTCTGCCAGGGCGCTTATCTCACTGTCCAGGTAGGGCAGGGGAATGCCGGTTTCCAGGCTGATCTGCTCCGGTGTCAGAGAATCATTATAGCATGCCTCCACAATATTCTGGCGGATCTTGCTCTGCATAAACTCCCAGAAGCGGTTGGGGCCGCCGCCATGATACATGGGGACAAAGGTTTTGGGGTTATAGCTCAGTGTGCCAAGTCTGCGTTCCATTCTCATTCCTTCTTTCAATATTTTTCTTGATTTAAAAAGCAGGTATTTAACTCTGCTTTCAGTAACAGAGAGACTTTGTGCAATTTCAGAACAGGATTTCCGATTAATATAGTACAGAATCACCGCCTTACGGTACTTTTCGGAAAGCAGCGTCAGTTCTCTCCGGAGCAGATACAGATCACTGTTTTCCTCATCGGCCAGCGCTTTGTCAAGGGCGGATTCTTCTGCCGGGATATCTTCCGTCAGTTCACAGGTCCGGGGGCTTGCTTTTTTTCTGCACCAGTGCTTGTAAATATTTCCGGCCACTGCCCACATAAAACCGTAAAAGGCTCTGCTGTCGCGGATGCTTCCTGACGACCGGATAAGCTCCAGAAGGATGTCCTGACATAAATCTTCCGCTTCCAGACGGTTAGACGTTTTGGCCATACAATAAGAAAAGATGGTCCTGGAGGCATCGGCAATTTTTTCGTTCAGAAGCTTTGGCGGGATGGATCCCGACTGTTCCTGCTCCATCCATTCCGGTTCTTTCGGCTTCTGTGTAAGCGCCGGTTGTTTGGGCTCCAATGGTTCCCGCTTTTGCTGTTCGTATTCCGCATGTCTCTGTTTCATCTGGTTCCTGTTCCTTTTTCACATATTCCCATGGTTTTTAGAAGCTTCTATCTTAATAGTGACAGAAAAAAGAAATGGTTTAACTTTTCTGGCATCTTTTTTAAATTTTTTGGTCTCCGGTAAGTATAAACCTCTCGTACTGTCCCGCTAACCTTCCTCTGAAGTTCGCAGCCGATTTTCCTACTCTTTTCAGTTGACTTTTTTTAAGATATATCTATAATATAC
>CAMWYJ010000090.1 GCA_947178445.1 uncultured Clostridium sp.
GCGGCTGCCTCGATGGAACGGAGACGGTGGCAATCTTTCTGAATCGGCGTTTTAATCTTCCGGTAGGACAGACGGTTCTTTTCATCAATATCATGATCTATACGAGCGCAGGTTTTCTGTTTGGATTTGACCGGGCCATGTACAGCCTGCTGACGTATTTTATCACGTCGAAAGTGATTGACTTTGTAGAGACAGGCGTGGAGCAGGCAAAAGCAGCCATGATAATCACGAATGAGGGCCGCAGCATCGCGGATGAGATCTATAAGAAGATGGGACGCACTGTGACGATTTTGGAAGGTGAGGGACTGATTAGTGGAAAAAAGGTGGTTCTCTACTGCGTACTGAACCGACTTGAGATCTACCAATTGAAGCAGCTGATCGAAGAGGTAGATGCAAGCGCTTTTATTACGATTAGTGATGTGTCAGAGATTATTGGAAATCATATTAAACAGAAGGCGGATTAAGATATGTTATAAATCAATAGGCTTCAGAGATTTCGTTTCAAAATATCATCAAATGGAGTGGCATAATGAAAGAAAAGATATATTGTAGCAGTAAAAAATGGTAAGGAGTGGCTTGCATGAAGATAGAACATATTGCTATGTATGTGAATGATTTAGAAGGTACAAGGAAGTTTTTTGAACAGTATATGGGTGCTATATCGAACAATATGTATCATAACGAAAAGACAGGTTTTAAATCATATTTTTTGGCATTTGGGGATGATGCAAGATTAGAGATTATGAATAAACCAGATATGGATGATGTCGATAAATCGCTTCAAAGAACAGGCTTTATACATATTGCATTTAGTGTGGGAAGCAAGGAAAAAGTTGATTTGTTGACGGCACAAATGAAGAAAGATGGATATGAAGTCATTAGCGGGCCGAGAACCACTGGTGATGGCTATTATGAAAGTTGTATCATTGGCATTGAGGGGAATCAGATTGAAATAACCATATAAAGAGATGTAACGAAATAACAAATTTACATGTCAGCATTGTTTTTTTGTAAAGAGCAGAAGATGCTTTAGAGAGGTTGAGAAATCAGCCCCTCTTTTTTGTTACGTTTGTCTCTGATTGATTGTTATGAAATGCTGTATTCCTGTGTTTAAATGATTCTGTTCTAAGTCTGATTTCCATAGCAATCACAACACAATAACAGTAGAAGAACAAAAAACAACAGCAAAAATGTCAACGACTATTAATGATTAACGGATGTTGACCGATATATATAATAACAATACATAGGTAATTGCGAAACTTAAGTTTTGCAGACTTCCGTTGTGCAATATAGACAATATCAACGCTGGGCACGCTTGCGCTGCTTGTCGCTCGCAACGGTGCTAAGCTCGAAAACACCTCGCTAAGCACCGGCGGCTCCAAAGCACCCTGCTTATGACATTGTCTATATTGTACAACTAGGTTTTGAAAATTAGGAGTTTCGCAATTACCTAACTAACAATACAAATTGAAAGGATCATAATATATGGAAAAGGAAGAAATTACACCAAGTGAATGGCAGATTATGGAAGTCTTGTGGGCTAGTGATGCACCTCTGACATCATCTGAGGTTTATAAAAGGATGCAGGGGACTGTGGATATGTCACAGAGAATGGTGCGTGTGCTTATGAACCGACTGAACAGTAAAGATATCCTTGGTTACACTGTGGATGAGCATGATTCCAGAGTTTACCATTATTATCCACAAAAACCAAAGGATGAGTGCGTGAAAGAAAAAAGCAGACGGTTTGTGGACAACTATTTTTCGGGTAGTGGAACAAATGCCGTGACAGCATTACTGCAGAGCTTTGTTTTGACAGATGAACAGATAAACGAGCTGGAGGAGATTTTGGAACACAGCAAAGACCGTGGGATGGAATCTCCACATAAAGAGGGGTGACTGCGATGCCTGACTGGTCAATGCTTGACGGTGTTATGGATTTTTCTACAGTATATTTTACAACACAGCTTATGCGATGTGCAGTTTTTTCTTTTATACTGATTTGGCTTGTGCTTCTGCTTCGAAAAGTATTTTTTTTAAAGAGAGTTTTTTTAAGAGGACTGTTATGGATATCGTTCCTGTTTATACCATTTCTTGGAAAATTGAAGCTCTTTTATGAAAATAAAGTGGTGGTAAGGCTTACTTGGAAAATGACATGCGTAACCATGCAAAATATTTGGTTTGACCGCATTTATATAGCAGGTGTTTTTGTGACAGCTATCTGTGTATTTGGGAAACGTCTGCATCTTTGGAAAATTGTTTCAGGGATGAAAACATCTGTCTTTGAAGGTATGCAGGTATGTGTCACAGATATGAATGTGACGCCATTTACATCGGGTTTGTTAAAACCTAAAATTGTCCTGCCGCAAATAATGCTGGACAGCTACAGAAAAGATGAGTTACTGGCCATTATACAGCACGAAAAAACGCATATTCGTCTCGGACATTTATGGTATGGTTTTGCGTGGGACCTGCTGATCTGTCTGCTATGGATAAATCCCTTCCTGTCTGTTTTCAGGAAATATCTGCGGTCAGATATGGAGGATATATGTGACAGGGTATGTATACAAAATAGTGGCAGGTCTGCAAATGAGTATGGATTGATACTGCTAAAAAGCTTAAAGGTATTGCGTTTGGGATATGAG
Organism: uncultured Clostridium sp.; assembly: GCA_947178445.1. Classification (GTDB taxonomy): domain Bacteria; phylum Bacillota; class Clostridia; order Lachnospirales; family Lachnospiraceae; genus CAG-590. Next base: position 2,649 of record CAMWYJ010000090.1, read on the forward strand.
GAAATATCATCGACAGCAACGTATGCAGGTGAAAAGGAATTTGCAGATATGAAAAGGAGAATGTCGGAAATCGCAGACTTTCGTCCATATCGAAAAAGGTTGTGCAGGGGAATGGGTATTGTCACATTTATGGTAATGATAGCCGTATTTTCGTTTATACATACCAATTCCTATGCACGTTACAGTGAAAGTAAAGACATCATGGTAGGCAGCTATGATGGGGAGGCAAAAATTGTTTCAATTGACACAGAGGAACTAAGTAAAATGATTTCATATGATGACAGCTATGTTTATGTGGATCGGGAAGCATTTGAGGCTTTCTTATATGAAAACAATGCAGAAGGTGACATCTATATTATTTTTGGCGGGTATTCTAAGCTGCCCGGTTTAGGTGGTGCAGGGGAAGGCTGTATTTATGAAAGGGGTTCCAAGGACAGTATGGTACGGATTCCTTATGAAAGTATAATGGATAACTGGGTTCATGTAGTATGTAAGCAATTATAAAATGAAAACGAAAAGGATTTTAAACAAATTAGTATCAAGGAGGATAAGATTATGGGAATGGAGATTTCGAACAGTTACAGCAGCTATTTGGCACAGAGTATGACAGAAAGCAGTGTAACAGGCAGCACAACGAAGAAGGAAGCGGAAAAGACGTCGAAAGCATCTGAGGGCAGTAAAGCAGAAAGTACATCGAAAACATCAGGAAGCAGTAAAGCAGAAAGTACCACAGACTATATGAATAAGCTGAAAAAGCTTGCTCCGAGTGTGGAATTCAGGACAGGATATACGCATGCTTCAGACAAAAGCGGAAAAACTCTGACTATCAACCCGAAGCTTTTGGAAAAAATGCAGAACGATCCGGAAATGGAAAAGGAAATGAAGGAGTTGATTGCAGGAGTTGAGAAAATGACAAAAATATCGGAATCATTTAATAAAGCCAATGGTTGGACGACGGTATATCGGCATAGCTATATAGATGAAAATGGGCAATATTGCCATATAGCCGTGATTCGAAACGATCATATGTTAAATATGAGTGATAAGCTTCGGGAAGAAAGAAGGAAAAATTCTGAAAAACTGATGAAAAAGCAAAAAGAAAAGGCAACGAAGAAGAAAGAAGAATTAGAAAAAGTCCTGGAAAAAAAGAAAGAGGTAAAGAAAGGAGAAAAGGCAGAAGAAAAGACAGGTTCAAATAAGGTCGAAACGCTTTTAAGCCAGAAAATTGCTGCTTCCGATGATGGGATTATTTATGTGGACGATTCAGAGTTTAAGACAATGCTGGAAGCTATGAAAGAGGATTCCGGTAAAACAGATAAGAAAGAGCAGACAGAGGCTGGGGCATATCTGGATTTGAAAGTGTAAAGAAAATACAGATATACAGAGAAAAAGAAGGAAATGAAAGGGCACTTCCGGATTTTCTGGGAGTGCCATTGTATTTTATATTGCTTTTTGCAGTAATCCATGGTAAACTTATGATTGTTCTATTTAGAAATGTTCTAACTAGATTAGAGGTGATAGTTTGGAAACGAAGGGTGGATTTTATATCACGCAAATAAAACAACTTCAAGACAGAATTTTTGAAAGGTTGTTGCTTGAAAATGGCATTGAAATAAGCGGAGGACAGGGAAGAATTCTATTTATTTTATGGAAAACAGATCATCTTACAATCAGCGAAATAAGTGAGAAAACCTCTCTTGCTAAGAATACGATATCTGTTGTAATAAATGGCATGGTGAATAAAGGGATTGTGGAAAGGAATGTTAACCCCCAGAACCGTCGACAAACGATTGTATCGCTTACGGAATATGCAAAATCTTTACAGGTAAAATATGAAGCGGTATCTCAGCAGATGAATACGTTATTTTATCGTGGTTTTTCAGAGAAGGAGCAGAAACAATTTGAACAGTATCTTGCCCGAATACTGGAAACCTTGATAGAAAATCTGCATACAAGCAAATGATTTTAGGTAATTGCGAAACTCTGTTTTTGCGAACGTCCGTTATACAATATAGACAAAATCAACGCAGGCACGCTTGCGCTGCTTGTCGCTCGCAGCGGTGCTAAGCAGTGTAACACTATGCCCACTAAGCTCGATAGAATCTCGCTAAGTGTGCAAGTGTACTTTCGTACTAGGCTCGAAAACACCTCGCCAAGTACTCAATGCAAGCACCGGCGGCTCCAAAGCACCTTGCTTATGATATTGTCTATATTGCACAACTGGGTTTATGAAATAGGGAGTTTCGCAATCACCTAGCAAATAATTTTAAAGCAAGGAGGATTTTCAATGAAAGAAAGAAAATATATCATTGAATTTATTCAGAAGCAAAAAACAGTTTTTATTGGTTCGGTGGATGAAGAGGGGTTTCCAAATATGAAAGCAATGTTTACACCACGCAAGATAGATGGAAATTGCTTTTATTTTACGACCAATACATCTTCTATGCGTTCGCAGCAGTATATGAAGAATCCAAAGGCAAGTATCTATTTTTATAATAGAGGGCGTTTTAAGTATGAAGGCATTATGTTGACAGGTACAATGGAAGTTTTGCAAGACGATGATATAAAGCGGGAAATCTGGCGTACAGGGGATACCATGTTTTATAAGCAGGGAGTAACTGACCCTGATTATTGCGTATTGAAATTTACAGCCATAAAGGGCAGGCATTATTGTGATTTCAAAACAGAAAGCTTTAATATTGAGGATTTAGAGTAATGGAAACAGAATTGATTCAATAATATTATGGTAGTGTAAAGTAGATTATGAAAATTTATGAGACTGGAATTGCCCGCATTAAGAATCACTTTTTTAAGGTATCACGTGCATGAAAATCACTTCGTGATGGCACGTGAGTAGGTAATCAATTGCATCGCAATTGGTTACAAAAAGTGATGGCGGGCAAGCAGGCAATCAATTTGTGCGAATAACGAGCCAAGCGTGGGTGCTTGCACACACATTTGGCGACTATCGCAACAAACGGAGTTTGCAGAGCAAAATTGGTTACAAATTATAGGGGAGGATATAGCATGAACATAGTAAAGGCAGATAAAGGAGACTTATCAGAAATACTTGACCTGCAGTATCTTGCTTATCAAAGTGAGGCGAGGCTTTTTGATAACGAAGATATTCCGCCATTAAAACAAACTTTGGTTGATGTGGAAAATGAATATCAAAGAGGTATTATTTTAAAAGCGTTAGATGAAGACAAAAACATCATAGGCTCTGTAAGAGCATATTGCGATAACGGGACTGTTTATATTGGAAAATTGATGGTTCATCCGTCAAAACAGGGACAAGGGATAGGGACACAACTTTTGCTTGAAATGGAAAAGCAATATCCGAAACAAAGATACGAGTTGTTTACCAGTACCAGAAGTGAAAAGAATATAGCATTGTATAAGAAACTTGGCTATAAAATTTTTGACGAGGAACAGGTCACGGAAGAATTGAGATTTGTGTATATGGAGAAAGTATAAAGCTGTAGAAAAAGGAGAGGTTGAGCATGTGGAATGCTGAGATTTATAACCGTTATGGCAAAGAGTGGGAAATGGATAATGGGGAAACTACAGAACAGAATAAATTTGAATTTGATAGAGGAGAAAACACATGTCTGAATTAACAGAAATGATGAATATTGGGAAAGAAATGGCAAAAAAATTGACAGCAATTGGGATTGATTCATCGGAGAAATTGATCCAGATAGGGAGCAAACAGGCATTTTTGCAGTTGAAACAGGAATATCCCAATGTTTGCCTGGTACATTTGTATACTTTAGAAGGTGCGATTTGTGATACCGAGTTTAATTGTCTTTCCGAAGAAAAGAAAAAAGAATTAAAAGAGTTTAGTGATTTTCTAAAATAGTATTTTGGACAACTTTCGGAATCAATGGTTTTGCGAACTTTATACAGTATGGAATGGAGATGTTGAACTTGGAAATTCGTTACATCACAAAATCAGATGACAGGACTGCTATCAGTAAAGTGTATGAGGAAAGCTGGAAATATGCTTATCAAGGCATTGTGCCGCAAGATTATCTTGATGATATTCCAAAGGGGCAGTGGGCATCACGTATAGAACAGGCAGATAGAAAGAATCTGGTAATGGTTCAGGATGAGATGATTATTGGAACATCTGGCTTTGGCAAGTCAAGAATGGAAGAAATGAATGGTTTTGGAGAGATTATTTCCCTTTATTTTTTGCCGGAGTATATGGGAAAGGGGTATGGCAGATTGCTATTGCAGGCTGCTGTCAGTGAATTGAAGAAAATGGGATTTGACAAAGTGTTTTTATGGGTGCTGGAGGAAAATCGGAATGCACGTTATTTTTATGAGAAGTATGGATTTGTGCAGACGGAGCGCTGTTTGTTCAGTGACATTGGCGGGAGGAAATTGAAGGAAGTGCAGTATTGTTATCAAGATATATGATACTTCTTTAATGATAGATTTGAAAATAACAGGAGATCTGCAAAAATAGTGGATAAGCAGGTAATAATAGCATGAAACAAAATTCTACTCCCTTTGATGTGGCAGAATGTGATAAGCAGATAAAAAATTGTTGCAAATATTATTTGAGTAAAGTATCATTTTAAGTAATAAGAGTAGATTTTCCATTGAAGGGAACACTGGTAATAAAAACAGAAAGGACTGATTTTATGGCTATGGCACTGAAAGAAGATTACCAAAGAGCTTTGGACGAACAAAAAAAAGAAGTTCGAGATTTAGTAATGGCAGGATTGGAACAGATAAAAGAGGGAAGGACAAAAGACTTTAATACTGTATGTGACAGACTGGAGAAGAAATACAGAGATGAGGCAATATCAAATTAGAATTACCGAGTGGGCAGAGGAAGATTTGGAAAATGCTGGCGATTACATTGCCCATGAATTGAAAAATCCTTCTGCTGCTGAAAATACAATAAGTGGTATTCGTGCTAAGATAAATTCCTTGGTGAATTTTCCAGAGAGAAATGAGTTGGACGAGGATGAACTGCTTGCTGGATTGGGTGTCCGAAAAGATTATTATCGCAATTATAAGATTTATTATGTGATAGAGGAGGACACCATTTACATAGTCAGAATTTTGCATATGTTAGTCGATAGTAAAGCATGGCTGTATCGGACATTTGGATTGTAAAGTTGACGGAGGTAAAAAAGTGAAACGTTGCATTGTAGTAACCGATATAGTCGCATAATAACTATTAAGACATGGAGGATTTTAAAAATGACTATATCGGAGAATAAAATATATCCCCGGACAGGAGATACTCAAACAGTTTATTTGAAAAATGTGATTACCAATAACAGTATTAAAATTGGCGATTATACAATGTACAACGATTTTGTGCATGACCCACGAGAGTTTGAA
>CAMWYJ010000091.1 GCA_947178445.1 uncultured Clostridium sp.
GCCAAAACTAAAATACAGCTCAACGCTGAAAAATTCATTCCAATTAAATGCACCGATGCAAATAAGACTGACGGAACAAGAATTGCTGCCTTTGTGTTCCATCTTTCCCTTATAAGGCTCATTATGACACCTCGAAAGACCATTTCTTCAACCAATCCGGCAGCAATACCTGTAAATACAATTCCTGAGCTTAATGTAGTAAATATCTGATTTTTATCCATTCCTGATGATACAAATTCTCCTGGCAACAATAAAAAAATCCCCTTAACAATAACCGGCAGCGCAATGGCTACAATAATCCACTTTACATTTACTGTGATATGAAGTATTCTAATATCTGTTTTTAGAAATTTGCTTACCAATACATTTAGCAGGACATATGAAAGCAATATATAAATAATACCGGCAATTATATTACAGATTCCTATACTAATTCCAGTTAAATGAAACACACTGCCAACCAGTTGCGCAACAATCTGAGAAAAAACAAGCACAAAAATAGCAAGAACAGAACCAATTATCACTTTATTTGTCTTCATTATGTCACCCCCTACATTGGTAAGCCATGTATGATGACATAAATAACAAACGCCAATAAATCAACTGCCAATACTCCTATAAATACGTACAGTACATATCTAAGTATTTTTTTCACACGCTTTCCATTCGCATCTGTCAATATCTTATTATCTATCACATCACCAACTGTCATATGTTCTATTTCATTTGTTGGTTCAATACCTTTTAACAGATAATCTGTTGTTACATCAAAAAAATCACTCATCAATACAATCTTTTCCAAATCCGGTGTACTTTGTTCACTTTCCCATTTTGAAACAGCTTGTCTTGAAACACCAATTGCCTCCGCCAATTGTTCCTGGGATATTCCCTTTATCTTTCTTAAATTTTGAATTCTATCCGCAACATTCATGTCACAACCTCCTGATATTTATTTTTGTAGCAAGTATACACTCACAGGCGGTTGCAATTCTACCACCCAGGCATGGAATTTTGTAAACCATGTGTTGCTTTTTTTGTAAGCCAATCAATGATTACAAACTTCCCCTCTGCGGTTATCATGATATTACCCTATAAACAGTCCCATTACACCATCAAATAATTTTTCGCCTGGCGGTCAAACATCTTTCGATACTCTCCATCTAACGCCATCAGCTCTTCATGGGTACCGTGTTCCTTAATTCTGCCTTCTGAGAATAAGTAAATGCAGTCTACCATCCGGGTTGTAGATAAGCGATGAGAAATAAAAATAACCGTAGCATCATTTGCTTTCCTGATTAAATTCTCATTCAATTTATATTCCGACACCGGATCCAGAGCACTAGACGGCTCATCCAAAATAGCGATTGCATTGCCACCTTCTTTCGCAAACATTCTGGCAATCGCAACCTTCTGTGCCTCACCGCCGGATAAGTTCACACCACCCTCATCAAATTCCTTCGTCAGAACTGTATGGATTCCATTTGGTAATTTTTCAAGCTGCTCACCGAAATCGGCTAAAATAAGGGCCTTTTTCACCCGTTCTTCATCCTCTTTTGAAACGGACCCCATCAGGACATTCTCTGCAATAGTCGCACCATAGATCTGATAATCCTGAAATACTGCGCCAAACACCTTACGATAGGCATCTGTTGTATATTCCCGGATATCGTTACCGCCATAATAAATGGTGCCCTCTGTCACATCATATAGTCTCATCAAAAGCTTAACAAGGGTTGTCTTTCCTGCACCATTTTCACCAACGATAGCAATCTTTTCCCCCGGTTTAATGGTAAGTGAGATATGTTCCAAGGTATTCTTCTGTGTTCCCGGATATGCAAAGCTAATGTTATCAAGGACTAATCCCCCTGGTTCAGCAGGAATCTCTTTAGAACCCTGATGCCCTTCTATGTTCGTTTCATAATTTAACAACCTGCGAAAACGATCCGCATACTGACCGATTATCTGAAAATCTACAAGGGCAAAATTGGTTGTATTCAAATGACGTCGCACAATATTTGCGGCATTGTTTGTGGAAGCCACATCTCCTAATGCAATGGCCTTCACCACCAGCGCAAGATATCCCAAAAACGTCGGCACTGCAAAAAATGAAAATACCGTAAATACCATAATCCAGTTAACTAATGATAACCATGTGATGAGAACCCCATAATATTTTCCTGCTTCTTCACATTGTGCTAATGCTTCATCAAACTGTGCACGAAGAGGCTCTTTCACAGAAGTAAGCTTTAACTCCTTTGCATACTCAGGCTGATAAAATACTCTCTTTGAATACTCCGCCTTACGCATATATTTTTTATTTACCAGGTCATACTCGAACTCTAATCTTGTAATCTTAAACCGTGTCAACAGATTCACGATAAATCCACATACGGGAAACAATGCAATCAAAGGATGAATGGTAAAGATTACACTGGCTGCAACAATTAATGCTAAGATACTTCCGATTAAAGTGCTAATGCAATTCACTGCCTTTTCTAACATTTCATCTGCTTTAGACGCAACCGATATGTACATATCATAATACTCCGGAGAATCGTAGCAGACTAAATCCATTTTCCCATTCTTTTCCATTAATTCACGCTGAATCTTTCCACTTAATCGTACAAGCTTAGCTTTTGACCACTGTCCCAGCATCTGGCTTATCCCCTCAATGAATGTGACAATGATAAGACTAAACAACAAAATCATCAGCAACTGCTGTAAGGTGCCTGATCCTTGCAGCATATCAATAATAACCTTAAGTAAAACCGTGTCGTAAAATGCTTCTAATATCTGCAATGTACAGAATAATCCAATCACGGCAAACACAAGCTTTTTATCATACCTGGCTGCATATTTTACCATGAACCAGTTATTCTGAATCATACGACCAATGGGAATCTTCTCTTCACGAACCTTTTTTACCGAATCTTTGAATTCCTTACTCAAAAACCGCACCTCCCATCGTTAATAACTCCTCCGGGATACTGTCTTGATAGTTCTGTGCCTGAAGATGGAACATTTCATAATATTCACCCTTCATTGCCATTAACTCTTCATGGCTCCCCTCTTCTATAATCGCCCCCTGCTTCATCATAAAGATATGCTGTGCCATTCTGGCTGAAGATAATCGATGGGATATAAATATAACGCCCTTTCCCTCTGAAGCACGCATCATGTTATTATACATGTTATACTCTGCCAAAGGATCCAAAGCGCTTGATGGCTCATCTAAAATGATCATGTCCGGATTCTTCATAAATACCCTGGCAATAGCAATCTTTTGTGCCTGTCCGCCGGAACATACAAAGCCTTCCTCATCGAATTCCCGACTGATTATTGTATCCAAACCCTTCAGTAATCCTCTGTGATTTACATCAAACTGCGCTTTCTTAAGTGCGTCTTCTGCCTTATCATAATCCTTCTGATTTTTTGGAGTGTATAATAAAACATTCTCCGCTAAGGACATTGCAAAAATCTGTAAATCCTGAAATACAGTTCCAAAATGTTCCCGGTATTGCTCCTTATCCATCTCTTCAAGATCTACGCCATTTACAAGGATTCTTCCTTCCGTCACTGAATATAATCCCATTAACAATTTCACAAGGGTAGTTTTTCCTGCACCATTGTACCCAACTAATGCGATACGCTCTCCTTTTTTCCAAGTAAAATTCATATCACTAATGGTTGGTTTCTTTGCTCCGGGGTATGTAAATGTAACATGGTCAAATACAATTTCATTAACATCCTCACAAGGTAGCTTCTTCTCTTTCTGAAGCCGCGGCATTTCCAGAAACTCACGCAAATTCCGGAACAATGCCGACTGCTTTCTTACAAAAATCCCATTTTCCATAGCTTCCTTAAACTGCCCACTGGAAAAAGCAAGGGCATTAATCATAGCCACATAGCTGGCGACATTATCTCTATATCCAAGTTTAACCATAAATGCTACATAAACATAGGCTCCAACCGTAGCAATGATACTGTAACTGCCAAATGCCCAAAAGGAATGAACTGCAACCTTCATCCGATAGAACAAAGTAGTCTTATATGCTTCCTCTACTGCCTCTTCCTGACGTGATAAAAGCAAATCCTGCATATCATACAGACGCAGCTCTCCCGCATACTTCTTATCATAAAATACGCGTTTTACATAGTCTGCCTGGCGTCTTGCCCTTGTAATCTCCTGCTGCATGTTATATTCATAATCACTTGCCTTCTTACCGAAAAAAAAACTGAATCCAATAGGAGCAAGCACCATCATCATTAAAATAGGATCTACACTTACTACGATAATCAGCGTCATAACAGTTGCAACAATATTTCCCATAAATTTACCAAAGGTAATCAGAAGCTTCATTGCCTGGTCTACGCATTGGTCCAATGCCTTTGTATATGAATCATAAAACTCCGGATTCTCATATTCTGCCAGGGTAATCTGGTCTGACAGATCCATAACCTGATGAAAAATATAACGATAAATCTTTGGTGTATTAATCTGGCGATAACACTCATACCAACCACACATAAAATGAATCACAATATGTAAGCTGCATGCTACTACCAAAAACCAAAACAAATTTCTATATGGAATACTATTTTCGATACAATCAAATACATACTTCGTCAAATACACAAAGAAAAATACATAAAAAATCTGTTCCAATGAATTCTTAATCAAAGTAAACCATACCAAGATTTTATCAGCACAGCTTACTGTATGTAATACATATTTAAGGTTTCCCTTGTTTCTCATAAGTGAACCACCTGCCAATTCTGTAAGATTGCCTTGCGTTGTGTTTCTATCTTTGCTCCCATATATTACCACATAGCCGCTTATTTTTCCATAAGAATGTCCGCCCCCCAATCTTTTTTCCTTGTTCTTTATAGAGCCTTGAGGATAAAAAGGCAACAAAAGAAGGACGCTTGCAACAAGGCAGACTTTATCTTTGTTACAAACATCCTTTTTGATTCAACTGCTATTCGGTTTAACACAGTTTTAGGGCTGTCAAGTAGTTTTAGATAATTTTCGCCAAGAAAATGTCCTCACTCCGTCTCCTTATCTCACATCTGTATAAGGGGTATCTTCTATCCCTTTGGCTTGAAGCCATAAAATCAAAACATCCAAGCATTTTTTGCCTAATGCTTTAAATAGTTTTTTATCACCAAACATTTTTACAAGTACAGGACTAACTGCATAATACACCTTTATAAAAATACATCCAAACCAACTTCTTCTTAAATTGCTATCTCGGAATCTACGCAGTGTCCATACTTGAGGGCAGTCATATGATCCATATACGCAAGTTGCAATATAACATCCATTTTTCTTACCAGTTGGTATTTCCGTTGTTTGCACAGGAGATATATGTTTTTCTGGCGCTTTCTCTTTGACAAAATGATGAACCCGCTTTACCGGTAATGATGAAAGCGTTTCTGTAATTCGCTTTTTAATATATTCCTGATTTACTCCATAGGATGTCCACAATTTAATAATGGGGATTCCTGCTTCCTCACAGATATTGGCAACCTTCTTATCCCTATCCCGTCTATCTTTCGTATTATGTGTTTGGTCATTAATTTCTATTACCACTAAAGGACGATAATCCAAATCTGTAATAATAAAATCAACATTCCTATATAACTCATTCTGGAATCTTGAATCGTCAGTTCTTACAATAAATGAAGCCAAATTCGCTTGTGCCTGAACTAAATAATTTTCTGGTAATACTGTTTTAATACAGCTCAAATATTCCATTTCTGTTCTTGTTACTAAAGAATACTTCAATTCATAAAGAAATTGGTCGTTTACTCCTGCAACTTCCTTTTCTTCTATACAAGGAACATTTACATAATGCCATTTTTGACATTGGGGGCACTTTATAATCTCTCCCGCTTCCTTTTTCTTATTACATTCTTTACACAAAGGATATTTTCCGCTTTCTGCACCGCACACTTTACATTTCATAATATACATCCCCCCTTAATCATAAATAATTTCAATTTTATCATTCAACAAAATATATTTTGCAAAAAGGAGCACAGTCTTTTGTAAGGACACTTTTATCATTCGAACTCGCTCCTGATAAATTCATTCTAAACAAGTTTGTTTATGAAATTTAGCAGAGCATATCTACATTATTTGTATTATCGGAAAAGCATGCGCTATCCGATTTTTGTTGTCATACTGTTACCACAGCTTTAATCAGCCGTCCATCTGGAATCAAAATCTTCTTTACGCATCTCTAGATTAGAGTTTAACTGCTCCAAAACTTGTTTCCCTCCCGGCATCATTTTTAAGGATGCCAGATACTGCTTAATAGCTGTCCGCAAATCCTTTAAAGATGTTTTTGATTTTATCCAGTTTTGCGGTACAAACATCTTTCCATTATCGGTTGCCTCTGAAGACGCCGTTTCCAATGCCATATTTAAGCAACTGCCAGCTGTTTCAACAACTGTATCTAACAATCCCGCATCATTCAATTTTTGCAATACCATAGATGGATTTGGGACGGAATCATTCATCTTATTAATTTCGCAAAAGATTACTGAAATTCCATACAATTGATGGTAAGGTGCATAAGCCTTCATGGCCAGCAACGCTTCATTTAACCCCATTGGATTATCTTTATCCCACTTTGCATACAATGTACGGAATAGCACATTCAATGCCTGTACATTTTCAGGTGAATATTCGCGACGAAACAACTGATCGAAGTATTTATCAAAAATTTTTGTTTCGCCATAAGAAAGGTTCGGTCTTTGAGAATGCCACGCTATCAGTTGCTTTCCAAGGTCGGTCAAATTTACTAAATGAGCTGTATTGTACCTAACATTATCAACTTTTTCACCACGCTTAGTCACAAAGTAACCATCAGGGTAAAACTGCTCGTACGCCTTCTTCATTGCCAGAACTGCTTTGTCATTGCTCCGCAAATCACGAGCCTTAACTGCACTTTGGCTATTCGTGGAGGTACTAATATTGTCAGCTCTTTCAGCGTCGCTGATTTCATAAAATCGGAACATAATGTATGCATTATCAGCCTTTTTGGCTAATTCACTATAACTAAATATAGTACTTAATGACTGACATCCATTTACAACATTCAATTCTTTAACAGAGAGAATTCCTTCGTGAATTGACATTTGAGAACAGATTGCTGTAATTCCATTATGTAGGAAGAAGAAATCACCAGCATTATTCTTAATTGTTCGCGCAATTCCCTTGTTGACTTTATTGCTTGTTCCCAACGATTGACGAACATTTTTTCTGAACAAGCTACCATCTTTAATTCCAGGAATCTTAATACAATCTCTTAATGGAAGTGCAACAATAACTGCTTTTGTCTCGTCAATTGTTAGCTCCATATACTTTCCAACTTCAAGGTTAAACTCGTGGTTGATATAAGGACGGCTTCTATTTAATGCCTCATCGTATTTGAATTTCAGCGTTTCATTGTCTACCACAATAAGGTTTGCTGATATAGCTTCGTTATCCGATAAATTCTTTTGGAATACTTCGAGGTCATACTTCGCAGAGTCTGTTAAAGTCGATGTCATAATTAACTCAAAACAGACTTCATAATCATCTTCGAGAGCTGTTGCAATTTCACTAATTTTAACTTGCAGATTGTGATTTGCCCCATCTTGGAGGTGCGCCAAATTCTGAATTTGAATCCATGAAGAAAGAACTTCCCGCAGAGGCTCCGCATCTA
>CAMWYJ010000092.1 GCA_947178445.1 uncultured Clostridium sp.
GAGACGAACGGATAAAATTCATCAGGTAACGTAGATTCGAGTGAGACCTTTGGTGAATTTTATTGTCCGTTCCCTATCCGTCAGCGTTTGGGGGAGTTGCACAAACAGGAATTTCCATCCCAATATTTACAAAATAGTAAATCCAAGTTAGAATGGTCTGGTACAAAAAGGCAAGGTTATCAGAAAAGGTAAGGCAGGATTTTGAAGAATTTATACATAGCAGAAAACCGAGTGTAGCCAGAGAGTTTGTATGGACATTAAAGATAGATATATGGAATCGAATGAGGATATCAGAGAGGGCGTAAGGGAAGAGGCGGATGCTTCTTGAAATAACATTACGAAGGGAGATGGAAAGCATGATTTATTTTACTTCCGACTTGCATTTTGGACATAGTAATATCATCCGGCACTGTAATCGTCCATTTCAGTCGGTAAAGCAAATGGATAATGTACTAATTCAGAATTGGAATACGAAGGTTTCAAATAATGATGAAATATATATCCTAGGTGATTTTACAATGGAGGATGCAGATACAGCGCATCGGTATTTTACATTGCTTAACGGAAAAAAATATTTGATTAAGGGTAATCATGACAAATTTGCAGGCGATTATGAGAGATATATGGAGGATGTGATTTGGATAAAGGATTACTATGTTTTATCTTATCAGAAGAGAAAGTTTATACTATTTCATTATCCTATATTGGAATGGGAAGATTATGGAAAGGATAGTATTCATTTGTATGGACATATTCATAACAATATGAAATCAGTGGAACGGGTTAAAATGTTAGGCAAAAACGCCTGCAATGTTGGTGTGGATGTGAACCACTATGCGCCAGTCAGTATCGAAGAAATTTTGAGGAAAAGGTAGAGGGCAGAAATATATAAAAGGTGAGGTGAATTCGTATTATGAAATATATCCGAGATAACTACTCAGTACAGTTGATATAAACTGTCGGCAGATTGTGCTGAGGATCATAGAACTTGCTGGCAGTCACGACTGTACTGAATCAATGGAAATATAGACATTAGAAAAGGAGTACAGTTATGCGCTACATAAAAGATGTATTAAAAAACAACAGGAAATTAGTTATTGTATATTTGGCCGTCGGAGTGTTCAATGCGTTTATGTCAAATTATAAGGCAGACTATTTTCAAAGAATAGTGGATGGATTGACCGATAGGACAATAACAGTTTATGGTATAGTATTTTACGGTATCATCCTTTTTGTTCATTACGGGATGAACTATTTGGATGAATATCCGGCAAAGAAGTTGGAAAATGGGTTATATCTGGATTTCAAATTACTGGCATTACAGAAAATAAGCAGAATAGATTACCTTGAATACCAGAAACTGGGAACCGGAAAATTGGTGCAGCAGATTGAAAATGGTGCCAAGGCGGGAAAGAGTGTGATTTATGAATTTTGGTTCTGTGTCATCAGAAAATTGATTCCAACAGTCCTGTTTAGCTTATACTTTATCTGGAAAATAAACAAAAATGTAACCTGTTTTCTTATGGCAGGATATGTTGTTATATTTATAGTTACCAATTTATTGCTGAAGGGATTATATCAGATAAAGGAGAAAATTTTAAATAATGAGGAAGAGCTGAATCATTTTCTTGTCCGCGGTTTTATGGAAATGCTGATTTTCCGAACCAAACGCCAGTTTCCAAATGAGATAAGGAAAGCTGCCAGAGCAAAGCGAATCATTGTATCGGCAAAAGTAAAAATGAATATGATACATGAAGCTTTCTTTACCATATTTGCATTGCTGGTAGCTTGTCTGGATATCGGAATTTTAATTTATGCATGGAAAAACAGCAGTCTTTCTGTCGGGGCAGTCGTTGCAATCATTACATTGATTGATAATGCGTATACCCCGATTGCAATATTTAATGTTATTTATGTACAGTATAAATTGAACCGGACAGCATGGCAGAGATTTAATGGTTTTCTGGATTTGAAAGATGATATACGGCTTCAGAAGGGTGCTGATTTTAGCAGACTTGTCAAAAAGATTTGTGTTGAGAATTTGTCTTTTTCCTATGAAGGCAAAAAGGTGTTAAATGGCATTAATCTTATGATAAAAAAAGGTGAAAAGGTAGCATTTGTCGGCGAGTCCGGCTCAGGAAAATCAACACTGGTAAAACTGTTAATAGGCTTGCTGAAATATGATGAGGGGGATATCCTTTTTGATGATGAATCGCTAAAGCGGATTTCGCTGGAATCGCTGTATGATAAAATGTCTTATCTGTCACAGGATGCACCGGTATTTGATGGCTCTATACGGGAAAATCTGGTGTTTGACCGAAATGTTCCGGATTCCGATATTATGCAAAGCCTTGAAAAGACACAGTTGCTGCCAAGGCTTTCATCACTAAACGCTGGATTGGAAACAAGAATTGGTGAAAAGGGGACTTTTCTTTCAGGCGGTGAAAAACAACGGCTGGCATTAGCCAGATTATGGATGGACAATCCCGATATTATCGTTTTGGACGAGGCAACATCCGCATTGGATAATTTGACGGAAGGCATTGTCATGAAAAATGTTATGGAACAATTAAAGCATGCCACTGTTATTGCGGTTGCCCACCGTTTAACCTCGATAAAAGGATTTGACCGTATTGTTGTGTTTAGAGAGGGAAGGATAATTGGCACCGGAACCTTTGAGGAGCTGCTGGAAAGCAATCGCTACTTTATGGAGTTGTATAGAAATGAGCAAAACTCTGTTTCCACAGACATCCGTTGTACAAACAAGTTGGAGATGTAGAATTCTATATTTGCTTTCATATTTCTACCATTGGTTGCGAAAATGTATAAGAAGCTATATGGAATGTAACCGAGGTTTTTGGCATTGTTTAGGTATCAAAAACAAGGAGGACAAATATTATGAATTTTTCAGAAAAATTATTAACGCTACGAAAAGCTAATAATCTAACACAAGAGCAACTTGCTGAAAAACTTGATGTTTCAAGGCAATCTATTTCAAAGTGGGAAAGTGGGCAGGCAACCCCAGAGTTGGAAAAGATAGTGGCAATGAGCGCAATTTTTGATGTTACAACGGATTATTTGCTAAAGTCATCAGAAATAGATGATTTATCAGTGAAAACCGAAATGTTGGAAAAACAACAACAGATGATGCTTGTTCGTGAACAAAAACGGCATCAAGTTTTTTGGTGTGCCATGTATGCACTTGCAGTATATATGATATTTTTTGCAGTATATTTCATTGGACATTTTCACTTTTGGGATTGGGTGGCAAATCCATCAGTGTTTTTTGCGGGTTTTCTCATTGCTACTGCTACGGTAATCTTTATATGTGGAAAGAAATTTAATAAAGAGAATAAAAATTTGCGTTTGAAGAAATGACATCGAAAGGTTTATGTGATAAATATCCATTGTTGATAAAGAAATCAATCAGAATCTGAAGAAGGGCAATCATTATGGAATGGAAAATAAGAAAAGCAGTCAAAGAAGATGAAAACAGAATAAAAGAATTGTTTATTGAGATGCTTCAAACCATATATTCGTCTAAAAATGTTAATGGGTATGAAGATGGATATCTTGATAAATTTTTTGATGACTGTGATGATTGGATATGTGTTGCGGAAGTAAATGGTTTTGTTGTCGCATATCTTTCCATAGAAGTACACCACGAACAGGAAACGTTCATTTATTTGGACGATTTATCTGTTTCTGAAGAATATCGTAACAATGGAATTGGAACGAAGCTGATCAAAGCTGCGGAAAGGTTTGCCAGAGAAACCGATATTTCTACGATACTTTTTCATGTTGAGAAATCAAATATAGCGGCGTTCAGGTTGTACGAGCGATTGGGGTATTCCGTTATGAATGACGAAGGTACACAATTTAGGATGATAAAAAGATCGTTCTAACTTCCAGCATTTTCGCTACACCTGATGCCGTCCGGTTTAAAAAGTGTAAGTAATATACAATGACATAACATATTCATATGCCTGATTCACTATACCTGAATTTCCAGGAAATCTGTAACTTCAACACCCAGTTAAACAGGAATTTCCATCCCAATATTTACAAAACGGTAAATCCAAGTTAGAATAGTCTGGTACAAAAAGGTAAGGTTATCAGAAAAGGTAAGGTAGGATTTTGAAGAATTTATATATAGCGGAAAAACCGAGTGTCGCCAGAGAGTTTGCCAAAGCACTCAAAATCAGCGGTGGCAGTAAGGACGGATATATTGAATCCAATGACAGTATTGTGACCTGGTGTGTAGGTCATTTAGTGACGATGAGTTATCCGGAGGAATACGACCCGGCTTTGAAAAAATGGACGGTGGAGACATTGCCGTTTTTACCGGAACAGTTTAAATATCAGGTCATTGACGGTGTGGCAAAGCAGTTCCAGATTGTGAAGGGATTGCTCACCCGCGAGGATGTCGCTTGTATTTATGTCTGTACGGACTCCGGGCGTGAGGGAGAATACATATACCGTCTGGTGGATCAGATGGCAGAGGTGCCAGATTCAAAGGAAAGGCGCCGTGTCTGGATTGATTCCCAGACGGAGGAGGAGATACTTAGGGGAATTAAGGAGGCAAAGCAGCTTTCGGAATATGACAATCTCTGTGCCTCTGCGTATCTGCGTGCAAAGGAAGATTATCTGATGGGAATTAATTTTTCGAGAATCCTGACACTTAAGTACAGCTATGCGGTGAAGAATTATCTCGGTAAGGACAGATGCGTGATTTCCGTAGGACGGGTTATGACCTGTGTGCTTGGGATGATTGTGAAGAGGGAGCGGGAAATACGCCAGTTTGTGAAGACCCCGTTCTATCGCGTGATTGGAGATGTGGCACTGGCCGACAGTACCTTTGATGCGGAGTGGAAGGCAGTGGAGGGAACGAAATATTTTGAATCCCCGTTGCTATATAAGGAGAATGGCTTTAAGGAAGAAAAGGATGCGAGGCGGCTGGTAGAGGAAATGTCTGGCGGGACAGCCGTTTTTCGGGATGGAAATGGTGCAGGAGAAAAAGCACCCGGTGATGGAGCAGAGGATGAAAAACCTGTGGACAGCCAAGCGGCTAATGCAAATGATTCGGATGAGAATGGGAAGAAAAATGCCGGTGACCGCAGGGCAGATGTCAGCAATGTGACTGCTGTCATTGAGAAGGCAGAAAAGAAAAAGGAAAATAAAAACGCGCCGCTTTTGTATAATCTGGCGGAGCTGCAAAATGACTGCTCCAGACTGTTTAAAATCAGTCCGGACCAGACCCTCCAGATTGTGCAGGAGCTGTATGAAAAGAAAATGGTTACCTATCCGAGAACGGATGCCAGAGTTCTATCGACTGCCGTCAGCAAGGAGATTTACAAAAATATTTCCGGTTTGAAGAACATTCCGTCGATGAAGCAGTTTGCAGACAATATTTTGCAAAGTGGCAGCTACAAGGGAATTGCAAAGACAAGGTATGTAAACGACAAGCAGATTACAGACCATTATGCCATTATTCCCACTGGTCAGGGCTTAAATGCATTTGGCAGCCTGAATGATGTGGCGAAGAAGGTCTATGAGATTATCGTGAGACGTTTCTTAAGTATTTTCTATCCGCCGGCGGTATACCAGAAGGTGGCGCTTACCCTGAATTGTAACGGTGAGAAGCTGTTTGCGAATTTCAAGGTGTTAGTGGAACCCGGATATCTGCCGATTACCGTATATTCTTTCGGAAATAAGAAGGAAGAGGAGGAAAAATACTCAAAGGAAATGGTAGATGCCGCCATGCAGCTTAAAAAAGGTGTGAAGCTTTCCCTAAACAGCTTTGAGATAAAGGAAGGGGAGACATCCCCGCCAAAGCGTTACAGCTCCGGTACATTGATTCTTGCCATGGAAAATGCGGGACAGCTTATTGAGGATGAGGAGTTACGGGCACAGATAAAGGGCAGTGGGATTGGAACCTCTGCAACGCGGGCAGAGATTATCAAAAAGCTGGTGAATAATAAATATCTGGATTTGAATAAGAAAACCCAGATTATCACGCCGACATTAATGGGTGAGATGATACATGATGTGGTGGCTTCCTCTATTGGCTCCCTGTTAAATCCGGAGCTTACTGCAAGCTGGGAGAAGGGGTTATCCTATGTGGCGGAGGGTTCCATCACAGAAGACGAATATATGAAAAAGCTGGAGGATTATATTCAAAAACGGACTGATGCGGTAAAGGGGTTAAATAACCAGTATCAACTTAGGACATATTTCGACTATGCGGCACAGTTTTACAAGAAGCCTGCAAAGGGGAAGAAGGGGTGAGGAAAAACAATATGGTATCGGAACATATTTATAAAAAGCAAGGAATAGAACTTCATTATTATGAAATAAAAAATGATTTACAGCCATTAGTCCTCATTCATGCGCAAGGGGTGGATGCCGCAAGCTTTACAAATGTATGGACACGGTTATCTAAAAAGTACCATGTTTATTCCATTGACTGCTATGGACATGGAAAAAGCCTGCATGATGCGGAACAATATAATTTGACAGACATCGGCAATGCGATTATCCGTTTTATTGAAGAAGTGATTAAAGAGAAAGTTTTTCTTCTTGGACATTCTTCCGGCGGATTGATTGCGGCGTATATTGCTTCCAATACAGAACTTTGCAAATATTTGATTCTGGAAGACCCACCGTTTTTCTCCTCACAGGGTGAAAAACGGAAAAGCAGTTTTAATTATATTGATTTATCTACGGTTTGCCATAATTTCATCAATCAATCCGAGAAAAAGGATTTTGTGCTGTATTATTTCAGCAATCAGTATGCATGGAACTTTTTTCCTGAAAAGTCGAGAGAAAAGATAAAAGGAAAAATGATAGCTATGGCTGCAAAGTACAGAAGAAAACATCCAGAAAGAAATCTAAAGGTGATGTTCTGGCCCAAAGTCGCACTCAGCAGCTATCAGGGTATGAATCATTATGACCCATTATTCGGTGAAACATTTTTTAACGACAGCTTCCATTGTGGAATACCGCATGAAGAAATATTGAAAAATATCAGGTGTAAGACAGTATTTATGAAAGCGCAGACAAAAATCGGTGAAGATGGTATTTTAATGGCGGCATTAAGTGAAGAAGATTTAGAAAAGGTTTCGGAACTGATTGCGGATTGTCAAATTGTGCGTTTTGACTGCGGACATGGTATTCATATAGAAAAGCCGAAGGAGTTCAAAGAATGTGTGATGGGGTTGTCGTAAAAACTTTTTGCCTGCTAATTCCTTGTAGAATCAACGAAAATGAAACTGTTTCTTCTCGTAAAATACCAACGTAAGTCTTTCATTTATGACTTCTGTTTTGCCTGTCTGTCGATACGAGCGTGTGAAGAAAAGTCTGTAAATGTTAATCTTCTATGATAATGTGTGGGCTG
>CAMWYJ010000093.1 GCA_947178445.1 uncultured Clostridium sp.
TTCTATGATGCTGCCAGTCTAACAGCCAATTCTCACAGAAATGTCACGAGCCACATGTTTTTCTGCTTTGAAATATCACAATTTCGTGACATTTCAAAGATTATTTGTCATATATAAAGCACTAAACTTTGTTTTCTCTGCAATACCTGATCCAGTATACTAACACACCCAACAATCCATACAGGAAGATTGCCGCACCCGACTTCATGTATCCCATTGCAGATTTTTCGCCATAAATGTCCGATAGAAATGAGAAACATAATGTAACCGGATACCAATTAGCTGCCCTTCCATTTACGACAAACACTCCGCATACACCAACGAGCATGGACAGGATACTTCCCCATATATATTTCCCGCTATTTTTTCCAAACCACAGGATCACCGGCAGTATCCCTAACGTGATACAGATGTTATATACAAGCGCTTTCATACATACACCAGCCATGATAAGCACAGCCGGACAGTTCTTTAACATAATGCCTGCCGCCAAAAGCATTGCCATTTCAAACAGCCCAATCCGGACCATCAGCAAAAACAGAGCTGCCACTTTCGCCTTTACTGCATCCTGCCATCTGACCGGTACTACCAACAGATTTTTCAGCGTATCTCTTGCATATTCCTGATCGATCATGTATCCTCCGATCAAAGATACCGTAAACGGCAGAAACAGCATCGCGTTATTGTAAAAAAACATTTCCGCAAACCCTTCCCATTCAGGCTCCCCCGCATGAATCTGCATTTGCTGCGCAAAAGTAATCATAAACGAAAAAAGGATGCTGAGATACCCGACAAAAACCATTTTCTGTCTTTTCAATTTCTTAAATTCCGCCCTGATCAATCTTTTCATCATACATCGGCCTCCTGTCTTTTATAAAGCCACAAGCTGATTCCAAAGGAAACTGCCGCTGTTGCCCCCACCAAAAAGATTCCCTTGTCCGCCGGATAATACAGCGCGTCCAGACCAGGCTGCAGATTATCCGTATATTCAAAAACACTAAAGGGATAAGTAATACGGAATGCTACCATAATAGGCAGATGGAACTCAAGACAATTGAGCATGGTCAGCTGCCATACAAACAAATAATCAATGAGTATAAAACAGTTGATCGCTATCATCGCGATCAGATTCCTTTTTCGGAGCAAAATGATCAGAATCACCACAGGCATTGTCGCACAGATGCCGCACAGAGACGTCCCCAGATAAATCCCGAAAATACGGACAACATCCGGAATATAATTCCGCAGAAAAATCCCCCCTGCGACTGTATAGGCTGTAAGGATTCCCATAAAGATCACGACGATCACAAGGGCAGAAGCCAGTTTTGACACAAAAATCTTCCATTCAGGGATACCGATCACCAGAATGTTTTTCAATGTATGATTCCTCTCCTCCAGCTCAAACAGGTTTAAAAGCATAACGGAAAAAATAAACGGAATTACAAGAAAGCTTCCAAACACGACATTCAAACCGATCAGATTACTAAAGCGATAGTGACTTTTTACGCAGAGCAGCGTGCCAAACGCCGGTATCAGAATGCCGACTGCCCACAACACTCTTGCTGTCTTCTGACGCTTCAGTTTCTTTAATTCATTCCAGCATATGTTAAGCAATCCCCTCACCTCCGGTTATCTTTTTAAAATAGTCTTCCAGTGTATCACTGCCTTTTTGAATGGCATCCATATAAATATTCCGTCCTGCAAGAAACCTGACAATTTCCTTTGTCTGTATCTCCGTATCAAAAATCTGAATGCAGCCATTTCCCATGATCCGGTAATCTCCGATATGAAATTCTTCTTCCAGCATATGGGTAACTGTTTCCGTCGAATCCACGGACAACAGGATATAATGCACATTTCTTTTTTTCAGTTCCTCATAAGGGCTTTCTTCCAACAGAATCCCCTTGTCAATAATTCCTATCCTGTCTGCCAGAAGCTCAATCTCTGACAGGATATGGCTTGACAGCAGAATCGTTTTCCCATAGTCCTGCGAAAGCCCCCTGATAAAGTCCCTTGTTTCCATTACCCCGATTGGATCAAGCCCATTCACCGGTTCGTCCAGTATCAGGATTTCCGGATCATGGATAATGGCGGCCGCAATCCCCAGCCGCTGCTTCATCCCGAGGGAAAATTCAGAAAAAAGCTTTTTATCTTTATAAGGCAATCCAACCCTCCCCAGACTTTCTTTTATGGCATCCCGTTTTACATATCCCCGCAGGTCGGCAAGAATTTCCAGGTTTTCGGTTGCCGTAAGGTTTGGATAAAATCCCGGCGTCTCAATCATGACGCCTATCCGTCCCAAAAATTCTTTTTTGTTACCCTCAAAAGGCTGCCCAAACATATGAACCGTTCCTTTTGATATCCTGGATAGGCCTAACAGCATTTTCATGATTGTTGTCTTTCCGGCTCCGTTCCTTCCCAAAAGGGCATAGATTTCCCCTTTTTTCACATGGAGATCCACCTCTTTTACTGCGGCAGTATCCCCATAATATTTCGTCAGCCCTTTTGTCTCAATGATAAAGTTATCCATCACATCATCTCCTTCTTCGTGCGCTGTGTCCAATATAGATCTGTCTGCCGTTTTATGTTATCACACTTTTTTCCCGATAACCTTACGAAAACCTTGCAAAAAAAACTGCCCTGTCTTATGGCAGAACAGTTCCTTTTTTATTTTCTAATATAGGAAATTCCATGACAAAACAAATTCCCTTCTTTCGGGGCTCCACAAAAATCTTCCCTTCCTGCAGCAGAACCAGTTCCCGTACGATCGCAAGCCCCAGACCGCTTCCTTTGCTGCTGCGGGCATCATCCGCCTTATACAGCCTGTCAAAAACAAATGGAATCTCTTTCTCAGGAATCCCCATGCCATTGTCGCAGATTTTTACAGCAACCGTAATACCAGTCTGCACAATCTCTATCCAGATTTTAGAAGCCCCGCTATGTTCCATTGCATTTTTAAGCAGATTATTCACAATGCGCTCATAAAAAATCCTGTCCATGCTGGTCTGTATCTCGTCCGTGTCTGATACAAAATCATAGGATATTCCATTTCTTTCAAAAGCTGCGACCCACTTTGCCAAAACAGCCCGTGTTTCCTCCACAATATCCAATGGCTCCATTTCTGCTTTCTCTTCTTTGGAATTGAGCTTGAACCACTGGAACAGATCGTCCAGATAATCTTTCAGGACATATGCTTTTTCCCTTGCCTGCCGGACAGATTCCGCATTCATTTCCCCATGGATATATTGATAATGAACGGCATCCAGATGACCGATAATGGATGTAAGAGGAGTTCGGATGTCATGAGACAGACTGGTCATGAGCTTTTCACTCCTGCGCTCCTGCCGCTTTGTCCGTATGATGCGCTCCTTATTATCCATCATGATTTGGTTGAACTTATAACAGGTATCCGATAAAAAAGAAGATTTTTTTATGATGATCCTTCGATCCGTTTCCCCCGCTATAATTTCATCTAATACCCGATTGATTTTTTTAATCTGTCTCCGAATACCTGCCAGCAAAAGCAGCAGTCCCAAACAGATTCCGATAAGCACGATCATTTCTATATGCATTTACTGTCCTCCACAAAAGCGGTAGCCGACACCCCTGACGGTCTGTATTATCCCGGGATTTTCCGGATCATCTTCTATTTTCTTTCTGATCTTACTGATCAATGCCATAATATTGTTATCGTCATAGACATAATCGTCCTTCCATACAGCCCTATAAATCTGTTTTTTTGTATAAGCGCGCTCCGGAGATGAGGCAAGAAAATACAACAGGTCAAATTCTTTTCCCGTCAGCAGCACTTCTTTGCCCTCTTTCAATACCCCCTTTATCTGCGGAACAATCGTAATCTTATCAAAACAGAGCTTTTCCTGCGGCAGAATGCCATTTTTCAGCACGGTATTCCTCCGGATCTGGGAAGCAATCCTGGCCATTAGTTCCTCCATATTAAACGGCTTCGTCACATAATCATCCGCACCGATCTCCAGTCCGTTTACTTTATCTGACGGGGAGTTCTTTGCAGTCAGCATGATCACCGGCACCGCATATTGTTTCCGGATTTTCCCTAAGACCTCAAAACCATTTTCGCCAAGCAGCATCACATCCAGCAGCACAAGATCATATTTCGTCTGTGACAGCTTATCAAGTCCCTGCTTCCCATTCCATGCCGTATCCACTTCATATAAATCATGCAGGCAGTTTTGCAGCAGATCCAAAAGAGATTTATCATCATCTATAATCAGAATTTTGTTCATTACTCACTTCTCCGTTTTTCAAGTCTCATGCTGTAGGCCGTCCTTACAGACACACTGCAATTATATGTGGAAATTTAGACTATGACAAGTATCCCTTTCGGCAGCTTCGGCCCCGCATAACGGTGCAGGCCATATCCTACCCCCTGGCGGGCATTCCCCAATACTGGCACATTCTTACCGGCAGGAATATTTCTCTTTATTCTGTCAGCGGCAGGAATGTTCCAAATAATCCATTTCCAATACAATCATACTGCTCTTTTGCAAGGTTAGAAATATCTTGAAATGCCTGTTTGTCTTCATCTTTCTTAATGGCCGGAATCATTTCCTGAAGCATGACACACTTTCTTAAACATAAGTAATCCAAATAGTTCTGGAGCGAGTCAATGCCATGAAGCTTGCATGTGCTAAATCTATTTTGAAAATATTCCCTATTCTCTAAAATAGAATTTATATCCCAAAATGTACCATAATCTTCTTTTCCATAATACATCAAAGTAAAATGAATATTTTCGTTTTTAATTCGCTAACTATGCTTTGCATAATTTTCACCTCAATTAAAACATTATAACTATCCTTTAGAATACTCAAAGTCCAATGTCATTCATTAAGCATCTAGCATTCCTCTCATCTATTCACATATACTACATCTATCGCTTAATTTCAACAGCATTTGCATATAAACAGGCAAAACTCCAAACTATCACGCAAAACTAAACTTTTTGGCAAAAGTCCAAGGTTACCCCATATTGTGTCCATCAATCCCCAATCGCCATGTTTTCAGTGGTATCAAAAAAGCGGGGTTCACCAACCTCTGTGATAAACCCCTCCAAGCTTTAAAACCTTGATTTTAAGCCACTTCTTTATACTTTCGCCAAATAGTACCCAAATTCTTATGGCATCAATTTTGAATAGCCGTCCGTGTCGCTATTATCTATATGGGCTATAAATCTATTTCAATAGAGTATTGAATCTTTACCCCCATCTCCAGAGGGCGATATGGCTGCTTTAATCACTATTGGACCTTCATATCGCTGGCCAGCAATATATGTAGGGCTCCAAGACGGAGACCTGAAATGCGGTGATTCCGTTCTCCCCTTTTCGGGTATAAAAAATTAGGACTAAGGAGTGCAAACCCGTTGATTTTACTGGGTTTTCCAACCTTGTCCCAATTATAACATCAGCATCCTTAAACGGGTGGATGAACACAAACCGCTTGTGGAACTGGGCCGCGAATTCCACAGGGTGATATCCTTCCCTCTCTTTCTGTACCCACTCAAACAGCCGATCCCTCTCCCTCTGCATCTTCTCCGGGACAGCCACTGGATACTGTGATCCGGCGATGAGCACTCGGACATCCCGGTACCGTCCAGCATATCCCGGCTCAATGTTCTGGTAGAACAGTTCATGCATCTTAAGAACCGCCTGCTCATTTATGCGGCGATCCATAAACAGCGAGAGCATAAAATCATAGGCTTTAGCATGATCCACTGCTCCCCGTCAAAGTCCTCAAACCTCTCCCGGCTGTTTAGGCGCAGCATCTCGATCTCCGCCACGCCTTCCCGAAATGTATTTAATTATTTCCAGCTTATAATTTTTACTGTATTGCTATACCGTTTTCTTCCAGCCATTTTGCCACATCACCCGGCATTCCAGAACCTCCTGAATAAGAAATCGCAAGCCCCTCTACAATTGTGGAATCAGGCGCAAGCTTTGCTATTGCTGTCAGACTTTGCCCGAAACGTCCTCCTCCATGAGAACAAAAAGGAACGATAGTCTTTCCAGAAAGATCATACTCCTCCAAAAAAGATGCAATCGGCATGGGGATAGACGCCCACCAGTTAGGATATCCAAGAATAATTGTATCATAATCATCCATATTTTGCACATGATCTTTAATCTCAGGCCGTGCCTGTGCATTCTGGTCGCGCTGTGCTTCATCCAGAACAGTATTATAATCCGAGGAATATGGCTCCACCAATTCTATCTCGAACAGATCCGCCCCTGTCTGAGACTGGATTTCCCGTGCGATTCCTCTGGTGTTTCCTCCCCATGAGAAGAACACAATCAATACTTCTCCGTTTCCTTCCTTGTTTTTTGTCTGTACAGCCTGTCCCTCCACACTGCCTGATCCTGCTACGGCATTGCGGACCAGACGGATTCCTACATTAAAGCTGCCATTTTGTTCAGGTGCTGCTGCCCTATATGCAGAACGGATATTTTTGGCAAAGTCATTCCATCCGCCTCCACGGTTTACACGCCGGGTTCCGCTTGCCGGTCCTGTTGGGTCTGTTTGTGCTGTCGTTTCATATTCCCCGTAGTAATCCCATACCCACTCACCTACATTTCCGTGCATATTGTAAAGTCCCCATGCATTGGGAGAAAAGCTGTTTACTTCAACCGTTGTCTGCCGGTATATCCCCGGCTTTGTTTCAAGATTTCCCTGAGAAAAATAATTATCTTCAATCAGATACGGATAATGTCCCCAATAATTCGATTCATCCGCACTGATAGAATTTTCCGTATTAAAGGGTGTTGCCGTTCCTGCTCGGCAGGCATACTCCCATTCTGCTTCCGTAGGCAGTCGATAACCATTGGCGCTTCGATCCCAGCCTACACTGGAACCCTCCACTATATAAACAGGAGTCAATCCTTCTGCCTCGCTCCGTGCATTGCAGTAAGCCACTGCATCCAGCCATGAGATATTTTCAACCGGCAGACTGTCACCTGTAAAATTACTTGGGTTCCTGCCCATAACGCTCTGATATTCCGCCTGCGTCACTTCAAATACACCCATATAAAAATCACTGACTGTAACAGAATGCTGCACTTCATCTTCGCTGCGCCACGCTTCGCTCTCAGGACTTCCCATATCATAAGTTCCGCCTTTTACCAGAACAAAATTTTCCGGCATTTCTACAGTCTGCAGCACTTCATCTTCATGCTGAACACTTTCTCTATTCATTTCTGCTTCTTCCATTTCCTTTGTGGAATCTGTTGTTACCAACGATTCTGTCGCAGGCGCATTGTTATCACCACAGGCAGCAAGTGAAAATGCCAAAATGCCCGCAAATATAAAACAAAAAAATTTTTTCATAAAATCCTCCTATCTC
>CAMWYJ010000094.1 GCA_947178445.1 uncultured Clostridium sp.
CAGGAATGATGGATACGCCGCCAATGGGACTTTTGGGCGTGAGTGCCTGCAATGACGAAGAACAATGGAAATATTTTATTGCCGTTTCCAGTACAAAAACAAGTGATGAATTTGAAGAATATACCGTTCCTGCATCTACTTGGGCAATCTTTTCTGGAACAGGTACAAATCAGTCAATACAGGAATTGGAGCAGCGGATTATAACAGAGTGGCTTCCGACCTCTGGATATGAATATGCCAACGCCCCCGATATTGAGGTTTACTTAAATCCAGATCCACAGAACGCTCAATATGAGGTATGGATACCTGTAGCAAAGAAAAAGGCATAACGGAGGGACTTATGGACGAGAAATTTAATATATTTATGGGAACAGTTGATGAGCGTTTCCGTAGCTTTGTAAGCCAAATCAACGAGTATTTGACAAGGAACGGCTGTAAATGCGACATAAAATTGCAAAAAAGCGGCTATGTTGTGTCCTATGTGTTAAACAGCAGCAAAAGGACTTTGGCAACATTCGTATCCCGAAAAACGGGAATGAAGCTCCGCATTTATCCCGAACATATACAAGAATACCAGAGCTTTCTTGATACACTGCCCGAAAAGGTAAAAAAGGAAATCAAGAAAGCGTCCGTCTGCAAACGGCTTATCAATCCCGATGACTGTAATCCGAAATGTATAATGGGATATACCTTTGTATTGGATGGTGAGCAGTATCAGAAATGCCGTTACATGGCGTTTCAGCCTACATTGAGTGAGGAAAACAATCCGTACATAAAGCAGTTTTTAGAGAAAGAATTGGAGTTTGTATGCACAATTCCTTAATGGTAATACTGTTAATGTCTGATTATATGGCTACCTTTAGCTTATATATTCCATAAAATATGATGCAATCTGCTCCGGTGTATAATCATTATGCTCCGTAATCCACCACCGTAATGTTTCTGCAAAGCTACATACTGCCATATGCAGAACATATTCCGGTGGTGATGTGTAATGTAGCTTTTTCACTGAATCTGAAAACATTTCCCGCAGATACTCTTTAAAATATCCCATAAACATTTCCCCGCTTTCACAGGAAAGAAGTCCTTTCAGGCTCTTTCTGTTGTCCTGTAAATGGTACAAAATGTGCGTGATTTCCTTTTCAAAATCATGTCCGGCATGGGAAAAGTCGTGACCGTTTTCCTGCCTTAAATCATCAGAAAAAACGTGCTGGAAAATATCCGTACACATTGTTTCCAACAGGCTTTCCTTTGTTTCAAAATGGGCATAAAAAGTACTTCTTCCCACATTTGCTTCGTCTATGATTTCTTGTACTGTAATGCTCCCAAAACTTTTTCTTTCAAGCAAGGTGCTGAACGCATCAAAAATAGCCTTTCTTGTTTTCTGCTGCC
The DNA here is from genome assembly GCA_947178445.1 of uncultured Clostridium sp. Classification (GTDB taxonomy): domain Bacteria; phylum Bacillota; class Clostridia; order Lachnospirales; family Lachnospiraceae; genus CAG-590. Next base: position 1,393 of record CAMWYJ010000094.1, read on the forward strand.
GTCTGTCCATAAAACCTCCGTACATTTTAGTAAAAATGTTCCGTATTGTACATAAAGAACATTTTGGTTGTTGATTTAGTCTTTGAAATTGATAAGATAAATACAAAACAAAGTGTTTGATAACATATAGATTGTACAACTATTAAAAATGGTTGTCAACAAGGAACAAGGTGTTCTCAGAAAGGTGGTATCATTATGATAAAACGTATGAATGATTTTTTGGCAGGTTTGCCAATGACGGTTGTGGGCGGTGTCTTTCTTATTATGAGCTTTGTATTTCCAAGAACAGGCATTGTTTTGCCTATTGATCCTGCATGGGTGACCGTTATTATCTGTGGGATTCCTTTATTATATCTTGCGGTATGGAGAGTCATTTATAATAAGGGAATCAGTAAAATATCTTCTGCTCTGCTGATTAGCATTGCCATGATTGCAGCGATTGCAATCGGAGATTTGTTCGCTGCTGGAGAAGTTGCTTTCATCATGGAAATCGGTGCTATTTTGGAGGATATGACAACGAACAGGGCTAAAAAGGGACTGAAAAAGCTGATTAGCCTTGCACCCACACAGGGACGACGAATCATAGATGACAAATCCATGAATGGATTGGAAGAAATGATTCCGGCAGAGCAAATCCGTCAAAATGATGTACTTCGGGTGCTGCCGGGAGAAACAATTCCTGTAGATGGCATCATTATTCAAGGGGAAACTTCCATTGACCAGTCCATTATGACAGGAGAATCACTTCCAGTTGATAAAGGTATCGGAGAAGATGTTTTTTGCGGGACAATCAACCGTTTTGGTTCTATTGATATAAGGGCGACCAAAGTAGGCGAGGACAGTTCCCTGCAAAAGCTGATACGAATGGTTCAGGACGCGGAGAACAAGCAGGCACCTATGCAGAGAATCGCTGATAAATGTGCAAGCTGGCTTGTACCTGTTGCCATGATGATTGCCATTATTACAGGATTTGCAACACAGGATATTGTAAGGGCAGTAACCGTTTTGGTTGTATTCTGCCCATGTGCGTTAGTGCTTGCCACACCAACCGCTATCATGGCAGCATAGGGCAGGCGACGAAACATGGCGTGATTATTAAATCTGGCGAAGCACTTGAAAAAATGGGAAAGGTGAATACCATAGCTTTTGATAAAACAGGTACACTGACCTATGGGAGATTAGAAGTAAGCGACATTATATCGTTTGATAAAAATATAAGTGAAAGTGAACTGCTTTCCCTGACAGCTTCTGCTGAAGCCAAAAGCGAACACCCATTAGGAAAGGCGATTGTCGCTCATGCCAAGGAAAAAGGCATAGTGCTAAAGGATTCTGATTCTTTTCAGATGCAAAGTGGGAAAGGGATCTGTGCAGAAGTATCCAGCAGAAAATTATATCTCGGAAATGAAAAATACATTCTACAAAGCGGTATGACGATTCCGAAAAATGTGGAAAATGAATTGGAAAAACTGCGTATACAGGGAAAAGCCTCTGTTATTGTTGCTGACAGTGGTTCCTGTCTTGGCATCATTGCATTATCTGACGTATTAAGACCAGAAGCAGCAACAATGGCTGCAAAATTGTCAGAGATGAATACAGATACTGTATTGTTGACAGGTGATAACCAAAAGACTGCCGATTATTTTGCAACGCAGGCAGGAATTACAAAAGTAAAGGCGGATTTATTACCAGAAGAAAAAGTACAAAGTATTTCTGAAATTCAGGGACAAGGTAACAGCGTATGTATGATTGGAGATGGTGTAAATGACGCACCGGCACTTAAAACTGCCGATGTCGGTGTGGCAATGGGCAGCATGGGAAGCGACATTGCAGTGGAGGCTGCGGATATTGCCCTTATGAGTGACGATGTTTCTAAAATTCCTTATTTAAAAAGGCTGTCAAATGCTACCGTAGCAACAATTAAATTAAGTATTACTCTTTCTATGTGTATCAATTTTATAGCAGTGACTTGTTCCGTATTAGGTATTTTGAATCCGACAACGGGTGCTTTGGTGCATAATGCAGGTTCTTGCTTTGTGGTTCTGATTGCAGCATTGCTTTATGACAGGAAATTTGAGTAAGATTAAAAAACAGGGACAAAAATTGCCTCTGTTTTTATAATCCTTCTTCTGCATTACTATAATCTATCGGTAAGAGATAATCTGCATAAGTGTTAATTTCAATACGGTTGTTTCGCATATTGTACTAAGCATGTATCAATTTCATTTTCATCAACTCTTTCACTTTTATTTTTATCAGCATTTCAAACAGTCCGGCTACATAATTTGTTATATTGTTTTCCAGTTGCAACCATAAAACAGATAAAATAGGTAATATCGTTATTTTTGAAACAGAAAAATCAACAGGTGAAGCAATATCACAGGCTATCATTTTTACAGATGATGAACGTGCACTGCTTTTAGAGGAAAAAGGAGATTAACGGTAAATCAATTCCCACGCCGTAATCATTTTGTGATATAATGAATTGCGCTGATGCGCAAGCAGGTCATCAATTTTCTTCAAAAATTGGTGACATATGTTATACTTTTATTCATAGCATGAGCCCTCTGGTTTTAATTGTTTTTGGATAACTCAATTATATCAAAACCAGATGGTTTCATGCTATTTTTATGCCAGTTTTTATTGAATTTTCAAGGTGCATTGGCACTTATTCAAGTGCGAAGTTTGAGTTATATATTATTAAAATGATAGAGCAAAATATTATGATTTAATTAAAGAAAAAATTGTGAAGGAAATAGATAAAAACTGGTTATTCGTCCGGAAAACTGGTTATTCGTCCTCAAAATAATATAAAATCGTAAAAAAATGTTATAGTATAATAAATTTGGGAGGTATTCTATGACATCATTTAAAATAATATTAAAAAATGTTAAGGATGAAGCGGAGAATTTTGAGGATATATCAAAAAAACTCGAGAAACATTATGATTCAATTAATGGAATTAAGGGAAATTTAACCAATGTTTTAGGGTCCGCTTGTGATTCAATTAATAGTACATTAGACATTGTTATGGAGCAAATTCAAAAAGAACAACAGAACTGTATGGCTATTAATAAAAGTTTAGGGGATATTGTGCAAACATATAAAGACACTGAAAAGGGTCTGATTCCTAATTATACCTTAAAATCGATAGTAGAATTAGGAGTAGGTGCTGAGAAGCAAATCCAGAATGATTTTGGAGGATATTTCAAGGATAATTTTTGGTCATCTTTTAGAGATTCTGTAATAGAAGGTTCGGGAAAAACTGTAGTCCGAATTGGTGGTTTAATAAATGTAGTAACAGCAACTGCAAGAAGTGCCCATACAACAAATGGTTTTGTAGTACTTAATCCCAATGTCATTCCTACAACATCTAAGATGATTTCTGTCGGCAGTAAGGTTGCAACAGCAGCGAAATACGGCTTGCCTGTGATTGGAGGAATTATAGATTATGCATGTATGAGAGCAGAAGGACAAGATGTAAAAGATTCATTGATAAAGGCAACTGCTCATGTTGGAATAGGATTAGCTGGGGCGGCGATTGGAGCAGCTGTAGGAAGTGTTGTTCCTGGAGTTGGTAATGTTGTTGGTGCAGCAATAGGTTTTGTAGCGGGTGTTGCCATTACAACTGTAGGAAGTATTACATTTGATTATGTATATGATAATTGGGATGACATTAAAGAGACAGCGAAAGAAGTTGGAGATAATATAGTGGAAACAGCTAAGGATATTGAAAAGACGATAGAAAAAGGTGCCAAAGGGATTATTAATGGTATTGGAAATGCGGTTTCTTCAACAGGTAAACTTTGGGGAACCGTTTTTGGTTAAAAAGATTATTTTGAAAGGGGATTTATAATATGGATAAAATATTACCAATTGGAAGTGTGGTTCGACTAAAAAATGGAGAACAAAAAATAATGATTATATGCAGATTGCCATTATATAATAATGAGGGAACAATAGGTTATTTTGATTACTCTGCATGTTTATATCCTACTGGACAAACTGACCAGCAAGTATTTTTTTTCAATAAAGAAGATATTGCTGAGGTGTTTTTTGAAGGATATAGAGATGAAGATGAAGAAAAGTTCTGTGAATTGTATGATGAGGTTATAGAAAATGTAAAATACCCCAAATTACAGTTACAATTTGAAGGGTGATTGTTAATGAAAAAAGGAAAAAATCAATATTTATTTAATTTTATTATATGTTTTGCCGGATTTTCTGTATCAATGGGGCTTTTATGTTCTGTGATTTTTCATTCATTAGTGACAGGAATGGTATTAGGTACTTTTGGCGGGTTATTATTTGCAGGATTAATATGTGGCTTTGTTAAGATATTATCTGTCAGAAAAGATAAATTAAGGGAGCGTTATGGAATAGAAGGAAATGTATTGTATGAAGGTGCGGCTAATTATTTGGTGGGTGCACAAGCAATTGGTGGATGGATTTTTCTTATGGAGGATAGGCTCTGTTTTGTATCGCATTCATTTAATTTTATGACCGGTCAGTGTATTATTTTGTATTCTGATATTATAAAAGTTACAAAAGGTAAAATAATACGCTCCATCGCAATACATCTATGTAACAATAAAGTTGAGGAGTTTATTGTGAATAACCGTAAAGAGTGGATAGATATTTTAGGAGGGAAAATACCATGTTATAAACAAAGTATTTGAAAATTATTCTTCAGTCCTATCCATTGGAAGAAAGAAATATAAAAACTATCAGTGTAGGAAAAACCTAAAAAGTCAACGATGGCAGAGAGGCATCCATTCTTTAGTCGGTATTTATTATGAACCGGCATATGAATCCGGAATGGGAGGACAACAGCTATGAAGATTTTCCAGAGTATACGGTTGCGGGAATTAGTGAAAACAAAAAATATATAGCAATCTTTCCAACAGATGTCCAATACGATTCCAGCCAGGAAGCTGGGTATCGCAGGATGTGTGGGCATGTCATTATAAAAATGTTGCTTCTGAAAAAATGGCAGAAAAACTAGGTTTTATCAAAGTATCTGAATGTTCTATCATAAAGAGCAAGTATTAAGGAAGATTATAACGAACAATTTATAACAGCTAATATTTTCCTTAAACTAGGTCAAATCTAAAATAATATTGAAGGTGAAAATAGGAAGCGTCTATGTGATAAATGGAATGATAAAATCATAACTTAAAAATTGCTTGACAAAAAGATTTATTATCAGTAAAATTACAAAAAATATTTAGCGATGAAGAGAGATAGTAAATATTTCAGATTGCACAGAGAGGAGTTGGAAGGTGCGAAACTCCGTTGAAGAAATATTGAACCAGTCTTGGAGCTGTGTACCGACTGTATGATACAATGAATTGCGCTGATGCGCAAGCAGGTCATCAATTTGTGCAGATAACGAGCCAAGCGTAGATACTTGTATATACATTTGGCGACTATTGCAACAAACGAAGTTTCTTCGAAAATTGGTGACATATGATACATTAGGCTACACTGGGAACGCCCATTATAGCGTCAGAGTATCGAAAGTAATTTCCGTACTTGCAGAGGTCTATATTGTGAAATATAGATAAATTAAGGTGGTAACACGAAGCTATTAGCTATCGTCCTTAAAATATATTTTAAGGAGGGTAGCTTTTTTATATCAAAAATTCATATAAAAATTGGAGGAATTTGAATGAAAAATTATGTTGTAGATACT
>CAMWYJ010000095.1 GCA_947178445.1 uncultured Clostridium sp.
TGCCATGACAACCAGTTAAGTAGTCTGGATGTAAGCAGGTGTACAGAATTGACAGACTTGAGTTGTTCTGGAAACCAGCTAAGCAGTCTGGATGTAAGTAAGAATACAGTTTTGACATACTTGTATTGTGGTGACAACCAGTTAACTAGTCTGGATGTAAGTAAGAATACAGCCTTGACAGACTTGGAATGTGATGACAACCAGTTAACTAGTCTGGATGTAAGTAAGAATACAGCCTTGACATATTTGAATTGCTTGGACAACCATCTAACTAGTCTGGATGTAAGCAGGTGTACAGAATTGACAGTTTTGAGTTGTTCTGGAAATCAGTTAAGCAGTCTGGATGTAAGCCGCAATACAGCATTGGAAAACTTGTATTGTTCTAAGAACCAGCTAAGCAGTCTGGATGTAAGCCGCAATACAGCATTGGAAAACTTGTATTGTTTTGAGAACCAGCTAACCAGTCTGGATGTAAGTGGGTGTATGGTATTGGAGAGCTTGTATTGTTCCGACAACCAGTTAAGCAGTTTAGATGTAACAAATTGTAAGTCACTTAGGTATTTAGGGTATGATGAGGACAAAGTTACAGTGATAGGTTATCCACGTTAAATATTAGGAGAAAAAGGTATGGCAAATATTGAACTAGGAAAACAAGTAGGACATTTGATTTCGGCAAATCTGGAAGATTTTAATTTTGATGAGTTGATTGAAGAATATAATAGAGACAAAAGTATTTTATGGCATAATGGCAGAGAGGAAGGAAAAGGTGCCCAACAATATAATGTTGGAGATGAGTGTTTTTTCTATTATACTAATTTGCCAGACTTTTCAAGAAGAATAGTATTAAGAGGAGTGGTGTCCGATGACAATGCTGTATATGATGAAAAGAAGAAAATAAAGGGAATTAGAATAAAAGAAATATATGCAGTTTCCTTGAAAAATAAAAGTATGTTTTCTTATGATGAACTGATAAAAGAATATGATTTGAGCTGGTCATTCAGAGGGAAAAGATATTTATATTCTATTGAAAATGAAAAACTATTATTAGCGTTAAGAAATGCTGTCGAATCGGAAAATTCATTAAAAGAAATAAGAGAATACTTTAATGGTTTATCGAATTGTGATTTATCTAATGGTGAAAATATTCACCCAACTTTTGAAAAGAAGAATGGACTAAAATATTTTGAAATACATCATTTAGTGCAATCTCATATTTATAAAAGTTTTTCGGAGTATAAGTATGCAATTAAAGACGATAATAATAAATTTCATCTCTGTGCTACTTGTCATAGGCAAATACATAGTGGTAAGAATGAGGATATAAAAGAAAGAATAAAGATATTATATGAAACAAATAAGAAGTGGTACGATGATACATTTTTTGAATTAGCAAAAAAACAGGGATTTTTAAGTGTATTGGAATGGATTTATAGTACCTACAAACTTTGATATATTATAACGATGGAAGATAAATTCAAATACAAGCTAGTTTCATAAATCCATAATAAGAAAATGTTCCCTAAAGGGGTGTTCCGATATAATAAATGGAATACCCCTTTTTTATTCTTCACTCATAAAAGAAATATATTACTAATTAGTGTTTCTTTGGATAACGTTAAGAAATACTAGAGAAACTTACGGTAGATATTTTCATTAAATCGTGGTAACGTATTTATAAGAAAATTTAGAAAGGGCATGTATGATGTTATTGAAAGCTAAGAAAACGGTTGAATCTACTTATGCAATCAATGATGCGATGGGTGTATTGTTGGATAAGATTGACGAAGCCATTGATGATTTGGAAAATGGCAGAGTTCAGTCACTTGATGAAGCATGGGAAGAAATTGATAGAGTGTCGAATTGGCTATACTAACAAAATATATTGGTTTGGCAGATTTTGGTTGCGTGGAATGAATTTTCTAATTGCTTGTGGTATAATTTTTAATTGACATACACATGCTATTAGGATAATCTTAAAGTATAATAATGTGGTATGTATTTTTGAGGAGTTGATAGTTATGGAGTATATTTCTGACAATGAGATTCCAGTAAAGCAGGAAGAGGAAAGTTTATTCCGTTTATTGGACAGGGGGATTGATGATATGGAAGCAGGGAGAGAGCTTTCTATAGATGAAGCCTTTCAAAGAGTGGATGAACTTAGGGAGAGACACAGACGTGCAAGAGCATATAGTTATTTTAATATGGGAAACAAAAAAGTGGTTTTGAGGGAGGTAATCACATGTTAGCAGCAGTAAAAGGAATTGTACAAGGGAATACAGTTGTTATTGAAGATGATGATATAAGGGAATATGACGGAGCAGAGGTTGTTGTTACATTATTAAATTATCCACAAAAGAAAGCAGAAAAAGCACCGATTGATTGGGATAGTTTTGTTATTCCAAGTGAAAGAGGTAAAAATGTTGACGAATATATGAAGGAGATGCGTGAAAGTGATAGACTTTAAAAAGGCTTTTGTTGATACGGCACCTGTTATATATTTTATTGAAAAGGACAGCAATAATCCGCAGTACCACGAAAAGGTAAAAAGTTTTTTCAAGGATGGATATGATAACGATAAGGAATTTGTGTCATCTGTAATTACAATGGAAGAGTATTTTGTGTTTCCGTATAGAAATAAAGCATATTCATTTATAGATATGTTTAATCGGCTTGTAGCAACAATTGATATGGAAATTATGGAAATCAATCAGGAAATTGCCCAAAAGGCTGCACAGATAAGAGCAGAATATAAAGGATTTAAAGCAATGGATGCCTTGCAATTGGCAACCGCTTGTATATGTGGCTGTGATTTGTTTTTAACGAATGATAAGCAGTTAAAACAGTTTGGGGAAATCAGGTGTGTTATTGTAGATGAATTGTAGAAGTGACATAATAAGTATATAGCAGTACCAACGGAAGAAAGTAATGCGATAGCTGTCTGAACACGGTTTTGAACACTTTTCACGACGAAGTTCTCAAAACTCCTTTCTTTTATGGTTTTGGCAACGAAATTGAATTCGATTCCGGTCGCCGGCATTTCGTACTAAATTGAAAAAGATTCAGCTTTTTAGCTGAATCTTTTTCAATTTAGTACGAAAGCCCACCTGCTTCCTTTCTGTATTTGGATAATATGCTGGTTTTGGATTTTTCCAGAAAAGAGGTTGCAGATGCAATTTATACTCAGATGTGTGAGATTTTAGATCATAATCACATTGAGTATATTAAGTGGGATATGAATCGGAGTATCTGTGATGTATATTCTGGGACTATAGAAAATAGGGGAAATGTATTGTATAATTATGTTTTAGGATTATATGATTTCTTGGAACGCCTGCATGTGAATGATCCTAAATTACAAGAATATCAATCCTATCAGATACATTTTATCATGCAGTAAATGTTGGACAGGGAAAAGGAGGCTGTTATGGGGAATACAAATAAAATAATTGGAGAGATAAAGGCAGGTAATTATGATGATTTGTTATTGGATATCTATGTGGACGCGGACAAAGTTTCCTATCAGAAAAATCGTTATATAGAAGCAATTAAAAGCTATGTTGCACAGTTTGGGGATGACGATGTTGAGATATACAGTGCACCAGGGCGTAGCGAGATTGGTGGAAACCATACAGACCATCAACATGGTGAAGTGTTGGCGGCATCCATTAATAATGATGCGATAGCAATTGTCAAAGTATTAAATGAGCCTTGTATAAAGATACTTTCGGATGGATTTGATTTGATTGCTATCTCTTTGGATGATATTACCCCACGGGAAGAGGAAAAGGAATCTACAACTGCTTTGATCAAAGGTATATTAGCCGATATGAAACAGCGTGGTTATCAGATTGGCGGGTTTCAGGCATACATTACAAGTGATGTTTTGATCGGCGCTGGACTTTCTTCTTCCGCAGCCTACGAGACATTGATTGGAACAATTCTGTCTGGGCTATATAATAACATGAATGTTTCTGCTGTTGAAATCGCAATGATTGGTCAGTATGCTGAGAATATTTATTTTGGGAAGCCTTGTGGTTTGATGGATCAGATGGCATGCTCTGTTGGTAATCTGGTGCATATAGACTTTGCAGACCCTGGTAATCCAAAGGTGGAAAAGGTCGATTTTGATATGAACAGACATGGTTATAGTTTGTGCATTACCGATACGAAAGGTTCACATGCAGACCTGACTGATGATTATGCAGCAGTTCCGGAGGAAATGAAAAAAGTAGCACGGTTCCTTGGGAAAGAGGTGTTGTTGGATGTTGATCAGGATATGCTGTTATCTCAGATTACAAAAATACGGAAAGAGGTTGGCGACCGAGGCGTACTTCGTGCCATTCATTTTATCTGTGAAAATGAGAGAGTAAGGAAGGAAGTAGAGGCACTGAAGAAAGAGCAGATAGATGATTTTTTGTCGTTAGTGAAGGCTTCTGGTGACTCTTCCTTTAAGTATCTTCAAAACGTGTATTCCAATTCCGATGTACAGCATCAGAATGTGTCGGTAGCATTAGCGTTAAGTGACATGTTCTTAGGAGAAAATGGCGTCAGCCGTGTGCATGGTGGTGGTTTTGCCGGAACCATTCAGGCATTTGTAAAGAATGAGGTCGTTGCAGACTATCAGAAACAGATGAATGCAGTGTTTGGTGAGGGTTCCTGCATCACAATGAAGATTCGCAAATACGGTGGAATGAAAGTTTTGTCATCCAATTCCTGCAAAAGAGGAGGAAAGAGTAATGCTTAATAATCTAATTTCTGAATTAGTATCATATGGTGTGAAAAATGCATTGATCAATGAAGAGGATAAAGTGTATGCAACGAACCGATTATTGGAGTTGTTTGGAGTTCTCGAATATGAGGAGAAAGAAGTGGAACCAAGGCAGTTGCATTTAATCTTAGAAGATATGCTTTCCTATGCTTATGAAAATGGAATCATGGAAGATGACACGATTACAACAAGGGATTTGTTTGATACAAAGATTATGGGGGCAATCACACCACTTCCATCCATGGTTCGTGCGGAGTTTAGAAAATGTTATGAAGAATCTCCGAAGAAGGCAACAGATTATTATTATAATTTCAGCCAGGTGACCAACTATATTCGAAAGGACCGGATTGTGAAAGATGAAAAATGGGTGACGGATACAGAATATGGTCCCATTGATATCACAATCAATTTATCGAAACCGGAAAAAGATCCAAGGGACATTGCGAAAGCCGGACAGACGAAAAAGTCCGGTTATCCAAGTTGTCTGCTTTGTAAGGAAAACGAGGGATATGCCGGTCATTTTTCACATCCGGCAAGGCAGAATCACCGTATTATTCCGATTATTTTGGCCGATGAGAAGTATTTCCTTCAGTATTCACCGTATGTTTACTATAATGAGCATTGCATTATTTTAAACGAGAAGCATATTCCAATGAAAATTGATCGTAATGTATTTTTGAAGCTGCTTCGTTTTGTAGAACAATTCCCACACTATATGGCGGGATCTAACGCTGATCTTCCAATTGTGGGAGGCTCTATCCTTAGCCATGATCATTTTCAAGGTGGCGGTTACACCTTTGCAATGGCGAAGGCACCATATGATTACCAGTTCACGTTGAAGGGGTATGAGGAACTAAATGCTGGTATTGTAAAATGGCCAATGTCAGTCATTCGCTTACAGGGGAAAGATATCTCCCGTATTGTGGATGCGGCAGACTATATTCTTTCAAACTGGCGAACCTATACAGATAAGGATGCATTTATTTTTAGTGAGACAGATGGAACTTTGCATAACACGATCACACCGATTGCCCGTATGCATGGAGAGTTGTTTGAATTGGATCTGGTGCTCCGTAATAACATTACAACAGAGGAAAATCCTTGGGGTGTATATCATCCTTCAGCAGACCTTCACCATATAAAGAAAGAGAATATTGGCTTGATTGAAGTGATGGGACTTGCGGTTTTACCTGCACGTTTAAAGAAAGAGATGGAACTTTTAGAAGCTGCAATTTTAAGTGACAAGGATATCCGGGCAAATGCAGAGATCGAAAAACATGCTGACTGGGTAGACGGATGGAAAGAGCATTATGAAATCACAGCTGAGAATATCCATTCAGTTATTCAGAATGAGATCAGCAAAGTATTTATAAAGGTATTGGAATGTGCCGGTGTCTATAAGCGGACAACAGAAGGGAAAGAAGCATTTTTACGATTTATAGATAGTTTGTAATAATCGAGGTCTGGTTTATGGAAGAGCGGAATTGAAAAAGATTACTTAATGTGAGTGCTATTGTTTTTGGGCATAGATCTTTTTATTTCCGTGCAGTACGAGTTTTGTGCTGTTCATGGATTATGAATTTGTTGAAAGAACAGGGGTGCAGTCTTGACTGCACCCCTGTTCTTTTACGAATAAAGTATAAATTTAAATGACTAATACAGCAACTTTGGATTTCTTGGCATCCTTTAAAATGCTATTCAAAAATTCTGTTATTTCCTTATTGCTCATGTTTTTAGCAAAACCGGATTCATTAATTGAATCAATTACAATTAGGTCAGAATCTTCTGAATTGACAAATTCTTTTGCAGCAAGTAAAGCATCCCCAGAATCACATTCAACAACCCTAAGGTAGTTATGAACGATATCG
>CAMWYJ010000096.1 GCA_947178445.1 uncultured Clostridium sp.
GAGGTTTTTAGAACAATTTATTTTAAAATATATATGGATGAAATTTAGGAGGGCTGTATGAATAATGCAGAAAAGTATTTAAGATCATTACCGAGAATAGAAAAAATGGAAGAAGCAAAAAAATATAGTGGGGATGTATTTCTATTGCCTTCGCAGATAGAATTTACAGTCATAGAGGGTGATTTGGTTAAGACTAAAGGATTAGGAGAAAAGTGGGATAATCGCACACTGGATTTAATTCGTACAATTAATTTAATTGATGCATTAAATATTCGGTTTGAATATACCAATGTATTGACACCTTTGGCATATGCAGAAAGCATACAAGAAAAACCATTGCATATAACAACACAGAGTATTCTTTTTACAAAGATATCATCGATGGGATTGAAATGGATAGCAGAAGAAAATAAATGTAAGAAATATGGAAGACATGAATTTGACGAGTTTTGGCTATCTTTTAGCCGACCCTTGCAATGTGTGAAAGCAGGGGATATATTGTGTATTTTTAATAGGCGGGTAAATGGATGGGATGGTTCACACGAACGACCAGTTATTGAACTTTTAGGTGCAGGAGGTCATTTGCCAATAGTTTGGAATGATTATGGAGCAAAGTTTGAACCGTTATCTATTGAAGAAAATATGCAAAAAGAATTTGAAGAGGAATTGGATATAAAGTTGGAAAAGGATAACATTGTAATATTTGGAGGTTTTCCAAATCCAGTAACACATGAATTAGTAATTTTATGTGGAGTTAAAATAGATGATTGTTTGTTGCCTGAAGTACAGAATTATGCACAAAAAAATATTGACGTGGATACAGAAGGCATATATATGGGAACATTTGCAGAAGTAATTAAATTTTATAGAAAAAATCCTGCTCCGTTTGCAGGTGGTGTTAAAAATGCACCATACAACTTTCCTAATAGAAGTGAGTTAATGGCGAGGGCGATTGAATATATGAATAAGTTTTAGTTGCAAAGAGCCGGATGCGGTAATGCTGCACGTCCGGTTCCGTGAGGGGTATGCCCTGCAAAGGGCATATCTACTCGACCTGCGTGGAAAAGCCAGTAACATATCGTGTTTATCCGAAATATAGGAAGAAAAATGTATGGTCAGGCACAAATTTATGAATGATATATAATAAAGACATTATGCAATAATAAAGGAGTGGAGATTATCGAAAGGGCAGTGTGCCCAGACCATGTGTACCTGTGTGTCAGCATCTCGCCGAAGATGAGCATGTCGGAGTTTATGGAGTACTAAAAGGAAAAAGTGACCTGATGATTTTTGATAGGCATTCAGAAGTGCTGAATAAGTGGAACAAGTCTTTTGGACCAGGGGAAATAATGTTGCTACAGTAGGGAATGTAACAGAAGAAGCAATAAAGAAGTATCTCCAAGAACAATATAATGAGTCGAAGGAAGAAGCAACTATTGAACAGCAGTAGGTAATAGATGCTTGCGACACCCGCCCTTCGGGCGTGCAAGTACTGGTTCTTATAGGGCCTATTCCCAACCACCAGTTGAACTGGTGGTTGGGGACTGAGAAACAGGTGTTAGAACAAGGGGTTTCAAATTGATTTTGTTAGATAACGTTTACTGGCGTATATTGTAAGGGAATTACCAAAAGATTTTCAAGATGAATATATAGGGCATAAATTTGCAAGAGTGGGAGCCTTGTTGTATACCAAGGAGATGCAATGGGAGGAAGTGTATGATCCTGTGCTTGAAATTATACAAATTTCCGATTATGAGAATTCCTTTGTTTTCTAGGAACAGTATGTGGATGAATTAGAGGAATCTAAAACTCTGCAGATGGAAGAATGGGTAGGGCTGATACAGCTTGCGATGCCGCTTGAGTATGCGGAAAGAACAAGAAACTTGAGGATGCGGCTTGAGTTCAAAGCTTGAGATTTTGAAATTAGGAAATGGCATGGCTATTTGGGTTGCAATATGATATGGGTAATGAAATGTAGTGTATTTGCATGGCTGTATTACCCAACAGTGCGCCGCCATTGCGCCACCATTTCAGGAAAACATACTTAAATATGGATTAAGTTAAATAGAGATAGATTGAGTGGTGTAGGACGTGGGAAGGCTTTATTAATGCGGATTTATGGAGCCAGGTAGAGTATAGTCAAAGAAGGATATATTCTGTTAAGTGGCATGGGCAACAACCCTATGGTTGGTGCTACTGTGGCTGTGGCGGTTAGTATCGAGATGGCCGCTGCAGAGGGCAAGTTCTAAGCGAAAAAGGCAGTAAAATCAATGGTTTTTGAGCCTCCCTTGGAGAAATCTAAGGGAGGTTTTTTGTTGGCTTTTGATCCTGGAATTCGGAGGTAAAAGTTAAGAAATTTCACTCTGCGTCTACATAGAAAAACTTTCAACCAACAATTGATTGAAAGCCTTTAAAATAAAACATATTATTGAGAATAATATTTCCCATAGTGACAATTTATGGTGTCAAGTGATATGTATAAATCCGGGTAGTCATTTCCGATTCCTCGTGTTTGAGTTCTCTCTGGATACAGACCCGTGGAGCGTCGCTTTCGTGGAGGTAAATCTAGTCGTGGAAACAGACGACATCGCTTGCATTACAATCAAGCGCACGGCAAAGGCTCTCCAACGTATTCATGGTTACGCTTTTATTGTGTTTCAAGTCATTTAGGGTGTGTGGATCTATGCCATGTTTGTGTATCAATGCATAAGTCGAAATATTCTTTTGCTTCATTGTTTTCCAAAGCGGTGTATAGTCAATCATTTTGCATCTCCTCGACATAATTATGTTGTGACATTTTTCTATTGACCATACTGGAATTTTCCACTATACTTGAAAGACAAGAAAAGTGTCATGAAATGAAGGAGAAAACCATGGAAAGACAAAATATTAAAAAGGAATATAATTTGTTAAAGGGGAGAAGTAGTAAAATAACTATGGTCAGTGTGTTGCATTGTCTGGTACTGTTGTACATGGCTTCTTGCATCACGTGGATAGTTGTACATTTGTCAGGAAAAAAGGAAAGACGTATGTATACAAAACACTCTTATACGAAGAATAATGTGCGAACTGTGAAACGAAATCGTAAGTCTCATAAAGAGGCACGTAGGGAAATCATTTTTGAAAGGGTGACTAATTTTCTGTGCAATGCTCGACTTGATGATATATATTTTGAAAATGAAGAATATGTCCGTGCAGATGCAAAAGTTGACGAAATATTGGCTAAAATAGCGAAAGGAGAAATCACAAAAGTTGATGAGGTTATGATGAATGAATATATAGATTCGTATGTATATCTAATGACACTTCAAACACAGCTGGCATACAAGCAGGGGATGAAAGACCTTGCCGCGTTTACTGCCACGCTCTTTGATGTTAATATTGAGGACCAGTGAATGTAGAGTGGCATATTGATGAAACATGGTGCCAGCAGAGTATCTTTCCTGGCATTGGGGCAGACTGTGTCTTAGGAGATTGAGTTATGGATGCGGTAATGGAAAAATATGCTATTGAAAAATTTGATACAAGAAATCTTTCTATGGATAATGCGGTTAGGGAACAGCTGCCAAATGCTTTGTATTACCGGGGGGATATTGCCCTGCTTCAGAGTAGTGTGGTTGCGGTAATTGGATCAAGGAACATATCGGAAAGGGGAAAGGTGATTACCCGAAATATCTCCAGAGTGTTGTGTAAAGGAACAAGACGGTTCTCAATGGATTGACATTGGGATGTGATGCGGAGGCTCTGGAGGAAGTCGTGAATTATGGCGGAAAAGGGATTGCTGTCATACCGTAAACCAGCATTTATGTATAATCGGCAACGACCAGGAGGATGCCCTTAGTCCTTTCCATGGTTTGTATTTTTCTTAAGTGTGGCAACTTAAAGATACCATAAATCCATATGAACGGGTTATTTTTTGTGAAGAACTTTCAACTCACAAGAATACGAGTTGAACCAAAGAAATATCTATGATACAATTGAAGCGATTAAATTGATTGTAAGTTTGTTAAGAATAAATTGGGAGAATGAAATATGACAAATTTTTTCTTTGGCGGTGGATTCGAGGTTGTTTTTTCCCTCATGTTCTTTTTGGTATCCGGCATCATCCTTTTGACTTTTATCAAGGGAATCTCGCAGTGGAATAAGAATAATCACTCTCCGAGATTAACTGTGGATGCTACGGTGGTGTCCAAACGCATGAATGTGTCCCATCATAATCATGTCAGCGCCGATGCCACAGGGGCGCATGGGTATCACACTACCACGAGCACAAGTTACCATGTGACCTTTCAGGTGGAGAGCGGAGACCGAATGGAGCTGCAGGTAGACGGAAGCGAGTACGGGATGCTTGTGGAGGGAGATCATGGAAGGCTGTCTTTTCAAGGAACACGGTATATCAGATTTGAAAGGGTTTAGGGTGATAGACGGATAATGGATATAAGATGAACTTTTAAGTCGGAAAGGCTGTTAATGATTTGCGTGATAAGGGATTTTGAGGTCTGATCTTCCATCCAAAAATCTTGTGGAAAAATCAGAAAAACGATTCCCAATATCCATTGGCTGTGTTATACTTGGCATGAATCTGTCTGCTGTGAAATTTTTTCGACAACTCAATTAACTTTTTGGTACCAAAAGCAGCATGGATTCAAACGATGAGACCCCGTTTAAAGTAGCCGCATAGGAGGTAATGCGTATTATGAATGCAAAATTGCAGAATTTTGTTGATAACCTTGACATCATACGTCAGCTGTTTGACAAGGAATTGATTATTTCTGTTCTGGATCAAAACGGGGTGGTACGGGGCTTTTCATTGCCCGAAGGATTGCCGCCGCAGGCAGAAGTCGGTTCCGTGTTTAAGGATCCGAGCGGAATCTTTGACGAAGTGATAAGAAGAGGTATAACAAAACATAATTATCTGCCCAAGGAAGTCATGGGGTATCCGGTTGAGGGAAATTTAGTTCCGATTAAAGACGGCAGAGAGGTGGTAGGCTGTGTAATATGCTCTTATTCTGTGGAAGGCAAGGAGAGGGTTAAAGATATTGCCGCAAAGTTTCAGGAATCCATTCAGGAAATTGACAATTCCATTCAAAATGTTGTCGAAGGAATTGATAATTTGTTTCAAATGCTGACAACTATGAATAAGATGACTTCCGATGTGGAGGAAGATGTCAATGAGGCAACGGATGTTGTGAATAACATCAGCCGTAATGCATCCCATTCCAATATACTTGCTCTGAACGCTTCAATTGAGGCGGCGCGAAGCGGAGACGCGGGCAGGGGATTTGCGGTTGTTGCTACAGAGATGGGCAAGCTGGCGAAAGACAGCGGCACTTCCGCGACGGAGATAAAGAAAACTTTATCAGTAATCGTAAATCATCTTGGAACCATTGCTGATTCCATTAAAGAAGCTAACGATATGGCGAAAGGCCATATTGACAGCATAGCTTCAATAAGAGATATACTGGGAAATACTGTTTCCATTGCGAAGGAACTTGAGAATGATATAAAAATCTGATTTGCTACCGGATTGCAGTACATATTTCTAATCAATTGCGCCCTCGCTTTAGTGGCGCTGCGAGGGGGAATCGTGCTTCTACAAAGAACCGGCCGCTACAGAAGGTAAGTTCTAAGCGATAAATGCAGTAAAATCAATGGTTTTGAGCCTCCCTTGGGGTTGACCCGAGGGAGGCTTTTAAAATCTCTTTTTATATAAAAAATGATGATCGAACGAAGTAAGGCAAAGGAAATTTAAGTTGAATTTCATAGAAATATGTGGGCGTATGTGATAAGATAGTAACGTTGAACAATTCAACAAATCAACTTTTAGGGAGACCAGCTATGAAAAAGTTCTTGAAAGTTATTTTCAAAACATTGAAATGGATATTTATTGTACTTGCTGCCGTCATTGTACTTTTTTTTATTGTTCGATTTATCGGGCAGAGGATTTATAACAGAACACCTGAAAGTGGTATTAATGAGGAAATGTATGTAGATATAAACGGCACAAAACAGTGGATAAGTATTTACGGACAGGATAAGGACAATCCCGTTTTATTATACCTGCATGGTGGGCCGGGTTCTTCTACGAGCTCCTATGACTATGCTTTCACAAGAAAATGGTCTGATGTGTACACTGTTGTCACATGGGATCAGAGAAATTGCGGGAAAAGCTATTCTTCCGACCAGAATGATGCCATATTGACATACGACCTGATGATGAGCGACGGTGTGGAAATGACAAAATTTCTATTAGACTATCTTGGCAAGGATAAGATAACATTGCTTGGTCATTCGTGGGGAACATATTTTGGAAGTAATCTTGCTCTTGAATACCCGGAATATTATGAATGTTATATCGGGACAGGACAGCTTGTTGACTTCTATCAGAATGAAATTGCCTTTAAGGAAGAAGCTGTCAAATGGGCAGGAAATGATGAAGAGAGTAAGCTCCTTACTGAGAAATTGAATGTTGATGATTTTTCAATGGAATATTTTGCGGCCAGAAATGCATTAATGGAAAAATACGGCTATCATATGCTTGTTGATGGAACAGATTATAACTTGATTGCCGCACAAGTATTTAATCC
>CAMWYJ010000097.1 GCA_947178445.1 uncultured Clostridium sp.
GGTCAATATCGGAAATGTCCTTTTGACGCTTTTTTACCACCTGTGGCTCAAAAGTGGATTTCCTGTCCTGGGGCACTGCGATCTCCACGCTGCCATAGCTGCTGTTTACCTGCTTCTTCTTGTAGCCATTGCGGTAGTCCTCATTTTCTGAGCGCTGGGATTTACCATAACCAAGATGGTCATCCATCTCTGCTTCCATCATTTCTTTGATGGTTCCGCCAAGCAGATCCTTTAAAGCATCCTGGATATCCTGGGCAGATTCAATATCGTATTCCTGCAGGAGCATCTGGATGATGTTGCGCTTTCCTTCTGTCATTTCAACTTTGTGTACATTTTTCTTTTCTCTTGCCATAATAAAAGGCCTCCTATGATTTTTATTTTATCATAGAAGACCAGTTATTTCTATTTACAGAAAAAGTTTCACAAACTCTTTTTTTCGGAGATTACAAATATGGTAACTAATTGTTTTATGAATTCCTTTGTCGGGATAATCCCCCCATACCCTTTGATAGATTTGTTCACAAGAAACAATCCGTTCCTTATTAGCAACCAGTATACAAAGAATCCCAAACTCCTTTGATGTCAGATGTATTTCCCGATTGCCACTATATGCTGTTCTCTGCGCTATGTTTATCTCTATACCGGGAATCGAAAGAGTGTTTTCATCTGGCAAGGATATACTGGAAAAATGAGGACTTTGCTGTAAAAGCTGAACAACTTCCTCAAATAGTGTCTCATCCTCATCATTAAACTCTACAATTAGTATTTTGCCCATAAAAGCACCTTTCTCAAATAAATGTGAACAAAAATATCATCATTATTCTAATTTGATTTTTATATCATTTTACAATTAAGTAATATCTCAATCTTAAAATGTTTTAAGAGCTTCTATTGTCTGCTGTATCAGATCATCTAATGACCAGCCAAGCATATCCGCACCACGTTTTATCACTTCCCTGTCGCATCCTGCTGCAAATCCCTTTGCCTTGAATTTCTTTTTCACTGACTTCAGTTCCAAATCTTGCACACTCTTCGATGGTCTCATAAGAACCACTGCTCCGATTAGTCCTGTAAGTTCATCTACCGCATACAATACCTTCTCCATCTCATGCTCTGGTTTTATATCCACTGTTATTGCATATCCGTGGCTTGCAGTAGCATGAATAATTTTCTCATCTACGCCTCGCTCACGCATAATTTCCTGACTCTTGATGCAATGCTGTTCAGGAAACTGTTCAAAATCCAGATCGTGCAATAATCCTACGATTCCCCAGAATTCTTTTTCATCTCCATAACCAAGTTTCTCGGCAAAGTATCTCATTGTCTTTTCAACAATCTGCCCGTGTTTCAAATGAAACTCCTCCTGATTATATTCTGTTAATAAATCCCAAGCCTCTTCTCTTTTCATTGCTGTTCACTCCTATCCATGCAAATATCTTGCATTGTATTCTCCATTTATTTCTGCAATTTTTCTACTTTTATATTATTGCTTATTCACATAACAATCGCAGTCGCATTTGATACCATATAACATCTCCATGCTCTGAATCTGAAATTCCTTCGTTTGCAAATCCAAATTTCTCATAATAATGTATTAAACCCTCCTTACAAGTAAGCACTATCCCCTCACGCTTTTGAGTTATGGCATCTTCTATCACTCTATTCATCAGAATAGCCGCATAGCCTTTTTGCTGGTATTCAGGATGTGTCTCCACTCCAAATATCATCTGCCACTTTCCACGTTCATTATGCAATTTAGCATTATGATACAGTTCATCACGCAGATCTTTATCATCTACAACCATTCCGTTTATCATACTGGCAATATGTCCATCTTTTTCTAACAGCCAAAAATGATTTGCATAAACGGAAAGCCTTTCAAAAAAGGCAGCTTTTGAAGCCGCCTCTTTTTCAGGGAAACACAATATTTCCAAGTTTGCTATTTCGTCCAAATCCTGAAGTTCAGCTTGCCTGATTACATATTTTTCTCCCATGTTACACCTCAAGAATTTCCGGTTCATCTGTAAATGAATATATAATGGCACTGTCGATATCCAAATACAATGTATTCGTATTCTCATCTCCTGCTGTATAAGTATCCTTTAAATGAGGATATTCTTCTAATATTGCATTATGTACCTCAATACGATTGTCTTCTTTCAACTCACCTGAGACACGAATCCATCTGTTCACTGAGTCCATCGCTGATAATTCAAATCTCGGATTTTTCTCAATCTGCTTGGATACATTTTTCGCTTTTGCTGTCAGAACATAAATCTTATCATCAAACAACAGTGCTGTTCCAAATGGACGAACTCTTGGTGTATCTCCATCTTCTGTTGCTAAATAATATGTTCCTGCATCCTTTAGAAATTGATGTACTTTCTTTAAATCACTAACTGCCATAATTTTTCTACCTCTTTTCTATTTATTGTTGTAATTGCTCAACGAATGCTTTTAATGAATCTGTCTCTGAACAATTACAAATTATCATACAAATCTTCTGTAAATGTCAAACCGCCTCTGTATCCTGCATAAGTGCGGTTAAAAACAAGTCTCTCATTCATTGGAAATGATGCCAGTATAAACTGGATATCCTTTTCCAACGCAACTTCACGTTCATTGCTGCTACCGATCAGTAAGGTTATCTCCTTTTCTTCATTTAAAAGAGCTTGGTTAATCTCATATTGGTCTGCTGTAAACACTATTCTTGGCGGTACAGCATACTCCAGATCGTTAATCTGTGCAATAATTCTATCCTTGTCCTCCTGTCGGAACATCGGTTCCGATATAATTACAAGTATGGGAGTAAAGCTAAAATCATTTGCCAAATACCTTGTGATTCCTACTGCATTGCTTGCATCTGCAACTACTGCAAACCGTTTCCAGCTTACCACTCCTATGGATTGCTCCAGATAGTGATAGACATAGTCCTCTTCTGCAGCAATTACCTTTTCTACCAGTTCATCATCTAAGCTAAGGGCCTTTGCAACTTCTCTGACAAAACTCGTGGTGTCGGTTGCCCCCACAAACAATCCCGGAATCCTTATGCTTGGAACACCGAATTTTTCTTCAAATTTTTTTGCCGGTCCATTCCACAGCCATGGATTCACAATAATATTCAAAGCTGCACCTGAACATTTTTTAATATCATTGATTCCCTGATGTTTTGTAAAAAAGGTGTTGACCTTCAGCCCAAGCAAAGACAATATACGGTCAATCTCTTCCAATATACCACTCCAGAATGGATCATGATAGGGAACTATCCCAAAAATATTTACGAGTTTCTCATCTTTTTGAACGCCTTCTTCTATCACCTGATCTATCATGGCATTCCAGACTATTTCATAACCAAGGTTGCTGTCTCCTGCAAATCCCGGCGTATCAATAGGATAAACTTCATGCCCCTTATCCTGAAACTCCTGTGTAACACTTACGATATCATCACCAATGATGCCTGCGGTACATCCCGTCAGTACAAAAAAAGCATCTGCATCCATAATATCAATGGCACCCTGAATGGTAGTCCTCAACTTATCTGTCCCGCCAAATACCACTTCTTTTTCCAGCATATTACTTGAAGGAATCGACACACTGCTGACAAAGCAGGATGATTTATGTCCTGACTGTCCCTGTTCCGCTGCCGATGTCTGCATACAGCAGCCCGGTCCCGCATGAAGTATGGGACATACTTTGTCCAAAGCCCCCAAAACAGAGTTGATTCCCGCCAGAACACAGCCACCCCTTGGATTTTCCAATATCTGTGACATTCTAAATACCTCCTTCAATATACTTAAATGCATTTTCTTCATACCATGAATCTTTGTATGGCAGTTTCACATGCTTTGCTAATTTCACATTAAAACCCGGATTTTGTAACTGATCTGCAATTTTATTTCCCAGATATAATAATCCATCATATCCCATAGTGGGGCGCTTGCCATCCAGAACATGCGTTGTAGGAATACCCAGTTTTGCAGCCCACTCCGGCACTCCGATAAACGCATCCGGTTTTAGTTTATTTACAAGATTTGCCTGCTCAAATGGCTGCATATTTGCAATATCCACCACAAAATTTTTGTGGATTCCATTGAGATATTCAATATCAACCTGAGCATCATCATCATAGGTAGGCGTTTCCAGTCCCACAAGCTCCATGCCAAAGTCATCAATCAAAGCAGCCGCTGCAAAAGAACGCCCTGTTCCTCCGCAGATAAACACCCGTTTCCCCTGCAGTCTGTCTCTTATTTCTGCCACCAGCGGTTCTATGCGTTTATGCTCCATAGCAATAATCTCTTCCACTTCCTTTTCTTTTCCTAATACTTTTGCAATACCCCGATACCATTTATCTGTGTTGCGGATACCGATTGGCATTACGGTATGGGAATATGGAATTTCATAGTCCTCCCACAAAGTTTTCATAAATTCATCAGCAAATACTTTACAGATGGACGTGGAAGCCTCTGCCGCAGGTATCTTCTTAATCTTTTCCAGAGAACTGTAAAATGGGATATAATTTACCTTAATGCCAATTTGCGAGAGCATACGTTCCATTTCCTTCTGATCCGCATAACTTACCGTGGTTGGTGCAAAAAGATTGACCAGTCCTTTTTCCTTTGGAACTTTCTCTTTTTTTAATATGTACTTATTGATAGATAAAAAAGCGGCATCAAAACCAGAGGCACATATTTTAGACTTAAAGCCTTCACAATGAATCGGAATCATAATCGTATCCGGATATTCCTGTTGTAAGTCAGAAGCTATGGCATCTATATCATCACCGATAATTCCCGATGCGCATGATGCATAAATAAATGCCAGTTTCGGATTGTACTGTTCCACCGCTTTTTTCACAGAATCCCGTAATTTCTGTTCTCCACCGAAAACAACACTTTTCTGGTCGATATTGGTAACGATAATCCTTGGGTTTTTAATATTCTTAATCCCCCTATGCGCCTGTCCTACACGGTACATATCAACTGCCATAATGGAACATCCCACACATCCTTGCGGAGAATGGGAAATAAAAACAGAATCCTCCAATGACATTAGTGCTGCCATACTGTTAATCTGCTGGCATTGTAAGCCCTGTGCAAAACTTCTGTCTGCTCTTTTTAAACAGCCTTTTTTAAAGTTTTCCTCCACTTCCTTTCCTGTTGTACCTAAATCATTGATTCTTCCCGGTCTGCTTTCACGCACACCGGAGTATTGTACTGTTGCCATATTTTCCACCTCGCCTTTCTATATTTAACCTAACTGGCATCTTCCCTTTATATACTCGTTTGCATTTTTCCTGATATTTGCGATTATCCTATCGTTGCCACAAACTCTTTATAAATTATCACCTATAGGCATCGCACTTACCTGTTGTAAGGTAATATCCAAAATTCCTACCTCCCTTAATTTTTAAATTGCAATTCCTGCTCTTTTACACTTACCCTAGTGTCCTTACTTATTGATTTTGTAACAAATGTATTGCCGCCTACTACGACGTTTTCTTCAATCACCGTATCTCCCCCTAAGATGGAAGAGCCAGAGTAAATCGTAACATAATCTCCGATTGTCGGATGTCTCTTTACCCCTTTCAGTTTCTGCCCACCTTTTGTCGATAAGCCGCCTAAGGTAACTCCCTGATACACTTTGACATGTTCTCCAATGACAGTTGTTTCACCAATGACAACACCGGTGCCATGATCGATAAAAAAATACTTTCCTATCGTGGCACCGGGATGAATGTCAATTCCGGTAACACCGTGCGCATGCTCTGTCATAATTCTTGGCATCATTGGCACTCCCAACAAGAACAGCTCATGAGCAATTCTGTAAACGGAAATGGCATATAATCCCGGATATGACAGAATAACCTCATCCTTACTTCCTGCCGCCGGATCACCCTCATATGCCGCCTGAATATCAGTATCCAGATAAGCCCTTATCTGTGGTATTTTCTCCATAAAATCAAATGTCATATTCTGGGCTTTTTCCTCTAATTCATTGTCTATGTATTCCGAATATGTTCCACAATATTTCAGGACAATCATAATCTGTTTCTTTAAATGGAATATGACATCTTCAATAGTGGCTGACATATTATTTCTCAAACTGTATATTTTATAAATCTTGTCACTATAATATCCGGGATAAAGTATCTTCAATAGTTTCTCAACAATATCTATAATTGCCTTCTTGTCAGGCTGATTATATAAATCTGTTTTATTGACTGCCCTTTCATCGGTATAATCATCCAGTATTAACTGAACAATACTTTCTACCCTGTCTTCATTCAATTTTCCCATATCAGTATTCCTCATCCTCTACCTTT
>CAMWYJ010000098.1 GCA_947178445.1 uncultured Clostridium sp.
ATAGCAAAAATACTAATATTATCTTTCAATGATGATGAAGAAAAGGCAATAGAAAAGGTACTGTCCGTTCTGTCAAATGAAATCGGTCTTGAACCTGTGCAGGCTGTCACAAGCCCCGTCCCTTACCTGTCTTGAATATGGGACGCTTGTTTTTTTCAAAGTGATTCTAGTAAACATTATGAAAAGAATGACAATGTATATGATGAGAGTGAAATAAGGTGATTAACTTGGGAAAAGTAATGATTTTATCTTTTACCGATGATGAGGAAGATATTTATAGAGGAATATTGAACATTGTAAATGGTAGCAGTAATTTTGAACAATATAATATATTACAGAGTATAAAGCTAATCCAAGAGGGAGCATTGAAAATTGACTTTGTACAAAGAAGCGTTTGGGTTAATGATGCTGAAATTGAACTTACATATATTGAGTTTGAAATTTTGTGTTTGTTAGCCAGTAATCCCGGCAGGGTATTCAGCAAAGAGCAGATATATGATATTGTTTGGAAGGAAGCATATGCGGGTGATTACAATATTGTTATGAGCCATATCCACAATATAAGAGAAAAGATAGAAGGAAATCCAAGTGAGCCGATTTATATACAAACGGTTTGGGGTGTCGGCTATCGGTTCAACAAAAATCTAAGCAACGGTTTGTAATAGGAATATTACAGATCGTTGCTTTTTCATATAAATGATAAAAAGAAAAAAACAAGGCGACTGGCAAATTTGGGCGAGTTACCTTGTTTTCACTTTAAAAATTAAGAAATAATCGAGAAATAATCAAGTTAGAATCAAGTTATTTTGAGTATCCTATTCTTTGGGATATTTATAAGTCCGAAGATAGGCTTCCACAATGGCGAGAATAGTTGTTATCTGTTCTTCTGTGCATTGTGATAGATAAACCAAAAGCCTTCGGTAGTCAAGGTTGTCTGCCGGAGCAGTTGGATAAAAGAAAGGATCAGCGGAAATATGTAAGGCTCGTATGAGCTGCCCTAGTTTTTCAAGGCTTGGTACATTTCCATGATTTTCAATTTCTTTGATATAGCGTGATGAAACACCGGATTTTTCAGCCAATTCTTCATAGGTCAGCTTCTGGTCGGTTCTAGCCTGCTTCAGACGGAATCCCATTTCCTTGTCAATTTTCTTAGTCCTTGCCATAAATGCACCTCCATGTATAGTGTATATTGCACATTTTACTTTGAAAATGCACTAATATTTCACTTTATCAAAGGGGCATAATGCACATAACAGAATAGAAAGACTTTGGATATTGCATATAAAAAAACGCAGTATTCAAAGGTTTTTTCACGTTGATTTTATCCTTTGGGTACGTTTAGGGGAATTTATGTGTTCTGAACGGTCTAAAGGATATTTTTATGACATTTGGAATCTATTCTGCTTTTGGCGTGGAAAGGTTCTTTTATAGTTTGTTTTGCTGGCAATGCAGCAAGCTATAACCTGAAAAGTGAACTATGCACACTTGCAGTGTGTGGAGAAATCAGAATATCAGATATGAATAACGTCCAGCGGGCATCAGCCTGTCAGGGCGTTTTTTATATATTTGAAAACTTTTTAAAAAAGTTGGAGAGTTTTCGACGCTTTACCTACTCCCAATTGGGATATGGAGTGAAAGGGAGAACTATTTCACTCTGTTCCATTTGGATACGGAAGGAGGTGAACTCTTATGGGGCAATCTTCTTCCGATAAAAAGCAGACGGTCAGGCATCAGTTTGACAGTTTCTGCAAAATGGTATTGCATGGTGAAAAAGTCAACTATGAAAAGGAAATGGAGTACCGGGGCAGGCATGAAATTTCTTTATCACAAGTGCCAGAGGAGGAGTTGAATCGGTTGAATACTGTGGACGAGTACATAGCAGAATCAGAAATGTTTCGTGTCCTTGATTATGACATTGAAGTAAAGGACGAGCTTATTGGCGAAGCGTTGAAGTATCTGCCGGAGAAAAAGCGGAATGTTATTCTGCTGTCTTTTTTCATGGATATGTCAGATACGGAAATTGCAAAGCACATGAATCTGGTCAGGAGTACCATTCATCATCATCGTGTCAGCTCACTTCAAGAATTAAAAAAGATTATGGAAGGTATCAGAAATGGAGAAATCAAGTAAGTGTTCAAAATTGCTGCCCTACCATATCATAGCGGCAGCGGCTTCCGGCGATGTGGAAGCAATCAATAAGGTTCTGAAACATTATGAGGGTTATATTGCAGCTCTGGCTACAAGAAGGCTCTATGACGAATGCGGCAATCCGCATTACTGTGTTGATGAAACTTTACGTCGCAGATTAGAAACGAAGCTGATTACAAAAATATTGGCTTTTGAAGTTGCATAACAGAAGGTCGGCGGTGTCCCTTTCCGCTGGCTGACCGGAGTATGTGCAGATGTACCTTGACAACTGAATATTGTATTGCATACAGGACGTGAGGATATGTAGAGCCACTAAGCGGATGCGCCATGATGTACCTGCTCTGCCTTATGGCAGAGTGAACGTGAAGAAATGCTGAAAGATTGCATTGAAACAAAGGTAAGGAGCGAGTTGGATCAGGCAAAATATGTAGCAGTTACATGGGGCGATGAAGCATATCTGTGATAATGATACTTCCGGATTGCAGAGAGATTTGTGATCCGGTCAATTAAATGACGGTGCAAGACCGATGTGGGCAGTGTAATGAGCTGCCACCTGTAATGCAGTTTTTATCTGCTAATAAATGGGGAGAAGTATATTCTGCTTATTTATTAGCAGATAAGGCTGTGCAAAAAAGGAGGACTATTTTAATGCAGAGAATACCAAAAGCAATTAACAAAAAGAGGTTAGTCAGATATAAGGAAGGCGCAGAAATGTACAGCATGGGAATGAATAAGTTCCAGTCTTTGGCGAAAGATGCAGGTGCTATCTTGAAGATTGACAGGATGGTATTAGTCGATTTAGATGTATTTGACGAATATCTTGAATCATTTCGTGTGAAATAGGGGACTGGTATTTTAGTCAAGAAAGATTTTTCGTATAACTGAAAATAAGTATTGACTTTTGGTTAAACTGAAAGTATAATGATTATGAAATGGATGGAGGTGTATATTGTGGCGAGGACAGGCAGACCAAAGTCAGACAATCCAAAGAAAAACCTTATCGGATTGAAGCTGACAGAGGAAGAAGCCGCAAAACTTAGGGAATATGCGTCCAAACATGACATGACCATAACGCAGGTGCTACAAAAGGGTATTGATTTGCAATATGCAATGGAAGAAACCATAAGTAGCTAGTACGAAATCTCTTTCCTTGAGAAAGGAGCAGAGATGGCAAAATCAAGAAAGGATAATAAAGGGAGAGTTTTAAGAAAAGGCGAAACTCAACGCAGTTGCGATGGCAAGTATGTATATACTTATACTGATCCGGAAGGGAAACGCCGGAGCATCTATTCTAAGGATATTATGGAGCTGCGTGAGAGGGAAGAAAAGCTGATTAAAGACCAGTTAGACGGATTGGATACCTATGTAGCTGGCAGTGCAACGGTCAATTTTGTTTTTGACAGGTATATATCTACAAAGTCAGAACTCAGGGGAACAACTATGAGGAACTACAAATATATGTATGACCGTTTTATCCGGAAAGGGTTTGGGAAGAAGAAAATCGCAACGATAAAGTTTTCTGATGTGTTGCAGTTCTACCAGCATTTGCTGAAGGACAAGGAAATGCAGATCAACACATTGGAAACAATCCATACGGTGCTTCACCCAACATTCCAGTTGGCAGTGCGGGATGACATTATCCGTAATAATCCAAGTGACGGGGTTATGGCGCAGGTAAAGAAACAGCCGGGTAGAAATCATGGCGTAAGACACGCCTTAACTCTGGAACAGCAGAGAGCCTTTATAAACTATATAGAAAACAATCCCCAATTTTACCGTTGGATGCCTTTATTCAAGTTCCTGTTAGGAACGGGGTGTAGGATAGGGGAAGCGATTGGGATAAGGTGGGAAGATGTAGATTTTGAAAAGCGGATAATCAGTATCAACCATAGCCTTGTTTATTACAGTAGGGAATTTAAAGAACACCCTATGTGTACGTTTTCTATATCACTTCCAAAAACAGAAGCGGGTATACGCATTATTCCGATGATGGATGCAGTTTACGATGCACTCCAGACAGAGCTTGCAGATCAGGAGGAGAATGGATTTAACGAAACAGAAATTGACGGAATGAAAGGTTTTATCTTTATGAACCGTTTTGGTAATGTCCATAATCCGCAGGCTATCAACAGGGCGATTAAGCGTATATACGAATCGTACAATGCAGAAGAAGTGGTTAATGCTTCCAAGCAACGCCGGGAGCCTGTGCTAATACCACATTTCTCATGTCATCATTTGAGGCATACCTTTTGTTCGAGGTTTTGCGAGAATGAAACAAATTTAAAGGTGATTCAGTCCATTATGGGACACGCTAATATTGAAACCACGATGGACATTTATGCAGAGGTCACCGATGCAAAGAAACAAGAAGCAATTCAAAATTTAGCACACAAATTAGATGTATTTTAGGAAAGAGTCCGGCTAGGACTGACAGAGAGTACGACAAATTGTGTGCCATACGACAAGAGTACGACAAATTCAAGAGCTTTAATCAATGAAACAGCGTTATATTGCTGTGGTAGAGATACCGAAAAGCGGCTAAATAAAGGGAAATAAGCCATTTTAAATTAAACTGACTTAAAATCCCGGCGATGAAAACTTTGAGTAAAGAAAACCAGTAAAATCAAGGGTTTCAGCGATTTTGAGTTGCGATTTACTACAAATTTACTACAAATTTGCTACGCATAATACGGAATAATACTTGATAATACGTTTTGTGCGACATTCAGTTTTATAGGGTATGTACCTTTAGGACACTTTCCAAGTGAGAATTTGGGAGTGTCCTTTTGTTATGGTCAAAAAAGAAAATTGGAGGTAGAAATGATGAACAACACAGCGTTAAGAGCAGAGGCGCAGAGCGCCAACAACACACACATGGTTTTTGCGGACAAGGAACATGAAAGATTTTATTACGAGAAATTGGCACAAGCCAGGTCTCAGGACTGCTTTCATCAAGCATTGTTCTATGTCCTTGGCATTTTAAGAGATACCAGGGAACATTTCGACCAGATTTATAACATCAAGACAGGGAATCTCAGGTTAAAATGTCTTAATGAAGGCTGGCAGACAAGCGGCAGTGTCAAAGTGGTACGGTTGGCATTTAACCTTTATACTAACGGAATGCCAAGCCTTGACAATTATAAACGCAAGGACGAGCAGATTGATGAGTGTAGAGAGTATTCCACAATACATATGACATCATCCCCCGTGAGGACTGGGAAGTGATCGAGGGCTGCCATGAGGCGATCGTCACCCCGGAGGAATGGGCGCAGGTGCAGGAGGTCATTGACCGCAGGCCCACGATCATGCAGGGAAACGCCTGCCCTTTTTACAACATCTCCCACGGCATCATCTACTGCGCCACCTGCGGGAAATCCATGCAGGTGCGTTATGAGAAAATCGGGAGGACGGGGAAGAACCGGTTTACCAGGAAAGAACGGGAGCCCATAGACAAGGCATACTACATCTGCCAGACTTATAACCGGCTGGGGAAGGATGCCTGCACCAGCCACAAGGTGGAGGCGAGGGACTTGTACAACCTTGTGCTTAAGGATATACAGAACCTGGCGGGGATGGCACTCAAAGATGCAGATGCGTTCTATAATCGGCTTTCCAGCCGCATGGAGAGCAGGTATATGACGGACGCTTCCGGGATGCAGAAAGAATGCGTATTGATTTGCACTTTATTTGCTCCCAGTTGTCGCAAATTGGGATATCCAGATTTTCCGTGGGGGTCTTCCTCCCCCACACCCCTGGAATCCTTGCCATTACGGCAATCAAAAAGATGATTGTCGTAATAACAAGGCTAAAATGGCGGATATCTCAATTCGCGGATACCGGGAGAGATAAGCGTGCGTATCTATATATAAGGGTGTATTTGAGAGCCTGACGGAAGAAAAACAGTCGGAACTTATCGTGAGAAAAGCTGATTTTGCGAAAACAGCGGAGATATATCTATAATATTGTTCCTGTGGGAGAAAGAACAGCAGTTAGCGGTTAATCAAGGCTTAGAAAGGCTCTGTATAATGCAGGGCTTTTTTGATAAAAAGATAGAATGAATGAATGAGTGGGATTCCGGCGTAATCGGCATTGTGGAAATGTCGTATAACTGGCTGTCTTATGGAGTTGTGGGTAACTCTGTTTGCAGGACGTGGGAAAGCTGCACTTTGCTT
>CAMWYJ010000099.1 GCA_947178445.1 uncultured Clostridium sp.
CTTGTAGTTGATAGCTAATCATCTGCAAAAGAAAATAAATCCTTTTCTTTTATGCGGACAATTCATATCCCTATACCCAGCATCCCACTTTTTCTTCTTAAAAGGCAGAAATTTTTCCTACATCTTTTAATAAATTTTTACATTTTTTTGAGGGCCAAAATGCTTGAAACTATTGATTTTACTGGATTCGTGGCACTTTTGCATATGAATAAGGCTAATTTCATACCATCAAACCCTAAAAGAACAGGAAACAAGCAGAGGGGCCTATTTCCTGTTCGATATGTACAACATTTATTTGAAAGGTACATCATCAACCTTTAAGATAGGTTCTGTCAGCTCTGGCTCTCTGGATTTGATGTCTTGGTTAATGACATTATAAACAGAGTACACAAGGTTCTTAAATGGTGTCTTAGTCATCGGTGAATAGGATGGTATAGTGGCGGACATTTTTTCGTTAAATTCATTACGTAGAGATTCCATGGCTCCTTTACTAAGGGTGATGTTTTTTATCGCTTTACCCTTACCTTTCTTCCTTTCATTTATTATGTCAATAAGGACTCTCTGTTCTGTAAACTGCATTTGCATGGGCTTACTGGAAAAGGGCAAAGCACCCTTTAGCACTATGGATTGATTAATAAACATATATTTCAAACGTTTGATGTGCTTGTTGGTATCCCTTTCGTTTTTGGCAGTGTTCAAAACCTTAATGATGTAATCAAAGGTTAAGATTGGTGAAAGTTCTTTCAGGTCTTTATATTCTTTATAGAGTCTGCTCTGTAGAATATCAGCGAGCATTTTCCGCTGTACATCATCTAAGTCAATGGGGATGCTGCCGCCATTGTGAAGCACATTGCAAAGGATGCCTTTAGTGGAGGGGTTCTGGTAAAGACTGTTCAGGTTATTTAGCAGTGTCCCCCGATCTTCCTCAATTTTCTCAATACTGTAGTCATTAGGAGTGTGGCAGGAGATTGATACAGGGATATTCAGCCTTTGCTGTAATTCATCTGCCAGCCGTTCAGGGTAAAAGTAATACTGGCGTTGGTAAGCGGAATAGGCGATATTAAACAGCTTATTATAATCAATCCACAGGCTGAGAGAGTCGGTGAGACTTAAAGCATTGCTGATGCCAGTCTGGTCACTGCTCCTAAACATATTTAAAAGGCTTTCCATATGCTCCTGTTCTGTCATTCCTCCCATATTTTCCTCATCCATCGGGATTAGGTTGTTGATTTCCCGATAGCCATACAGACGTTTCTGGAATACTTTGGCCCGCTGCAGATAATTGGTAACTATACTGGTAAGTTCAGTAAAAAAGGTAAAAGGTCTTAATGGTAAAGTGCTGCTGACTGTTTCATCACCAGTATGGTAGTTAAAGAAATCCCAGTCGCTATCTTCGGGAATTTTTTTGCTTTGTCGGTTGAGGATTTCCGTAATTGCATTTATGTCCATCAGGGCATCCCTTGAAATAATATGGGCGGTATAATCATAATTATCTTTATCGCTATTGAGAACTTTATATATGTTTTTCTGATGAATTTCCTCAAGTGCTTCCAGTGTATCAATGTCTGTTTCTGGTGTATAGTTTACATGGAGTTTACAGGGAACATCAAAGTTGTGTCCGAATACAAATTCAATAACATACTTACCATCTTCCAGATCTTCAAAATACTTTCCTGGGATGGTTAGCACTCCGTTGAATCTGTCCTCTTTTTCCTCCTCAGGTGTTGTCTTATCTGTATAAACCAGTGCCTTAATGGGAATTAACTTTATGGGTGTAGAATTCCCAGCACTGTCATGTTTGGTAATCATAGCCCGTGTAATATCATGGGTTGGTCTCTGGTGCAGGATTACGGCATGGTCCAGCTGGATAATATTTCCTGCTGTATCCTTTTGCGGGCGGAATCTGTTAAAGGACTGTTCTATTTCGTCAATGTTCATAAGTTCTGGACTAAATACAGCAAATACAGGGGTACTTTCAGGGCTGTATTTTGTAAAGTTTGTACCTGCATCCAGCAGGGATGTGGCAAGGATTGTATCTGCCTCTCCCTCATTGTTATAAAGGTCATCATGATTGGTGATATGGTCAAAAATAGTGTTGTTGTAGGTTATAGTTCCATCACTGTTTTTTGTATATCCCTTGTCATCCGAAGTAACAGAAAAGCATTTCTGTCCTTTATCCAATAAAGCCTTTTCTATCCGTTTAATACTATCCCTGTGGTTTAAGCGGATATAAGCTTTCCTTTCTTTTAATGCCGTATCCATGACCAGGTTTTCAAAATATTTCTTCTCCGTAAACCTTATGTCTATGGAGCCAAACACAGGCTTATAGCTTTTATCTTCAAACAGGACAATATGATCAAAGGCAAAACAGCACATATTGTCGTAAGTGGCAGTGATGAAAGTATAGGAATCGGCAACATTGCTTCGTATTAGCCTCATTATTGCCTGAACAGCCTGTTCCCTAAAAATATTCGCGGAAATAAGGTTGTGGCATTCATCAATTACAACACGGAGCCTACAGTCAGGGTGTTCCTTTTTATATTTTCTTATTTCTGGTATCTTATCATACACGGCGGAAATCTGCCGAATGTTCTGCCCATTGTCTTCCAGGCATACACCCTCAATTAATGCCTCAAAAGAATAAACGTCACTTTTTTCATTCTGGATGTTCTGTACCCTGTTTGGACAAAGGAGACATAAAATCTGTTCTTCCTCTGATTCAGCCTTTATTTGTTTGAATATAGCATCAACGGAATAGGTTTTGCCCGAACCAGTTGGGGCTATAATAAGGCTTTTGGCCCCATTATTCATACAGATAAGGCTTTTTAGGTATTCCATGTTTCCCTCATCAGGATGCTTTGTCAGTTTCTCCGTAAAAGGTCTTTTGACCACGTTTGGTTGATAGTCTATATCATATAAGAGATTTAGGATATAAGCTGAATTATTTATAAATTGCTGGAACCTGTCCCTTTTAGGGCCATGCAGATATGCTAAATCAGGTAGTTTGTAAGATGACATAGTTTCTCTCCTTTAAAAATGTTGTATTGGTTATATTATAAAGCATGTGTCCAAGAAAGTAAATCAGATTGATATGCTGTAAAAATGTGATGGATAATGCAAGATAATATATGAAATATGAAAATAAATAAATAATTTAATAATAAACTATTTACAATTTAGAAAAAGTGTTATATAATAGAATTAGGCAATAAGATATTTAACTATATATGATATTTTTGCTGCCTAAGAGTTTTTCGTAAAAATAAAATCTGGGAGGAAATGATTATGGAAAGTGACTATTTTATTGAACTTGAAACTAGAGGCCGTGATATGATTGAGGAAGGGTTAGGAAAAAGCCTGATTTCAATATATGATCTGCATCTTTACTTTGACAAAGATTTAAGATTTCAATTGGGATATCCTTGGCAGGTAGAAGATATATATGGCTCTGATCTATTCGATTTTGGAAGATATGATGATGGACATGATAATAAATACAGGAAAATTCATGAAGAACTTATTGCAGGTGGAGAAACAGAATTAATAGATTTTGAAGAATGGTTTAGTAATGAATGTTGTCTTGATTCGGAAGTTGACGAAATTTATAAAGTTGTAGAAGAAGAACTTCGAATAACTGAGCAGATATCAGAAACAATTATAAAGGCTTTTAGTGGATTGGGCAAAAAATGTGAGAATTAACAATTGTAAAGAGAGTGGCGAAAGCTACTCTTTTTATGCTTAGAATAACTCATACAATAAAAATAACAGCTTAGGAATATCTTGAGATGTTTGGAAAACAGACAGTGTAATAAGTAGCTGCAGATATTGTTTTGCATGTGAACTTTCCAGAAATGGGGATTTTGATATTTAATCTACGGAAAATTTTCTTCTGTGGCGGAAATGCCATTTTTGCCCGTAAAATCAACGTTTATAGCGATTTTGTAAGTTAAAAAAAAGCCCTGTGTTGCCCTATATAATAACTGTTTTTTAACATATCTTTTCTATATGAGTTATTTGAAATAAAACTCATGTGCTTAATATTCAAACCATATGTTTCAAGATTCATGCTATCTAAAGATAAATGTTTTATGCAAGAGAAAAGAAGTTGCTCCGTAAAAAGGAAAAAGCAGGTAGCTTGTAGTTGATAGCTAATCATCTGCAAAAGAAAATAAATCTTTTTCTTTTATGCAGGCAATTCATATCCCTATACCAGCATCCCACTTTTTCTTTTAACGGCAGAAATTTTCTCCTATATCTTTTAATAAATTTTTGCTTTTTTTTTGAGGGCCAAAATACTCAAAACCATTGATTTTACTGGGTTTGTGGCACTTTTGTTTATGAAGAACCTCCAATGCATAAAGAAAAAATATTTTTCTCCATTAAAAACAGTTTTTCAGTTATAATCTGCGGGGCGGTGCTTATAATATACAGACCCCGCAATAAGGGGGAGCCCGATAAGGGCTTGCAACCTGTAAATGCTATAAGACATTGAAGGATGGCAGTACCTTAACTGCCATTGTTTCAAAGGGTTCACTGCATGTTACCTTAATTGGAGCAGGTTAGCTGAAAAAGACAAAAAAGCCCATGGTTTCCATTTTGGAACGTGGGCTTATTTTTTTTGCCTCTTTCTTCTAAAATTGCTGATTTCCTCTTTTCGCTGGTTTATTGTATTTATTTCTTCCTCTGTCGCAACAAACTTTAATATATCTTCTACCCTGCAATTGAGGATCATGCATAACTCATTTAAAGTATTGGTACTGATCGGCATATGATGCCCAATCCTTCTAAGTGTGTTACTTGAAATCCCCCAATGGTATATTAATTGATACTTGCTAATTCCATGCTCTTTCATGGTGGCCCATAATGGCTCATAAGAAATCATGCAAAAACCTCCCTTTCATCGACATAAACAGTGCTGTCATATTCATTGTAGTATCCATGCAAGCAATTGAATATATATTAGATTTAGCATGTGCAATATGTTGAATATATATTCGTATAGTGGCTAGAAATGCGGTAAAACACAAGGATATAGGGGTAATATATTGCACATACGGCCTTGCATATATACCAGATATACGTTATAATCTATATATAGGAAACGTAAAATTGAGCTCTAAAAAATAGCAAATATTTTACAAATATTTTGAAACTTTTTAAAACAATAGGTTCTCTCTTATACAGCAGGATAAAAGAACTGCAACGAGAGAATAACATTACGAGGAGGAGAATTTATGGAACAGACGAAGGAATTGAGACAGGCAGTGAGTGATTATCGGGCAGGGAGGGCAGAAGCCTTTACAGCTATTTACGAGAGGTCAAACAGGTACATATATACCTGCATACATAAGGTCATGTCGGGCAATGACAATGAGCAGGATATCATTGCCGACATTATGCAGGATACCTATGTGGAGATCAGCAGGAGCATCCAGAAGCTAGAGAATGAGGGCAGTTTCCTGCAATGGGCAGGGGCCATTGCCACCAGAAAATGCTATGCTTATCTGAGGAAGAATAAGAAACATTTACTTCTTGACGGCGAGAATACCTTAGAGAATCTTGCAGATGATGACAACATCATACCAGAAGAGATTATGCAGGACAGGGAGAAGCAACGGCTTGTCAGGGAAATTATTGACACACAGCTTTCAGAGATGCAGAGACTCTGCATTGTGGCATACTATTACAATGAGCAGAGACTGTCGGAGATCGCAAAGGAGTTTGGCCTGCCCGAGAACACGGTGAAAACATATTTATCAAGGGCAAAGGCAAAAATAAGGGATGGAGTGCTTGTGACGGAGAAGAAGCAGGGGATAAGGCTCCATACTGTTGCCCCGCTCCTGGCAGTCATGTTCAAGGAAGATGTATCTGCCTGCGAGATACCAGAAGAGGTTTCCAGAAAGGTGGCATCTGCCATCCCCAGGCTTGTGGGGAAAAAGGGTGTGGCTGGCAAACTTGCATCAGCATCGGTCAAAGCAAAAGTAGTGGCGGGCACTATTGCAGTTGTATCCCTATGTGTCATTGGGGGAGCAGTGTATATGGCTGTCCAGTCAGAGGCGGTAGCATCACAGAATGTTGCCCAGGCACAAATAGAAAGTGTAGAAAATTCACAAGCAGGAAGCATTAAAAGTGAAGCTATGGAAAGTTCTACTGTAGACATTTCCGATGAAAAGGAAATGGATGCAAATGTAGAAGAAAGCATTACTTAT
>CAMWYJ010000100.1 GCA_947178445.1 uncultured Clostridium sp.
GTCCTGTTACTCATATCACGCCCAACAATGTTATCTTTAGCTTTCTGAAAAAGTTCTTTTGATATAAGGGCTTCATGCTGGTTCTCTACAATGATCCACCTCTCCTTCGGCTGCTCTATCCGCTTTTTATTGGTATCCATGCCGCATTTTGCCCTGTTCCAGAACATTGTGCCAAGATATGTTTCATCTGTAATGATGTCCCTGACAGCGCTGTTATCCCACAGCTTCACCTTAACATGCGGCTGTTTATCCGGGAAATTATCGCCTTTTAACTGGTGATACATATACCTTGTAGGTATTCCTCCCTCATTGAGTTGTCTTGCAATCTCCGTATGGCTTACCCCATCAGCAGCCATACGGAAGATTTTACGGACCACCCAAGCCGCATCTTCATCAACCAGCAGTTCATGTTTATCCTCCGGATTCTTCATGTACCCATAAGGGGCAAACTGCCCGACAAACTCTCCGTTCCTCACCCTCGTATCCCTGGCACTCCGGACTTTCTTTGACAAGTCCGCACTGTACATCCCATATACAAGATTCTTTAACGCAACACTCATGCCGCCCGTCGTGCCGAATTTATCATCACTGTCGTAACCGTCATTCACGGATATAAACCGTATCTTCAATATGGGGAAGATGTACTCCAAAAAACGCCCTACTTCCAGATAATCCCTCCCAAAACGGGAGAAGTCCTTCACGACAATACAGTTTAATAAGCCGCTGCACATATCCTTTATCATTTCCTCAAAACTCGGCCTTTCAAAGTTTGTGCCGGAATAGGAAATGTCCGCATACTCTTTAAAGATAACCATATCATCATTCTCTGCCACAAACTTCCGCAGCAGTTCCATCTGCGTCTCCACCGTTGCCCGCTCCCTGTTGCCTTTCGTTTCCTCAGAAAGCCTTGCATACAAAGCGGCTTTATAACAGGCGGTTTTTACCGGAACCAGGGCTGCTGCAGCCTGCCCGCCGTCCACATCCTCCTTCCCCTTCTTTCTTACGATGAACATGACTGCCCTGTCTGCGGGTTCTGGAGCTGTGAGTCTTACACAGGCGTTTCTGGGACAAAGCCAGAAGGTTCACCCCCTACTTGTGTTACCGTATCCGCCACAATGACGTAATCGGAGGCGTTGGTGAATGCTAGTTCTCACCGGCTAAATCGCTGATGATATCAGCCGATACCGAGCCCGTCCCCATCCTGGCATAAAAGTCAATGTCGCCCGCCTTATCCCGGGATGCATCCCTCCTGTGCTGTTCTTCCTCGGCACGGATCACATCCCAGCCTGTCTTGTTGTCCGCTCCCTTGATGAATGGCTACTCTGTTTCCTGTACTAGAGTGTCCGTACCTCTGCCGAAACCGCTGTCATCGCCACTGCCTGGGTTTTACAGCAATCCCGATTCACAGCCACATCTCGTCAGTCTCATCCTTTTCTTCATATCGGCTATGTCCTGATTGCTCCAGCACATACAGTGAAGATTCTATATTAACCTTTGCTACAACTGAATCAACCTAACCCCCATGATAACAACACCAAGGATAACCAAAATAATACCCGTTGCCCGGTTTAAGGTTACTGCATCCGCCTTGTTAGCAAAACGGGCGGCAACTCTTGCCCACAGAAGAGTAGAAAAGACACAGAATAAAAGAACCCATATATCAGGAACACCAGCGATTGCGAAGTGACTAAATGAACCTGTCAGAGCCGTAAATGACATAATAAACACGCTTGTACCGACAGCGGTCTTTAGTTCATAGCCCAACACGGATGTCAAAATCAGAAGCATCATCATACCGCCTCCGGCACCAACAAATCCACAAATAAAACCGATTGCCATACCACAAAGGACAGACTGAGTTATACGTTTTTTTACGGAAACAACAGTCATTGATTCTTTTGTCGCCATAACAGGCTTTACGATAAATTTGATTCCAAGAATAAATGTCATAAACACAGAAAAACCGCCCATAGTACTGTTGGGCAGAAGGCTGGATACCCAGCTCCCGACAATAGTAAAAATCAGTACATTGACCATCATAATAAGTCCGTTTTTAATGTCAAGGTTCCTGTTCTTTCCGTATGTGTACGCGCTTACCGCGCTTGCCAGCACATCACTTGCCAATGCAATCCCTACTGCTTCATATGCATCCATGTTTAAGAAAGTAATCAGCATAGGGCTGATTACAGCAGCAGCACTCATGCCTGCAAAGCCCGTTCCCAAGCCTGCGCCAATTCCAGCTATAAAGCAAACAAAAAATTTTAATAACATATCCATATTACTTCCTCCACATAAAAGCATAAATTTTATTCAAGAAATAACTTTTACAGTAACGGCGCTATGAACTTCAAAAGACTGCCTATCAGTTTATAACTCTTTTTTTCATTCCGTATGCTTGTAGTCGTAACATGACGGCATTTTTCAAGCGTATTCTGAAAATCACACTCAATATCCGCTATGCAATCTGTCCGGTAAAGGAATGTACCACACTCAAAATGATGGTAAAAACTCCGGTAATCCAGATTAATTGTCCCCACTACCGCTTTCTTATCGTCGCTCACAAAAACCTTTGCATGGACAAATCCCGGCGTATATTCATATATCTTCACGCCTGCATTTACAAGCGTCAGATAATGCGACTTCGCAAGTGTATACACCGCTTTCTTGTCAGGAATGCCGGGCAGTATCAGTTTTACATCCACCCCCCGCAGTGCAGCATATTTCAGTGCTGCCTCCATTTCTTCGTCAAGGATCAG
Source organism: uncultured Clostridium sp. (assembly GCA_947178445.1). Lineage (GTDB taxonomy): Bacteria > Bacillota > Clostridia > Lachnospirales > Lachnospiraceae > CAG-590. The sequence continues at coordinate 2,757 of CAMWYJ010000100.1, forward strand.
GTAAGGCGTCATAATATGTACATATCTGTCTGCACGATTCAGTATATCCATATACACTGTTTCGCCTACCCGATACTCATCCAGTGGACTGTCTCCAAAAGGCATGACATAACCATTGGGATGTTCCGGACAATACCCATCATCCTCTAAATACGTCAAAAATTCCGGTGCCTTTTCATCAATATTCCACATCTGTAGAAATAACAGGGCGAAACTTTTCGCTGCATCCCCTTTTACCATCACTGCGGTGTCCTTCCAATGCCCGAACCGTTCTATATGGTTGATATATTCGTCTGATAGATTAACCCCGCCATTAAAGGCTGTTTTTCCATCTATCACTAATATCTTTCGGTGATCCCTGTAATTATAATGGGACGATACCACTGGCATGATTGGGGAAAATGCCTTTGCTTTTATTCCATGTTTTTCAAGGAGCCGTGCATAATTAGAAGGCAGAAACGACACTTCGCACATCCCATCATACATGACCCGAACATCTATCCCAGCTTTCGCTTTTTCTATAAGCACTTCCAGAATACTGCCCCACATATAGCCCTCTTCAATAATGAAATATTCCATAAAAATATATTTTTCTGCTTTCTTCAGTTCTTCCAGCATAGCTGCAAATTTCTTTTCCCCAATCGGAAAATATGTCGTATCTGTATTATTAAAAAGAGGAAAGCATCCGCCCTTGTTCAGATATTGCACCAGCGAAGCAACACCGGAACCATCCGCTTTTACCTGTCGGATTACATCTTCCGGCTGGATGACAGCCTGTTTCGTACTGTCAATTAATTTATTTGCACGCTTTTTTATCACGCCATGGAGTATATCGGACTGTGTAAAACACAAAAAAACCGCTCCCGGCAAAGGCAAAAGCGCAATGATAAGCATCCATGTCAGCTTTGCTGTTGCATTCATATTGCAGTTAAACAGATAGAGAACCATAAACAATGTAAATACTGCTGTGATAAATGAAAAACTGGATATATATTCATTCAGCCATCTGTGGACAATGATTATCTTGCATATATTCAACAAGAGCAGCAGCACTACAAACAAAAACCTGCTAAACAGCAACGGCAGTAATCCCTTCTTTTTTGGCTTTGCAAGCCGAAATATTTTTTCATCATGCATTTTACTTCCTCCGTATAAAAGCATAAATTTTATTCAGCTCATGCGCACCATACAGTACCTTTTTTCTTACCCTATTTATCCTTGAAGGTTATTTTTTTCCCGTACCGCAATCATAATAATCCTCGTCGACATAGTCATGATGATGACAGATATATAAGTACCAGTAGAAGCGTTCATCCATTGTGGGAAAACGCTCTCCGGCGGGCAGTACCGAAACAGTATAGCTGATTGGAGGGAAAGAATGGATATCAATGCGCAAACATAATTGATTGCATAAATCGACTTTATAACAGGACTGTCCTCATTTTTTGTTTTCAACAAGTCCCTCACAGCCAAAACATTCCGTACAACAGCATAAGCTATCATAACGTACAACAGACAGCCGGGATAAGATATGTGTGATCCATAGGCGACTATCATCCATCCGGCTGCAAACAAACTTAAATTTAACAAAAACAACAGTCCTCCTGTGATGGCATATACAGAATACGCAGCCCGTAGCGGATTATCATTATACTGTATTTTTCTGGAACATCGCAAAACAAAAACCTGTATAAGCGCAAGCGCTATATAACAGACTGCTAAAACAATTAGGAAATAAGTTCGATAAACAATCCCCATCCATAATTTAATAGAAATACATACAATATTGATCGCTAGCGAAAAATAGGAAGATGCTAAAACATGAACATCATTGTTTTGATTGAACAGTTTTCTTACGCATAAGCATTTTTCTGGCTTCTTGCGGATATCTCTATATATCCGCAAAGCCATAACTGCCAGTGAAATCATATTCAAAATTATGATAGAATACAAAAAGCAGGCTGCCGGATTTTTGGCATATTCGGATTGAAAAACCAAAATCGAAAGTCCAACAGAAAGAACCGTTACAAATACCATAATGTATAGCCGAAAGTTCTGTCCGTTTTTCAGCCAGTTCTTTTTCATTTTTTTACCCTCTTATGTTGTAAACAAACGGCACCTTTTTATCAACTATTTACCGCTTGAATCTTTAACAAATACTTTTGGTATAAAACTCTGTGCAAATTTGTAAAACTTCTTTTTACTCGCATAAAAGAAGCCAATCAAATTACACACCGCAGCTCCGATAAAATTAACAAACAAATCTCCCATCGTATCATAAAGACCAATATCTATGTATCCTCCCATACCAAGACTGCGCCCGTTCACGCTCACATCCGAAATATCTGAAATGGTAACAACCTTATTTCCTCCTGACAAATCCAACATAACAGATGAAATCTGTGTAATAACTGTGTCTTTCTGCATATCAAGGTGGAAAAAATAGTCTGCCCCAAATTCAAAAAATTCCCATAAAACACCGATTGTCATGGAAAAGCAAAAGGACATCAGTGCCATATATAACGGTCTGAGATTAAATGTCGAAGCCGGGTGCTTGTTTAGCAGGTCAAAAAGTGCATAACCAATCGCTGCACATAAAAAGCCATTCATTGTATGCAGCATTGTATCCCACCAGGGAAAACGGATATAAAAACTTTCCGATTCTCCCAGTACCCACGCCGCATATACCATTAGAATAATGACCGTTTCCAAAGCAGACGGCAGTTCAACTTTTAATCCTCGTTCCAAAACAGACGGTAGCAAAAGCAGGAAAAGAGCCAAAACACAGGAAAGACAGTCGCCCCAATTTCCTCTTATGCAAGATATTATCACTGCCGCCAAAGTCAGGATACGGATGGTGAAGTAAATAAACAGAACACTTTTTTTGTTCTCATACTTTTTAAGATTATTAAAAAATTTTTTCATTAGTCGTCCCATTTTACCTTTAAGCATAGCATTACTCCCATAAAAAGTAATACTGCTGCGCTTGTGCCAAATACAATGTTATCTAAAATCACTTTCTTGTGTCCTTTTTTCATTTTTTACCTCCATTTTTATTGTTCTCCAATTATACTTCTTTTGATTGTATATATACGAAATATTCTCCTATGGTTCTCTGCTCTGACTCTTGGAGAAATCCTTTGATGCGCGATAAAGCGAGTTTTCCGGGCATATGGAAACCCAGAAAGGGCGCAAACAGTTACAAGCAGATCCAGCACAAACCCCTGCAGGAACGCAAAGGCAACCACCTGCAGTAACACCGTAGGAATAAGACCTGTCATATATTCTACAAACGGATAAATAACATGCAATACAAGCAGTCCTGCCAATCCAAACCCAATAGCAGCCGGAAAACATATCCGTCCATTGAGATTAAGGGGAGCCCTCGAATAATCCCACC
>CAMWYJ010000101.1 GCA_947178445.1 uncultured Clostridium sp.
AAGTAATATAGTATTATGTAACTATATTATGTAAATTTATTTTGCGAGAAGCACTATTGAGGAAATGTGGGTATTTTAGCGAGAGGTTTGTTGTGTTAAGTTACCATAGAATTTAGAAGTGAGAGGTGTACAGCAGATGGAATATAAGAAGAATACAAGAAGTGGAAAAAATAAACAATATGTTTTATTTGCATTATTACTTGTGGCTTATGGTATTTTACTATCTGGAACAAAGGCTGAAGCGGCAACGACATGTTCTTCTGCGATTAGTTTGCCAGCAAAGACGAATGCAAAGGTAAACATACGTAAAAAAGCGGGGACAAACTATACAACCTATGGGTACGTGGCTAAGAATGATGCAGTTACGATTTTGGGACAGGTTAAGAATAATGGGGCTACCTGGTACAAATGTAAAGCAAAAGTAAATGGAAAATCGAAGACAGGATATATTTCTGGTGCTTATGTGACAAAAACATTTCCTCTTACAGGTAAGGTAAACAGTAAGGTCGTAACACAGCTGAATGTGCGAAAAAAAATGTCAACATCTTCTAAGTCCCTTGCAAAGATTAAAAAGAACACAAAGGTAACTGTGAAAGGAATAACAAAGAAATCGAGCACCTACTGGTATAAAATCAGTGTTAAAGTGAATGGAAAGACGGTTACAGGGTATGTATCGGGTAAATATATCAGCGTAAGTGCTCCTGATACAAAATCAACAGATACAAATACAGATACCAATTCAAAGTCTGACAGTACAACAGAAAGCGGGACTTCGGCAAAATCTGGTTATGTGAATGACAAGGTTACAACATCATTAAGGGTACGGAAAACCGCAAGTACCTCAGGAGCAGTTTTATTAAATATCACGAGGGGGACTAAGGTTTCGGTTTTAGGAACAAGTGGTGACTGGTATAAGATTACAGTCAAATCCGGCAATAAGAACATTACTGGATATGTTGCGAAGGAATATATTACACTAGATTCAGAAAAGGACAATAATAATACCAACAATAGTAACAATACGAATACTAATACGAATACCAATAATAATACAAATGAAAATGATGTTGCGTTTGAAACACTGTTAAAGAATTTTCCAGCAAGTTACCAGGCGAGCCTGAAGACATTGCATGACACATATCCAAGCTGGAAGTTTGTGGCAGTGAATACCGGTCTTGATTGGAATACAGTGATTGCGAATCAGAGTATTGTCGGGCGCAATGTGATACAGAGCAATTATCCAAAGGGAGGAAACTCGCTGGCACCGTTTTCTTATTTATCAACAGCCTCCGGCGCTTATGACTGGTCGACAGATAAATATGTGGTAAAGGACGGAAGCAACTGGTACAGTGCGAATTCATCTGTAATTTCCTATTATATGGATCCGCGGAATTTCCTGAATGACACGGATATTTTCCAGTTCGAGGCACTTGCCTATGATTCTTCTCAAAACGTAACTGTAGTGCAAAGTATCTTAAGTAATACTTTTATGAAGGGGAAATACAGTGTGAAGGATTCTGCAACAGGGAAGACAGCAAGCGGCTACTATAAGGATGCATTTATGGATGCAGGAAAAGGTGCAGAAGCGAATCCTTATTTCCTTGCAACCCGGGTAAAGCAGGAGGTTGGCGTTAATGGCTCGAATGCAACAAGCGGGACGTATAAAGGATATGAAGGTATTTATAATTTCTATAATATCGGTGCGAATGATGGAGGAGATGCCGTGGCGAAGGGACTTAGCTGGGCAAAAGGGGGTTCCACGAATGCAACGACTTATGGAAGACCTTGGACCACACCGTATAAGTCAATTGTTGGTGGAGCAAAATACATTGCGGCGAACTATATCAATAAAGGACAGAATACATTATATTTCCAGAAGTTTAATGTCAAACCTACAGAAGCGAGCCAATTGTACCTGCATCAGTATATGACAAATGTGCAGGCACCTTATTCCGAGGGTAGGTTGACAAGATCGGCCTATAATTCGCTGGGTATTTTGAAGGACGCAATGGTATTTTATATCCCGGTATACAATAATATGCCTTCAAGTGCTTGTAAATTGCCGGCATCAGGTGGTGATCCAAACCCATTCCTGGCAGATTTGTCAGTATATAATGGAAATACAAAGCTTTCAATGAGTTCGACCTTTAAAAAGCCATCATCAACGGGTGAGCTATCCAATAATACTTATTCGGTAGTGGTCGGGAAAGATGTGTCGAAATTGACAATCAAGGCATCTGCAATCAGCAGTAAGGCATCTGTCCAGGGAACGGGAGACGTGAATTTGAAGGCTGCCGGACAGACGACACAGGTTAAGATAACAGGTATAGCACAGAATGGAGCAAAGCAGGAATACATTATAAATATAACGAGAAATACAAAGTAATCTAGTGGCTGTCGGAATGGAAAGGAGTAATATATGAAGAAGAAAATGGCGATATTGCTGGCACTTGTGCTGGTGATTGGAACATCTGTTATAGGAGTAACAAAGCATGAAAAGGCTTATGCGAAAACTGCACAAATGTCTATTGAGATTCCAAAGTCGGTCAAGAAGGAAAATGAATTCTCTGTCCGTGTCGTGCTGGACAGTGATGTAAACCTGTATTCCGTTGATGCGTATCTTTCCTATAATCCGGAACTCTTAGAGTTTGTGCCGGATTCAGATTTTGTTACAGGATCTGCAGGTGTATTGGAATTAAAGGATACCTATGATGCGGAGACAAAGAATAAGGAATATGAGATTACCTTTAAGGCATTAGAAACGGGAAAGGCGGAGATAAGTTTTAAAGAGGTATATCTGATTGATTATGCGGATATGGATTATATTGAGGTTGTACCATCCGGAAAAACCTTTGATATCGGAGTGAATAAAACAGTCGAAATGGATGCCAGGTTAGAAGATTTGATTGTGGCGCCAGGAGAGCTTACAGAGGTCTTTGATCCGGATCAGTTAGATTATGAAATGCATGTTGGGCTGGATGTAGACATGGTTGGAGTGAGTGCTGTACCGATGGATGAAGGAAGTGTAGTTGAATCGGTCATTCCGGAAAAATTAGTTAATGGTAAAAATACGATTACGATTAAAGTGACCGCTTTGTCTGGAAATGTTAATATATATACGGTTACAGTGTATAAGGAAGACATAAGCGAGGAATCTTTTGAGGAGTTAACTACAGAGTCAGAAGAAGAGGCGGCAGAAACTGACAAGATGGAAAACGAAATGCCAGAGGCAGAAAGCAAAGAGGATACTACAGCGACAGATGGACAGAACCAGACTGTAGCTACGGAAGTACCGACAGACATGGAAGAAAATATGGAGCAGGCAACAGAAATACCAGAGGAGTACCTGGCAGAGTAGAAAACAATTATATAGATAAAAGGGCTGCTACACTGATATGCTCCTTTCCGGGCGGACGAGCGGAATGATAAAGTGCTTGTCGCTTAGAGAGCATTATCTATGTGTGGCAGCTCTTTTTGTGATATTAGAGCATACTTTTCAAATCGGCAATGTCAAAAATATAGTGCTGGTTACAGAACTGGCAATTAACCTCAATCGGCTTTTGGTCTGCAATCATTTCCTCAATTTCATTTTTACCGATACTCATAACTGCACGATATACTTTTTCCTTGGAACAGTCACAGTGGTAAGCAGGTGATACAGGTTCATGAAAGGTAAGATCATATCCTTCAAACAGCTTGTACATTATATCCTTTGGTGACATTCCCTGCTCCATCAGACCTGTGATAGAACTAAAATCCTTTAGACGGTCTTCTAATGCTGTGATTAGGGATTCCTCTGCAAAGGGCATCATTTGGATAATGAAGCCGCCGGCATGTTTTACGGTGTTTGTTTTCTCCATTAATACACCGAGTGCAACGGAAGTGGGAATTTGTTCACTTACAGCAAAATAATAGGTTAAATCTTCCGCAATTTCACCGGTTACAAGATTTGTCTGACCGACATAAGGCTCTTTTAATCCAATGTCCTTGATGACACTTAATACTCCAAGATCCAAGGCCTTTCCAACATCTAATTTTCCCTTGCTGCTTGCAGGGAGTAAAATGCCAGGATGATTTACATATCCTTTTACCTGAGCCTTTCCGTTCGCTGTGACGGTCAATCCTCCGATTGGCCCGGAACATTGGATCTGCAGGGTTAATACATCACTTTCATTCTTGCACATACTTCCCATAATACAGCCAGCAGTCAAAAGTCTGCCAAGAGCTGCAGTAGCTACAGGACTTGTATTGTGGATAGTTCTTGCAGTTTCAACCAAATCTTTTGTATAGGCGCTATAAAAACGAACCTGGTTGTCTGCAGCCATTCCGCTAATAATCATATCATTCATGTGTTATCTCCATTTCTTGCAATGATATAAATGCGCTCGCTTTTTTCGTGAGGGGCATTCTCTGTAAATGCATCATAAGCTGTTACATATTCTAACCCAGCTTGTTTTAGTAAGTCAACTATTTCTGAAAGAGAATAGGCTTTTTGATGATGTGTTTCACAGAAACGTTCAAAAAGCGGAGTATCGTTTACTCTGGTAAAAATCGTCAGATCATATTGATTGATAGAATCTTCTTCAAAAAAGCAGTTTTCCCAGGTATAGCTGCAATTCCTTTGATGATCACAAAAGGTCTGGTCGCCGAGAAGTTCCTGATAGAAATACAATGTTTTTAAGTCGAAAATAAATATTCCGTTTGATACTAAATGTTCTTTTACCTTTTGGAAGGTCATTAGCACATCATCAGAATTTAATAAATAATTAAGGCTGTCGCATACGCAATAGCAGCCGTCTACTTTCATGCCAAGCTCAAGTTTACGCATATCCTGTAGGAGGAGAGTAATATTTTCGTTGCCATAAGTTTTATCTGCAGCGATGGTCAGCATATCAGTAGAATTATCGATTCCGATTATATGAAAGCCTGACTTGTTCATAAGCAGTGCCATTGTGCCTGTGCCACACCCAAGCTCCACCAGTGTTCCAGCGGTAATATGATATTTGGAAAAAAGATGGATTAGGTAATTTGACCATTCTTTATAAGGAATGTTATCCATGAAGGTATCATATACATATGCAAAATTTTTATAACTAGTCGACATAATACTCCCTCCTTTCGGTGTCAGGTGTTTTGCTCATGACTATTACATAAAGAAAGGGAGGTTACACATGAGTAGTGTAACATCCCTTTCGGAATAGGTATCTGTTAAAAGTCTAGTTTATCCTGCTCCTCTAATACGTCTGGATCTTCTGAAACATCGGATAATCCTTCATTCTCATAGCCGGTAACTTCAGTAGTGGTATTTTCCTCTGGATCGTCTTCGACCACATTCTTAGAAGAATCAAAAGGATTGTTGAAACTTATAGTCGGAATGACCTCTTCTAACACGGGTATGTCAGATTCTTTTGTAGTCTCAAGAGAATCGTTTTTTTCAGTAGCATCTGTGTCACTGGTAATTTCAGTCATATCTTCATCCGGTAATGTAACTTCCTCTTCACCGGAACTATCGTTGGAAGATCCAAGGTCGTCAGCGACAGAGTGAAATTCGGTTGTGTCTGGAATTTCTGTATTGTCGGCAGTGTCTGCAATTTCCGTATCTTCTGCCGCAGTGTTGTGAACCCCGGCTGTGTTTGGAATTTCCTCACTATCAGCAGTAGTGTGAGCTTTGACAGTGTCTGGAATTTCCGTATCTTCTGCTGCAGTGCTTTCTGGAGTTTGTTCCTTTGGGTTGATTGTGATGGAAGTGTATTCCCTTCCGTGGTCATTGTCTGCAAAAATATCTTCAGATGCATCTTCAAAATCATCATCATCAAAGCAGAAATCGTCATTTTCGCAGAATTTGTCTGAGACACTGTTCTTTAGGTTGCAAAGCTTATTGGATGCTTTCTGATAGAGAGGACAGGTTTTGATTTTATCTCTGAAAATGTAACAGGTTCCACCGATTGCGGCTGCAACAGTAGTGAAGGCAAGTAATTTGCCGAAAGTACTTTTTTTCTTTGCCATAATCATTCTCCTTATGTTGTTGTTTTATTTTGAATAGTTATACATAAATTAAAATAACTGCGGATATTGTAATAGTATAACCGCATAAGATAATTTATAA
>CAMWYJ010000102.1 GCA_947178445.1 uncultured Clostridium sp.
TTTGGTTGTGTAAAATAGTTTGTGTCTTTGGAAAAAGATGTCTCCTTTTTGGTAAGAATCAAGATATGACAATTCTTATCGAAAAGAAGTTTTTTTATGGCAATAGCTAAGGAGCAGGTTCGACAGATTATTTCAGAAAACAATGTAAGCAGTGTGGCTGATGTATATTCTCTTCTCAAAGAAAGCTTTAAAGATATCCTGCAGGAGCTTATGGAAGCAGAACTGGATGCTTCTCTTGGATATGAAAAGAATCATAAGGGGGAGCTTAACACAAACAATAAACGCAATGGGTATTCTCCAAAAACTCTCAAAAGTCAGTATGGAGAATTTCAGATGGATGTGCCAGGAGACCGTAATGGGGAGTTTGAACCAAAACTTATCCCAAAATACCAGCGTGACATCTCCGGCATTGAAGAAAAAGTCATTTCTCTCTATGCAGGGGGAATGAGCACAGGGGACATCCATGACCAGCTTCAGGAACTTTATGGTATTGAGTTATCCGCTGAAATGGTCAGCAAAATAACAGATAAAATACTCCCGCAGGTCAAAGAGTGGCAGTCCCGGCCGCTCGCTCCCATATATCCTTTTATCTTTATGGACTGCATCCATTATAAGGTACGGGAAGACGGACGTATTCTGAGCCGGGCAGCCTATGTCGTTCTGGGAGTTACCACTGATGGATATAAAGACATCCTAAGCATCACTGTAGGCGCTAATGAGACCAGTAAATTCTGGCTGGGGATGCTGAATGATTTGAAAAACAGAGGAGTTAATGATGTGCTGTTCTTCTGCGTTGACGGACTTGCCGGCTTCAGGGAAGCAATCAGTGCAGTCTATCCACAGGCGCAAATCCAAAGATGTGTGATTCATATGCTTCGGAACTCGTTTAAGTATGTCAACTACAGCGATTTGAAAAAATTTTCTAAAGACTTTAAAGCGGTATATAATGCCCCAAATGAAACAGCAGCATTGTCAGAACTGGAAACACTTAAAGAAAAATGGGGAAGAAAATATCCATATGCAATAAGCAATTGGGAGAATAATTGGGAAGATGTGAGTTCATTCTTCCAGTTTTCAGATGAAATAAGACGGATAATGTATACCACAAATATAATTGAGGCATTAAACCGGCAGTACAGGAAAGTGACAAAGACCTAAAGTGTATTTCCCAGTGACCAGTCATTGGAGAAGATGCTCTGTCTTGCAAGTGAGAATATCGTAAAAAAATGGACACAAAGATACCGTGGATGGGATCAGTTTCTTAATCAGATGATTGTTTTGTATGGAGAACGGCTGACCCAGTATTTATAAAAAAGGAAAAGGCCAGGCGGATGCATCAATCTGAAACGCCAGCCGCCCAAACCTTATACCTTATTCCATCGGCATTAAAAGTATTGCCAGAAAATCCCAGCCTTATTCCAGAGCTCACGAAAAAGGCAATCCAATAATGTCTTATTTCTTATGCCAAAAAATCGGAATGAAATGTATAAAAAATCCGATTGTGGTTATACTATAAATAGAAAAAGAAACCGACAATAAAAAGTTCAAAGAATCGACAGCAAATCCTTACATATCTAACTCGAGCGTGTGAAATTATTTCTGTAAATTCACTTGACAGTTGAAAGTTTGTATCATTAAGAAGCCAGAGAATCCCACTGTTCTTCTGGCTCTTCCTGCAGCTCCTGAATTATCTGCGTTATGCAAGAGTTGGGCTTTTGCTCCAAAAGGCGGAAAAAATGTTTCCGAAAATAGTGCATAAGAGTAGCTTCAGAAACCCTTCCCCTGGAAGGTGTCCTCTGGTAGCGTATCTGGCTGGAACTAACTTTTTCGATATAGTGGATGGAAAGGCTCTGCAGAATCCCCATTGCAATACAAGACAGTGCCATATGCATTTCAATGGCACGCACGGCTTCCAGTACTTTTCTGCGTGCTTTTTCGCCTTCCACACGCTCCAGGGGTGTCGGTTCCCCTTTCTTCTGCCAATAGCTCAGTTTTGGCATATACTTTGACCAGAAATGGTAGCAGAATGCCCCTGTCTGCTGCTTCAGTTCCCGGAAGGTGCATTCGATCCGGAACCGATAGCTGTAAAGCCTGATGATGGAAAGCGGATCCAGTTCCAGGCTGGTGCTTGCCAGGATACTCTGGATACCATTCATTTCTACAAGTACAAACCGCAGTTCCTGATATAGCTTCTGTCCCCATAACAGGTCAATACAGTAATAGCGGATGGTTTCCTTTTTGCCATAGAGTTCGGCCTCCGTTTCCTGGAATTGTTCCTTATGGGAGACAAACAGTTCCTTCAGATGGACGGTATTTCCCTTTTTGGGCGGCCGTCCCCTCCCGGGTTTGCGGGAGCCGGGCTTTTGGAATGCGGTACAGGACTTTTTTGCTTTTGTAACGATTTCCATGCGCACATCTCCGCTGTCATTCAGGGATTTTAGCTTTTGAAGGGCCGACACAGTAAGGAAATACCTGTCCAGCAAAAGCAGGCAATCCCCAAAAGTAAGGGCCGCCTGATAAGCGTCCTCCACCATCTGAACCACATGGGAAGCAGCTGAAACAGATGCGCCTTTCCATCTCATGGCAGCCTGCAGGCCGTCATGGAGCCGGATGCTCAGAGGAATGCACGCCCAGCTGCGGGCACTCCCAGCCAGGACGCCAAGCCCGCCGAACATATGCCCGTGGATGTATTCCGGTTTCGCAGAATTTTCAGATTCCTGAAATAGCTTCTTCACTCCTGGCATACGGCGTCCTTCCTTGGACTGTTTTACCCCGTCACCAACAAGGACATGGAAGTTCCCTTCTTTGTAAAGAGGCGCATACTGCCCGACAGCAGAAAACCAGCGTCTTCGGATATCCTCTAACGACCAGGAGGATGCCCTAAAAAAATGCAGCATGGAATCATAACAGCCCGGGTTGAGCGCAAGGTCACGTATGATGGAAGTGACGCCAAGTTTATCAGAGCGGAGCATAAGCCCTGTGGTGATGGCTATAAACCAGCGGAAAGCAGCTTTGCGGGAAAAACAAGATTCAAAGTGGCACAAGATATTTTCAATAAAATTTAGCATAATCGTATGGTCATCCATCAGAAAGTATGGTAAACTCATACAGTGAATAGCACTTCTGGTTGGATGGTATCTCTTTCTTTGTGGTGATGAAAGAATACCATAATTTATACCAAAAGGGCTATTCTTTTATTGAAAACTTTCAACTCACAAGTAAATTCAGATCTTCTATGATAATTAAAGGGGCTCGGAGACAGCTTCTGCTGTCGAGCCCTTGATTAATACATATCAAAAATAAGCTGGTATGTCAAGAGCGCCCGGAAAATTCGGGCGTGTATTTACTCTTGACATTCCGGCGTTTTTTGTTACTCTGGCATTCTCTCAGGATACATGATGGTCAGCTCGCCCCGGATTTTTCCCCAGTTTCGGATTGGTACCGTCCACTTTTTGACAATCTCAAAGGTTGCCAGATACAGAGCCTTTAACAGGGCCTGCGAGCCTGGAAAAGCACTTCTCTGGCGGTTCAGTCGGCGGCAGGAGGAATTCAGCGACTCAATGGCATTCGTCGTGTAAAATGCCGTCCTGACTTCTTTGGAAAATTTGAAAATGGGCGATACCGCATCCCGGTTGTCATGCCACCGGTTCATTGCGCCCGGATACTGTTCCTTCCATTTTCCTGTTACAGCTTCCAGCTGCTTAAATGCTGCCTCCTCATCAGCTGCGGTATATATGGTCTTTAAGTCTTTCGCAAAGGCTTTCATGTCTTTGTTCTCTACGTATTTCAGCGTGTTCCTTACCATGTGGACAATGCATCTTTGCTGCTCTGTGGCTGGAAATGCGGCCGTAATGGCTTCCCTGATTCCTGTAAGCCCGTCAGAACACAGAATCAGAATATCCTTTATTCCACCGTTTTTCAAGCTGTTCAGCACATTCAGCCAGTACCTGCTGCTTTCATTCTCTCCAATAACGATAGTAAGAACTTCCTTTCTTCCCTCTTCGTTAATCCCCAAAACCATATAAGCCGCCAGCTTCTGGATGATGCCATCATCCCTGACAGAAAAATGAACGGCATCTATAAATACGATTGGATAAACTGCAGACAATGGGCGGTTCTGCCATTCTTCAATTTGAGGGAGCAGCCTGTCGGTAATGTCCGACACCATGCCCTCGCTGACCTCAAAACCATATATATCTTCTATGGTTTCAGAAATCTGGCGGACACTCATCCCCCTGGCATACATGGAGATAATCCTGTCGTCAATGGCAGATATGTCCTTCTTTCTTTTCGGAAGGATTTTGGGTTCAAAAGAACTCTGCCTGTCCTGCGGAACATCTACCTCGAATTCCCCATACCTGCTGCGGACGCGCTTCTGTTTTGTTCCGTTTCTGTAATTCGGCTCATCAGAGCGTTCATAACGTTCATAACCGGGATGTTCGTCCATTTCCGTTTCCATCATTTCTTTGAGGGTGCCGGAGGGCAGGTCTTTCAAAGCGTCCTGAATGTCGTCCGCCGTTTCAATGTCATACTCATGAAGCAGCCCTTGAATAATGTTCCGCTTTCCCCCGGTCATTGGTTTTGGTTTGTAAACTTCTTTTTTTCTGTTTGCCATAATTTAAGGCCTCCTGTGATATTTAGATTTTATCATAGAAGACCTTGTTCTACATCTGTTCTTTAGTTTTTACAGAAAAAATTTCATAGTCTCTCTAACTCTTATCAGAGGAACTTAATTTCCTATAGACACAGAATTTTTTACGCCCTCCCAGATTTCCTCTGCATCCGATTTTGTATCCAAAACCTTTGGTTTTGACATTTTCAGCCCGGACATCCCAATACAGTCTGCAAGGGAAACAAAACAAGACAGGTTCCAATCAGTGCGGATGTAGCAAGGATCATTAAAAGCTACATAAAAAGAAGCAGGAGGCTCCATCCGGACGAACCGCTTTTTGTGAACCGCAGAGGTGAGAAACTGACCCGTGCAGGGATACAGTATGTTATAGACAAATATGTGGATATGAGCAGAACATTAATGCCGGAATATTTCCGGGACAGGATTACAAACCATTCATTCCGCCACATCAAAGCCATGCATCTGCTGGAAGCGGGCGTGAATCCTGTTTATATCAGGGACATGCCCGGGCACACATCGGTTTTGACAACAGAAATTTATGCAAGGTCTAACCCAAAGATAAAAGAGGAGCAGCTGAAGAAAAACAGCACCTCCATCAAAACACAGGAAAAATACAGCAGGATGGAGAAAGAAGATTTGATTGGATGGTTGAAAAATAACCTGTAAAAAAGTATAATGTTATGCAAAGAAACAGCCATCATAAAATGGCTTGTATAAAGGTTATAGATGGCTGACTTTGCATAAATATTTACTTAGCATAACAGTCAAGCCGGACGGTAAATATCTTAATCAGAATATTATTGTATTTAGCACAGAGTTACCATGAATAATTTGAGCGAACCAGTCAGAGCCTATATAAAAGCAAGAAGGTAAAAATGCCGAAGCCCGAATTGTACGTGATATTCACAGGTAATAAAGGCAGAAAACCCGATACAATATCTTTATCACAGGAGTTTTTTGACGGCGCGGATATTGACATTGAGATAAAAGCCAAAGTGATCTATGAGAGCGACAACAACAACATTATCAATAAGTACATTGTTTTTTGCAAAGTTTTTAATGACCAGATAAAAGAACATGGAATGACAAAACAGGCAATTACAGAAACAATCCGTATTTGCAAGGACAGGAATATCTTAAAACAGTATTTAAACAGCAAGGAAGTGGAGTTAGTAACAATTATGACGAGTTTATTTGATGATGAGCAGATTATGAGGACTTATGCGAAAGATATGGCAAGAGAAACGACTAAAAGAAATGCGATAACAATGTTAAAAAAAGGGCGTATTTCAGTATGATATGATACCCCTTGAGTAGACAAGGTAAATAACCAAAATCTATTTAAGGGGGATTTTTATGTCAAAGCCTAAATATTCA
>CAMWYJ010000103.1 GCA_947178445.1 uncultured Clostridium sp.
AACATACAAGCTTCGGCGGTTCCCGTTAAGCGTTTTACGCTTAATCAGCTCCTTATTTTCCATGCCAAGCAAAAGAGAAGTAAGGGTTGCCGGCTCAATATGACACGCTGCTGCGATTTCTCTCTGAACTGCCCCATCATGATTTTTCAGGTAATCAAGTACCTTGGGCTGACCAGAGGTTAGTCCGGTATCCCTAATCCCTGCAAGCAGAGCTTTCTGGAACATCAGATGATCTGCCATCAGCAAATAGTGAAGTGTTTCTTTCATAGCTTCCTCCAGTCTTATATTAGAATGCTAATATTTAGAATTCTAACGATTATTGTATATCAAAGCATAACATTTGGCAAGAAAAACGTATCCAAAAGAAAAGACAGCAGAGCATTCATCACCCTGCTGTCATATCACCTTATAATTTTTCAAAATACTGCCGCACAATCCTTCAACCGTTCAACCACTTTAATCTGCTGTGGACATGCCTTCTCACACTGCCCGCAGGCAATGCAGTCAGCGGCAGTTCCCGTATCTGCAACGGCCTGTGCATATGCTGATTTTCCCTCTTCCAGCTTTCCCCATACTAACTGTTTGTTCCGGGCCTCAAAAATTTCCGGAATTGGAATCTTCTTCGGGCAGCCTGCCGTACAGTAATGACATGCTGTGCACGGAATGGATTTAATGCCGTTGATGGCTTCCTGAGCTTTTTGAATTGCCATCTGCTCCTTTTCATCCAAAGGCTTAAAATCTTTCATATAAGAGAGGTTATCCTCCATCTGTGCCATATCAGACATACCGGAAAGCACTGTGATAATTCCATCGAGAGAAGCCACATAACGGATTGCCCATGATGCATAGGATGCTTCCCTGTTCACCTCATTAAAAATCTTTCGAACTTCCTCCGGCGGATTTGCCAGTGCTCCACCCTTGACCGGCTCCATAACAACAATAGATTTTCCATGCTTTCTTGCAACCTCATAGTTTTCCCTTGCAGTCACATCCGGATTTTCCCAGTCCGCATAATTAAGCTGAAGCTGGACAAATTCTGCATCCGAATGATTGGTCAGGATTTCATCTAAAATATCCGGTGTGGCATGGAAAGAAAAGCCCCAATGTTTAATCAGACCTTTTTCTTTTTGTTCTTTCACAAAATCCCAAATATGATACTCATCGTATTTTTTGTAGTTCCCCGCCTGCAGTGCGTGAAGCAGGTAGTAGTCAAAATATCCGGCCCCGGTACGCTCCAAACTGGTATAAAACTGCTGCTTTGCAGTCTCTTCATCATGTGCACCCATCCATGCACAGAGCTTTGTTGCCAGTGTAAAGCTTTCACGGGGATATCGGTCAACCAGTGCTTCCTTTGCTGCCCGTTCCGAATCTCCACTGTCATATACATACGCGGTATCAAAGTAATTGAGTCCGGCATCCATGAATGCATCTACCATTTTCTTTGTCTGTTCTATATCAATTTTTCCAGATGCCATTTTAGGCAGTCTCATCAGACCAAATCCCAGCTTTGGTGTTGCCTCTCCAAAATAATGTTCCATCTCTATTCCTCCTCGTTTTTTTCTTAGACTATCTTTTTTTCATAGCTATGTCAATAGGTTGAAGCTACTGCTTCTGTCATATACCATTTCCCATTTCTCTTTACCGCTTTCATGGATAACTGCAATCTCCACACATGCTTCCCGCCACCGAACACCGCCGCATGCACTTTACTTTGTCCCACAAGCTGTGCTGTATCACCATAAACAACAATACCCATATTCTCTGTTTTTTCAGAATAATAGTTTAATGTGACATTTGCTATGTAATCCATGTATTGTCTTTTTGTCTGACGCATCCGTATTTCCAGCGTCTCATGGACAGAGGAACAACTATCTATGCAGATGCTGTATTTAACTAATTTCCAGTCTTAAGGGACCGTAAAAATAAGATGCTGTTGCTCCCCCATCAATCAGGAAGTCTGCCCCTGTAATAAACGCCCCTTTATCACTCATCAAAAGTTCAGCCACATTCGCTACTTCATCCGCTGTTCCCGGTCTCCCGGCAGGACATTTTGCAAACATATTTTTATAAAAATCGCCACGGGGGCCGTTAAATTCATCAATAGCAAGAGGGGTAACAATGATTCCCGGAGAAATGGAATTAATGCGCGCACCCTTCTCGCCCCACTTAACAGCCTCTGCCATGACACGTTTCTCATTGCAACGTTTCGCCATCTGGTATGCATGCAGGGTATCCCTAATATTTTCAGGCTTTAAGATCTCCAAACCTAATAATTCTTCTGTCGGCGTACAGGCAAGCTGCTCATCTGCTTCAGCGGAAAGTGCAGGCATCCGATGTCCGGACTGGCTCGAAATTGTTACGCCAACGCCGCCCTTCTTAATCACCTTTCCGACTTCTTCCAGCAAAACGGCTGTACCATATAAGTCAACCTTTAAGATTGCTTCAATCGGCGCCTGGCTTGGGGAAACGCCCGCCGCATTGATCAGCATGGAAATCTCACCGTATTCCCTTGCTTTTGTAATCAGATTCAAAATAGACTCACGAGACGACAGATCCATTTCCATAGCCTCTGCATCGAATCCGGCATTATTCATAATCTCTGCAATCGCCTGTGCATTCTCAGTTTTTTTGTCGCCAATCACAATTTTCATCCCATAACCCATCCGGCGTGCAATCGCCATGCCAATCTGTCCTGCTCCGGTTAAAATCATTACATCTTTCATTCTATCATTCTCCTTTCTCTTTTTACCCGATTAGGCGGTTGCGGAACTCTTCATCCTTTACCTTTTAACTTAAACCCATCTTTCAACATTTGATCTGGCATGATCCACGGAACCACCCTGGATTGCAAGACCATTTGTTACTGTTGCGCCCTTGCAAGCATTCCGGATTCTACTTTCCGTTCCACTCAGACCGCTGCCTTCATGGGTACAGAACGGATGAATAACCTTGCCATTCCAGTCGAAATTTTCCAAAAAAGAATATACTGCCATTGGCATATCACCCCAGTAGTTCGGATAGCCCAGATAGATTTCATCATAATCTTCCAAACTGCCCGGCATGGAAACCAATTCCGGTCTTGCCTTTGCCTGCAGGTCTTTTTTTGCCTGCGCAATACAGGTATCGTAGTCTGCAGCATAAGGAACCTTCTGCTCGATCTTAAACAGATCAGCCCCTGTTACCTCTGCAATCATGTTTGCCACCTTTTCCGTATTGCCAATAGAAATATAACGGCGGCTCCCACTGAAATAATTCTCATCCGCCCTTGAATAAAACACTACTAACTTTGCCATTTTGTATTCCTCCTAACTCCTTAGCGGACATTCGGAATCCGCTTCACTACTTCCTCGTGAAAATCGCTATTCAGCGATTTTCAAATTCTTTCGCCACATCAACCAGCAAGTCACGGATGTGAGATACTGCGGACAGGCTTCCATTTTTATTATAAAAAAATCCCACACCAAAATCAATTTGACTTTCGGGATGTTCTTATAAGTAAAACTAATACGAAAAGATCGCCCTGGAAAATATCAGGACGACCTTTTGGGTGAAACGTATCTATTCAAATTTTCTTTTTAATATATCTGCAAATTCTTCTACATAGTAATCCGAATTTTCCCGCTTCCAAAAAGCACAGTAGTTACGGGTAATCTGCGAATCTCCCCGGAACAGAGGGATACGGCTGATGGAAGAGCCCAAATTTTCTGCCTTTTTCACACCTTCCACCGGCATAAAGCCCTGCCCTCCAATTACCATCAGACGGGCCTCCTCCAGATTTTCCGCATAAAAGAAATCCCCTTGGAATCCTACCACCCCCTGATAATATGCCTGTTCATTTTCCCTCTGGTCTCTTGAAGCCACAAGGATACAGGGGACGTTCTTCAATTCCTGTGGTGTAACGGACGGCAATAAGGCGATTGGATTTCTGGATGAAATTTCAATATACTCCTTTCCAACGGTCAGAATCAGATTGACATACTGGTCTGAAAATGCCCTTCTCTGGTCATTCAGGACCAAATCCACGCTTCCCGTCCGGAGCAGTTCGTACAGTTCCTCATGGTTGCCATATTCAATCTTCACCGACACATCAGGGTACTTGGCTGAAAACTCTTCCAATGCAAGATGAAATTCCTGTCCGCTGTAACAACGCAGATAGCCGATCACTAAAGTAGATTTATCATCTTTTGCAAGCTTGCCTGCCTCCCGGCACATTTGTTCATAGTCAGCGACCAGCACCAGACTCTTTTTATAGAAATATTCCCCCGCAGGAGTAAGTACAAATTTGCGGTTTTTTCTCTCCAGCAGATAAAAACCCAGTTCACGCTCTAATGCCTGTATCTGCTGCGAAATAGCAGACTGTGAGATATGGCACTCTTCAGCCGCCTCCGAAAAACTGTTGTTGCGGACAACAGACTGAAAATATCTGATTTGTCGTATCATTTATCCTTCTGGCCTCCATTCAACGAATTTTTTTGTATTACCTGAACGGGTTAAAAACGAACGGCATATTTCATACAATACTCCTTTCTCATGCATTCCCACACATTTCATTATACGCTGCACGAACCGCCCTGGCAAGCTGGTCAGCACAAGAAGTTGGTCTTCTGCCACAGGTGTTGCCAAGCAGCTTTTCTTCGATTTCTTCTACAGTTGAGCCCTCAAGTAATTTCGAGATTGCTTTCAAATTACCGTTACAGCCACCATAAAATTCAATACCTGTGATAATGTTATCATTAATATCAAAACTGATACGCTTCTGCATAATAGCTCTCCGGCATCATTCTAAAATAGTAAACATCGTTTACAAATACCACTGCATCTGCCACAAGAAGCTTTTTCAGTACCTCATTCCATTCATCTTTCAGTATAATTTTTTACTTTCAGCTTTGAGATATAAAATTACTGCGACAGCAATGGCTATCGTTATAAGTCCAAAATATACATATACACCATGCATGGCAGTCAGATTGCTGCCTAATAATGTGTAAATCAGTACAGCAAGCGTGGAGGCGAGTGAACTTGAAATCTGCCGCAGTGTATTAAAAATCGCACTGCCGTCAACCCGTTCCCTGCCTTCCAATCCGCTCAGAGCCATTGCGGTTGTCGGTGAATTTAAAGTTGACATTGCAATAGTCTGTACTGCAAATGCAACGGCTATATATATAATTGACGTATTCTTTGAAAATAAGAATCCCATTACCGAATATACTGCAAATAAACCTGTTCCCACAATGAACATCGGTTTGATTCCGACTTTATCATACAGTCTGCCTGCAAAAAGCGTTGTAATTACCGATAAAATCGAACCCACAATTGTGGCAAGTCCGTATGAGGTATCGGAAAATCCCCTGATTGATTTTGCGAAAATAGGCAATATCATTGCGTTTCCCATAGCAATCAAATACATACAAAGGCTTAATATAACGGCTATTCTGAACCCCGGATTTCCAAACACACGCAGATTCAGCATAGGCTTTTCGGACTTTAACTGCAAAACTATAAAAGAACTGAGAAGCAGGAGTCCGGCAAATATAAGCCCACCGCCTTTAAGAGAAAAAAGACCATCGCTTGTGTTGCTCACACCTATCAGAAACGCTGCAAATCCGAAGGAGGAAAGTGATACATACAAGACATTCAACTCCGCAGTTTCCCTATCCGTAATATTTTTCATAAATGAGATACCGCAAATGATGATCAGGATTCCAACAATAAACAGTGATGCAAAAACGCCTTTCCAGCCAAATGAATCCAAAATAAGCCCTGCATATGTAGGCCCTACAACCGAGGATACCATTGCTGCCATAGAATATGCACCCATAAT
>CAMWYJ010000104.1 GCA_947178445.1 uncultured Clostridium sp.
GGAATCTGGATGATTTACTTTTTGAATAGAGAAATCCGCAACCATTTACGTTTTCGTACCAAATAAAACATATGAATATTTTATGTTATGGTATCTTACTTGCACTTTTTAAACCAGAGGAAATTTGTTTGCCCCGACATAAGCCACAAATTCTGCTGACAGACGGCATCGGGTGTGGCGAAAACGCTGGGAGAAAGAGGACAAACAGATAAAATTCACGAGGCAACGTAGATTCGAGTGAGACCTTTAGAGCTTATAATAAGTGTGACTTTTATGCAATGGAGAGGAGACTCAGTGAGAATGGGCACCTCGTTTTGTGCTCATTCTCATATGGTTTGAGGCTCGTCGGAATGGTCTGCATAACGGAGCACGTTTATAAGCTCCAAAGGTCTCACTCCTTACCACTTCCTTTGGTGAATTTTATTGTCCGTTCCCTATCCGCCAGCGTTTGGGAGAGTTGCACAAACAGAAATTTGCATCATAACTTCTTTAAATGCCTTTGGGCGCAAGGGTAATCCCCCTTAATCTCAATTGCCTTTTTGTAATACTGTTTTGCATCCTCTGCCTTTCCTTCCAATTCCGCAACTAAGCCCATTGCAAAATGATATTCAAAACATGCACAGGTTTCACAGGTTACACAGACATGACTATTCTTCATCTTTTCCAGGTATTTTTTTGCTTCTTCAAGTCTTCCCGCACAGATATGCATGATTACCATATCATAAGCATACATTGAAAGATATCTACGGTCTGAAAGCATTGCTTCCTCTCCTCCATGCTGCTTCAAAAGTCCTTTGATAAAAGCATCTGCATATTTCTTAGCACGTTCCCTATCCCCTTTTTCAAACATAACTGTAGTTAATGTAAAGTAAACATGGTAACGGGAAATATTATTCTTTTCCATATAGTCCAAAAGCTTTACAAGCACTCGTTCTGCTTCCTTTATATCTCCCTTATCCCTGTAATATTCTGCCACTGTCTCAGCATGCGAAATACTGCAAGGCTCCTTTAGCTTAAAATACACTTTTTCTATATTCTTATACCATTTCTCTGCATTATCCTTATCTCCCATCTGCCGGTATATATCTGCCAGCTCAGCATAGTATTTCAGCAATCTCTCACACTCCTCCTGCTGACCTTCCTGCTTTAAAAGAATCTTTATTACCATGCTGTCCTTTACAATACCAATCCGCTTCTGACTTTCCCGAATCAGGGACTTATAAAAATCAACCGTTTTCAGATACTGTCCCATCTTTATCCAGATTTTTGCAATCTCTTCCCTCATACGCATCGCTTTCGGACGAATCCGCAGAATCTCCTCATATGCATGAATTGCTTTTTCATAATCCTTCTTAATTACATAGCATTCTGCAAGATTCAAATAAGGCAAATGATCCTTATCCGGATCCATTGCAATCGCTTTTTCTAACGGCTCAATCGCCTCATCAATACGACGGAGTTTTAACAATGCACAACCCATATTATTATATGCATAGTAGGCCTCCGGATCTAACTTAACTGCTTCCTTACAATCCTCCACCGCTTTTTCCAGTTCATATAAGTCAATATACAGATTTCCCCGTTCCACATAACCTTCTGCATTTCCAGTAATCTCAATCAGCCGATTGGCATATTCTATTCCCTTTTTACAAAGTTCTAAATCTCTATTTTCATTACTTAAATAGCTATAAACATACATAAGTCTGCGGACTGCTGGCACAAAATCACTGTTTTCCATCAAGATCATACGGTAACACTCTATTGCTTTCTCCGTGTTTTCCATCCATTCATAGCAGTTACCAAGCTTTATGCGGTAGTGCAAATTCTTTGGATTTGTCTTAACGAGCAGTCTGCATGCCGCAAGTGCCTCCTCATACTGTTTTTCCCTTGATAAAATATCCACCTTGAGCTGCAACATTCCTGAAGTATCCGGATGCTCGTCTAAATATTTATCCACAATCTCCAATGCCTTACTCGTTAAATCCAAATCCCAATAAAGAATCGCCATCTCGCGGTTCAAATCAGAAAGATCCTCAATATCACTGCCTTCCTCCTCTGGACGGATTCGAATCCGTTCCATCAACAGGTCAAGCTGGTCAATGGCCTTCCGCACATTTTCTACAGAAAAATTCTTATAATGCAGACATTTAATCTTATAAAACTCTAATCCATCACTTTGAAAACCTGCCTCTTCGCCTTCCTTAATTACGCTTTCCACATCATCATACTGTTCAAAGGCCATAAATACCTCTGCAGCCAATACATATGGTACGGAATAACCCGGATAAATCTCTTTACACGCAAAGTAATCATCGATAACCTCCTTTGCATTTTTAAGCTCATAATTTGCCCGCTGGCGGTGTACATAAGCAGGATAAAAACCTCTGTCTTTTGTGATAATGTCATCACAGATATCAATACACTTTTCATACTGCTTCTGTGCCAGATAAAATCTTGCCAATTGCTCCATATAAGACAGCTTTACCAGTGTATTTTGCTCCTCTTCAATTGCTTTCTTTATATATTCTGCAGCATGTTCCAGCTCCCTCTCCAAATCAGAAATCTTATCATCTATCCCGCTTACCTGCTCCTTTTTACTCTCTTTTAAAAGCAGTTCTTCTTTTTCTTTAAATTTTAATTCCCAAAGGCAGATTCCTATCGAAAAATGGGCAAGAGACAAGCGATTTTTCTTTTTTTGCACTTCTTTCGAGCCGTCATCTACAGCCTCTTCAATCAGTTGAAGCCATTTTTTTGTAAGAGGATATGCGACCTCATAATTTTCATTTGCCAGATAGAGTCTGCACCGGAGATTTATATAATCATAATCCTCACCCTCATCCAACCCATCAAGAAGCTGGATTCCTTTTTCGAATTCCTTTTGCTGGTAATAGCACCATCCAAGTTTAAATGACAGTTCTCTTACTGTCTCGCCGTCTTTTTCTTCCTTGCTGTCCTCTTCTGGTATCATATCCTCCTTCTCTGAAAGTGCACTCTCATAGGTCTTCACCAGTTCTTCATTAATCTCGTCTAAAAGCTGCATGCATTCTACATCCTGTACCCGTTCTTCCAGAATATCTTCCACCAGCTCCTTTGCGTCCTCTGGGTTTCCTTCCAGATAAACACACCGTGCAATTCCAAGGCTCGCACTATAATTTTCAGGATCTGCTTCCGTTAATCCTTCATACACAGACTTTGCCTTTGAAACCTCTCCATTTGCCAGCAGTGCTTCTGCATAAATCCGCTCAATATACGGATTATCCGAATACTCAAAGTCAAGCTCCTCCATAATGGATAGTGCTTGTTTTTCATCCTCCTTCCAGTCTGGCACCGGTTCGTCTCTTTTCTCACTCAAATGTTCCTCAGCATCCGTACTGTTTTCTGCCTTCTTCTTTTGGGTCTGTGCACGGTAAAGCAGATATCTCGCCTCTTCTGTTTCCGTATATGGATGGGTAACATCGTAACGCTTAAGTTCTTTTAAAAAGCGCTCTACTGCTTCCATATTTCCCTCTTCAAAGGCATTCTTCTCCTCATACAGAGTTCCAATATAATCATCTACATGGGAATCTGTCACACCATCGAACAAATGGAAGTCAATAAAATTTGGTCGTTTCATCTGCCACATTACATAATCCAGATAATTTTCGGGGAATTTCTCCTTTAACTGGTCATAATTATCCATATAATGAAACCGTTTATCTACTAACTGCCAGATAGACTGCGGCATATAGGAATGGGACATAAAATATACTAAAAGCTTCTCTGCTGCTTCAAGTTCCATATCTAAATCATCACAAACCGGATCATGCAAAACAGGCTCCCACATGCTCTCATCCCGCCGTTTTACAACATCCTGATAAATCATATCAATGCGCTTTAACCATTCATCCACTTCATCCTTTTTTCCATAACCATATTCACTCTCATCCGCATCATTTAAGCCCTCATCCTCCGGCTGACTGGCATACTCTAATGCCTCCTCATAAGCCCGGCGCAGTTCTTTAAACCCTTCCTCGTCATCCTCCGGGTTTACATAACGCAGTTTTTCCCGGTATGCAGACCGTATTACATCTTCATCCTTTGTCTTGTCAATCTCTAATATTTTCCAGATCATAAATTACCTCCACAATTTATCTTATATGTTTTTTGCTTTATTACCTGTACGGTGTATCACTGTCTCACATAGAGTATCCATTCCATATTTTTTAATTTAAGGCAAAATGCCCGGGAAGCTTTCTTCTTCCCAGGCATTCTATTATTCTCTCTTTCACATCATTCCAGAGATAATAAAAAATATCAAAGGTCACAACTAATGAAACCCATCGGTCAATCTACTTTTCAACAGCAGACAGGCTGCCTTTCTTTTTTATATTGTAAAATGCTTTGTCTGTTCGTTCAAATCAGCAGATATCTTCACAAGCTTCCGGGTTTCTTCATGGCACTGTTTTACAATATTACGAAGCTCTGTCATAGAAGCAGAAGTCTCCTCAGTCGAAGCGGCATTCTCCTCTGCAATAGCCGCTAATTGCTCCACACTATCTAAAACTATATCTTTGACACGGTCAAGCTCTTCCATACTGTGCTGAATCCGTTCAACTCCACCAGAAACAGAAGCAATCTCTGTATTTAAAGAAATAAACATTTCTCTTGTATTTCCCAGTTTAACATTCTGTTCCTGCACACTTTCCGATACACGATCCATTGTCTCCACACTGGTATTTGAATTGCGGATCAAATCAGAAACAATTGCTAAAATTTCCTCTGCAGAATTTCTTGATTGTTCAGAAAGATTGCGAATCTCATCTGCAACAACTGCAAATCCTTTTCCATTCTCACCGGCCCTTGCTGCCTCAATACTTGCATTTAAAGATAACATATTGGTCTGTGCCGCAATACTTGTAATCATATCTGTCGCTGTCTGGATTGCCTGTGCAGATTCATTCGTCAGATTTGTCTGTTCCTTAACCTCTTCGATTGCATGGCTTGTCTGTTGGGAAATAACCTCTAATTCATTCAATGTATCTTCTGCTGATTTTGAATAGTTTTTCATCTTAACAGAATTCTGGCTTAATATCTCTATATCATTTGCCGCTGCTTCAATCGAATCTCCCATGTTCACAATTTCATGATTTGCCTCCAAGGTTTCATGTGCCTGAGAAGTCGCCCCATTTGCAACTTCATCTACTGCTATATTGACATTCGAAATATTCTCTGAAATCATATCAAAAGAGGATTCAAACTCATTAGAAAATCTCTCTAATTCTGCAGAATTATCTGTAAGTTTTGTGATAATTCCTTTAAATTCATTAATCAATCCTTGAATGGAATTAGACATATCTCCAATTTCATCTGCACGTTGAAGCAACCGATCATGCATTTCAAAATCCAACTTGCCAGTTGCCAGATCATCCAGGCGTTCAATCGTACTCTTTAGTGCAGCTATAATCTTTCTCACTAAAATCGCAATAACAATAAAGACAATAACAAAAATGAAGAGCATTCCCGCTGCCATTTTAGCCTGGCTGCTTTTAATATCTTTTTCAACATCTGCCTTCGCACGACCTGTAAAGATAAGTCCGACAATCTCTCCATTCTCCTGGGTCATCGGTATGTAATATCCACAGTAATCCGCTCCTGCAATCTCTATATCCCGGGTAAAGTGGCTTTTTTCCTGACCATTTAAAATATCCTTCGCAAAATCTGCATCAATTGTAGTTCCAACGGCACGATTTCCCTTTTCATCCGTTACTGTGG
>CAMWYJ010000105.1 GCA_947178445.1 uncultured Clostridium sp.
GCGTGGAAGGTATTTTAGGGCTCCGTCCGGATTTTGAAGGACTGCGGATTGATCCAGCGGTTTCCTCTGACTGGAAGGAATTCACAATGGAGAAGGATTTCCGCGGAGCAAAACTTCATATAACAGTGAAGAATCCAAATGGCAGGGAATCCGGTGTAACGAAGATGACTTTAAATGGAACGGTCTTAGCGGATAATTACTTAAAAGCAAGTGAGCTGCTGCCAGAGAATGATGTAGTAGTTGAGCTGTAAGATATGGAATATAATACCAGATGCCTGTCTGACGAATAAGCATGAGGGAGCATGAAGTGGGCATCTGGTTAGAGCGAAGGAGTCACAATGGAAACATTACAGAATATACTTCATAATCCGATGTTCGTTGCTCCGTGTTTGAGCTGGTTTATATCGCAGATATTAAAGACATTGATTAATTTTATCGTGACAAAGGAATTTAATCCGGAACGTCTCGTTGGAAGCGGCGGCATGCCAAGCTGTCATTCTGCAACGGTTATTGCGCTTTTGGTGGCAACCATATACTGCAAGGGTGTGAACGGATTTGAATTTCCAATGGCTGCTATTTTTGCGATTATAGTAATGTATGATGCGATGAATGTAAGGATGGAGACAGGAAAGCAGGCCGTTATTTTAAATTTGTTTTTGAAAAATGAAGATATACGGACGCATCTGAAGGATGCAAGTATGGGAGAGTGGCCCAAGATTATTTTGAAGGAATATGTTGGACATACGCCATCCCAGGTGGTTGTCGGTATTTTTATCGGAATTTTGATCGGATATCTGATGTGTATACTTTTAGTAGAATAAGAACAAGTTTTTTAGAGATAATAATATAGTGTTTACAAAAGAGGGAGAGAAATCTTCCTCTTTTTTTGCACAACTAGGTTTTGAAAATCAGAAGTTTCGCGATTGCCAAAATGTCACAAACCGAGGTGAAACGAGGTTGATGACCTGCGCGAGCATCAGCGAGCTTCATTAATGATAAAATATATGCCATATAGGAAGGAGTATTTATGGAAGAAAAGGAGCAGGAACAGATTAAGGAAAATGGTCAGATCGATTTAAAGACTAACTGTTATGGATATAAAATTCATTTATTAAATATTATTGGTGAGATTGAAGGGCATCAGTGCCTAGGACCAGTGACGAAAACAACGAAATATGAACATGTTTTACCGGAGCTTGCGAAGGTGGAGGAGGATAATACCATTGATGGCATGATTGTACTGATTAATACTGTGGGTGGAGATGTGGAAGCTGGATTGGCAATTGCAGAGATGATTGCATCTTTGTCGGTTCCGGTTGTGACGCTGGTGCTAGGAGGTGGTCATTCCATTGGTGTACCTTTAAGTGTTTCCGGTGATCATTCCTTTATTGTACCGACTGCAACAATGCTGGTACATCCGATTCGCATGAATGGGACGGTGCTTGGTGTAAAGCATAACTATGAATATATTGACCGTATGCAGGAACGAATTATTTCTTTTACCTGCCGTAAAACGGGTATGAAAAGTGAAGTGTTAAAGAAATTTATGTTTAATACCAGTGAGCTTGCAAAGGATGTGGGGAGTATTTTAGTAGGTGAGGAGGCAGTGAAGGAAGGACTGATTGATGAGGTAGGAGGAATAAAGGATGCATTTTGCTGTTTATATGGCTTGATTAATCAGCGAAAAAATAGTAGTATATAAACAATTGTGAAATTTAATTTCCGCTTTTTTTGTTGTGCAACATATACGATCTGACATTGGCACCAAAGTGCCGTTTATGGAATTATATATGTTGCACAACTGTAATGTAAAGTTAAGGAAGTTTCACAATTGCCTAAATATTGCTTAGAGAAAGAGGAGGGTATCAGCTTGGCTGGTAGTAAGAATCAAAACACAAGACAAAATTCAAATAAAAAGAATCCTGTTTCGTCCGCTGCAAAGAGCAAGGGTAGTGGAAAGAAGCAGGAGGGCAGAGGTAGAAAGCCAAGTAGCAGCAGGACCGGAAAAAGTGTGGAAGAGGAAGAACTGTCCTATGCGCCGGAAATTGCAGTCTGGATTGTGTGTGCAGTTATGCTGATTATCGAGCTTGGCAATTTTGGGCTTTGCGGTTTTATCAATGCAATCAGCAATTTTCTGTTTGGGATATTTGGAATTATTGAGTACATATTGCCATTGGTGGTTGTTTTTTCGGCATTCTTTTTACATATCAACGAATATAAAAAAAGGGCGGTGCAAAAGGTCATATTTGGCTCCTGTGCCTTGCTTTGCATTGGCATGATTGGTCAGTTAGTGGCTGGAATGTCAGATTTTTCTATTTTGAATGTATATATGGATGGATATAAAAATCAGATTGGCGGCGGTATCCTTTGTGGGAGTATTGCATATCTGCTGCATAAAGGTGTAGGTCTTGTTGGGACGTATATTATTATTGTTCTTGTAATGATTCTTTGTGTGGTTCTCTTTGCAGAAATTTCCGTTATTGATCTGCTGAAATCTCTTTTCGCAGCAAGCAGAGAAGGAAAGAGTGACTGGGTGGAGGATGATTTTAGGACAGAAGAGTTTGAAACACACAAATCATTGGAACGCAGAAGGAAAAAACGGCGTAGCCCGGATTTTACGGAAGTTGCAACGGAGGAATTTTCAGATGACAGGGATGATGTGTTTAAGGAAAGGAAAAAGGGTTCTGTGTTAGAGGCCATTTCTGTGCTGCCGGCAGATTCTGACAAGGGGATTTTGCCGTCTAAGACGGTTGGAAAGCTGCCGGAGAATGAGGAAGTCCACGAAATTACTATGGAGTATGAGTTGGATTTGCCGGGTGAAAATATGGATGATTTTGCAGTGTCTGAGGTTACCAAGGAAGAGGTTAAGAAAAATGCAGTAAAACGCACACGGAAAAAAAGGGTAAAACCGAACATTGTACCGGCAGTGTTACCACAGGAGACTTTGACGGACGAGAATGTTTTAGGAATGAAATCCGGACAGGAAGAGACATCTAAAGAACAGACGGATCAAACTGCAAAGAATGTGGAAAGTACACCAACTTCTGATGTTATGAATATGGAAAATAAAACGGCTGCCGAGGTTAAAAATGTGTCAGCTAAGGTGGTGGGAACCAGTGAATCAAATTATAAATTCCCGCCGTTGGAACTTCTTAAAAAGGGAAAAAGTCAGGCAGCGGCAAAGGAAGACACTATCCGGCAAAATGCCATCAAACTTCAGGAGGTATTAAAGAGCTTTGGAGTAAATGTTACCATGACAAATTATAGCTGTGGGCCTTCGGTGACACGTTATGAAATGGTGCCGGAACAGGGCGTCAAGGTTAGCAAAATTACCGGGCTTGCAGATGATATCATGATGAATCTTGCAGCTCAGAGCATCCGTATTGAAGCACCAATTCCTGGAAAATCTGCAGTTGGTATAGAAATTCCAAATGAAAAAAGAAGCGGGGTAGGATTCCGTGAGCTGATTGATACAGAGAAATTTATCAAGCATCCGTCAAAGATTGCTTTTGCCTGTGGTAAGGATATCGAGGGAAATGTTGTGGTAGAGGATATTGCCAAAATGCCGCATTTACTGATTGCAGGTGCCACAGGTTCTGGTAAGTCAGTATGTACGAATACGTTAATTATGAGTATATTATATAAGGCTCATCCGGATGAGGTAAAGCTTATTTTAGTGGACCCGAAACAGGTAGAGCTTAAAGTATATAATGGTATTCCGCATCTGTTAACTCCGGTGGTGACCGATCCGAAAAAGGCGGCAGGTGCATTAAACTGGGCGGTCGCCGAGATGACAAAACGTTATCAGATGTTTGCAGAGTGCAATGTGCGTAATATTCAGGGATATAATGCAAAGCTTGATGAGATACGGGAATCTGGACAGGTACCAGAGGAAGGGCAGTCGCTGGAAAAAATGCCGCAGATTGTTATTATCGTGGACGAGCTGGCAGATCTTATGATGGTGGCAAAGGCGGAGGTAGAGGAAGCGATTGTACGTCTTGCACAGCTTGCCCGTGCGGCTGGTATTCATTTAGTGATTGCAACCCAGAGACCGTCTGTTGATGTGGTAACCGGTCTGATTAAAGCAAATGTTCCATCCCGAATTGCCCTTTCGGTATCCTCCGGTATTGATTCACGGACGATTATCGATACAGTTGGTGCGGAAAAGCTTTTAGGAAATGGAGATATGCTTTTTTACCCAACAATGTATCCGAAACCGCTGCGTGTGCAGGGGGCATATATTTCGGACGATGAGGTTATGAATGTGGTAGAATTTTTGAAAGCACAAAACGGAGAGACTACCTACAGTGAAGAGATTACGAATCAAATCACTTCATCGGGAGGAGGTAGCAGTGCCACAGTAATAAACGATTCCCCTGAAAATGACAGGGATGAATATTTTGTCCAGGCCGGTAAATTTATTATCGATAAGAATAAAGCATCTATTGGGATGCTTCAACGGATGTTTAAGATTGGTTTTAACCGTGCAGCACGAATCATGGATCAGTTGTTCGAGGCTGGAGTGGTGGGACCGGAGGAAGGTACGAAACCAAGGCAGGTGTTAATGAGCGAGGAACAATTTGAAGAATATGTGGACGAGTATTTTTAACAGAAGTGATTGCTTGTAATACTATAGTAGAATTGCAGAGGAAAAAGAAGGAGGCTTAATTTATGAAGACAGATATTCAGATTGCACAGGAGGCAGAACTGGTACACATCAAAGAGGTTGCTAAAATACTGGATATTTCAGAGGATGAACTTGAGCTTTATGGTAAATATAAGGCAAAGCTTTCGGATGAGCTGATCAAGAGAATTGAAAAAAATGAGGATGGAAAGCTTGTTTTGGTAACTGCAATCAATCCGACTCCGGCAGGTGAGGGAAAGACGACAGTAACAGTCGGTCTGGGCCAGGCACTTGGCAAAATGGGAAAGAAAGCCTCCATCGCTTTACGTGAACCTTCTTTAGGTCCGTGCTTTGGCATTAAGGGGGGAGCAGCCGGCGGCGGTTATGCACAGGTGGTGCCGATGGAGGATTTGAACCTGCATTTTACCGGTGATTTTCATGCGATTACTTCAGCCAATAATTTACTGGCAGCCATGTTAGATAACCATATCCAGCAGGGAAATGAACTGAAGATCGATACCAGGCAGATTGTCTGGAAACGCTGTCTTGATATGAATGACAGAGTACTGCGCAATATCGTGGTGGGGCTTGGCAGTAAAATGGACGGCTATGTAAGAGAAGATCATTTTGTGATTTCTGTGGCTTCCGAGATTATGGCAATCCTATGTCTGGCAGATGATATGGAGGATTTAAAGGATAAATTAGGAAAAATTATCGTAGCCTATTCCGTGGATGGAAATCCGGTAACAGCAAAGGATTTAAAAGCGGTTGGTGCCATGGCAGCCCTGTTAAAGGATGCCCTTAAGCCAAATATAATCCAGACGTTAGAGCATACTCCTGCTTTTGTACATGGAGGGCCATTTGCCAATATTGCACATGGCTGTAACTCTGTGAGGGCGACAAAGCTTGCGTTAAAGTTATCGGATATTGTCGTAACAGAAGCCGGCTTTGGTGCGGATTTAGGTGCGGAGAAATTTCTGGATATTAAGTGTAGAAAGGCCGGTCTTGCTCCTGATGCGATTGTATTGGTAGCAACGATCCGGGCTCTGAAATACAATGGCGGTGTTGCAAAGGCAGAATTAAACAGTGAAAATATAAATGCATTGAAAAAGGGAATTGTCAATTTG
>CAMWYJ010000106.1 GCA_947178445.1 uncultured Clostridium sp.
CTGCCACAAGCAGCCAGCCATATGCAGCCATTCTCTGTGCAAGTTCCAGATAAAACCTGTTTTTGTATTCCTGATAATTCGTCTCCTTTTGATATTTGAAATCAGCTTCCAGCAGTTTCTCAGAAAAGGAATAATTTACATGGATGCCGGAAAATGTCATTTTATACCGCCCATATTTTGCAGACAAATATTCCCTGTATGCTGTTTTTGATACCTCGATACCTTCAAAAACCGCAACCGGTATGTCACTTTCATTCTCAATGTAAGGAGGATTGGAAAACGGCCACAGGTATTCTCGTTCCGGCAGGCTTTCTAATCTTTCATAAATACGCCTGTTGTGAAATTCCAGCTCTTCAATTGCTTCTTTCGCACTTGTATGTACCGATGTGTTAATCTCCGTTTGATTTTCACAGAAATCTTTTACAATGTGCGTATCATCTGTAAATGGATGGGGTGAATGAGATAACATACCGTCTTTTTTTATCCTTAAGCTTTCCTTCTCCAGTCCAAAATTCCCTTCTAAAATACGTTTTTTCACATCATGATTTTCTATATGTAACATTGCATATCTGCCTCTCTATTCCTGTATTGCTTTTCTGATTCTTTCCAATGCTTCTGACAGCACACTCCGGGGACAGGCGACATTGATTCTCTGAAATCCTCTTCCGCTCTCCCCAAATATTTTCCCACTGTCGAGCCACAGTTTTGCCTTATGTACTATCAGTTTCTCCAGTTCATCTGTACTAAGTCCGGTTTTCCTAAAATCAAGCCACACAAGGTAAGTTCCCTCGTGTTCTACCATACGTACACCTTGCAGTTTTTCTTCCACATACCTTTTGGTAAATTCTATGTTATCTGCTACATAAGAAAGCATTGCCTGATACCATTCCTCCCCCTTACTGTATGCAGCTTCGCATGCAACAAGCCCCATGACACCAAGCTGGCTCGTACCCGCCGCATCCAATTCCTTACGAAACTTATGTTTTAAATCATGGCTCGGGATAAAAATATTTGACATCATCATACTTGCAAGATTAAAGGTCTTACTTGGCGACGTACAGATAATACTGATATCCTCATATTCCTTTTTCAAATTTGCAAAAACCTGATGCTTTCCCTGAAATACAAAATCCTGATGGATTTCATCGCTGACCACAATGACATGGTGCTTCACGCAGATATCCCCCAGCTTCGTCAGCTCCTCCCTTGTCCATACTCTTCCCACCGGATTGTGCGGGTTGCACAGGAAAAACAGCTTAATCTGTTCCTCAATAATCTTTTTTTCAAAATCATCAAAATCTATATGATAACAGTTATCCTCTCCCAGATATAATGTATTGCTTACCACTTTTCTCCCATTATCTTTTATCACTTCCGAAAATGGGTAATATACAGGTAATTGGATCAGCACACCATCACCCGGTTCCGTATACGCCTTCACTGCCATAGCCAGTGCAAATACAACTCCCGGTGTTTTTACCAGCCATTTTTCCTGTACCTCCCAGTCGTGGTGTTTCTTCATCCAGTCCCTTACAATCTCAAAATATGGGGTCTGAACTTCACTGTATCCAAAGATTCCATGCCTTGCCCGCTCTATCAGGGCATCCTCGATATAAGATGAGGTCTCAAAGTCCATATCCGCTACCCACAGTGGCAACACATCCTCCGGCATTCCACGCCTCCCTGCAAAATCATATTTCAGGCATCTTGTACCCTTTCTATTTATTATTTTGTTAAAATCAAGATTTCTTTCAGCCATGCAATTCTCCTTCTATCTCACGGAAAACATTATCAAGTTCATCCAACAAATCTTTTACATCCTCAATTCCAACAGAAAGCCTGAGTGTGCTTTCTGTAATCCCATTTCTTTCCCGTATTTCTTTTGGCACATCTGCATGCGTCTGTGTTGTCGGATAAGTAATCAGCGTTTCTACACCTCCAAGACTTTCTGCAAACTTAATCATGCGGACTTTCTCTAAAATCGCCAATGCAAACTCTCTGCTTTCAAGCTGGAATGTAAGCATCGCTCCAAATCCCCTTGCCTGTTTTTTCATGATTTCATATCCCGGATGCGTGGGAAGTCCCGGATAGATAACTTTCGTCACTGCATTTTGTTCCTTTAACCAATTTGCAATGGTTATTGCATTTTGCTGTGATTTCTCCATACGGATTCCAAGCGTCTTGATTCCACGGAGAATAAGCCAGCTGTCAAACGGTGCAAGCCCTGATCCTGTCGTCTTGATTAAAAATCGGAACTTCTCACTGATATCTTCCCTGTTTGTAACCAAAAAACCAGCCAGCGTATCATTATGTCCGCCAAGATATTTCGTCCCGCTATGTACAACAATATCCGCACCTAAATCTAATGGATTCTGAAAATACGGTGAAAGGAAAGTATTGTCAACAATCAAAAGCAAATTATGCTTTTTTGCTATTTCCCCAAGTGCCTCTACATCTGTCACATTCATCATTGGATTGGTAGGAGTCTCAATGTAAATCGCCTTTGTATTCTCACTAATATAACTCTCAATATCTTCTTTATAACAGTCAATTCTTGAGAATGTAATTCCATTTTTTTCTGATACATTATGAAAAAGCCTTATGCTCCCCCCATAAAGGTCTGCATCCACAATCAAATGGTCCCCCGGATGAAACAGCTCCATCATCAAAGTAATTGCTGCCATCCCTGTTGAAAATGCCAATGCATCCAACCCATTTTCCAGCGTTGCCACCACCTTTTCCAAATGCTCCCTTGTAGGGTTCTGCAATCTGCTGTAATCATAACCTGTGCTTTTCCCCACACCTAAATGTGCATAGGTTGCTGTCTGGTAAATGGGATAACTGACTGCCCCATAATTATTACTGCATCCTTCTTCCTCTTCTAAATGCAGACATTTTGTTTCAATTCCTCTTGCCATACTGGTCCCTCCTGATTAACTCAATGATTTATCCTTATACTTTGCTATCTCTTCCAGATATCTTTGCCCAATCATACTAAGTGCTGCATGGATACGCCAAACGTCTTTTCACATCTATCTGTGGAATATATTTTGCATCCAGCAATTCATACTGTTCCACCACAAATTTTGCATACCCGATAAATTCCGTACCCTTTTGAGCAAATGTCTTTTTTTGTTATCCTATAATTCCTATCAAAATAGTATATTATAGATTGTACCACACTTTACACTCAAAAACAACTTCTATAATTATTCTTTTTTCCTTTAGCTGGTTATAGATTTTAACAATATAAAAAGCAGCCGGATAGTTGCTTCTTCCTCTGGCTGTATTTCGGGAGCATCTGTGCTTTCACCCAATCCGGAGCTTAAAGAGGTACAGAATGAAATGACAGTGTCACTAAATTCCCAGGCTGTCGTTTTTCCCGACCACCGTTCTGAATGCAATGCCTGTGTGTTCCACCGTAGGTTTGAAATTGTTGAAATTCAGATTGACATATCAAGCAAATGTATTTATAATCATCGTTATATAACATTAGTTATAAAAAGAAGGAAAACGAGTATGAAAGTAATTTTACACGATTTGGATATGCAATATCATGAGATGCTTAGCAGAAAATGTGATGAGGTCATTCACGCAAATGGGAAATATGCTCCCTGTCAGGGCTGTTTTGGCTGTTGGACGAAGCACCCGGCGGAATGTTTTATGAAAGATAGTTTGAAGCAGTCTGCCCGTGTGGTTGGACAGGCGGACGAATTTGTTATTATTACAGAAAATCTATACGGCACTTACAGCCCTGTGGTTAAAAATGTTCTTGACAGAAGCATCGGTATCTCAACGCCACTGAGTACATATCGCGGAAAGCAAATGCACCATACCCTGCGTTACGGAAAGCACAATTTATTCAAGGTAATTGTGTATGGTGATATTACGGAACAGGAAAAGGAAACCTTTACCTATATGGCCAAAAGAAATGCAATCAATAATGGATTTGAAAAATCCGAAGTGATTTTTCTGAATGATTTTTCCGGATTGGAGGACTTCGTATGAAAACAGTATTTATAAATTGCAGTCCGAAAAAAAGATTTTGTGCTTCCACTTATTTCCTGGGAGTGCAGCGATTCTTTGTGAAAGGTAAAAAAGTGACGGAAAGGCTGCGGAATCAAAGTGACCATCAACGTATTCTGAATGAATTATCGGATGCAGATACCGTTATATTTTGTCTTCCGTATTAGATATTTCTATCTACTGAGTATCATGCAACAAATTTCCTATTAAGATCGCATATTCACAATCATTAAATCTATCCATAAAGCATCCTCCTCAAATACCGATTTATTATTCTAAACTACTTAAAAAATATACCATGCCATTCAATATAGTTCCACATGTTTTTCATTTTCCCTTGCAAAATTCTTCACATTGCATATAATAATATGCAATAGAGTCCACCACGCCTCTGGTTTTACCATGCGCAACCCGGTGGGACTTTTTTTCTTATGAGATAACAAACTACCCAAAATAGATTTTATCCATAAAACAAGCTTTAAGATGCTGGACGGGAGAGAATAATAATGAAAGTATATATTCAGGCAGACAAAAGAGGTATGCCATATAATGTGAATGCCTACTGTGCTATGCAGGGCTTTGAACAGATGGGGTTTGAGACATTACTATTTTCGGAGACAGAAGAATTAAAAAGAGTTTCGACAGAAGATATGGTAGTTGGAGGGGTAGGCGTTGTAAAAGGTTTTTTAAAAAATCGAAAAATTTGGGTTGAGGATATAGATTATCCTAAAGAGTTGCAGTCTTATTATAAAAGAAAAATTGTTAGTCTCACAGTAAGTCAATTATTACATAGAGATAACAATAAACCAGTATTTGTAAAACCTAAAGAGGGAAAACAGTTTAATGGATTTGTCTATCAATCAGAAAGAGACTTAATCGGACGGATCACACCAAAACAGAATGCTATAATCTATTGTAGTGAAGTTCTTACAATTGAGGAAGAGTGGCGGTGTTTTGTACGGTATGGTGAGATTCTTGATATTCGCAGATATAAGGGGAAATTGGGGTTATGTTATGATATGGAGATGGTGCAACAGATGGTTGCACAGTATAAACAGGCACCAGCTGGTTATGCGTTGGATATTGGAGTTACAAAACAGAAAGATACGATTATAGTGGAAGTTAATGATGGATATTCTTTAGGCAGTTACGGATTGGACCCTCTTTTATATGCGAAGCTGTTATCTGCCCGATGGGCGGAATTGACGCAGGGAGAGGATATGTGTAAATTTTAATTGTGTATTTCCGGTTCAGAGGGTTAAAATTTGGTATTAACCGACAGCCCCTTTACAAAACATTATACTTTATATATCTTCATCCTGAAATTGCTATGAGCCTTGCCTCAAAGCATCCATAATCAATAGATGAGCTATAGGCTTATCATGTGGGCTGACACAGTCAATCCGAAATTCATTCCAGACTTCAGGCGCTGGACGGTTGGCTGGCAACGGAAAAATCAGTCACGAAAGGGCGGGATTATCTGCTGCGGTAGATGGACCGCTGTCATGAGCAGACGCTTTGGAGTAATGGGCGTAATCAGACTATGATATATTGGCGGATTAAGACTTGGCATAACGAGTTATGCTGTGTTAAAATGTAGAAAAATAAGGAAAGGATATCCTCTATGAAACAAAAAACCTATTCTTTATTAGAAAATTACATG
>CAMWYJ010000107.1 GCA_947178445.1 uncultured Clostridium sp.
GTATTTGGTAAGGTAGGGGATAGGGCCACAGCAATCGGTAATAAACTCATGCCTGTTACCGCAGGAATTACCGCCCTAAGTGGTGCTGGAATAGCTGCCGCAATGGAATTGGATGATGGGTATGATACGATTATCACAAAGACAGGGGCAGCAGGGGAAGCTCTGGAGGGGTTAAATGAGGTTGCCGAAAATTTATTCACAAATATGCCTATTGAAATGGAGGATGCCGGAACGGCAGTCGGGGAAATCAATACCCGATTCGGAGAAACCGGGGAGAGGTTAGAGGAACTTTCAAAGCAGTTTATAGAGTTTGCAAATATAAACGGCACCGATCTCAATAATTCAATCGGTAAAGTGGATAAAATCATGGAGCAGTACAATATTGATGCTTCCGAAACTGCCAATGTCCTGGGACTGTTGACACAGAAAGGACAGGCAACGGGCATCAGTGTAGACACGCTCATGGATAGCCTGCAGAAAAATGGCCCAGTGTTTAAGGAAATGGGCCTTAATATGGTACAAGCCACAGACCTTTTAGCACAGTTTGAAGCCAACGGCGTGAACGCCGACATGGCCATTGCGGGGCTTAGAAAGTCCATAAAGGCATACACGGACGAAGGAAAAAGCGTGGATGAAGCCCTGGCCCTTACCATTGACAGCATAAAGAACGCCGAAACCGAAACGGAAGCATTGAGCATTGCGCAAGAAGTTTTTGGAACCAAAGGGGCGGCGGAAATGGCAACAGCAATCCGTGAGGGCCGCCTGGATTTAGAAAGTTTATCTGCATCCATGGAAGAATATGGAAATGTGGTGGAAGATACATTCAATGCCACGCAAGACCCCTGGGACGAAGCGAAAGTTGCGGCAAACAATCTGAAACTGGCAGCGGCAGACCTGGGCACCACAATTTTATCTTCCCTACAACCAACTATCACAAAAGTGGTTACGAAAATAAAGGAGTTTACACAGTGGTTTAGAAATTTATCTGACAGCCAGAAAGAAACAATAATAAAAGTGGCGGCCCTTGTGGCGGCAATCGGTCCGGCACTTGTCATTTTCGGGAAGCTATCCACAGGAATATCAAATGTGATCGGGGGAGTTACAAAGCTAAAGGGAGCAATGGGAGCCGGGGGTGGTCTGGCAAAAGTCTTAACCATGCTTACCGGCCCAGTGGGAATCGTGATTGCTATTATAGCCGCCCTGGCAGCAGGATTTGTTGCACTTTATAAAACAAATGATAAATTTCGGGAAAAGGTAGACAACGTAATGGCCAAGGTCAAAAAAGCCTTTTCTGATATGTGGGTACAGATAAAGCCAATCTTGCAGCAAGTCAATGAAGCCTTTTTAAAACTGCTTAACGCCCTGCAACCCGTGTTTGAGTTCATCCTTACATATATAGGGTCAATCGTAAACGGCATCATTTCAGCGGCGGCCCCTATCGTTTCAGCAATAAAAAATGTGATCGACTTTGTGACAAATATTGTACAAGCATTCACCGCCCTTTTGCGTGGCGATTTTTCGGGATTTTTTTCGCATATAAAAGCCGCCCTACAAAATGCCATAGACTATGTGAAAAATATTACCCAGGCATGGGTCAATTTTATAGTCGGATTTTTCGAGGGATTCGGCCTTGATATAAAGGAAATTTTTTCTGATATTTGGAATGGCATTGTTTCAATTTTCCAGGGATGCGGCCAGTGGTTCAAGGACCGCTTCACGGAAGCCTACACCAATGTGACGGGCGTATTTGCGGCAATCGGTTCTTGGTTCGGTGCTAGGTGGACGGAAATAAAGACCGCCCTGGCGGCAATTCCCCAGTGGTTCGGTACGCAATTTCAAAATGCCTGGACGAATATAAAAAACGCCTTTGCGAATGTAACGAGCTTCTTTTCTGATTTGTGGACCAAAATTAAAAACTGCTTCACGGACGTGGGCGTGAAAATCGGTTCTGCCGTGGGCGATGCTTTTAAATCCACAATTAATTCCTGCCTGTCCACTATTGAGGGGGTTGTAAACAAATTTATCGGTATGATTAACGGCGTGATTGGAATTGTCAACAAAATTCCAGGCGTTTCCTTAGGGCAGATCAGTACATTATCATTGCCAAGATTGGCCAAAGGCGGTGTGCTGAAAGAGGGTACCGCAATGGTGGCAGAAGCCGGGCCAGAGTTGCTTTCTATGGTTAACGGGAAAGCGGTTGTTACACCTCTTACGGGAACCGCAAGAAATCGGGCCATGGATAATGCAGGCGGTAGTGTTTTTAATCAGAATGTAAATATTACAAGCCCGACACCACTAACTCCTTATGAAGTGGGCAGACAGACACGCATACAGACTCGGAGTCTGGTCAGAAGATTAAATCCAAGGAGGGTGTGAACATGTCAGACATTAAGGTAATCTGTACAAGTGATAAGAATGTGGCCATTACATTTACCTGGGATGACTTTGCACCGTTTCACCTGGTAGAGATTGAGGGCATATACGGAATTGAAAGTAATGTGGTAACAAGTGAGAATACCACCATTGACGGGTCCACCTACCAGGGGGCAACAGCAAAAGAACGACACATTGATCTGACAGTGGAAATGGATAACGATTATCTGGCAAACCGAAACCTTTTATATCGATGCTTTCCCATAAAACGCACGGGCACTATGGAATACATAGAGAGCGGGAAAAGCAAGGTGATCGAGTATAAAGTGGAAAACATTTCTCCTGGGGAAACTACGGGTGTGGTGCGTGATTATACTATTAGCCTTAAATGCACAGATCCCTATTTTAAGGATCTTACGGACACAGAGGTTATCATGGCTTCATGGGTAAGTGATTTCTCTTTTCCGGCAGAGTTTCCAGAGGAGGGTATAGAGTTCGGGCATCGTGAGGCTGAGCTTGTGAAGGTTGTTGAAAATGATAGCGGAGCGAATAACATAGGAATAACCATCATATTTAAGGCAGATGGAACTGTGAGAAATCCTGCCATATACCATGCAGAATCAGGCGAATTCACCAGGATAGGATATGAGGGAAATGATTTTGTATTGCATTCCGGCCAGTATGTTGTAATAAATACCCACACAGGCAAAAAGGATATTTACCTGATCAATAACGTGCCCCAGGCGGAGATTGAAGAAAACCGCAACAAGTACGAGATGATTGACTGGGAAAAAGTGGTGGAGAGATACGGACAGAGCATAAATGAGTATTTAGATGAGGATGGGAATTTTATCCAGTTACAGGACGGTACAAACACACTGACATATTCTGCCGGTGAGGGTATAGACTATCTTTCAGTATCTATCTATTACCGTATTAGCTATTTGGGGGTGTAGTTCATGGAAATACATATTTATGATCGAAATCTTTACCGCAAGGGAACAATAGAGAACCACACCAGCCTGCAGTGGCATAGAAAATATTATGATTGTGGAACCTTTGAACTGCATGCCCCGGTCACAGATAGAAACCTGGATCTTTTACAGTCAGGCAATGTCATCACAATAGGAAATAAAAAGGAAGCTGCCATTATTCGTGGAGATCAGTCAGAGGAAGAGAGCACCCTTGTGAATGAGATTGTGAGGAATGGCTATTTCCTTCCAGTATATTTGAGTGACAGATTGACGGGATCTCTTTTCAACTATTCTGGGACGGTAGAGGATGCCATGAGGTATATGATAAACCGGGCGGAGGCTATACCACTTTTACATATAGCCAATGGCATAGGAGAACAGACGAAAATAGAATTCCAGGCAACCTATAAAAATTTGCTCTCCTACATAGGAAAACTTGCCAGATATGCTGAAATAGGCTTTCGGATAGTGCCAGACTTCAAAAAAAAGATAATGACTTTTGAAACCTATAAAGGTATAGACAGAACCCAGGCACAAGGCAAAAATCCCCGTGTAATTTTCTCGGAGGGTTACGAGAACCTGAACCAGGCGAAACACAATTATTCAGATGAAGGCTATATCACAAAGGTGGTTGTGGGAGGAGCCGGGGAAGGTACAAACCGTATTTATGTAACAGTGGGCGGCGGATCAGGATTTAATCTTAGAGAGGCATTTCTAGATGCGAAGGACATAAATCAGGAGGACTTGACAGAAGATCAGTATTTGGCTGCCCTGCGAACCCGTGGTGAAGAGTTTCTTGCGGAACATGGCATTTTCGAGAACTTTGAAGCGGAAGTGCAAGCGGATGTAAATTTTACGTATGGAAAAGATTATGATCTGGGTGACATAGTAACAGTAAAGAAAAAAAACTGGGGAAAAAGTCAAAATCTAAGAATCACCGAAATCTGCGAAGTGTATGAATATGGGGGTATGTATGTTGTGCCTACTTTTGGGGATGCACTGCCCACCTCTATAAATTGGGATGATTAGAGAACGAGGAGGAAAAGAATGTGGCAGTAAAAGGTTATTTTTACAATTCGGTGAACAGGGATCGCATTTACAACGGCCAGGATATGAATGAGGACAAAGCCCCTTTCTATAAAGAGGGCGTTGTTTATGGACATCTGGGAGTAACAGCAGGAAAGGGCATGACAGTAAAGGTAGATGGTGGCAGCAGGACCGGCTATGCTTACATAAATCTGCATACAATCCACAATACGACTGTAATGGAGTTGCAGGTCAGCCAGGCAAGCGGGAACTTGCCTCGCATTGACAGGGTTGTTCTGCGGAACAACGAATCGGAGCGGAAGCCAAGTATTTTGATTTTAGAGGGTGCCTATTCCTCAAAACCACAGCCGCCCGCACTGACCAACACGAATGTGATACAAGAAAAGTGTCTGGCGGAAATCTTTGTGGCGGCAGGAGCGGTGGAAATAACCCAGGCAGACATAACGGATACAAGGGCAAATACTTCCCTTTGTGGATTTGTTGCATCACAGTTCCAGGAATTGAATTTTGAGCAGTTGGCAGCCCAGTTTAATACCTGGTTTTTACAGAAAAAAGAAGTAGTCGAAAAAAGCCATGCCGATTTTGTTAAAAAATATGAAGAATTAACAAAATCATTCATGAATAACCAACAAGCGGAATGGGAGGATTGGTTTTTTGGTATACAAGAGATACTAATGAAAACAGAAAATGGAAGTTTACTGGAGGAGGTGAAAAGGCTTTATGAAGAGTTATATCATATGGCAACGGATGGTGATATAGATAGGATCATTAATGACCAGTACACAGATGAGGATGAAAACGGTATTTTTGAAACGGCAACGAATGAGGATATAGACAGCATTATTGATGAGGTTTATATCGAAAGTGAGGATGATAAGTCAGAAATCGCTGATGAAAAAATTAAAACTATTGTAAATGATGCTTTTAACAGAAAGGAAAATTAAAAATGGCACTTATCACATTGGAAAAATTAACGGTGTTTGCAACAGCATTAGCAGACAAAATCACGGAGAACTTTGTAAAAAAGGAATCTGGGAAAGGGCTGTCTTCAAATGACTTTACATCTGCATACAAAAATAAACTGGAAAACTTGACTGAAATTACGGTTGACAGTGCCCTTTCTTCATCGTCAATGAATCCGGTTCAAAATAAAGTGGTAAAGAGCGGGTTGGATG
>CAMWYJ010000108.1 GCA_947178445.1 uncultured Clostridium sp.
CCGGAATAAAAACAGGATCTGATGAGTGGAAGCAGATGTATGACGCATTAACGGATGTGGACTCTGAAATCCTTTCCTGTACGGATTCTCTGGAAAAATTCCAGAACGCACTCAATGACCTGACCTGGGAGAAGTTTGACAGCTTCACAGACAGCCTTTCCCATGTAACAGATGAAATCGGTTTTCTATCCGGGCTTTTAAAAGACCAGGATGCAGTAACGGAAACAGGAGAGTGGACTGATGAGGGACTGACACTTCTTGGTCTTTATGGGGATGAAATGGAAGCGAACAGTTATGCCGCAGAACAGTGTGCACAGGCCATCAGCCAGCTGAATGCAGACTATGAAGAAGGAAAATACAGTGCCGCCGAATATACATTAAAAT
The DNA here is from genome assembly GCA_947178445.1 of uncultured Clostridium sp. Classification (GTDB taxonomy): domain Bacteria; phylum Bacillota; class Clostridia; order Lachnospirales; family Lachnospiraceae; genus CAG-590. The sequence continues at coordinate 385 of CAMWYJ010000108.1, forward strand.
ACCGTGAACTCCAGCAGGCGCAGTGGGGCTTTGCTGAAGCGGTAAAGAATGCCAAAGATGCCATTACCGGTCTGAACAAAACAAAAATCGATAAGCTGACAGAGCGGATTGATAAAGCCACGGAAGCCTTTGAGGAACTGATTCAAAAGAAAAAGGAAGCCCTCTCGGAACAGAGTGACGAACACGATTTCCAGAAACAGGTAAGGGAAGCGAATGAGGAGATTGCAAAACTCCAGAGACAGATTGACGCAACAGACGGAAACGATTCACAGGAAGCCATTGCAAAAAGGCTCTCACTCGAAGAAGAAAAGAATGAAAAAATCGAAGACCTGAACGAACTTCTGTATAAACATAACATTGAAGTACAGCAGGACGCACTGGATCAGGAGCTTGAAGAATACAGACAGGCGCAGGAGAACAAAAAAGACGCCCTGTCGGACAGTCTGAAAGATACACAGCGGATTGTGGAAGAAAGCCTTGAGACAGCAAAAAACAGTTATGAAACGGTCTATGGCACACTCATTGAACTGGGCGGCAAGTACAATGTTGAAATCTCCACAGACCTTGTGGATACATGGAAATCCGGTGAGGATGCACTGGCCTCCTACGGGCAGAACCTTGACTCCTCCACTTCCGCCTTTATCAGGGAACTGGAAGAGATAAGAGGAAAGATTTATGAGGAGGAAGTACAGGCCGACAGCACTTATCAGCAGCTGTTAAGGACATTTGGTGTGGATACCTCAGAACTTCAGGGGCAGCTTGTGGACGTTGCGGCAAAAATCCATGAGGACGAAATACAGGCCGACAGCACTTATCAGCAGCTTCTGACCACGTTCGGGGTCAGTTCCGAAAACCTGCAAAACGAACTGGTTATGGTACAGAACGGCCTGACAGGCGATGCGGGTGCGGCCGGCCTTTTATACGGGTGCCTGAGTGAGGCTTTAAGCCCGGAGACCTATCAGATGTCCGGCCTGATAAACGGAGTAAACAGCCTTTCCGGATCGCTGGATGAAGCCGTAGCAAAGGCGGCAGATCTTGGAAACACTGTATCAGATACCACGGACAGACTGGATGAACTTGCCGAAAAAGGCACACAGGCGGCGATTGCAGCGGCTGGGGCAACTGTAAAGACAGCAGATCTTGGAAACACTGTAACAAATACGACAGACAGCCTGAATAAGCTTATGAAAAAAGGCATACAGGTGGGGATTGCAGTGGCTGAGACAGCGGTAAAGACCCGGTCCTTATACGACGTGATGGCAGATGTGGTGGAGCGGGCCCTTTCCATCGGTAACACGATAATATCCGCATACAGCGAAAGCTCTTCAGCCTCATCCGGCACAGGCACCACACCGGAATACAGGGTTGTCCAGTCCTTCGCAGAGGGCGGAGTTGTAAAGAAGAATAAAAACACCCTGACACTGGAGCGGCCGCTTCCAAACGGAGATGATACGGTGATAGTGGCAAAGGAAGGCGAGCGCGTCCTGTCAGTGGAAGAGAATTCAGAGCTTCAGAAAATGCTTGAAAACTCCGCTGAAGAAAGGCGCATCATGCAGGAGGAGCAGAGCCCGGCTGTTAAGGCATTTCTGGAAGAATTCGCCCTGAAATTACCGGCGGGACTTGAAAAACTCAGGGAGAATCCGCTTCCGGTTGAATACAGACTGCCATCCTTTCATCAGGATGAAAGCATGATGCTTGCCACGCTGCCATCCAACGACCGGCAGAACACAACCGTAAAGAACAGTATCGGCTCCCTTCTTACAGTACAGGGAAACATAGACAACGGACAGACTCTTAAAATGGTAAAAAGAGAGATAAAAAATGCGATAGACAGGTATGACGATGAACTGATCCGCTCCTACCGGCGTGGAAGTGGAGGAAGACTTATATAGGATATGTGAGATGCCCTCTCCCGGTTTATTGGGAGAGGGTTTACTGGTAATATAAATAATCGTGAACAAGTATAAATAACAAACATTAAATTTTATAACTATGCCTTAATATAAATATAAAATATTGAAAAAACAGGAGGAAGATTTTTATTGAGTAATGCTAAAATGGAAATGCCAATTTGGGAAAAGTTCAATTTAACAGTTGATGAAGCAGCGCTGTATTTTAATATAGGAAAAAACAGATTAAGAGAATTGTTAGAAGAACCAGAATGTTCTTTTGCACTGAATATCGGAAATAAAAAGAAGTTGATTAAGAGAAAGAAATTTGAACAATATATAGAAAAAACAGACTGGATTTAAACAGGGACTGTAATATGGATTGTAAATGAGCATTAGTTATGATAGAATTTTTAATCATATTAAGGCTCTTTTTTAATAAGGAAGGAGCTTATAAATGGCAAATGAAAAAAGAAAAGATATAAAAGGAAGAATATTAAAAAATGGTGAAAGCCAGCGTTCTGATGGAAGATACCAATACCAATATACAGGATCAGACGGGAAACGCCATGTTGTATACAGTTGGCGTCTCTTACCATCTGACAGTGTTGCAAATGGAAAGAAAGGAAAATCACTAAGGGAAAAAGAAAAGGAAATCCAAAAAAATTTAATCCAGGAATCAAAAACATCTTCCGGAAATATACCATTAAATGATATGTTTGATATTTACCTGGTAAAGAAAAAACATAAGGGAAAGCCTTTGTCCAAAAACACCATACGGAATTACAAACAGATGTATGATAAAAATATACGCCACTCGGATATAGGCAATATGAAAGTAGGCGACATACGCAAGTCTGATATTGTAGATCTATATCTTTCGCTGCAAAGTAAAAACCTGTCATATGGAACAGTGCTGTTCTATAATAAAGTACTTAATGCTGTCCTTAATATGGCAATTGATGATGGTTATATAGAAAGAAATCCAACAATCAGGGCAATGAACCAGATTGAAGGAAGCCAGAAAACCAGAGAGGCATTAACAGAAGCTCAACAAACAAATCTGCTTAACTTTGCCAAAAAACATAATCCAGGTATGTATCAGAAAATGGTATTCTTAATTGATACAATGTGCAGAGTCAGTGAGTTTGCCGGGATTACATGGGATAACATTGATATGAAGGAAAAAGTTATATTAATCAGCCATCAACTGCAATATAAAAAGTATCTTGATGATAAACAGGCTACATACCATATAACCGGAACAAAAGGTGGTGAACAAAGGTATATTCCAATTACGGGCAGACTTTATAAAATATTGAAGGAAATGAGGAAGGATTATTTTATCACACACAAAGATATCACAGTTGATAATATAAGTAATTTCCTGTTTTATTCGGAATGTGGAGGATTGATAACTACAGCTTCTTTTCGCTTGGAGTTATTGAGACTGTTAGATGCTTATAACCAGAATTGTAAACACCCAATCGATTACCTGACTCCACATATGTTAAGGCATACAGGCGCTACAAGAAATGCAGAAAATGGCATGGATTTAAAAGTACTGCAATACCTTATGGGGCATAAATCATCTAAAATAACAAATGATGTATATAATCATGTAACACAGGACAGGGCAGTGCATGAAATAATAAAAGTAGCAAAAAATCAGGTTATACAGGCATAATTTTTACATCTCTTTTACATCATTTTTACAACGCTTATCTGTAAAGTTATGTGAAGATATAAGATGATGCGTGAACATCACATAGAAAAGACCCCTGATTTTGTGCTGTTTTGGAAGGTTATGGAAATTTATAAAAAGATATATTAATCATGAAAACCTTACATTTTTGTAAGCTTATGACAGAGAAAAAGCCCCGATTTTATCGGTTTTTTAATGGGTATGCTGTTGAATTTACATCACTTTTACAACAATATTCTTAATTGCAGAAAAGAGCCTTAATATGAACAACAGAATATTTTGGACATCTAAATAAGTCCCTGTCAGTTGTAGAAATATAATTGACAGAGGCTTATTTTAGTGCCCGAAAATATAGACACCAGCAAAAAGCAGGACAAAGGATTTCTTCTATTTCGCCATTAAGACACAATCAAAGCCATACAGGGGCGGTGTAAAGGCCAGTGTATATATTGATTATGAACATATGAACCACTATGTAAGCGTAACCGGATATCAGGTGGCAGAATGGGCAAATGAGGGACTGCACGGCGGACTGTCGGTCAGCCATAAGCCACGTATCTGGGATGACACAGTGGATCACACAGTTAATAACGGAACTCTGTTACAGTCGGCATTACAGTATTTAAGAAGCCAGGAAATCGCGGTAAGAAATTAGAAAGGGGAAATAAAACATGACATTAAACAGAAAGGCATTTGCAGACAGGATGGCGGCAAAAGGCGGCATTACAAAGAAGGTGGCACAAGAGATGACAGACCTGTTTGTTGAAACACTGATCGACTGTCTGAAAGAGGAAGAAGTGGTACGCTTCTTAAAGTTTGGCAGGTTTGAAATGAAAACGATCAGAAAAAAACCGGCAAGAAATATCAACACCGGAGAAAAATATGTGGTGCCGGCTCATAAAAAGGTAAAATTTTATGCCAGTGACGGACTGGCAGACAGGATGAAGGAGTAAAACATATACACAGGCAGCAGGAGTTATAAACTGTAAAAGACTTCTTAATCAAAATAAATACAAGAGAGCCACAGCATAGTATTTATGCGATACTGGCGGAAAGGAGGGATTTGATGATTTCCTTCCGTTCCGAGATGTAATCAACGAATACTATGCAAAGGACATCAGCGAGAAAATCAAGTCCACATTTAAGGCAAAAGGCGAAAGCGGAAAGCACGTTGCGAGCAGTCCGCCTTATGGTTATCTGAAAGACAGCGAGGATAGAAACAAATGGGTGATTGATGAAGTGGCAGCACCCATTGTCAGGCGGATATTCCGAATGACAATGGAGGGTTACGGTCCGTATCAGATTGCGGCACAGCTATCAGATGAACATATCCCCGTACCTGCCTACCACCAAGCGCAGTTAGGCGTGGGATTGTGGCA
>CAMWYJ010000109.1 GCA_947178445.1 uncultured Clostridium sp.
ATTTGGGAAAAGCCTGAAAAATAAACAAATTTGGGCTTGACATTATAGGAAGGAGTGAGGTGGAAAATGGCTGATGGGAATCTTCTGTTGACGCTTCGTCAGATCAATATTTGCCTTGGGTTATACGAGAGTGAGAAACTGGTAGCAAATGAAATGACCTTTGCACAGGCTTTCTTGTTGAATGAAATTTTTACAACAGATTCTTCTTGCATATGCTCAACAGGACTTTGTGAGAGGGTTGGTTTTACCCGTTCTTCTATCTCCAGGACACTGAAAGAACTGCGGAAAAACGGATATATCAAAATGGAGATGGACAAGGATGATAATCGTAAAAAGCACATTATCCTGACACCAAAAGCATATGCAGCCGAAGGTCTTGTAAGGAACTACATAGAAAATCTGAACGGTTGTCTTGTTCAAAAAATACCCAAACACAGTTTGGAAGGTCTTGAAACCGGCCTGCGGACAATTCTCGGCAATATACAACAAGGGACTTTAAGGAGGACGGTGTAATGCAAACTATTAGATTGCATACTAAAACACATTAAAACCAAAATATTTATATTTCATTAGGAGGAATTTTGACATGAGTACAGAAACATCTGTGGTAAACCCGCTTGGAACAGAGCGGATAGGCAAGTTGGCGGTTCGCTACGCCGTCCCAAGTATTATCTCGCTGGTGGTCAATTCACTTTACAACATGGTGGATCAGGTGTTCATTGGGCAGGGCGTTGGATACTTAGGAAATGCAGCCACCAATGTCATCATGCCTATAACACTTATTGTGATGGCAGTGTCTATGCTATTTGGAAGTGGCGCTTCTGCATACATGAGCCTGCACCTGGGAAAAGGCGATCCGGACAAGGCGGCAAAGGGTGTGGGAAACATGATCACATTGCTGGTAGGCGGCGGCATTTTATTTACGATTTTATTTGAGCTTTTCCTGGAGCCGCTCTGTTGGCTGTTCGGGGCCAGAGGCGAGGTGGTCCCCTACGCACTGGACTATGGCAGGATCATTGTTCTTGGTTTTCTGTTTGTTGCCATTGATATAGGCGGCGAAAGCGTCATCCGGGCGGATGGACGGCCCAAGGATGGAATGATCGGCCTGATGATCGGCTGCATCACCAACGTGATTCTCGACCCGCTATTTATCTTTGTATTCCATTGGGGTGTGAAAGGAGCAGCGTGGGCTACTATCGCAGGACAGATTCTTAACGCAGTTTATTATATTATCTGCATGCGCCGTTTCCAGACAATCCGTCTCAAGAAGGAATATTTTAAGCTGGAGTCTCATGTAACCGGGCGTATCATTGCCCTTGGAGCATCCTCTTTCTTCACACAACTCGCCAGCACTGTAGTTGTTGCTGTCCAAAACAATCTGCTGGTCAAATACGGCGCGTTGTCTGTCTACGGCACAGATATTCCTATGGCAGCTTTCGGTATCACCATGAAAACCAGTCAGTTAATAACCAGTATTGTACTGGGTACCGCAACCGGTATTCAGCCTATTCTGGGGTATAACTACGGAAGCAAACAATATGATCGGGTAAAGCAGACCTTTAAGATCGCGCTTGGTTTCGGTACAGCAATTATGCTGGTAGCCCTCATTATATTCCAAGTTTTCCCAGAGATGATTGTCAACTTATTCGGCCAGGAATCTGAGCTATATATGGAATTTGCAGTCAAGTGTTTCCGCGTTTACCTGGCGGCCTGCTTTATGATTCCCAGCAGTATGGTCATCAGTATCTTCTTCCAGGCTATCGGCAAACCGGTGCCCGCAATGGCACTATCCCTCTCGCGTCAAGTCGTTTTTCTGCTCCCCGCTTTGTTCATCTTAGGTTCCATCGGGGGAATTGATTGGCTGCTGAGGGCTGGGCCAACTGCCGATACGCTTGCTGGCATTGTTTCTTTAATCACAGTGATCGCATATTGGAAAAAAATATTTGGAAAAAGTGAGGTAAAAGTAAATGGATAAAAAAATCATTACAATCAGCCGTCAGTGCGGCAGCGGCGGACATACGATCGGGCAGGAGGTGGCAAAACGCCTTGGTATCCCGTTTTATGACAAAAAAATAGTAAAAACTGTGGCGGAGCGCAGTGGATTTTCAGAAGAGTTTGTTGAAGAACAGGGTGAATATTCCAGTCACAGCTTTTTATATACAATCTATGCGGGATCTATTAATAAAGATAGTACGCCATTACCGGATTATATTGCCGCGCTTCAGACGGAACTGATCAAAGAACTGGCAGAGAAAGAATCCTGTGTCATTGTAGGCCGGGGAGCAGATTATGTCTTAAGAGACCGTCCAGACTGTCTCCATGTATTTATTTGCGGAAATATTGAAGACCGAAAAAAGCGTGTTGTCTCAGAACATGGAATTTCTGAAAAAGATGCAGAGACGCTTGTCTTGAGCAGGGATAAGAAGCGCGCCCGGCATTACAAATGTTATACGGACAGGGAATGGGGAATAGCCGATAATTATAATATTTGTCTGGACAGCAGTTTTTTGGGAATCGAAGCCTGTATTAATTTTATTATAGATTGTGTACAGAGAAACAATAGCAGATGAGGCTGATTACCCGGATGAAGCATTATATAGAGACCTTGAAAAAATACGGTCCGGTTATTGTAGCAGAAAGCAAAAGGAAGGTGTGGCATGTTAAGTGATTCACAGAAATTGATGGCAATAGCATGGAAAGCTGATAAAGAAAACATGTCATATGGAAAGTTCAGCGCGACCCTTACAGGTGATAAGGCAAAACTGATTTATCAGGAATACGAAAACTATATAACACAGAGACAGGAAGAGGAAGAACGTCGTCTTGGCAGGAAAGCAAAAAAGAAAAGAACTAATAAAAATGGGTAGCAGGATCAGCAATGACTTGTTGGTCGTATGCTGATAGAAGGGGGAAGAGATGGATAAAAAAGATGTACTGCTGTTTCAAGCAAATACGCTTCTGATGGCGGTTCCAGTCTCCTGTATTTTAACCATAAGACCGTGTCCTGAAAGGGTTACCCGGATACCCGGTTCCCCTGGATATGTGATAGGTACATATATTCTTGAGGGGGAAGAAATCACTTTGATTAACACCGCAAAACTACTGGGTTTTAAAGAGGGAGAATCTGTGGGTATAGAAGCAAAGAATACGCTGATTATTTTGTCCGAAGGAATCGGGTTGGCAGTACACAGATGGAACTTATGGAAATATTGAAACAACTGGTAGAAGAGGGAAAAACAGTAATAGTGATCCTGCATGATTTGAATCATGCCCTACAGTATGCAGATGAAATTGTCCTGATGGAAAATGGAGGGCTGAAACAGTGTGGTACTTCGGAAGAGATACTAAAATCTGGTGTTTTGGAAGATGTTTTTCGTATCCATATTAATATTTTACAGGATAAATATGGTAAAGAATATTATTGTTTTTCTTCAAGAAATGAGTAAAGAAAATGGGTTATCGTAAAAATTTATACTCTAGTATGCCGAAAGTGTGGCATGTTTGATTAAGAGAACGATAAAATCTAAGCGTGACTTTGCAAATAGTGTAAAGTTGCTAATTAGAAATGGATAGAAGTGGAGGGACATTGCCGGTTACAAAAGATATTTTACTATTAGAAGTATGTCTTCCCATTCTGTTTTGCTGTAAGTTTATATCGCAAAATCTACTTAATTGACATTGTGAAATATGCTCCAGTATTACAAAGGGAAGGTGATTTTTTGGGTCGTATATTAGTGATTGAATTTAAGGAGCAGGAATCATCGGTCTTTGATGCAGTGATGGATGTATTGAAACATCACTCAAACTTTGAAATCCTCAAACCAGATAATGAAATGGTAGTATCAATTCCTGGTCTTGAGATTTACCCAGAACGTAGAAGGATATACCATGGCCGATGCGAAATTGACCTGACAACAAAGGAATATGATCTTCTTTATCTGTTGGTGGTGAACAAAGGGCATGTCCTCACTTATGGGCAGATATATCAGAACGTATGGGGCGAGGAAGCTCTCGGCAATGAAAACAACGCAGTGAAATGCCACATTCGTAACCTGAGGGATAAGTTGTATGATGCAGTTCCAGATGCACCTTTCGTCATCCGCTGTATCCGGGAGGTAGGGTACTGCTTGGAAATGAACTCTACATAAAAATATTACATAGCGGCAGCTTGAGATATCGAGCTGCTTTTTTGTGCCTATTTTTAGATACATTGTTTCAAAATCATGCATAATATAATTTTTATTGATATGATTCTGTTTTGCAGTGTCGTAACTTGCGTTTTCCTACACCGTTCCTACACTTAGCCTACACTTGCCATACCTTTGCATATTTTATAATTTCCCCGACTGGCTGATCGCCGGGGGGAACGTGCTGGAAAAGCCGTGTATCCCCGGAAAGGGAATACCGTGGACATGAAATGTGCAGGGCTTGGGCTTGTGCTGAAAAAAATAAAATATCATATACTTTCCATACACACCGCAGTTCCCAGAAGGGCTGCGGTCTTTTTATGTTCGACACATTCCCCACCGTTTCTGTTTCGTTATATAGAAAAGCCCATAATCCTACAAAAGAGCGCACCCCGCAAAAAGGGCATGCGCTCTTTTGCGGTTAGGGAAAATTGCCGCAGCCCGCCGCTTGTCCTTCATTTTCTGAAATTCAGAAATGAAGGAGGACAAGCCTATGGCAAAGGCATATAGAATCCCGGATTATAAGAAGATGTATCCGGAGGCCAACGAGGAAGTGATTGCCGTGCTGAGAACTACAGAAAGAAAAATGCAGTACCAAGAATATGACCTAAAATCAGAGCAGACTGTCATAAGCCAGGAGGACCAGACCATAACCACCATACCCAGCAGGGAAGATTCCTTTGAACGGCTGACAGACCAGGAGGTATAGTTCGCAGGGGAAACCGAGAGCATGGAGGAAACCGTGCTGCGCAGGCTCCAGTACGCACAGCTACATAAGGCGATTTCTCTGTTGTCTGATGATGAGAGGGAACTGATAGACCGCCTGTTTTTCCAGGGCCAGACTGTAAGGGAAGTGGCAATGGGCATGGGCATATACCCCAATGCGGTGCACAAGCGGAAAAACCGCATCCTTGGGAAACTGAAAAAAATTTTTGAAAAAATTTAAATTTTAGGGTGTACAAAATGCTCTGCCAACGTGGAAGTAAGTAGAGGGGAATTTTTTCTCCCCTCTGCTCATTGAAAAATACCGCCGCCAGGTGGTCATATCCAGCAGCATAGATACGTTAGCTGTCCAGCTTGATAAAGCAAAGCGGTGCGGAGGACACGCCAAGACCACCTGCAGGGAACAACCTGTCAAAAAGATCACATCAAAGGTGCAGAGCGGC
>CAMWYJ010000110.1 GCA_947178445.1 uncultured Clostridium sp.
CAATGTTTGTATCAATTCCTTTTTTATAATCCCCTTTATGGATATAGCAATATTTGCAGCCTGTACTGTATCTATGACAACCACGCCACGGGTTCCATATTCCCATAAATATACCTCCCGTTTTAACTTCGTCTTTTCCGTTTATCACTCCTCTAAAATCTATCAGTATAATTATATACGGTTAGCTGAATAAAATCAAAAAGTTTACCATGTTCCAACGGTAAACTTTAGAATAATAATTTTATTATATCTTTTTTGAATGGAGCTATAAAGCAGAGTGGTTTTATTCTTTCTTCCGTGTCAAGAAAATCCCAATGATTACAGCAAGGATAATATGCACAATGAGATAAGAGGCCAATGTAGAATTCTTTTTTCTTGTGGTTTTTCTCTGTGCAATTGCAAATTGTTGAGCTCCTTACAAACTGGACCTTTCATATTCCGTTTAAAATTATTTATTTTTTAGTCGATTCACATAGTCTTGATTATTTTCTTCCTGTGTCATCCATTCTAAGTTATCAGCGCAATTACAAATTTTCACCCTATTTTTATGATTAACAGTTTCCTTGTTTTCTGGATTGTCAATAAAAGCTTCTGCCACTAGCCTGTGCACATATTTTTGATTTCTTTCCCCAGATTTGGAAAGCCTAACATAATAATATCCATTTTTGTTCATTCTGGGTTTTTTAGTTTTCCATTCTTTTTCATTGTTATCCCAGTGTTGAACTTCCCCCTTATCACTAATTCGATATTTCTCTTCATATCCTTCAATATGCTTCCATCTATCAGTTTTTTGAACATTATATAAGCTACATTCAACGCATCTATCCATCATTTTCTCCTCCACAAATTCCAGTTTTTCTAGCCAGACAAACAGGAATTCTGATAAGACACTTTTTATGGCATTTATTAACTGTTATATCTTATCTTCAAAAAGTCCGGTGGACATCTGTTCTGTGCCGACCGAAGTGGAGTGTAGACAAGAAAAACCTGTAACAGATTATAACACAAAATAAATCAGGCAGGAAGAACTGATTGGAATGCTTTTTAAATTTCCCGATAATTCAATTAATAGAGAAAGGGCAGAAAAGATATGAGATTCATATATGCAGAATACAATATGTACCACAACAGCATTGATGTAACCATACATGAATATAAAAACCAAATTGTGTTTAAGCGAAAAGTTTGGTATACTTTATAAGTACTTACAGTTTAATGCTTACTGGATTTACGAGGAGGTGTTTATAGTGGATATTATAAATCATATTGATTCAGCTATTGAATTTTCCCATGCAGAATAGGCAAAGATGCAACGGTCTGTGTGGGTAAACAACAGATACTACATTTGCGGAACATCTGTTGTTAATGAAAGTTGCATAGTCTGCTGATTCTGCACTTTATTTAATCATTTTAAGTAAAGGATGGGATAAATTATGGAATATTTAAATGCAGCAGATGTACTTCCAAAAGAGCTTCTCAATGAATTATCTGCTTATGTCAGCGGACAATTACTATATGTTCCTTCAGTGAATTGTAAAAAGTCATGGGGAAGCAAAAGCGGATCTAAACAGTATTATGAGCAACGGAACCGTATGATTATTGATTCGTACCTAAAAGGTGTGAAGATTGATGAATTGTGCGAACGCTTTCATCTTTCTTATGATACGATTCGCAAAATAATAAAAAGGCAAACTTACAGGGCTTTATCCTAAAAGGGTAAAGCTCTTTTTTTCGGACAAAATAATTATAATTATTTTCCGTTCTTTTTTCCCTATATGAAAATCCTATAATAATGTTTGAATGAAGAAAAGTATTCCAATGAAGGAGGAATTATAATGTCCATTTTATCAAAGACGCTGGATACTGCTAAACATATAAAGCAAAAGCCTACTTACAGTTTGGGACAGAACATTGTATATATGATATCGCTTGCATGGAAACAGCGCCGTAGTGTAATTTTGTTTGCTCTGACAATGACTGCTGTTGCAATTCTGCTTAGTCTTACACAGCTTTTTATTGTGCCATCCATACTCGGAATTGTTGAAATTAATGCTTCTGTTGCAGAGCTTACTACAATTATACTATTGTTTACAGGGGCATTAATATTACTCAGCGCAGCCAGGTCGTACCTCTCATCATGCTCACAGTTTGGACGTATTGAAGTTCGTCTTATCATCGGCTCTATGATCCAGAATAAGGCACTGACCATGTCATATCCCGATATTGAGAATCAGAATGTCCGGAAGAAAATGGATAAAGCTTCCATGCTTGTTACCAGTAACACGGCAGCTACTGAAGCTGTCTGGACAACATTGATGAATCTGTTACAAAACGTAGTTGAATTTTTTGTTTATCTCTCTTTGCTTACGACTCTTAATCCGCTGATGATTGCTGCTGTTTTGGTTACTACCGTTGTCAGCTTTTCAGTGAGCAATTATTTAGGCGGATGGGGATATCGCCACAGAGATGAAGAATCGGAATATTCCCGCCGTATGAATTATCTCAGCGAAAGATCCAGAGATTATACATTGGCAAAGGATGTCCGTATTTTTGAAATGCGTGACTGGATAGAAGATGTATATAACAGCACACTGCGTCTATATCGGAGCTTTGCTGCACGTGGGGAACGTGTCTATATTTGGGGCAATATTATAGATGTAATACTTGCATTTATACGAAACGGTATTGTCTATCTTTTTTTGATTGGGAATGTGCTTAAGGGCGATATGTCTGCTGCACAGTTTGTGTTGTACTTTAATACAGTGAATGCATTTACCAGTGGCATAGGAAAAATAATGACTGACCTTGCAACCCTTCGGAAACAAAGCCTTGATATATGTGCAGTTCGGGAATTCCTTGATTATCCTGAAACATTTAAGATGGAGCAAGGTATCCCTATAACTCCAGACTTGAATATTCCTTATCAGATTGAGTTGCAGGATGTTTCCTTCCGCTATCCGGAGGCTGAGAAGAACACACTCTCCCATATCAATCTGACAATCAGACAGGGAGAGAAGTTAGCAATTGTTGGTCTGAACGGTGCTGGAAAAACAACACTCATTAAACTTATATGTGGTTTCCTAGATCCCACAGAAGGGAAAGTATTGTTAAATGATACAGATATCAGAATGTATAACAGACGTGATTATTATCGACTTTTTTCCGCTGTATTCCAAGACTTTTCGGTTCTTGATGTGACGATTGCTGAAAACATTGCGCAGACTGATGAAAATATAAATAAATCGTTGATGGAGCAATGCATCAATCAGGCAGGGCTCACAGAGAAAATCAAGCAACTGCCTAACGGCGTAGAAACACACATAGGCAAGGTATTTGAAGATGGTATCCATCTATCAGGAGGAGAATTGCAGCGGTTGATGTTGGCGCGGGCTCTATATAAGAATGCTCCGATTATCGTTTTAGATGAACCAACTTCTGCACTTGATCCAATTGCTGAGAGCGAAATATATAACAAGTACAATGAACTTACAGATTGTCGGATGGCTGTCTATATTTCTCATCGCCTTGCTTCCACCAGATTTTGTGACCGTATTATATTAATCGCGGATGGAAGTATCGATGAAGAGGGAACACACGACGAATTAATTACTCAAAATGGACATTATGCGAATCTTTTTGAGATTCAAAGCAGATATTATCGAGAAGGAGGGGTAAGCAATGAGAAAGAATAAATCCCATGTCCCATTTAAGGAAACAGTGCAGTTTTCTTTGCGAGGATTTAGAGTCTGGTGGAAAGAGAATCCTATGCTACTGCTATCCGTACTGATATGCGGAGTTGTCTCTTCCCTGGCACCATATGTAGATATTTGGATATTGGCTCGTCTTATTGATGAGATTGCCGGAGGACGTGATCCACAGACGCTCACAGCATATGTAATGGCATTGATGGGTACATCTGCGATATTTTCATTGCTCTGTGCAGGATTGACAAGGTGGAAAAATGTTCAGCTATCCTGTCTTTGGCATACTCAGAATAAAGTCTTTATTGAGAAACTACTATCTATGGATTTTGCGGATATGGATGACAGTCATATACAGGAACTTCGTTCTCGGATATGGCAAAATACAGACTCAGGAGGATGGGGGTTATATAAGCTTATATATAGTTTTGATGCGATCATCAGGTCTGTTATGTCCATTATCAGTGCGATCCTGTTAACTGCGTCACTATTCATATTGCCGGTTACAACGGGTAGCGAAGGGTTAACAATACTTAATCACCCTATTTTCATTTTACTTATTACTGTGGTCATGTTTGGCGTTACGCTTGCTGCACCTCTATTATCTGTTAAGGCGAGTTCATACTGGGTAAAGTATGCGGATGAAAACCAATTGGGGAATCGGCTTTTCGGGTTTTGGCTCGGAGATCTCGGGAATGACCGTTCGAAAGCACTGGATGTACGTATCTATCGACAGGATATTCTTAGCAGAAACAACTTGAAAAAGTATAACCCATTTATTCCCACCTCAAAGCTGGCTAAAGCATCAAGAGGGGCTATGGGAGGATACCAAGCTCTATCTGGAGCCGTGTCACAGATATTTGTAGGAGTCGCATATATCTTTGTATGCCTGAAAGCACTGGGAGGAGCCTTCGGCGTGGGGTTAATTGTGCAATATGTAAGTGCTATTATCGCATTATCCGAAGGTTTATCCATGCTGATTGAGGCATTAGGTGATTTAAGGAATAACACATCTTTTTTGCGTACAGTATTTGAATTTTTAGATATGCCGAACAAAATGAAACAGGGGAATATGGCTGTCAGTCAAAACAGTGGCAAAGGATATGAGATTGAATTTCGTAATGTTTCTTTTAAGTATCCCGGCCAGGAGAATTATGCGCTGTGTAATGTATCTATGACATTCCATGCAGGGCAAAGGATGGCTGTGGTGGGCATGAACGGAAGTGGAAAGACCACTTTTATCAAGTTGCTATGCCGGCTGTATGATCCGACCGAAGGTAAGATACTGCTGAATGGAATCGATATACGAAAATACAATTATTACGAGTATATGCAGTTGTTTTCTGTTGTGTTCCAAGATTTTAAGCTGCTCTCTTTCGGGCTGGGGCAAAATGTTGCCAGCAACATGAACGTTGACTCAGACAAAGCAGATCAGTGTCTTCGTGATGCAGGCTTCGGAATACGTCTTGACAAGCTGCCACATGGACTTTTGACCGCATTATATAAGAATTTTGATGAAAATGGTGTGGATATTTCCGGAGGAGAGGCACAGAAGATTGCGTTAGCAAGAGCTTTATATAAAGATGCGCCGTTCATTATACTTGACGAGCCTACGGCAGCGC
>CAMWYJ010000111.1 GCA_947178445.1 uncultured Clostridium sp.
CCTGTAAAATCATAGATATGTAGAAATGAAAGCCCGACTATTAGGGCATTGATACCTACTTTTTCAGTTTCTGCTCCATTCTCTCTCTAAGTAGAAATGAAAGCCCGACTATTAGGGCATTGATACAGTACTGAACCACTGTCATCTACCCATGCGTAGGTAGAAATGAAAGCCCGACTATTAGGGCATTGATACAGTTATGTTCCAATCGATGCCTATTGCTGATCCACTTAGTAGAAATGAAAGCCCGACTATTAGGGCACAAGAATTTCTACGGACATAAAATCAGTAGAAATAACAAAACAAAAAATATAGATATTGAATCAACGAATTAATAGTGTAGAGTGTATGCCTTTACAAGAAACAGCCTGACATTCGACTGGGTTTATGTTTTAAAGTGTTGTGTATCAGTCTTGGAGATATTATAATGATCATCATATCTAATTATCATCTTGAATATGAAAACGATTCAGATTGTTTTCATGTCCATAACCATGATTTCCCTAAATGCCCGTTTTGTTCATGTGGACTGAAAGTGATAGGAAGCCGTCTGCGGAAAGTGGTTCAGCATGATGGTTCTGTTTTGCGTTTGATAATCCGTAGGCTGTGTTGTACAGAATGCAGGAACATCCACCATGAACTGCCTGATTTTGTTATCCCATATAAGCATTATGGTTTAGAAGCTGTTGAAAAAATCCTTATGGCTTTCAATCAGAAAGAACCGTCCTTTACGGAAACTGTTGATGATTTTACGCAGTGGCAGGAAGTAAAACTGCCGGATTACCCGTGTGAATACAGTACGGCACTACGTCTCAGCCGATGGTTTTCCTATCTGATCACATATCTTGCAAATATTCCATGCATTTACTCTGAGATTTGTACTTCTCCTGTTGAAAATTATTTTCGCAGCGGAACCTTGATAAACTGCAAAAGTGGATGGATGAAAACAATGTTCTCAGTTGTGTTTTCTCAGACCTGATTTGCATAGCTTAAACTGCAATATTTTGATAACCTAATTGCATAACAAATCCGTTTCACAGTTACTGGAGCGGTGGAAACATATTAACGAAAGAATAGGAGAATATGCAAGGTGGAAAATCAAAATAAAAATGAGAATGAACTCAAGCAGTTGACAGAAACATGGATGGAAATGGAACGAAAGACTTTGGCACAACGTGAACGGGCAGAAGCTTATTATGAAGAATACCTTATGCATCCGATTATTGACTGCTATTTAGAGAGGAATGCTGACCAGGTATTTGAAAATGTGGATTATCTGATTTTGTCTGTAGGTACATCTTATGAACCACTGATATTGAACATTTCATTGTTAAAGCCAAAACGAATACTGTTTTTGTATACGGTTAATACAGAAAAAATTATCAGTAAGATCGTGAATTTTCTACAAATGCAGGCAGAATCGTATGAAAAAAGTATTGTAGATGAGACTGATTCATTATCTGTATATCAGAAGATTAAGCAGGCGTATATCGGCTGGGACAGGCCGGAAAAAGTGTATATTGATTTCACAGGTGGCACAAAAACAATGTCTGCAGCAGCAGCCCTTGCAGGGTCATTGATTGACGTTCAGCTTATTTATGTTGGGACAAGCGAGTATATGCCGTTTTTTCGAAAGCCTAGGCCAGGTAGTGAGGAGCTTTTATATATTGACAATCCGATTGAAGTGTTTGGGGATTTTGAATTGGAAAAGGTGTTTGCATTAATTGAGCGGTATAATTATGCAGGTGCCTCAGAGAAATTGAAATATTTAAAAGAGAGTATTCCGGATCCATTGAACCGGCAGCAGATCAATTTTGTGTATCTACTTGTGAAAGTGTACGAGCACTGGGATGCACTTGAATTTGCAAATGCAAAGCAAGTTATGGAGGAGTTGCTGCGCGAATTGAAACGGGATTATCGGATACATAAAAAAATACTAATGATGGATTTCCAGCCTGTTTTAAATGACCAGTATAAAATACTTTGTCAACTTGGTAAAATCCCTGGTCTTCTGCGTGAGAGAAAACAGCCCGAAATACTGAAAAACAAATCTCTGATTGTGGCACTGATGCATACGATGTACAGCAATGCCATGCGGCGGGAAGAACAGGAAAAATATGATATGGCAACGCTTCTTTTATACCGTCTT
Organism: uncultured Clostridium sp.; assembly: GCA_947178445.1. GTDB lineage: Bacteria > Bacillota > Clostridia > Lachnospirales > Lachnospiraceae > CAG-590. Next base: position 2,150 of record CAMWYJ010000111.1, read on the forward strand.
TTGGAGATGGTTGTCCAGAGGAGGCTGATGAATTACAGAATTTATGCTTCCAGGCCTGAATATGGGAAGATGGATTTTTCAAATGCAGGCAGCGATTATGCGGCTTTAAGCCCGGAAAACAGGTTACCACATTTGGAGGAGGTAAGTTCTAATCTGCGCAAAGAGGTATTCCATGGAAATGACAAGGATTATCTGCCAGAGCCGGTTGCGCTTATGGATGGCTGCTTGTTGCTGGCAGCCTTGGGCGATGAAGTGATGGCAGGAAAAGATGGCATTGCCCTTGGCCAGTTGAAGCGCATCCGTGCAATGGTATCGCTTAGAAACAACAGTATTTTTGCACATGGCCTGGGACCGGTACGTCAGGAGGATTATTTCAAGTTCAGGGATTTTGTAAAAGAATTGTTCCAGAAATTCTGCCAGGCAGAAAAAGTTAAATTTTCTGCGTATAAAAAAGCCTGTGTGTTTATGAATCCGATCAATTCAAAATATTATCAAATTATGGGAGATGAAAAATGAGTGTTCTATATGTAAAAGAACAGGGCGCTTGCATCCGGAAAAATGGGGAAACTCTTGAAGTGATAAAACAGGGACAGCGCCTTTTAACTTTTCCAATGGGGAATCTGGATGGTGTTTCCATTTTTGGTAATGTTCAAATATCTACGCAGGCACTGACCAGCCTAATGGAATATGGCATAGATGTGAGTCTTTTTACCAGAGCCGGGCGGATGGTCGGGCAGGCACTTTCGGACTCGTCCAAAAATATCTTTCTTCGGTTTGCCCAATATGAAGCATATCAGGATATGTCTGAAAGAATGCGAATTGCACGCATAATTATACAGAACAAGATTGAAAACCAGCAGAGGGTCGTAAAACAGCATCGGTATAAGGATGGTTTTGTGCCTCAAAAGGAATTGGAGCAGATGCAAAAGCTAAAGATGGGTTTGGGGCAATGCATGACAGCAAATGATATCTTTGGCATTGAAGGCATGTGCAGCAATATTTATTTTAGCTGCTTTTCCCATATGGTTGACTGCAGCTTCAAGTTCAGGGGGAGAAACCGTAGGCCGCCGAAAGACCCGGTCAACGCGATCCTCAGCCTTGGCTATACATTTTTGACCAGGGAAGTATGCGCAGCTTTGGAGGCAGAATCTTTCGAGGTATATCTGGGATTTCTACATGGCATACGTTATGGTAGGAAGTCATTGGCACTGGATATTGTGGAAGAATTTCGCCAGCCAGTGGTAGACAGGTTTGTGGTTCGAAGTTTTAATAAGCGGGTAATCAATGAATATGATTTTGAAGAAGAAGAGGGACGAATCCTGCTTACGGATGATGGATTTAAGAAGTTCTGCCAGGAATTTGAATTGTGGATGACAGGACGGAAGTCCGTACAGCCTGAAAATTACCGAAAAATCATTCGTAAGCAGAGTTCCAGCCTTAAAAAAGCTTTGCAGGATAAAGCCAATTATGTGCCTTATCATTGGGAGAGAAAAGATGAAATATGTGATCAGCTATGATATAGCAGAAGACAGAACCCGCACGAAACTGGCAAAATTATTGGAAGGATACGGCGTAAGAATTCAATATTCTGTTTTTGAGTGTTCATTGACGGATGCCAGGTTTAAAAAATTATATGGCGAGATCCTGAAATTGATTACAGAAGAACGCATGGGCAGTGTGCGTTTTTATCCAATCTGCAGGAACTGCACGGAAAAAATCGTGACGATAGGGAAGCCGTTGCGTGTACCTGCAGATTTGAACAGCAGTATTATCGTCATATGATAAGAGCAAAAGGGCTGCCTAACGAAAGGAGAAAGATATGGGGTTATATACCAAAATTATTGATCTGCAGAAGCTTCGCCTCGCATGGAAGCAGGTATATAAAAAAAGACCGAAAGAAGGAGTTGACGAAATTTCCTGCGAGGAATTTGAGGCAGGACAGGAAAATTATTTAAAAGCCTTGGCCATGGAACTGCTGGAACATACATATGAGTGCCAGCCAGTACGCTTGGTGCCACTTTATAAAGAAGAAAAAGTGAGATATGTCAGCCTGTACTGTATGCGTGATAAAGTCGTGCAGTGTTCGGCTGCTGCAGAACTCGCAAATCTGTATGAACCTTTTTTTTCTAAAAGCAGCTATGCTTATCGCAGCGGAAAGTCTGCACTGCATGCGTCACAGGATATTAGCGCTTATATCAAAGAGGCTGGTGAGTGCTGGGTGCTGCAGGCGGATATCCATTCTTTTTTTGACTGCATATTGCAGGATTACTTGTTTGGTAAATTACGCAGAAAAATAAAGGAAGAGGACGTATTGGAGTTATTAAAAAAGATTATCTGTACGCCTTCTTTGGACAAAAACGGGATACTTAGTGAGAAACGGCGTGGCCTCTACCAAGGCTCCGCCATTGCGCCTATTTTATCTAATATATATCTGATGGACCTGGATGAAAGGATTAGAAAAGAAACAAAGTTTTATGTGCGTTATTCTGATGATCTGTTGATATTTTTTCAAAGCCGGGAAGAAGCGGATGATTACCTTAAGCAGTTAATATCATATTTTTCAGAAATCGGCCTGGAATTTAACCATGAAAAGACAAAGATTGCCAGGCTTTCTGAAGGATTTGAATTTCTGGGCAGCCATTTTGACGAAAATGGCATTTCTGTGCCTGACAAAGCAAAGGTGCATCTGAACAGCAGGCTGGAAGAAATATGGCTAAATTCGTCATATACTGATTTTTCTGCGCGGATGCGGAAAGCTCTGGAAATCGTGAATGGCTGGGAGCAGTATTTTTCAGTTCAGGAGGAATTTCATGGGATACTGGAATTTGCAGTCTGGGTATACCGCATGCAGAAATCCGGCAGTATTGACCTGGCAAGGATGAAAGAGCGGCGGCAGAAGATGGAAAATCCTTATAAGGATATAGCTGTTTATTTGGCATCTGTCTGGCAGGAATATCATATGCAGGTGGAAAGTTTGCGGGAGTATGAAATGTACTATAATATTCCCGAATTATGGGAAGATGAACTGACAGACGCAGACAAGCCCCTAATGACAGATCTGCTGGAGATGTATAAAAAATATGTGGTCCAGGAACTGTCTCTTATAAAAATCTCCGAGCCCACGAGACAGAGGCTGATAACGTAA
>CAMWYJ010000112.1 GCA_947178445.1 uncultured Clostridium sp.
AGATGAGTTGGATAGCCAGATGCGAAAAGAAAAGCGGGAGAAGCAGGCCGAGGGGGAATTATCAAAGGAGGAATCCTTTGATTTGCGTTTAGAGCAGGAATCCCAAGATGTGGAAGATGCGTTTGATCTGCATTTTTCTGAAGAGCAGATGGAGGAGTTAGATGCCCTTGAAAATCTGGCAGATCTTGATATTGGAGACTTGGATTTTGCAGATCTTGATTTTGATGATGTGGATGTGACGAAGTTAGAAGGTCTTGATGACGGTAATTTTGATGAGCTGTTAAAGGATTTTGAAGGAGATTTGGAAATTGATGACTTTTTTGAAAGCAGTGATCAGAAAAAAGAATCTTTAGGGGAAGAGGAACCTGAACAGGATTTAGGAGCCAAACTGCAGTCGGATAATTCGGAAGCAATGCAGAATGAAGATTTAAATGAGGATACCTTTGATGCGAATGAGTTTTTAGACAGTCTGCTAAATGATGCGGATGAGAATGAAGCAAATGAAGATCCGATAAAAGATATGGATGAGGAAGAGACTTCTTTAAGTGGTGAATTAAAGGATTTAGAGGACCATTCGGATGGTTTATCCAATGAAGAAGGTTTAGATGGGGATGCATTAGAAACCCTTTTAACATCTGAAGATGAGACAGAATATGGGGATACTGATTCTTTGGAGGGAGTTATGGATTCAAATGACTTGCAAATGATGGATGAAAATGAAGAACTGAGTAATGGTGCTTTAGGCGATGAGACTGCCGATGCCAGTTTGTCCGGTGATGAGGTAGATGATTTGGATGATATACTTTCCATGTTGGATTTAGATGAAAGTGATGGTCAAGAATCTGCGCCTGCGCAGGAGAAGGCAGTGTCCGATGGGGAGGAAAATGAAGATACGGCTGTGTTATCTGATGATGTTGAGATGCTTGAGGAACAGCCGGGCAAGAAAAAAAGAACCTTTATGCAGATTCTGTTTGGTGACCCGGATGATGACGAGGATGAACTTTCTGTAGAAGAGCTTGAGGAAATCGAGGCGAAGAAGGCTGCGAAGAAAGCTGCAAAGGCGGAAAAGAAAGAAGCTGCAAAGGCTGCCAAAAAGGAAAAGGAAGAAAAAAATAAAGCGCAAAAGGCATTAGAAGATGAAAAAAAGAGAAGGGCAGAAGAGCAGAAGAATCAGTTAAGGGCAGAAAAGAAAGCGAAGAGAAAGGCAGAAGAAGAGGCAGAGGCTGCGAAAGAAGGACCAGAGAAAAAGCTTAATAAACCGATGGTTGTATTTGTGTTTACTTTGTTCTTGGGTGGTTTGCTTGTATTTTGTGTGGGAACAAATAATTTTAATTATACACAGGTCATTGAAAGAGCAACAAACTATTTTGCAAATCAGAAATACCGTCCTGCCTATGATGAGATTGTTGGTGTCGAGGTAAAAGAAGATGATGAGGATTTGAAAGATCGCATTTATACGGTTATGTATGTGGAACGTCTTTATGAAGCGTATAATAATAATGTTGCGATGGGAAATGAAGAAAAAGCATTGGATTCATTACTTCACGGCGTGGAAAAATATTATGAGTATTATGAAGAGGCACAGGAGCTTGGAATTGTTAGTGATATAGACTATTCCTTTAGCCAGATTAAAGAAGTATTGCAGTCCCGTTATGGGATTAGCATAGAACAGGCATTGGATATTAACGCAATGGAGAATCTTCAGTATGTGAAGACAATTGATACATATGTCGAGAATGTTGTTAATGCCAATGAAGGTGTACAGGCACCAAAAGAGGATATTTCCGGTACAGATGAAGAAGAAAATGACAGTACACAGCCGGATGCTGATTTGTCATCAGAAGAAGAGAAAACTGAGTAACAAACAAAAGGCAGAGGATGTGAGAAAATGATAGCGATACTTGATTATGATGCGGGTAATATTAAAAGCGTAGAAAAGGCATTAGCGTATCTGGGAAAAAATGCAAAAATTACCAGAAACCGGGATGAGATTATGTCAGGCACGCATGTGATTTTACCAGGTGTAGGCAGCTTTGGGGATGCTATGAACAAACTTAAATTGTATGGCTTAGACAAGGTTATATATGAGGTTGTTGAAAAAGGTATTCCTTTTTTAGGGATATGTCTTGGATTACAGCTTTTGTATGAGAAAAGTGATGAATCTCCTGGAGTGGAAGGACTTGGTCTTTTAAAGGGATCCATTAACCGCATTCCGGATTGTCCAGGACTTAAGATTCCACATATGGGCTGGAATTCTTTAGATGTGAAGCCGGGAGCAGCCCTGTTTTCAGGAATTGAGGATAATCCATATGTGTATTTTGTACATTCTTATTATCTGAGGGCTGACCATGCAGAGGAAGTAGCTGCAACAACGGAATATTCTACACTGATTCATGCCAGTGTAGAGAAGGATAATATATATGCCTGTCAGTTTCATCCGGAAAAAAGCGGCAGTGTCGGATTACAGATTTTAAAGAATTTTATTGAATTGAAGTCTCCGGTAAAGGAGGATATGTAATATGCATACAAAGAGAATTATTCCATGCTTAGATGTTACAGGCGGAAGGGTAGTAAAGGGGATTAATTTTGTGAATTTAAGGGATGCAGGAGATCCGGTGGAGGTTGCCCGGGCCTATGACCAGGCAGGGGCAGATGAACTCGTTTTTTTGGATATTACAGCTTCAAGTGATGCAAGAAATATTGTAGTCGACATGGTAAGGCGTGTGGCAGAAACAGTATTTATTCCATTTACGGTAGGTGGCGGAATAAGGACAGTGGATGACTTTAAAGCGATCCTAAGGGAGGGAGCCGATAAGATATCCATTAATTCTGCGGCGATTGACCGCCCTGCTTTGATTAGTGATGCGGCAGATAAATTTGGGAGCCAGTGTGTGGTGGTTGCGATTGATGCAAAGCGCCGTGCGGACGGTACAGGTTGGAATGTATATAAAAATGGAGGACGGATTGACGTAGGTCTTGACGCGGTAGAATGGGCAATGAAGGCAGAACAGATGGGCGCTGGTGAGATTTTGCTTACCAGTATGGACTGTGATGGCACTAAGGCAGGATATGATATAGAATTGACAAGGACAATTAGTGAGAATGTGAATATTCCGGTTATTGCCTCCGGTGGTGCCGGTACAAAGGAACATTTTTATGATGCTTTAACGAAAGGTAAAGCTGATGCAGCTTTGGCGGCCTCTTTGTTTCACTACAAGGAGTTAGAGATTGTAGATTTGAAACAATATTTAAGGGGTAGGGATGTAGCAGTAAGATTATAATATGATAACAATACGGGAAAACTCGCTGACTGTCGTGGAGTATCTGGCTATCAGACGACAGGTGGGATGGAAAATATTAAAAAAAGAGCAGGCAAAAAAAGCGCTTGAGAATAGTTTATATGTGATTGCGGTATATGAGGATGATACATTAGTAGGCATAGGAAGAATCGTGGGGGATGGTGCAATCATCTGCTATGTACAGGATCTGATCGTGATACCGGAAAGTCAGGGAAAAGGGATTGGTTCTGCAATCCTGAAAAAGCTTATAGGGTATGTGGAAGAGCTCAGACAGGAAAACAGCGAGATGATGCTTTGCCTGATGTGCGCAAAAGGCAGGGAGATTTTTTATGAGAAACATGGTTTTCAGGCAAGACCAACAAAGCAGTTAGGACCTGGTATGATTCAGTATTTGGGGGATGAATAGATTGTTTGAAACGAGACAAGGCTTTCAATAGAAGGAACCCGCTGAAACGATATTTTCTTACCATAAGTAACAGAAAGGTATGAAGTGACATGAGACAAAAAGAGAAAAAGAAGCAATATAAGGCGGGAAGCTTGATTTGGTTGTTGGGATTTCTTCTGTTGGCACTTACAGGCTGTAAAGATAAGGTAGACGAGAATGGTTCCATGGTGTCAGATGATGGAAGAAGTTATGGTGGGGTTATCGAAGCAAAACAGGGAGAAGTGGTAACCACTGCATTTTTTGATGTAACAGTAGAACAAGCCGATAAATATGATACCTATCAGTTTGATGACGGACTTTATCAGGCAGATAATGGAAATATTTATCTTGTGTTAAAGCTTACAGTCAAGAATACCTACGAAAAAGATCTTCCGATGAGCATAGCGGATTTTGTACTGGATTTTGAAGGGAATGATTCTAAAAAGCCGGTCATTGGTTATGGAAATACAGATTTAAAGGATGCGGAGTTTATGGATAACATTTTTACCTTAAAACGGGGAGAAAGTGTTACAAAATATATATTGTATACAGTGAAAGATAAGGAAGAGTATTCACTTGGCTATACGGAATATTATGAGGATGAAATGGAAGGCGACCGGTTTGAAATTGCCGTAAAGCCGGAAAAGAGAACGCCGGCTGCAACGGAGGCTTTGGAAAACTCTGCTGCATCTGAGAATCCGGAAGAAGGGAATTTAGAGGAAAGCGGTCAGACGAATCAGGAATAGCAGGAATATAGTAATCAGATAAAAGTATTAGGAAACAAGAGCTGCAAATCAGAATATAATAATAAAAAGCGTGTTAGGGTAAGACGTTATGGATATGCAGACAGGAAATGATATAAAAGGAAGAAGAGTCGGACAGTGCCGGGGGTATGTACATGTGATTGAAGAAGGTGATACCTTATATAAGCTGGCAAGAAAGTACGATGTAAAATTGTTTGATATTATGCGATTAAACCCTTATGTAAATGTATATAATTTGCAGATAGGGGAAGAGATTTGTATTCCAACTATGCCAGCAAGACCAGAAAAGACTTATGTAGTAAATGAAGGTGACACGATTGCAGATGTGATCAGAGCCTTTGGTGTGTCATTTGATGTGCTGGCAAAAAATAATCCTGTGCTTTTAGATGTAGAGCTGCCGGAGGGGCTGATTCTTAAAATGCCGCTTATCATGCCGAGGCAGGAATCGGGTGTTCCAGATTTTGAAAGCGATGATTTAAGAGACGACAATAACGATGAAGATTAAAAAATTGTGCCTATAAAGATAGAATGATTGAAATGCATTTGTTGAATATTATGGGCATTTCAATCATTTTGTCGGGCTTTTAATCGTTACACAATATATAATAAAGGATGATGATTATGGACTTTATGACAAAGTTAGAACGA
>CAMWYJ010000113.1 GCA_947178445.1 uncultured Clostridium sp.
TTTATAACTGCTTATATCAGGAAGCAAATGTATCCTATCAAAACGGAAGAGATGAACTTAGCAAATTAATAGAATAATATTTATGGCTCTTTTTGCAGACGCCTTGATCCCCTTCATGCTTCCAGAGATTCCACTTTATTTCCCGATTAAACCAAGTCCCATGCAGATCATCCAGATATAAGCCATGGTTTTGGGCATCATCAGCATCCCGACCATTGGCTTTTTCTTTGCCCAAAGCACCACAGGAAAGTAGCAGGCAAAGCTGGTTATAATTGCAACAGACATCATCCACAATCCGTATCCACCAGTGTTACCGGAGAGGAAAAACAAGATCACAAGACACAGACCCGTCACCGCAAAAGGCAGATTACGGTAGATTCCCCATGTTGGATTTCCCTTCGGGCGGAACCAATTGTTTTGAGGAAACAGGCAAAGCATAATACGGAGTGCTGCGCTGCCCAAGATCAGCATGGGCAAAAAACCGGGATAAGCCACTTGCGGGAAAATAGCCTTCCACACGTAAAACAGCAACACATAAAATACGGTCATGGTAATTGAGGAAACCATCAGCCCCAAGCCAGACCACCATTCTACTTTTGGAGAATCACCGTGAAAAGCCTTGACGATTCTGGGAACCAAATGGAACGCATCGCCTCCGCCGAGGACAAGTGTCAGTACGCCAAACATCAGAAACACTTGACTATCGCTTGCGTTCACAAAGAATATGACAGCCGCAATCAGGTCAAATACCAGATAACCGATACAGAATACCGCCTCACCAAGCTGCGGCATACGGGATTTAGCTTTTTTTCGCTCCATAATTTTCTCCTTACTCAATCGTTGAAATCACTGTCCAGAATCGCTGCGAAATCTTTTTCAAAAAGCTCTTGACATATTACCAGAATGCTTTCTATCAGTTTTATATTACCACTAAAATATGACCTCAATATGACTATTGCATATTTAGTTTATTCCAGCCTGATTGACGACACAGAACACTCCTTTTAATCTTACCATAATATTAGAGTTTGGTCCAACGGAATTTTCCTCCCCTTCTCTCTTCCATCTGTAGGATTACAATTCATGCGTTACCGTCTATCTCTTATTTTCAGATACGTCTCATGGCTGTCATCAACCGGCAGTTCACCCGCATAGGTATAACCCAGTCTGGAAATATTCATGCTCACGGCCTCGTCGATTGCCGCCGCACTCTTTTTGCTGTTCCGCAGACTGCTTCCTTAACAAGCGTTTTTTCTGCATATTTTGTAGCAGTTCCCAAATAATTATAATTTGGTTCTATTCCCCAATCTTCACATCAATAGAAGAAGGTGTTGCCTCTGTTGACATAGACCTTCCTTCGCTTGTATATACTTTTACATCAGTATTTTCAACAACCGCAGTTGGTTCTTTTGTCTGGACATTATTTTTAAGTACCTTCTTTCCTTCTTCACTAATCTGTACACTGTCTGCTTCCCGAATATCAGATTTATTGCTTTCCTGCAATTTTTCCTTATATTCTTTCGTTTCTTCTTTGCGCTTTTCAATCGCCTGCTCTCGCTTGAGTTCCTGCTCCTTGCGTTCTTCCTTCAATTCTTTTGCAAGTTCCTCTTGTGCCTTATCACTGTATTCATGTGCTTTCTCTTGAAATTCTGTAACATACCCCATAGCACGCTCCATCTTTGCGGTATCTCCCTCACGCTCTGCCTCCTTGTATACCCGCATTGGTGTCTTTGATAAGTTCATGTTTACACTTGCACCTATTAGTCCTTCCATACTTCCTGCTTTCATAACACAGTCCTCCTTCCGTTTTTTAAGGGTAAACAACTTACCTTACTTAGGTTTTCGACAGTGTAAATATGCAATATTAGATTTATGTTTCAAACAGCCGTTTTGATGTCATGTGCGGTATCATTCAGAGGCATTAAAATGGATATTATGAAGATGCCATTTTCGGCTTCTGTATGCACTGCCCCACTATACTTATTCGCCACATCACCTACATTTAGCAGTCCGATTCCATGTTCCTGCGAATTATCTTTGTTTGTAAATCCTTCTGTATACTTTTCCGTACTGTCCATACTGTTTTTTACTTCAAGCAGAAAGCATTTCTTTACAGTTTTTGCCTGAATATTGATAAAACGACATTCACCTCTCTGCATCCTTCCACATGCTTCCAACGCATTATCCAATATGTTTCCAAACAATACACACAGGTCAAACTCATTGATACAGCATCCCTTTGGAATCTGTACATCACATTCCCATTTGATATTTTCCTCCTCCGCCTGTTTATGCTTCTGGTACAACAGTGCATCAACTGCCTTATTCCCAGTCATATCCCCTCCATCACCTAGGACAATTCCCTCCATATTTCCTAAGTAGTCATCTATCTTCTCCCATTCTTTATTCTGGGACAGTGCTGACAGGGCAATGATATGATTTTTCATGTCATGCCGTAGCCGTTCTGACTGTCTATACTGCTCTGCCAGCATTTTGTAAACCGCAATCTGCGAGTGGTACCGACCGCTTTTCTCCTGCTCCAAATAAATCCGATTCATCCCAAACACATAAAATCCTGTTGCTGCCATAGACAGGAGTGACAAAACCCAAAATCCGGCAAGACTGAAAATCTGGTCATAATACACTCCCATGCTGCCCCCGCTTCTGACCATAATACCATTGCTTGCACCCCACCCCGCCACATCATACACTGTAATGATTACAAGTAAAGGAACTGCCAATGTGACATACCATTTTCCCCGCTTGCCACAAAAAACAGTATCAAGATGCTTCGACATCCAGTATACGGTCAATATGGCAAAACAATAGCTAACACCGCCAATCAGTCCGATTTCCCAATCTTCAAAAAATGGTTCTGGAATCTTTTTAACCATGTGCTGGAAAATCAGTACCAGACATGACAAAAAAGCGTCACACATATCTGCTACCAGCCTTACAGACACCATCAGCATAGATGCAGCCAGAAGTCTTTTCTCCCTGTCTGACCGGAACAACAGCACCACCAATCCCACAAAGAATACGGAATCCAACAACGCAGAAAAAATATACGGAATAAAATACAACCGACTCAAAATATTCCTAAGCGACCAGCTGCCAAAGGATAAAATCAAAAACAACCATTCCCCCTTTTGTGAAGCCCCTAAAAATTTTTTACAAAATTTATTTGCTGCCCATAGATACCCCAGACAGAATGGTGCCATGATTAAAATATCTGCGTTATCTAAAATCTGTTTCATAAAACCCCTCCATTTTCCCGCATAACCTTAAGCACCTCTTGGACAAACTTATCATATCTTCTTTTGGCAATCACGATTTTTTCCCCGTTTTCCAGAATCACTTCCTGCCTGTTATATCCGTCAACGTATTTCAGATTTATAAGATAGCTTTTATGGCACCTGAAAAAACCTTTATCCCGCAGTTTTTTCTCCAGTTCCCCTATCTGCTCATAATAGGTAAAAACACCGTTCGTTCCATGAACATCAACCATTCTCCCTTTTATCTCGAAATAGTATATATCATCAAGAAATACCTTCTTTTTTTGCCTTTCCCTACTGACAATAATAAATCCCTGTGACCTCTCTTCTGTTTTAAGGACGGCTTTTTGCAGCACGCTTCTCAGTTTCCTGTCCTCCACAGGCTTCAACAAATATTGGAAAGCCTCCACATCATACGCCTCAAACACATACTCCCTGCTGGAAGATACAAAAATAAGTATCTTATCAGATGCTTTTTCACGAAAATTTTGCGCTGTTTTCATCCCATCCAGACCCTGCATAATGATATCAAGGAAAACAATATCAAAACTTTCCAGTGCCTGAAGCAGTTCGCCACCACTTTGGAACTGGCGGACGATGCATGGTATTTTCATTTCTTCCAGAATATCTTTAATTTTTCTTGCCATGTTACAGCATTCTATGACCTCATCATCACATACTGCTATTGACAGCATTTTCATCACCTGCCTTATATGGGTATATCGTATTTATCGACATAAATACGGGCAAAATTTTCTTAATGCCACGAACGGGCATTTCAGTGTAATGAACGTATGAACCCGCTGCATTACTGTACTCTCAAGTCAAAAATAAATGTCTTTTGTCTGATAGCGTGAATAATTTTTAACTATCCACTGATTTAAGATTAGAATTCGTGAAACTTCTTTGGTCCTATTGACAATTTAACAGAGAGACTGGTGTGATTCATGGAAAATCACACCAGTCTCTCTGTTAATTCGTATCTTATTACCCAACAATTCCATTACTTCACTTTCTTCTTCGCCCATTTTGCCACGCTCTTACTAGACATATCTGTCAAGTCTTTTCCTTTCACCACCTTCGCACCTTTCGCCGCTTTTTTTACCCCTTTCATACTTCCTGAAATTCCACTTCCACCACTGGTACAAAATGTTACAATCTTTTTCCCTTTCAGATTGTAGGACTCCAAAAAAGTCCGGATAATCATCGGCTCTTTTCCCCACCAGATGGGATACGCTGGTGTCAAGTAGGGACTAAAAAAAAATTATTTTTTTCTTTTCCACGAATGATTACGTTACACCAACCGAAAAGTAAATACTATCCGATCCACCCATCTTAACTTTATTATACCCTCACGATCATTCACTGTCTAATACCTATTTTGTTTTTCAAACCATGCCATATAAGCATGGTTCAAAATTTCACAAAAGGCGAATACCCACAATCATCCGATTGCTAACTCTAATGAGTTACTCTCAAATTTCCATTTTATTTCAAGCCTCCCCTCTGCATGCACCAACACTTTCTCAATCAACTTATCTTTCATATCCTCTGTCAGTTCATCCTCCTTCAAGAATGCCAGTGCTTCTGCTGCATTCCTGCTAGAATCTTGTTGCACTTCCTGTTCTTCTTCCTGCCTCTGCCTTAATGCCGCCAGTTCCTCCTCCATACGTTCCATGTCAGCATCATATTTTTTCTTCTCGCTGATAAAGTCGTTTCTGTCCAGCTTCCCATCGGCATATTTATCATACAAGGCAATCCACCCCTGCTGTGCGGTTTCCATT
>CAMWYJ010000114.1 GCA_947178445.1 uncultured Clostridium sp.
ATATATAGTGGCAGAGGGGAACACCAACAATATAGTTTATCGTATCTCTATGAATTTGCCAGAAGACGATTATAATAGAATCATATGAATCGAATTGCCTAACTATGATTGGAGAAAAATATGGGTGAAAGTTATAACCCCCCTTTTACAATGAATGAGGAGATAACAAACTTAATAGTAGAGATAGGAGAATATGTTGGTACAATTACAACTTACGATGCTATGCGTCCGAATCCAATTCTCCGCAGGGAAAATCGAATCAAGACGATACATTCATCTCTGGCGATAGAGCAGAATACGCTTACTCTGGAACAGGTTACGGATGTGATAAATGGGAAGCGGATATTAGGACCGCCACAGGATATTCGAGAAGTAAAAAATGCATATGAGGCCTATGAAAGAGTATCCGTGCTTGACCCATACAGTGTAAAAAACCTTTTGCTGGCCCATAAGATTATGATGGAAGGGCTTGTGAAAGAAGCGGGAAGTTTTCGAAGCGGGAATGTTGGAGTTTATGCAGGGACAAAATTGATTCATGCAGGAACACCTGCAAAATATGTGACGGATTTAATGAATCAGTTGTTCACCTGGTTGAAGCAATCGAAGTATCATCCACTTGTGAAGTCCTGCGTTTTTCATTATGAGTTTGAGTTTATTCATCCTTTTGCTGATGGCAATGGTCGGACAGGTAGGTTGTGGCAGTCGTTGATTTTGCGGAAATGGAAAGAAATTTTTGCATGGATTCCGGTAGAAACGCTTGTGTATGAAAATCAGGAGGAATATTATAAGGTACTGCAGCGGTCTGATAATGTCGGGGATTCTACTGAATTTGTAGAGTTTATGCTTGGGATGATTCGCAGTGCCTTAAAGGAGATCAGTGAAACACATAACAAAACAAATGTCGTAATAAATGTCGGCATAAATGTCGTGACAACTGAGGAAAAAATAATAGCCCTTCTAAGGCAGGATGGCCATATGTCAGCTAATATGTTGTCTGTATCTGTGGGAGTTACCGAAAGACAGGCACAACGTATTTTGGCTAAATTAAAGGCGGAGGGAAAAATAATACGACATGGGGCAAATAGAAACGGTTACTGGGAAGTTAAAACTACCAAAAATGTCTTATAAATCAAGCAAAACCACACCAATTTCTCCCCCATAAAACCGTGAGGGTGGTAGAACTATTGGCTCAGGTCGTGTGGCTACTATCATCGAGTAATGTGAAAATTGCATGAATTTATGGGGCTTCTGAGAGTTTTCCTGGAAGCCTTTTTTAAATTTGGACAAGAGAAAGGATATAAATGGTGCCGAAACGGTGTCCAAAATATTTCAAAATATATAAAAAGAGGCTCAGAGAATTGACAATTTCTGACGCAATGATAAAATTGTAGATAGAAATTTACATGAAGGAGTGATAGGTTATGAGTTCATATTCATATTACGAGCATAAAAGGACAGAGAGTGTGAAGCTGCCCTATTCTTTTCGGTGTGAACATTGCATGAGTGACAGCGGCCCTCTGTGGGCGACCGTTGCAGGCTATGGCACTAAAGACAGTTTATCTAAAAGAGTCAGTGATAAAGACGAAGAAAAGATGCGCAAGAAAGCACATAAGCAACTTGTCATGGTACTCAAACGAATTCACAAAGATATTGTGCAGAAGCAGGCCTTTACCGCAATATTTACGGACGAGTGTCCCCACTGTCATAAGCCTCAGTCATGGGGAATAAGCATTCTGAAAGACGATTTGTATACAACGCCAGGGGGGTTCCTCCTGGCGGGTGCCTTTTTCATTGGGTGCAGCCTGATCGGATATGATTTCAAGAATATTCCCTTGACAGTGGGAATTGCGGTGGTCACTGTAGTTGCTGTCGTAATCAGCCTGATATGGAATATCAATAAGATTAATAAGAAAAAGAAAATGTTGGCTACGGCTGTGCAAAAAAATCTGCCGGTCATTGAATGGGAGGCTGTACAGTATCTTTTGGATGAACAGTAAAGCATAAGTATATTTTGAGTCTGAGCATGGATGCCCAAAGGAGCAGCCATGCTTTCTGCCTGCCAGCGGACAGCGGAATTTCAGCCGTGCTTTAGAAGGTTCAGAACCATCATGATTCATTTTCCGGCGTGCCTTACAAATAGGGACACCATCTCTTCCAAGGGTAAAGTCTTTACTGGTCTAAAGATTCCGGGAGATTATATTTAACCTAATGGAGGTGCAAAATGATACCTGATCCCCAAGATGCAAGCTTTTTCTCATTCGGTCATGTCCAGAGGATCATAGATTATATGGAAGCAAATCTTTTGGAAGAACTGACCCCTGCTATCATTGCCTCACATTTTTCCGTTAGTGCATCAACCCTCTCTTCTCTCTTCAAAATTGTCTGTGGAATGACAGTTATGGAATACATTCGTAACAGACGGCTTACTCTTGCAGCAGAGGAATTATCCTCATCAAATACTCCGATCATAAATCTTGCTTACAAATATGGCTATGAAACTCCGGAGGCTTTCACAAAAGCTTTTTCCAGATTTCATGGGTTTCCGCCCAGCTTTATCAGACGTGGTTTCCCGATTTCAAAGGTTTTTCTGCCTATGCAGGCCAAAGTCATTATCCAGGGTGGTTGGGATGCTGTAAAACTGACAAAATCAAATTGTTCAGGACAGGAATCATCGTCTCTTTTCTATTATAATTCCTTTATCGGGAGCCAAATGAATACGGACGTACACGCCCCGCTCATTGCTCGTGGGAAGACAGGAGGAAATCAGATGAGAGATCAAAATAATATGTGTCAGATTGACACAGGCACCATGCAGTTTCAGAAAGAGTGGGATATCCTCTGCTCGTTGGCTGAGAACCTGCTCCAAAATCATATTCCATTTAAGATTGATGGAAAAACCATGATTTTTGCGCATGGTCTGGAATTTCCATTAGAGAAAATCTGCCTGACCTTTAAATGGGGGGATGAGGAAGAGGTCAAATATTTCTTTCGTTATGATATGGAAGTCATACATACCGGAGACAGTTTCAAGTATTTTGATGTGCTATACGAAGAAATGAAAATTAGATGTATGTTTTATGGCGGCTGTCCCGGTGCGGATACAGATGAATTTTTATACAAAAATACAGATTTAGTGCAGATTAATAATCTTACTGTTCCGGTACAATCTCTGGAATTTTTCTATGAAAATGCAGAAAAAAATACGGTATATTATAAGATGACCGCCAAATGGTTACAAAAACACAAAAACTATCGTGCGCAAAACAAGAAAGCATGGGAATATTCCGCTTATGAATTCTGGCTTCAAAATTCCGGAGCCCCCACTGAAAGAGCCAGGAAAGATAAGGAAAATCCATTGGGAATGTTAAAAAAATATGCGGATTATTTCGACAGTTATGCAAATGTACGGATAGCAAATATATGTGGCTCCTGTGGGAAAAAAGCTATTCCGTTAGCCGTTTTGGGCGCGGAAGTGACTGTTTTTGATTTTTCAGAGGATAACAGAAAATATGCACTGGAGGTTGCGGCGGCTGCAAATGTGACTATCAATTATGAGGTGTGTGATGTCCTGAATATCAATATGGAGAAATATGAAAATTATTTTGATGTTGTTTTCATGGAAGGCGGAATATTGCACTATTTTCATAATATTGATGAGTTCATGCATGTTATGTATACCTTGTTAAAGCAAGGTGGGAAGATGATATGCAGTGATTTTCACCCGTTTACCAAAATATCGGATATCCTGGGTCTTGGACAACCTGTCATGAGTTATTTTTCAACGGATGTTTTTGAAGGTGAGATGGCACATGCACGTTTCTATGAAGAGGCTATAAGAAATCAGTTTCCCAAGTGTCTTTACAGGAAATACACGATTAGTGAAATAATCAATTCTGTAATAAACAGTGGATTCACATTAGAAAAGTTTGATGAGCATCCGGCATGGACAAATGACCGAATTCCAGGCGAGTTCACGGTCGTGGCGACAAAGTCCGAGTATGCTGTTACGCAACAGTCCAGCTAAGAAATGTCAAGAGGAAATATAAAACAGTCTCGGAGCGGAGACGCCCCGGAAGGAAATTCCAGCTGCGTATTTGCAGATGAAATTTCCTTCCCCCATAGGGGCGTCGTAGCGCAGAGAGGGAACGGAAGATTGATAATCTTCAAATAGGAGGTAAATCAATGCTGCAGCCATATGACCTGATGGAACAATTGTTATCTGCAATAGAAGATCATATCACGGAGACGGTGACAATATCTGATTTGTCAGAAAGATTTTATATTTCTTCAGTTCATTTGCAGCGCCTCTTTAAGTTTGCCTTTGGGATTCCTTTGGCCGGATATATTCGATCCAGAAAGCTGGCCGCCAGTGTGGAGAAGCTGTTGTCAACAGACTACCGTATCATTGATATTGCAAATGAATATGGTTTTGCCCATGAACAGGCTTTTATACGCGCCTTTAAAAAAGAGTACCATATTACGCCCGGAGAGCTGCGCAGATCAGGAACGGTTATCAAGGTGCTTCCGCCTCTGCAGATTTTCCCCGAGAATAAGCTGCAAAATGGAGCCATGTTTGGCCCGGATATTGTTATAGTGCCGGAATTTCAGGTGATAGGAAGACGTTTTGAGGTGCCGTTTGACCAGTCGGTTGTGCTTCCGCCTCAACTTGCGAAAAGCTTCTGGGAGGAAGACAGCTTCAGAATTAAAAATATTGCGGAAACAAATGTCTATTATGGAATAACCCGCATCGGTGATTTAAAGGATGGTTATTCACACTATATGCCTTCTGTCAAAGTGAAAGACATTTCTCATATACCGGAAGGAATGATGGCGGACTGCTTCCCCGCCAGCATGTGTGCCAGATTCCACTATATTGGCAAACATCATTATTATGATATCAATGCGGACATGGCCAGGGGCATGTATGATGCCATCTGTGATTTTGCGAATAAGGAAGGAAAGAAATACGAAACACAACACCAGAAATTGTATTTTGAGCGTATAAGCGACGAAGATTATGACGGGACATATTGTCAGATGGAATGGTTTAC
>CAMWYJ010000115.1 GCA_947178445.1 uncultured Clostridium sp.
ATGTCAACCAATCTGCCGAAAATCTATAGTCCGGCAGATTGGGAAATCTTTAATTAATTTGGTCTCTATGCAGAATAATTTCACTGAGGATGAGTTTAATGAACTGAATAAGTTTATTCGTGAAGATGAACTAAGTAGTTCAAATTATATTGTGACAGACACCATGCCCGATGATGAAAAATTTGAGATGTTAAATGATATGCTCCAGTTTGGAGAAAAAGAACTTGCCAAGGTATCCATTCCACAATTATCATTTAATGCCGATATGGTTAATCTATTTGCAATTCCAGAATTTGAGCTGTTCTATGATGATTTTGATCCTGGAAATTATATCAGGGTAACATTACGAGATGATTTTTCTGTAAAAGCAAGGCTGCTTTCTGTCCATGTAAATTTTTACGATGTTACAGATTTTTCTGTGACATTTGGCAATGTAGTCAGGAAAACAAAGGATCGTTGCTTTGATATTACGGAAGCAATCAGAGAGGCTGCTTCTGCAGCTACTTCTGTATCTTTTAATTCATCATATTGGAACCAGTCTGCTAAAGATACTTCCACAATCGGGAAAATTCTTGATGAAGGATTAATTGCTGCAGGTAAATACCTTAAAAACGGTGACGATTCAGAAATGGTTATTGATACACGAGGAATTTTTGTCAATACCACTTCTGGAGATTATGCAGATAAAGACTCTATTTTCATTGGCGGGGGAAGAATCCTTTTTACTGATGACGGATGGAAGACTGTATCTATGAGTGTAGGTCGTGCCGATGTGACAATAAATGGAGTTACGGAATCAAGATTCGGCACATTTGCGGATTTTGTTATTGCAGGATATGTTGGCGGGTCTACTCTCGAAGGTGATGAAATTATAGGTGGATCAATTAAGTCTTCTAATTATGTTGCTGGTAAATCAGGAACCTTGATTGATTTAACAAATGGAACATTTGAGTTTAACGCCAATAATGAGCAAAAACTTACTTTAGATGCAAATAGCATCCTAACTGTTAAGGGAATCATCAAGGCAGAGGAAGGTTGGATTGGAGGTAAAGATGCATTTATTATCAAAAATGGCAAAATATATTGTGGTAAAGATTCATTAACTTCCAATGCCAATGGTGTGTACATAGGTACTGATGGTATTGCCTTGGGTGCTAAGAATGTACTAAAGCTTACAAACGATGGAACATTTTATGCTGAAAAAGGTTACCTTGGTGGAGAAAATGGATTTGTGCTAGAAAAGAAGAAATTATGTAATGGCAAATCTTCCATTTCTGATACATCAAATGGAATTTATCTTGGTACAGATGGAATTGCTCTCGGTGCAAACAATGTATTTAGTGTTACCCCCCAAGGATATCTAACTACAAAGTACGGCACTATTGGTGGTGCTACCATTGCAAATGATTCAATACATGCGTCAAATAACAATTGGTGGATTAGTTCAGATGGAAGCGCATCTTTCAAAAACGTGACTATTACAGACAATTCTACTTTTGGAAGTACTATTGCTAATCCATTCAGTGGAACCACCATTCCACATATAGAGTCACTTGCGGCGAATTACATCAAAGTAAATTATCTAGATGCAATGAATGCTAATATTAGTAATTTATTTGCGAATGAGGCTCAATTAGGGAATCTTATTGCCACAAAGGCAACAATAGAGGATTTAAATGCTGCTGTTGCGCGAATAGGGATTTTGGAAGCGGATCATGTAAGTGTTGGAACTTTCAATGCTCTTACTGCTATAGTAGGCGAAATTAATGCAAACTACATTACAGCAAATAAAGTCAAGTCTGAATATATGGAAGTATCAAACTGGACAAGTGCCGGACTCATTAAAGCAAATAAGATTGATGTAAATTCCTTATGGAGTGGAAATATAAATATCACAGGGCATATTGGAATTGCAAATATCGCAAATTTTTCTGTTAGTAATAGGAACGTTGGGTGGATAATAATCAATGATGGTACTAGCAGTTATAGAGTACTTGGAGAGATCTAATAATATATATCGAGGAGGTTCAAAATGAACGGCATATACCAGCATTACATAATAGACTTATCGTCTAACAACAACTTTGTACAGATACCTACTGTCCAGGGTGATGGCAATAATATCCGTGGATTTGAAGTGGAATTAATTGAGAATGGTGTTCAATATATTGTAGACAGTAATGATTGTATGATCGCAATCATGGGTACAAAACCAGATACATCTCAAATCATGAATGATTGTCTACTTACGGATGAGGGGTACATTTTAGTAGATATAACATCACAAATGAGTGCAGTTAAAGGGCGTGGTGATTATCAAATCGTATTGATGAGTAAAAGTACAAATAGCCAGTTAAAATCTTTTCCTTTTCACATTTTGACTACTCCTGCTGCATTTGACATTGACTATATAGTATCATCTGATGAATTCCAATTATTGACAAAACAAATTACTCGTTCAGAGAATATAATTACAGATATGCGGAATCTAGAAGCATCTGTTAGTGAAGCAGAAACTATTCGTATCTCTAATGAAAACGCAAGGATTTCAGAAGAGGAAGAAAGGCATGCCAAAGAAATAATACGGATATCCAATGAAGATATCCGTATAGAAAATGAGGCTAATAGAAAGTCAGCTGAAACGGACAGAATGGATGCGGAAACTGAGAGGATAAATGCCGAGAATACCCGAATTGAAGCCGAAAAAAATCGAGATGATGCTGAAAATATCAGAAAATCAAATGAGGAATCACGGGAAACTAATGAGACGGTCAGGATTAATAATGAATCTGATCGAGTAAACTCTGAGTCTGATCGCATCAATGCAGAAACAGATAGGGTAACTGCCGAAGAAGAACGCATTGCTGCAGAAAATATAAGAGAATCCAATGAGGATATAAGAAAAGCAAACGAAGAGGCCAGAATTGATGCTGAATCGACTCGTAATGAAGCTGAGGATACTCGCATTAATGCGGAAACTACTCGTGTTATCAATGAAAATATCCGCATAAATAATGAGAATACAAGAAATGTTAATGAGACTGACAGGGAACAAGCTGAAACATCTAGAATTAGTGCGGAAACAGATAGGATTGTTGCAGAAAATATTCGGGGGACAAACGAGAATATTCGTATAGAAAACGAAAACAGTAGAAAGTCTGCTGAAATCGACAGAATAGATGCGGAAACAAAAAGAGACAACGCTGAAAATACTCGTATAGATAATGAGTTGACCCGTCAAACTAATGAATCTGACAGACAGACTAATACTGCCACTGCCATTGCTAATGCCGAAAAAGCAACAGAACGGGCTAACAAAGCAGCTGAAGCTTGTGAAGATATTACATCCGGTACAGGTATGGTTATGCAGGAAGAAAAAGGAAAAGCAAATGGTGTTGCGACATTGGATGCCGATGGGAAACTAACTGGTAATCAGCTACCAATAGCAACAGCATCTGTTTTAGGTGGAGTTAAAATTGGTGGTAACATAACGGTTAATAATGGAACCATTAATGTATTAAAGAAAAATGTTACCGATGCACTTGGCTTTACCCCAACGGCAGAATTAATATCCTCCACAGAACCCGTTTCTGGTAAACAAAACATAGGTGATTTTTGGCTACAAGAATATGCTTAATATAATCCACAGGAGTTGAATAAATGAGTGATAACATAATGTCATGGCATCCTTCATTAAAGGCGAAGGATGTCTTTATTAATGTAAAAAACAAAATCTATCTTTGGTTCTTAAACAAATTTGTAGCAAAAGAAGATGAATATTATGGTTTTACAGAACCTTCAGAGGAGTGGATGAACCTTAATAATAAAAAATTTTGGATACAACCATGTAACGAGAGCAACGAGGGGGAAATGAAATGAGTATTTTAAGTGGATATGGAAAATTCAAAAGATATGTCTTAACTGACAGCGGTTACAAATTATGTTCTCAGTGGACATCTTCTAACACAGTCCATTTTGATGATGGAAAGACGGCACAGACAAAATTGGGAGCAATAAGTGGTATTACCGATTCCCTTACTGCAACTAATTCTAATATTGCATTATCGGCTGTTGCCGGGAAGAATTTGCAAGATCAACTTACTGCATTAAACACGGGAATAAAGGATAAAATGTACAGTGCTGGCACGTCTAAACCTATCAGTGGATATACGGTGCACGATGATTCATACCTCCAACGTAGTCCATTTGGACAGATAGATTTTTATATCCACATCACCGCATCAGTAATACAAAATCAATCGCATATAATTGGATATGTCGGCGTAGGATATAGGCCAAGTAATCCACGCGAGGTATACTGTACCTTGAGTAATATAGACGGCACTAATTTACTCCATGTGAATGGGGCTATCTATCCAACTGGAGAAATAAAGGTATTCTCTCCACTTCAAACCGATTCATATATCGTTTATATGATTGGTAGCTATTTTGTTGGATAGCTATACGTTAATTTACAAAATAACTCCCATGTATTACGTACATATAATTGGACATAGGCAGAGACCCTATGTTAATTTTTATTTCACCTGTTGAGTATACAAAGCATTGTATAGGAGATGTGACTAAAGTTATGAGATTACATGCAATGCAACTTAGTGCTCGATAATTATTTGGCCGATAATCTGGGACTATGAAAGCAACAGTATGCCACTCATTTTGCACAGCGGCGGCACATCCCACAGAGCAAAATATATCAACTTGTCCAAATCGGTTGCGCAAGATGCAAGAGTCCGCGGATATTTCATACCCCCCATAAGGCCTGGAGCTAATAGCTTCAACCATACCCGTGTTTAACAAAGTTACAAGATCAAAATTTACTCCAAAAACATATCAAAAAGCTTAAAGAAAGCTTCCTGTATACTATAAATAGATGACAGGGGTTGACTAAAAAATATA
>CAMWYJ010000116.1 GCA_947178445.1 uncultured Clostridium sp.
CCTCCTGCATGGGCGTATCGTACTCATCCAGCAGAATGATTACTTTCTTGCCATAATGCCGTGCCAAAAGATTAGACAAAAGATTTAACGAATTAGCCGCAATGTGGTCTTCCATGTCATCGGATATCTTATTAAATGATTTTTTTTCATACTCATTCAACTTGCCACTTTCTAACAGAAAATAAAATTGATTAAATAAATCTGATATTGTTTGACATATTTCCTTTCTGACATTTTGATAGGACACACCTTTTATTTTAGCAAAGCTTAGCGCAATCACAGGGTATGTCCCCTGCAGCTGGCGGTACTTTTCCTCCCGCCAGATTGACAGCCCCTCAAACAGATCGCCGCGATCTGCATAACTTATCGAAAAAAACTGCTCCACCATGCTCATATTCAGCGTCTTTCCAAAGCGCCGGGGACGGGTGATCAGTGTCACATCATCTCCCTCTTCCCACCACTGTCTGATAAAATCCGTTTTATCTACATAAAAATTCCCATTTATCCGTATTTTTTCAAAGTCCTGTCGTCCAATAGCTATAGTTCTCGACATAATCAGCCTCACTTTCTACTATTCTTTCTGACACATAACTTTCCTATAGCTATAATATATCTTTTTTTCGTATTGAAGGCAATAGATTTCTGTGATTCCGAGCCAATCTGGCATATCTCTCTTATGGTGTTTCCTCCCTATAATGAGCCCTGCCTAGTCCGGAATATAATAACTTTTTATTCCCCCGCGCATATATATGATCATATAATCGCCCTGCCAGTAGACACTTACGGTATCCCTGTTACTATAATGCTCATTCCAGTACTGACTCCACTCCCCTTCTCTCAGGTCCAGCATCCACTCCCGGGTTCCGTCGCCCAGGGATTCTCGGTATATCCTGCCGTCCAGAAAGCAATATACCTTCCCCGACTTATAGCCCACGATTTGGGCCTGATCCTTCTTTGTACTATATAGTACCCTGCTGGTATCTGTTTTGATATCCACTTCAAACAGTTCGTCATAATCCGCATCATCCGCCCTTCCACTCAAAAAACTAAATGGTTTAGCCCCTAAACAGACAGTGATGCTGCCGAACAGTTTACCGTCCTCCAATGTGAAGTCCTTTCCTATTCTGGAATACTTATATTTTCTTTCAGCCAGGCATTGTATGGGGTGTTCCTCCGTTTCACCATCTCGTTGGTATATAATTGGTTCCTTGTGTCTGGAACCGTATCGTATTCCAGCGCCAACAAATGTAATCCACTCGTCGTCCCCCCACACTGTGTATGAACGTGTATAATCAGGTAAGTCACCGCTGTAAAAATAATTAGAATCCTCCGGCCCCATAATTATTTCACCGCTCTCTTCTTCCTTGATATCCCATATTCTGTAATTCATTTCACCCCAATATATTCGGCTAATACGCCATTTCCCAAAAACAGTTTCCTGCCTGTCACCTATCGGAGGCCATGTACTTACATTATTCTTTTTATATGACTGCGCATCCGGCTGCGAAAACTGTTCCTGTAAGGATACTGCATCCACTTGCGGGTCCTCACCTTCAGGAAATACAAAAATATCACTCTTGTCACCATAAAATATATAGCCGTCATGGGCTGCCAGGCGATATACTCTTCTAATTTCTGTAGATTCTTGCTCCATGGTTTTCCTGCTCATTTTCCATAATTCGCCGCCATTCAAAAAAAATATAGAACTCTCTGTAACAGCAAAGTCCCATATCCTGCATTCAAAGTTATATCGTTCAATAATCTTTTGGTCTGATATCGAATATAGTAATAGGCTGTCCCACATACCACCTTCTACCTTTAGCCATACCTGTTCTTCCAGATTATCACTTATCATTGCAGGTATCTCAGGGAAAACATATTCCACCTCTGAATGTTTACCACATCCATATAGCAAAAAATTCAGAAGCAAACAAAGTAAAATAAATCCTCGCCTATTTTGTCTTCGTTTCTTCACCAGGCTCACTCTCCTAATTTCCTGTCTTTACCATCCGAATCCAAAGGAATCCACATTATTTTTCTTTATTGGTTAAAAAAGATTAGATGGGTAACACACCAAAGTCTAACTCATTTTAATGCCTCCGCGGTACCGATCAGCACTTCTTTCCCACAAAAGGCAAATCCATATTTCCGTATGCGTTCCTCGGGAATCCCCTTTGCCACCAGGGATGCCTGGTAGTCCTTCTCCTCGATCTGCCGCAGTGCCTCGGATACTGTGTCAGACAGCTCCTTTTCCTTCGTATCCTGCACCTTAAACTCCAGGATGATAGCATCGTACTTTGCTATATCCTTAGGCTCCAGCATCACGTCATACCGGCCAAAACCGCTTTCCCGGTTGGATGTGACCATATAAAGATCAGACAATTCAACCATCAGACCCAATACGAAACCGTGGTAAAACCTCTCCGGCTCACTATAAGGGTTCTTACCTGTGTCAAAATAACTGAACATTTCCAACGTCACCCTGTTCATGTAGGTATTCATCGCTGTCACATCTCCCAGCAGCAACGCCTTAATGAAGTCATTGTAATGGTCACTCCCGACAAACCAATCCCGCACTATGTCTTCAAACATAATACAAACTTCTTTGTTAGTCAGCACCAGCTTATAATATGTGCGGCCTGAACTCTCCACAAACGTTGTGTCCAATACCCTTAGATATCCGCTGGCCAGCAGCAGACTCCATATGGCGTTCTTTTTTGTGGAAAGTTGGTTATACACAATCTGCTCATCAATCTCCATCTCAAGTGCGCCGCCTTCCAACAATTTCTCGAAACTCTTCTTCGTATTGGCATTGCTCTCCATAAGCAGCTGACTCGCCAGCCTGTTAGAGCTGGTATTGACCCAATAAGGCCCCACTTTCTTCTCATCCAGAAAATTGAGAATTGACCAGGGATTGTAAATGTCTTTTCTGCTACCAAAGTTAAAGCCGTCATACCAATCCTTGACCCGTTTCTTTTGATCAGAAAGGCCATACTCCTCCAACGCCGCAAATACTTCCTTCTCCGTAAAGCCAAAACAATCCGCATACTTTTCTGAGGTTATTGTCACCACTTTTAAGTTGTTCAAATCAGAAAACATTGATTCTTTGCTCACCCTGGTGATACCAGTCATAAGGGCACGCTCCATATAGGGGTTTGTCTTGAAAGTTGCGTTAAACAATCCCCTGGTAAAAGCAGTCAGTTCGTCCCAGTATCTCTCTACATAAGCCTCCTGCATAGGCGTGTCGTACTCGTCCAGAAGGATGATCACCTTTTTGCCGTAGTGCTGCATCAGATAATTGGATAACGTCTTTATGGAACCTGTCACCATACGGTCCCCTGTACCTGTTGAAAACTGCTGATATATCATTTTCTCATTCTCAGTCAGCCTGTCGCTTTCTGCCAGAAAGCTAAACTGATTGAACAGATCCATAATGATCTCACAGATTCTTTTTCTGGCATCTGGATAGGTTTTCTCTTTCACATCTGCAAAGCTGAGCGCAATCACAGGGTATGTCCCCTGCATCTGGCAGTACTTATCCTCCTGCCAGATGGACAGCCCCTCAAACAGATCGCTGCGGCCAGCATAACCTACTGAGAAAAATTGCTCCACCATACTCATATTCAGCGTCTTGCCAAAGCGCCGGGGACGGGTGATCAGCGTTACACTGTCTCCGCTATCCCACCACTCCCGTATAAAGTGAGTTTTATCTACATAAAAGTATCCCTCTTTTCGGATCGTTTCAAAGTCTTGTCGCCCTATAGCTATAGTTCTCGACATAATCTGCCTCTCTTTCTACTATTTCTTTCCGGCACATAATAGTCCTTTAGTTATAATATATCTTTTTTTCGTATTGTAAGCAATAGATTTCTGTGTTTGCGGGCCATCCAGGCGTATTCCTGCCTCACACGCCAAACTGTGCTTTTATGGTTTAGCGGCGGAAAGTCTAGTCTGCAATACTTTAAAATCCGGAATCGGTAACTGTAAGGCCGAATGACAGACAGTGGATCCAGCGCTAGATTGGTGCTTGCCAGTGTGCTCTGGATGCCATTCATTTCCACCAGTACAAATCGCTTATAAAAATAATGTAATCCGTTTCGAGCAGGCCTATAGTGGCGTAAGTAATTCAGGTTAATAAATATTTCGCTACATTGACTCTAAAATCTCTGCAACATACTCCTTCAAGTCATCCTCAAGATTATCCCTAATATTGATAATACTCTCCCAGTTTGCATCATCAAAAAATCCATAATAAGCTACAATGTCGCATAATAAATATAATATTGCTTCTCTTGTCTTATACTTTACAGAAAGTAAATCAATCTTCATTATTTCATTTATTAATGCAGAAATTTGTTGACTATTATACCATTTGAAAATTACTTTATTATTAATTTCTTCCACTATTTTTATTAAATCAGCTTCTGTACTATATTTTTTTATTTTTTCTAATTCTTTTAGTTCCATCTATTTTTCCTTTAATAACAACATTATGGCCTATACGGATTTATAATAGGTATATGTGTGTTATTCATAATATTGTCTTCCTCTACGAACTCTAGCTACCCGATCCTCGAACCTCTGGTAAGACAGGTTTCCGTCCATGTTGCAAAGGGTACGCTCCACATTCCCGGCGCTTCTTTCACCTGCAAGAAATTCATCAAATGCTCTCTGCGCTAATTCATCAAATGCTCTCTGCGCTTTTTCCACATCTCCTGCTGATACCAACTGTCCATCAGATACTTATCCAAAAGTTTCTTCAAAGGAGAAAAATTCAATCGGATGTTTCATTAATCAAAAAAATTTAACGTTAATTTCTCCCATTTTTCCTCGCTGACCACGGCGCCCCCTTCAATCTTTCCGCTTGCTGTGACTGTGCACAAGGTTTCATACATAG
>CAMWYJ010000117.1 GCA_947178445.1 uncultured Clostridium sp.
TTTTCATCAGGCGTTTTCATCAATTCGTCTACCGCATTGACATAGAAGTTTAATTTGCCTGCAAATTCCGGCTCAAATGATTTTACTTTCAATTCAACCACGATATAACACTTTAAAGGGATATGATAAAACAGCATATCAATTTTCCTTGTTTTTCCGGCGACAATTATTTCTTTTTGCCTTCCAACAAATGCAAAGCCTTTTCCGAGTTCCAGCAAAAACTGTGTTATATTTTTCTCCAGAGCATCTTCCAGATCCTCCTCGGCATAATCGGGAGGCAAAGTAATAAATCCTAAATCATAGGTTTCTTTTGTTATAGCCTGGGCAAGTTTGCTCTGAACACTGGGTAGCTGTTTATCAAAATTACTGATGGCACCACCTGATTTCCCATAGTAGTCTGATTCAATGTAGTTTATCAGGGTGTTGCGGCTCCATCCTTCCATTGCAATCTTTTTAATGTAAAACGCTGCTTCTTCGGCAGATTTACATTTTGTGATAATTTGAATATGATGTCCCCACGGAACAAATGCAAAAATCTTTGGAAATTCAATTTCTCCAACAACTTGTTGGAGTTTTATATTTTGTAAAATAATTCCCGTTTTGGAATTTATCTCAGTAATATCCATTTCTCCAACAAGCATGGGTTCTTTCTTCATATACTGACCTCATTTCATTCGATACTTTGCTGACACCGCCAAGTTGTTAAATACGCTGTCTGACTTATTATATCAAATCTTCGTTATCCCCTCAACCATATAAAGGGTGTTAATGCTCCTCTGGTTTGTCACAAATCTGCTCTATTGCGCTGACAGTCATCTGCTCTTTTTTCTGTCAAAGCTTTTTCTGGAATGGGAGCGGTTTAATGACCGCTCCCATCCTGCCACAGAATTATGCCATATAGTCTGCAAGTAGGTTTAATGCCGTTACGACTGTACGGGCATCCGCTTTCCCCAATCTGGTATAACTGAGCAGCCTTTCCTCATTCCAGAACCTGTCTGTCAGAGTGCCAAGTTCTGTTTCCACGTTCCAGTCCGGGATGCGGACATAGTCGCCATAAACATGGCTGCCTGCTATCAAATGAAAGCTGCTTGCTCTGGCGAAAACTAGTGAATATCTCTTTTTTAAGATGTCCTCATGATCCCATTTCATGCTGAAGAGAATATATCAAAATATATAATATATATGATATCATCATCGCCATCTGAAGTATCTATTTCCCCCAAATAGCATGATTAGCGTTCCAACGTTGGCTCATTTCAATTATGCACTTCCTCTATTTGCTTTAAATACAAAATCTCTCCCTCACTACCGAACCCACTACCATAATCCACAAGTCCTTTATTTCTCTCCCATATGAACCATTCATAAAAACCTATGTCACCATTTTCCTGCCTGTCGCATCGACTGTAAATCACTTTGTCTTCAGATAGCGAAATGTCTGATATTATACCGTTATCGCACTTTGTTGACATTTCTTCGGGTTGACAAACAATTTCACCATTTTCTACTAATTTTTGGTCTGTATCAAAATACTTTGTGATCAACTCATCATTGTTGTAAAGTTCAATCACTTCTCCTTCTTGATAAACATACGCCCATAACCTGTATATTTTTTCGTTTGTTACATAAAAATATATAGTTGTCCTTGCATCTTCCAAATAACCTACAGGTTCAATTGCAAATTTATACAGTTCCCCCTGTTCATAAGTCTTTACCAGAGAGACTTCTATATCTATTACTTTTTCTTCCCTCGTTTCTACCTCATAGTATTCTGCGGTTGCACATAGGGCAATATAGTCCACATCATAAAAATAGGGATTAACCTTTTGCTCAAAAAAGCTATTCTCATTTAAGCACCCATTAAAATTAATCACCAAGCAAACCAAAGAAACTAGCAGAATAATTCTTTTCACTGCTCTTCCTCCATATTCAAAATTGCGTTCTTCAACATATTTTCCTAAGGCATACATATATTTGTCAAGGGGAAGTGATAAAATCCGGTTTATAGTAACTTTTTGTCCGTCCCCTCAATCATATTGTTATAGTCAGACTGCATCATCATGGCTTCCTCTAAACTGCTCCTGATTTCTTCTTCTGAACTATTTTCAAAACCAGGTATTCTGTCCATGATTTCTCCAAAATCACATTGCCATGTTTTACCATATTCTTTCTAATCCTTATCAGTACATTTTTACTGTATCTTGAACCTTCCATTGTCGTATTCCACTCGTTTTTCCCTTAATTTCCGCACTATCGCGAGATCTTTCATAATATCCCCGGAAAACAAGCGCTAATGCGCAAAGCGTCTTAAGGTATCTTTTCAGCTTTTACGCTGGACTGTCAGGTTCCCGTCAGCATCGTAGGTGTACTGTACCTTCCGGGTGGTCATCCCGTCGTAAAGTACTGCCTCCGTCAACTGGTTACTCTCATTATAAACATATTTCCGTCTTTCCACAACCGTCCCGGCCGTATTTGTCTTGACGGCAGCGGTGCGGTTGCCCATCAGGTCATATTCATAGGTATAGACACAGGTGCCGCAGCCGGCCTCTGTCTCTGTGACAGAAAGCAGCTTTCCTGCATCGTCACAGGCAAACGTCCTGTCCGTCTCCACAGTCCGGTAGGCGAAGGCCGAGTTCTTGTCGTGTTTCTTATATTTGTCAGGTTCAAAATAAATCTTGTAAAATAGGAAACAGGCCACAGCCCATTGCTTGTACTTGTAAAAGGCTGTGACCTGTTTTTTACTTTCTGCGATTGTTCTTCTGACCAAATCAATTTGGTGCTTTAAAGCCCCTCTTTTTTACATGACCAAATGTGCCAAATAAATAATTACCTGATTTTTTGGAGAGATGCCTGCCGGATCACATATCCCGCATTTTTACTTACGTTGATAGCAGCCGTCCCGTTCACTATACTGCCAGATTGCATCATATCCATCGAAAGCAATATCATATAATCCATCTGTTTTTTCATTTAATACCATAACCGGGGCATATCCACCTTCTTTTCCATTATAAGCAAATCTTATAGTCCCATCAAAGACTTCTGTTAATACATCCCCTTCCAAGAAAATATATACACTATTTCCACCCGAACCACCAAATCCTGATCCTGCCAAAGAGACAAGGTAATCCTCTTGGTCATCTCCATTAAAATCAAATAAAAAGTACTCTGGTTCGAAAAAACCTTCACATTTTTCCACTATCGTTTCAGCAAATTCCAATTCTGATTTTAACGCTTGGCACAATGCTTCATTTTCATATACTGAACAGGGAGTGTCACATATTATATTTTCTTTCAAAACCTCATGCGTCTCTCCTGCCAGTATAACATACTCAAGACCATTATCTTCCCTGTAACCTGCATGGCACGCTGAAAGCATCCACATACTTTGAAGAATAAGGATTTTCAAAAGATAACTTTTTTTATTTGTCATTCAATTCCTCCCAATAAAACGTCCAAAATTAAGCCCCCATCGTATCCATATTGACCAATGCAGGTGTCCCATTTCCATCATATACACCTGACCATCTGCGTTTACCTCATAATCCATGGTACTGCCCAATGCGTCCATGGCACCAATAAGCATGCACTTTCTCTTCAGTTTTATCTATTCTTTGTAATTGATATACACCATATCCACGTTTCCAAACCAGCCATTCTGTCTTATCCTTTATGACAGCATGTATTATCCCATCCCCCTTCTCCCGTATCTATCCAGAACATAGCATAGTAATTTCCTGCCAATTCTAAATAAGAAAGGTCTACATCTCCATGATTAATCAAATCAACTAAAACCTGATTTCTATTGTATTCTATATGCCAACAATATTTTCCCCCAAACTCCAACCAGCATCGTATCATAATCGAGGAGTACAACTTGTGTTCCCACTGGTATAAAAGAACAATCTAAATAATTAGCTTCATAGTCAAACGTAACATCTACCCACAACAGCCTGGCTTGTGACATATTTGGAGAAATTGCATTTCCTTCCACTTCTATTTCTTCTTCCGCTATTAAGGTGAGTAAATCAGGATTCCTAAAAACTCCCCCCTCATTATATTCCCCGACTGTTATTTCTCTCACTAAATAGCAGGGATTCACATATTCCACATCTCCTAAAGAAAAGCTTTCTTCTGAATATCTTAAAATGTATCCCACATAATCTTCCGGGTCGAATATGTTATTCTCAAAATCGCCGTCCAATGATGTTCCCGTATACATAGTTGATTCCAGTACAGCCCGGTCAATTTGCCATTCTCCGTATAGTATTTTCGTTTCCTCTATGCTTACATTTCTCTCGCTATTTTCTTCCGCATTTTCTACCTGCTGGTTCAAATATCCGTCTGGAGATGGTGGAATGGTATTTGAATTTTTGAGGATCACCATATCACTGATAACAAGAACTATCAATATGGCAAATACTACGCAACATTGTATCATCCTTTTTTTCATTTTCCTGCACCTGCCTCTATTGGTAGTGTTAATTCATCCTGTATGAGTTTTAATATAAGCTTTAAAAATATAGTAGATGACTTAAGTACTCCGTGCATTCTTTGGCACAGTTTGCTATGTAATCACGTATATGCTGTTCTGATATATATTTAGTATGGATCGAAATATCCCTCTTGTTGTTGTAATCAAATATCAATTTTTCCTTCCAGGCTTTAACATCCTCTGCATCAATCAACCCTTCTAATGAATATGCTTTGCCGCTATTTATAGTTCCTATTATACGAGAGGCATTTTTCTCCAAAAACATCAATTGTTCTATTTGCTCACAGTCCGCATAATAGGCCTCATTCATCGACATATTCTGCGATGGTGCTTTTTGAAACTCTTCTTTAAATG
>CAMWYJ010000118.1 GCA_947178445.1 uncultured Clostridium sp.
CCTTCACTCATTATTGATACCTCCGTCGCTGCATTTCAAACATTTTCGCATATGCTCCATTGTTCCTCATCAGGTCTTCATGCGAACCATCTTCAGCTACCCTCCCATTTTGAATCAAAATGATTCTGTCAGCCATTTTGGTTGTCGATAACCTATGCGAAATAATGACAATGGTTCTTTCCTGCAGCATGTGAAACACTAATTCATTAAAATCGCTTTCCGACTTAGGATCCAGGGCACTTGACGGCTCATCTAAGACCACAAGTTTTTTATTGCTTGAAAGCACTCTTGCCAACGCCAGCTTTTGCCTTTGTCCCCCGGAGAACACCACGCCGTCGCCGCTGAATTCTTTCGAATAATCACTATCTCCCTTATCTGGCAGCTGCTTGATCAGACCTCCCAGTCCTACCATATCCAGCGCCTGATCCAAGCCTGCGCTTTCGGTCTCTTTATCAACGACATCCATCTTGACGTTTTCATATAACGTTAACGCAAACAACTGAAAGTTTTGCACCAGTATACTGCATATATTCTTTCTGTAAAACTCAACATCGTAGTCCCGGATATTAATTCCATTTACCAGTATTTTACCCCTGTCAGGATCATACAACCTTAACAGCAGCTTGACGAGTGTACTCTTTCCCGCGCCATTATTACCGACAATTGCCACTTTTTCATTTGCATTAATTTTTAGATTTAATCCGTCTAAAATATAAGTTTCTTTATCATAGGAGAAGGACACATCGACAAACTCAATTGTTATCGGCATATTGGCATTGGCTTGCAGCTTTTTATCCGATATCACATGGTTTTCTATCTCCATGAAACAAACGAACTTATCAATGTATATGCTGTTATTGTGTAACTCCTTGATTGAATTAACAAAATTATTCATGCTTCCTTTTATCGTACCGTAAGCATTCCACAGAGCGGCCATTACATCAAAAGAATATGCGCACTTCACAAGTACCATGCAGGCCAAATAAAACAAGGTTACAAAATCCCCGAGGATTTTTTTCATCAAATTATCGCCGCTGCAAACTATAGCCTTCTTTGCCCCATATGCAGCATGGATCTCGCTCAGCTTTTTTGAGGAAACTGTCAATTTGTCAAATAATATAGCGCCGACATTTGTCATTTTGATGTCTTTGGCATTTTGCTTTAAGAAAAAGATTCGATTCACATAGTCGATTTCTTTATGACAAGGCATCGTCTTATGATAGATTTCGCCGTTCATTTTATTCAGCATGATCTGGAATAAAGAAGACATCACATTAATCACAACTGCCAGAATAAAAACGACAAAATCCAGAGTGTTAATAATATAAAATAATGAAAGAAATACCGTCAGATTTTCAATCAAATTGACGACATTCCTGTATGTGATCCAAGCCCGGGTATCTGATTCCCTGTTTGCAGCAACCAGAATATTGTAATACTTCTGATCGTCATAGTAGCCAAGGTCGATTGAACTGGACTTTTTAAACATCATTTTCGTGTAAACATGTTTGACCTTTATTTCTGCACTTTTTGTCAGGCTATTATTGAATATTCCCTCTATCACAGTATTAAACAGCAGCACAAAACCGTAATATACCCACGCTGCAATGACTAACTGTGTCACGGTCTTCTGTGTTTCTTCAGGATGTGCAAGAACAAATTCTACCGATCTGACAATATACTGTATGAACAAAACATTTCCTACAATACTGAACAGCAGACTTCTGGCTATGCGCAGGAAAGCATAGCTGAACGAATACATCGGAACTGCTTTAAAGAATATTTTTAACATATACAGATTATTACGTATCGTTTTTTTCATACAAGCTCCTATCTGCCCGCTTCAGCGGGCAATTAAATCGGGATAGTGAAAATTCATTTTTCACCCGACTCCCCTCCGCCCGCTTCAGCGGGCATTCAAATCAAGATGCTGAAATTTATTTATCACCCTATCCTCCATGTTGCAGTTTGCTGCGCCTCAAATCACACATTGTTCCACATCGTCTCTATAATACTTCGCCTGCAAATGGAACATCTCTGCATATTTTCCGTTTTTCACGATCAGCTCGTCATGCGTTCCCTGCTCCACAATCTGTCCATTTTCCATAAAATAAATCTTATCCGCTATTTTAGATGCCGAGAATCTGTGAGAAATATAGATAACGGTCTTATCATCCAGATAACTGTTGATCGCCTCAAAGATTTCTTCTTCCGCAACAGGATCGAGCGCGCTGGTTGGCTCATCCAATAGATAAAGCTGTTTTTCCGGATCAATAAAGATTCTTGCTAATGCCAGACACTGACACTGTCCAAGAGAAAGCGTCTCACCCGAATCAGATAATTCATGTGTCAGCTGCGTGTTAAACCCAGCCTCATAATTATTTATCTTCTCTTTCATATGAAGCGCATTCATGATATTTTGCATTTCTTCATCCGCATAAACATTCGTATCCATTGCGATATTCTGGCCGATTGTCGCCGCATAAATATTTATGTCCTGAAAAATAATTCCAAATTTGCTGCGATAGCTTTTCACATTGTAATCACAAATATTCATTTGATTATAGGTGATGCTGCCCTGATCCGGATCGTACAGGCGCAAGATCAGATTGATCAGCGTCGATTTTCCCGCCCCATTATATCCGACAAGTGCAATTTTCTGTTTTGGCCGTATCTCCATGCAGATATCTTTCAGTACGTATTTGTCATCCCTATTATATTTGAAAAATAGGTGCTCTATTTTCATACCGCAAAAGGAGGTTTCCACCATTACATCCTTGCGTGATACGATCTTGGGAGCGTACTGATAAAATTCATTGAACTTATTTAAGTAGATATTATCGTTTAAAATGCTATTATATGTGCTTATGACAG
This sequence comes from uncultured Clostridium sp., assembly GCA_947178445.1. GTDB lineage: Bacteria > Bacillota > Clostridia > Lachnospirales > Lachnospiraceae > CAG-590. The sequence continues at coordinate 2,875 of CAMWYJ010000118.1, forward strand.
AAGACGCCCTCCATGTAAACTGTGCTATTGCTCCCAGTAACGGCAGGAACATTGCGATCGTTACTGATTTTTCAACAACGATTCTATGTATTGAAATAATTGTCGTGATACAGGATACAATTCCAAATCCCAAAAAAACTTGAACACTGTCAAGTGTAGATACTTTTCTGTAATGCTTTTTGAGAAGCGACTTTAATCCCCGGAATGCCTCATCAAGCAGGTTATTCAGAGCGTTTTTCACATTCGTGGTTCTTAATTCCTGAGCGCATTCTGCCTGAATGGAGATTCTTTTCACATAATCATATTTCCGTAGACATTTTAAGCTCTCATTCGTATAGCGATATCTGTACTTATTAATGACAGGCTCAAAGACCAGCCCCATTAAAACAGAGAAAAGAGAGATCATTACAATTACAAAATCCACCTGTGTAAAATATCCGATCAGCACAAAAACACAAACCAGATGGGAAATAAACTGAGAAACATTGTTTAAGATACTCTTTACTCTTTCATATAAATCGTTCAGCGCAAACGTTACATTATCGTAGTAATTCGGATTGTCAAAACATTCGATATCAACTGTCATGATTTTCTTATATATCATATCCCTGAAGAACAACGAGAGCGTAATGTCATTTTGAGGAACATACACCTGATTATAATAGGAATTCAAGAGCTCAAATGCGACGTTGATCAGGATGAAAATAAACAGCACCTTACCGATCTCAATGATGCTTCTCCCCTTTTCCACTGCACCCATAAAATACGCAAAAAACAACACGTTATAGAATATCGAAAAGAACTCATTTATGACCGTGAACAAAACATTCAGCAATACCCGTGACGCTGAGGCCTCACATATTGTCTTTAACATAAATTTGTAGTTCTTAATGATATTATTTTTCATGAATGCTCCTTTTAAAGTGCTCTATTCTTCATCTCATTTAAAGCAGCTGACTAAAATACCCCCAGCAGGTCTGTATTGATTTCCTGTCTCGGAAGCGCATGATAACAAAGAATCTGTTCCTTATGAATCTCCCATTCGTTTAGATTTTCCTTTCTGCAGGGCGCAAGTTGTCCGATTATGCAACATGTGCCATGCAGAAATTGAAAAATGTTATCTCTTCTTCTCCAATCCTTCCAGCAGATACATCTGCATCGCAGGCGTAAAGCTGTATTTTAAGGGTTCCTTTTGTACATCAACCTTAAAATATCTCATAAAAATACCACCCTTCTGAATGCTGTACCGCTTCTCACATTCCGTAAAAAACGGACTGTGCAAACAGTATAACCCATTCCCGAAAGGTGGTGTATAAATAGAAGGTTTAGATCTCCTCCATTTCATCTGCCATGACGCAAAGCTGTCTGGCCTTTTCTTGTGTCTCAATTTTATTCCCGATTTCCCCAATTCACTAACAAGCATTCCAGCCAGACGACCAGATCCAAAATAATAGATCGAAAATACAGGTCACGGAGAACCCTTACGCATCCCACCGGTTTTCCGTCGGCTCACGCTGAGAAAACAAATGTGGAATTGAAAAATCCAACATTAAAATTATCCAGCATCTCCTGGGTTGTGGTGGCCTCATCCGCCCGGCCTACCTACCGCCAGGAAAAGCTGGAATAATTCCTGGCAGGACAGATCTTTTTGCGCTCTATATTCTATGGACATTTTTATATTCCGCTTTTACCTTATCAATTGTCTTTCCGCCAATGCTTTAATTCTTATCCGGCAATTCTTTGATCTTCTTTGTCAACTGGCAAATCCTAATGAAAGCGTTGGGACATTTGTCAAATCACTTTATAATATATCAGCTCTGACGAGCAAACTTTCTTTATAGTTACCCAAGCCGGATTTTTCATTCTT
>CAMWYJ010000119.1 GCA_947178445.1 uncultured Clostridium sp.
ATGTACGACAAGCGAAATCCAAAAGAAATTTTTATGAAATAAAAATATCATCCCTTTTAATATTATACGGGTACTACCAAGCAACCACTATTCTAGTAAATAGCAATCTCCCGGCACACCACGCAACCTGCTAATATGATAGCATAATTTTGCAGTAGTTGCAACAAAATATGCCATGGCTATCCGTTAAATTTAAGTCAAATTATATTCTTTTTTGGAGAATATTTTTTTATTTGCCTTAAATCTTCCTGTATGCCATTCATTTTCTCTTTTTGTGAATGTTTCTTATGGATTTCTTTCTTCCGGAATCAGCTTGTTTTGGTTGTCTTTCTCCATTTTTTCCAGTATTCATTTTATTTTGTGTTGTTTTGTCATGTATTCTGTTTCTGTGATTCCCATTATCATTCTGCCGCCCTTTACCGGCCATATGTGCAGACTGCTTCATCTTTCTTGGAGGAATCAGGCATTTTTCATCAAAGCCAATTAAATCTCCCCTCCCTGCCTTAAGCAGGGCTTCTTTTACCAAATCATAGTTTTCCGGTCGGCGGTACTGAATCAATGCCCTTTGCATTGCCTTTTCATGTGGATTTGTGGGGATATACACTTTTTGCATCGTCCTCGGATCTACTCCCGTATAATACATGCAGGTAGAAATCGTGGACGGTGTTGGATAAAAATCCTGCACCTGCTCCGGCATATATCCTAAATCCCTTATATGCTCTGCCAGCATCACAGCCTCCTTTAAGCTTGAGCCCGGATGAGACGACATCAGATAAGGTACGAGATACTGCTCCTTTCCAAGCTGTCTGTTTATCTGCTCAAATCTTCTCACAAACCGCTGATACACACCATTTTCTGGCTTTCCCATCATAGAAAGCACCGAATCTGCTACATGTTCCGGTGCAACACGAAGCTGTCCGCTGATATGATATTCACACAATTCTCTCAAAAAACTGTCACTTTTATCTGCTAAAACATAGTCAAAACGGATACCGGATCGAATAAAGACCTTCTTGACTCCTGGAATATTGCGGAGTTTTTCAAGTAGGTTTACATAATCTGAATGATCTGTTTCTAAATTGGGGCAGGGGGAAGGAAACAGGCACTGCCTGTCCGGGCAAGCTCCATATTTCAACTGCTTTTTACAGGCAGCAGCCCGAAAGTTTGCCGTTGGGCCGCCTACATCATGAATGTATCCCTTAAAATCCGGCTCCTGCGTCATAATCTTAGCTTCCTTAATAAGTGATTCATGGCTTCTGCATTGTACAATTCTTCCCTGGTGAAATGTCAGTGCACAGAAACTACAGCCACCAAAACATCCACGGTTACTTGTCAAAGAAAACTTAATCTCAGCGATTGCCGGAACTCCTCCATCCGCTTCATAGCTTGGATGATAGGTTCTCATATACGGCAACTCATACACATCATCCATTTCCTGCGTGGTAAGCGGCTTTGCAGGTGGATTTTGGACAATATACTGTTTATTCCCGTATTTCTCAATCAACGGCTTTGCGACAAATGGATCCGTATTTTGATACTGGATATTGAAACTTCTTGCATACTCTAACTTATCTTCTAACAGCATCTGATATTCCGGCAAAACAATTCCATCATACACAGAATCAATTTCCTTTGCACGGTAGACCGTACCATCCACGAAGGTAATATCCCTTACTTTCAAACCACTGTTCAGGGCATCCGCAATTTCAATGACCGCTTTTTCCCCCATTCCATACATCAACAGATCAGCGCCGGAATCCATTAAAACAGAACGCTTTAATTTGCCTGACCAATAGTCATAATGAGCCAGTCTTCTAAGACTTGCCTCAATTCCCCCTATAATAATCGGTGAATCCTTATATGTCCGCTTTATCAGATTACAATATACAATGGTGGCATAATCCGGTCGTTTTCCCACTGCACCTCCCGGGGTATATGCATCCATGCCTCGATGCTTTTTCGAAACCGAATAATGATTCACCATAGAATCCATATTTCCTGCTGACACGAGAAAACCCAGTCTTGGTTTTCCAAATTCCTTTATACTATTGTCATCCTTCCAATCCGGCTGTGAAATAATAGCAACTTTATATCCATGCGCCTCTAATACTCTGCTAATAATTGCATGACCAAAAGAGGGATGATCCACATATGCATCTCCGATTACATACACAAAATCCGGCTGTGTCCATCCCATATTATTCATTTCTTCTCTTGTAATTGGTAAAAAAACCATAAAGCATCCCTCTAAAGCTCTTCGTCTCTTTTTCTATCGCTATTTCGTGTAAAAGGCGGTCAAAAAAGAAAGCGTTAATCTTCCACACAACCTGTATTTCAACCAAAACACCCCACAGAGGACTGCGGGGTGTTTTGGCTCTCGCAGAATTCGACATAGGAACTTGCAGGCATATCCACCAGCTCATTGTCTCACGGGAATCAACGCTATCAATTTACATTGTATAACAACATATTATAACTATTTTTCTTATTTGCCAACAAATTTAACAGACCGTCCAGCCCCAACAACAACTGCTTCTAATGCTGACGGCGTAACATTCGCCCGGATGCCGGTACTTTCTTCTACCAGCTTATCCAAACCATAAATCAAACTGCCTCCACCACTTAGCACAATACCGTGTTCCGCAATATCCGCAATCAATTCCGGTGGAGAAATCTCCAATACATTATGGATGGTATCTAATATCTGTGCCGTTACCTCTGCAAAGGCTTCAATTGTCTCCTCAGACGAAACAATGATTCTGGCTGGAAATCCTGTTACTAAATCCCGCCCTTTGACTTCCATTGTCACCGGCTCTTCTCTCGGATATACAGAACCAATTGTTATCTTGATTTTTTCTGCAGTAGGTTCGCCAATCAGCAAATTATAGGTACGGCGGATATACTTGATCATCGCCTCATTATAATCATCTCCTGCAAGCTTAAGCGAATTACTTTCAACAATTCCCCCGAGAGAAATCACTGCTACATCCGTTGTTCCTCCTCCTATATCAACAATCATGTTACCGCGTGGAAGCGAAATATCGATATCTGCACCAATTGCAGCCGCAATCGGCTCCTCCATAATATCAACATGTTTTGCTCCTGTTCGGTAAACCGCATCCTCCACACCTCGTTTTTCCAATTCTGTAACACCACTTGGCACGCATACACAGATGCGTGGACGACTGAACATTCGTTTCTTCTGCATTGCAGTTTCTATAAAAGTCTTTAACATCCGTTCTGTTACCGCATACTCTGAAATAACACCCTGCTTTAATGGACGAATTACTTCAATACTCTCAGGCGCTTTTCCCATCATCAGCTTCGCTTTATTACCAATAGCAATTAATCTCTTCGTCTTTTTTTCAAAAGCAACCACAGATGGCTGGTTGATCACAATGCCCTTACCTTTCACATACACCAAAACATTTGCGGTTCCAAGATCAATTCCTATGTCCATATCAAACATAACTTTTTCCTCCGTTTATCTATCCCATTATCAGTTCATTACAAAATAACATTCTCTGTACTTATTATTCAAAAGTTAATCATATACATACTAACAAAAAACTGTAGAAATTTAAACTGTTTTTTTTATTTTTATAAAATTTTTGTAATGATTTAGTACCGGTCTCATAAAATGCGCCTTTAACAGTTACAGATTTTTAATAATACATAACAAATTCCCTGCCATTCGGCAGGGAATTACGATAAAACATTACCACCTTATTCAAAATCACCAGGAAGCAAATGATGCTCTTGCTCACCGGTACTTATCTCTCTATTATGAGCCTTTGACACAGCATTATCTACAATCTTCAGCACTCTGTCAAGATTACCGCTCTCAACCTCCTGCATTCTTTTCCGAAGACTATTCTCTGCTGTAACTTCACAAGGATAGCCCAAATCCTTTGCATGATTCTTCGCTATCGCTAATACATCAAGATCCGTAATTCGGTTTACCTGGATCAAATGTTTAAACTGTGAAGAAATCACTGCATTATCTTTGAAAATTCTGGATACCGTCTCAATTTGTCCAGTTAAAATAACAACTACATCATTGCTAGGATTATTTACAATTTGATAAATCTCATCCAGTTTTTCGTTCGAAATAACGCCTGCATTTTCAACCACAAGACAACCACCCTGCAATTTGGAAATTGCGTCACTAATATTTGCCCGGTTAAGCGCTCCGCCCTTTATCTTTGCAATTGTCTTATTTTTACAAATACCCATTGCATGGAAGCTTCTAGCAAAATCCTCTGCAATTGTTGTCGTACCAAAGCCATATTGTCCGAGAATTACAACATTGCGAGGTGAAGTCGGATTCTCACTAATAAATTTCATTGCCTGCACAATTTGGTCACTTATCGAATTGACTGTTAAATATTTGCCAAGGAACTGTTCCGCACCAACTGGCAATGAATACGCTGTAGCCTCTGTACTTGCAGCAGCCGGTTGTGATTCCGCCTGACTTTGACTTTTTGCCGCCTGCAATGCTTTTTCAGCTTCCGCCGCCTTACGGGCTGCTTCTTCGGCCATCTGTTTATATTTAAGTGCTTCTTCTTCTGCCCTGCGCGCTTCTTCCTCTGCTTTACGCTTTGCTTCCTCTTCGGCTGCCTTACGGGCTGCTTCTTCGGC
>CAMWYJ010000120.1 GCA_947178445.1 uncultured Clostridium sp.
GACTTTGAAAGTCAATATTATGTATTTTATAGTGCTGGTTGCTTTGGATTAATAGTACCATATTGTGGTAAGGGATTCAAGGTGGAGACGTAGCTTGACAAATCTTTTATACGTCTGTATAATGTGTTATACAATTGTATAAAGGAGCGTTTTCATATGAGCGGAATTAATAAAAAGCTTGGCGAAGCAGAGTTGGAAATTATGCAGGTGATTTGGGAGAGTGATAAGCCTGTAACGTCAAATTATATTTTAAAAGAATTGCAGGGAAGCAGGAAGTGGCAGCTTTCTACCTTAATGACTTCATTGGCAAGATTGGTGGATAAAGGGTTTGCTGCCTGTGACCGTTCCACAGGAAGCAATCTGTATTCTTCGGTGATTTCGGAAAATGAGTATAAAACCGGAGCGAGCAAACATTTCCTTGAAAAGCTGTACCACAATTCCATACAGAATATGGTAGCTACCCTATACAGCAATCGGGCAATCAAAAAATCTGATGTGGAAGAACTCAGAAAATATTTGGATGAACTGGAAGCGGAAGGTTCAGGGGAGGATGAATAATGATGACAAATGTCTTTCTTGCTTTTCTGGAAATTTCAGCATCAACCAGTTTAGTTATTACTGTATTACTCTTAGTGACACCTCTTTTGAACAAACGGTATGCTGCAAAATGGAAATATCTGATTTGGATATTCCTTGCGTTGCGGCTGTTGATTCCTTTTCGCGGGGCGGACATGCAGACTGTGATGGAGAAGCTGTTACGAATGGGAACCCGGGCGGAATTACAATTCGAAGAAGACCATACAGAGATTCCGACCGATATGGAGACAGCGCCAAGGCGGGTAATTGTCAGGATACCATCACAAATGACAGCGCCGATTGCAATGCAGTCCGGAAAAAACAATAGCCGTATTACCCTGCTTGACATCGCAGCGTTTGTCTGGATGCTTGGCAGTCTTGTTTTTCTCCTTACAAATCTTATCAGTTATGCACACTATAAGAGACAGATGACGAAAAGGGGAAATGTGATAAAAGACAGGCGTATTTTGCAGCAGATGCTTGAACTGAAACGGGAATTACATATAAAACGAACGGTACAGGTTATGGAATATTCCGAAGCTGCCAGTCCCATGATAATGGGTTTTCTGAAACCGGTTTTGGTTTTGCCGAAAGAAGAGTACAGCGCGGAGGATGTATTTTTCATTTTGAAGCATGAGCTTGTGCATCTGAAACGGGGCGATATTTATGTTAAACTGCTTTTTATGGCAGCGAATGCACTGCATTGGTTTAATCCCCTTATCTGGATGATGCAGAAAGAGGCTGCGATTGATATGGAGTTATCCTGTGATGAAAAAGTGACACAGGGTGCGGATTATGCCGTGCGGAAAGCCTATACGGAAACGTTATTATCCACGCTACATAAACAATGGAAAAAGAGAACGGTTTTATCAACACAATTTTACGATGATAAGCAGATAATGAAGAAACGTTTTCAGAATATTCTGAAAAAAAGACGTAAGAGGAATGGAGCTGCTGTCTTTATACTTGCCGCTGTGTTTACAATAGGTTTGGGAACACTGGTAGAATGTTCTGCCGGAAAAGAGAATACGGAAGATATTACCGGACAGGAGGAAAATGCCGGACAGACTGAGCGGGCAGAGTCAGATATAGCAGATGAGAGCACAGTAGTTCCGGCAGATGATATTTTTGATGGGGAAGTTTCGAATATGGAAGCCGCAGCGGAAAATACGAGAATACTCACGATTATAAAAGAGGGAGAACCGGAAGAAAAACAGGCAACGCTTGTGACGACAGGGATTTTCAATAAAGAATACTCGTTTTATCTGCCTGACGGAGAATGGCAGAAGGCGGAAGCGGATACGTGGAAAAGTGTAGTGAATGAAGACGTACAGCTTTGGGCAGGGCTTTTTGAAAAAGAATTTTTTGACAGAGACAGGGTAGAGGGGCTATACACCTCTGACGGTTATGAGTGGGAAAACGGTGAACTGGTAAAACTGGATGAGAATATCATACGTAAAGTCAGAATGCTTGAGGATAACGGTGATATATGGTGCGTAGGCTACTCCTATCCGATAGAAGCGGAAGAAGGCTGGGGAAGAGAACTGCCGGTGATTGCGGATACCTTTGCTATAACCGTATCAGAGGAAATTATGCATGGATATATATCAGCCTTTGACAATGGCTTTGTGACAATAGACAGGCAGCTTTGGGTGACGTTTGAAAGCGAAGACTGGAAACCCGAATACAATGCAGACGCGGGTTTTGAAGTTGTTGACGCGGAGGAGGAAGATATCATATATTCCATTCATGAAGACTGCACCTTTTTCATTTTGGAAAATCATTATGACCCGAGCATAGAACTCAGTGAAGAGGAGTTTGCAAATTATCTGACAGAAATGGAATATCCTGTTTTATGGATATTTACAGTGAAAGAGGGACAGGTTATGAGTATTACGGAACAGTATCTTCCATGATGAAAAGGAGGAGAATCTAGGAGAACTTTCATGCTCTCCTAGATTTTTTTGCAATCACACAGTACCAGTCCACATCATCAATATCCGTATAAGGCTGTTGCACCGGGAAGTTCATGACTTCGATATCCCCATAGCCCATTTGCGCTAACTTATCTAGCAGAATCTGCTTTTTGACAGGGATATAATGCTCCTCAAATTTTTCTTTCTGGAATATTCGATTATCCTTTTCAAAGGTATAAAGAAGGTTGAATGTCATGGTATCATCCTCATGATAATCCCATACCTGAATCAGATTAATTCTGGTATCACCGTCAAAAAAGGGATTATATAGGTAAAAGCGGTTCCGCTCCCTTAATATTTTATCCCAGTTTCTGATATCGAAATATAAATATCCTCCGGGATTGATTAAGGCGTCCATTTGCTCTAAAGTTTTGCAGACGTCTTCGTTTGTGACATAGGGAAGGGAATTTCCCGTACTGGCAACGCAGTCAAACTTTTGGGAAAAGCGGCTTGCCACTGCCCTGAAATCACAGCATTGCAGTTCTATGTCAATATTTTTTGCAGCCGCTTTTTTACGGCAGTTTTCCAACATTGATTCGCTTAAATCCGAACCGGATAACTTTACCTGCAGTTCTGAAAGCGGCAGCGTCACACTGCCGGTGCCGATGCTGACATCTAAGCATGTCTGTATGGGGCGGTTATCGAATACGGCTTTCCAGTGGTTTTGACAGATTAGGTATCTATCTTCGTTTTCGATTAGATCGTAAATAGCGGCTTTGTCGTAGATGCTTGCCATAGAGATACCTCCTTACCTTAGTTTATACTTATATATTGTATCATATTGTTGCTTGCGTGCATAGAAAATAGTGATTATACTAATGAAAGATGATTGATATAGATTGAAATTTGCTGAAGCTTCGGGGAGGGATTGATATATGATATACAAAAGATGGAAACTGTGCATTACAGCAGCAATGCTTTTATTATGCGGATGCTCCCAAGGAGAAGACAGTGCCTTAACGTCTGCCAATGGCAGTCAGCAGACAGAACAGCAAAGGGAAATCGAAGTGGCGGACGAGACAGAGGACGGCAGAGAGAAAACCGAGAAAGTGGAGGAAACGAAGAATACATTTCCTACAATCACTGTAATCGATACATTACCTGAGGTGGACGAAACCATTCCGAGAGAACAGACGAAGCTGCCTTCTTCGGAAGTTATTATGATTGTAGGGGATAAAGAGAAGGAACTGCACATTAAGCAGGAGGACGGAATCTTTTCAGATGAACAGTTCAATGTTTACAATGTTGTCTGTCATGACCATGACGTATCTTTTGCCATGCCAAAGGATGGGCAGATTATATGGAGGGATTCAGGTGTCAGTATACAATATATTGGAGAGCGGGAACGTGAAGTACTCAGGGAACTGGATGAAAAAGACGTAGTTGGGGACGACTGTGAGGAATTTAGTGAGAGCATGGCAAAGACAAGGGAATTGATTGCGGAGGGCTTTTTACAGGATGAGTTTGCAGAATACCTGTCCCAATTTCCAGAGCTTGAACTGGAAGATAAGGAACTGACATTAGAACTGATTTATGCGAGACGTACGGACCGTATGGAGGACAACACAAGCTGGTGGGAGTTGGAATACAAACTGACAGCAGGACTGGAGGATGGCAGCAGGCTTACTCTGGCTACGGTGGAGATTACAAGAGTGTTTCTTGTGGAGGGAGTGGATAATACATGGGATGACGCCCATTACCGAATCAGTGGATGGACGTATAACATGTGGGAATTGTTGGAACAGCCTAAAGAGGATAAAGGTGAAACACGGCTTATGGTGCTGCCGGAAGGAACTTTTACGGATGAAGCTTCCATCTATGACTATATGGAACAATATGCCGAGGAAAGGCAGATTACATGGGAATGCAGCAGGGAAAAAAGCTTATGGTATGACTATCTGATTTGGGAGGGAGAGGGCAGTGAATATCAGTATCGGGTGGCAGTACCTATCTTGAATGAAGATGCAGGGAACTGGCTCATACAAGCAGAAATCAAAAAAGGAGCCGATAACCC
>CAMWYJ010000121.1 GCA_947178445.1 uncultured Clostridium sp.
ATGGGATTTGAAGCCAATTTTTGCGTATTTGAGTGTATATTATACGACTTTAGGGATATGAAGGAAGGAGTCATACTGGGAACCGGGAAGGGCAATCCGGAGTGGAATAGCAGCGCTCCCCACGGCTCCGGCAGGAGGCTTAAACGGGAGGAGGTAAAGAGCCGGTATACCGTGTCGGAATTCAAAAAGGAGATGAAGGGCATATACAGCAGCAGCGTAGGGGCGGAGACACTGGATGAAGCTCCCTTTGCCTACCGTTCTCTGGATGAGATTGCGGAGCAGATCAAAGATACTGTGGTGGTCACGGAAATATTGAAGCCTGTCTATAACTTCAAGGCGGGAAGTAAAGCTTAAAACGCTATATTTCTGGTGTGTGCGTTCGCAGGGAGTATGCGGAACTAAAATAGGAGAGTTAATATGATAATTCAGATCAGCGCCGGGCAGGGCCCCTCCGAATGCCAGCTGGCAGTGGCAAAGCTGTATGAGGCATTAAGAGAAGAATATGGGGATTTGATAGTCCTGTCTGAGACCGAAGGATATGAAAAGGGGTGTCTTGATTCTATCCGTTTTCAGACGGAGCAGGATTTGAGCAGTCTTGAGGGAACGGTACTGTGGATCTGCCAAAGCCCGTTCCGCAAGAATCACAGGAGAAAAAACTGGTATGTGGATGTGAGCATTATTCCGGAGCAGGCCGGGATCGCATCGGACGGGGAATACCGTGTGGAGAAATTCCACTGCGGAGGGAAAGGCGGCCAGAATGTAAATAAGGTGGAGACGGGCGTGCGCATCATCCACATTCCCACCGGGCTTGCAGCCCAGTCCACCGAGGAGCGGAGCCAGTTTCAGAACAGGCAGAGAGCCATGGAAAAGCTGCGGGAGAAACTCGCAGGTCTGCAACAGGAGCAGAGAGACAAACAGGTCAATGCCGCCTGGCAGGAGCACAACCGTATTGTTCGGGGAAATCCTGTGCGCACCTATGTGGGAGAAAAGTTTGTCCTGAAAAAAGGAAATACTAATGTTTGACAAAATGATGATATTCATGATGACTATCAAGTGCTAAATTTTGTGATGTAATAGCGGTGTTTAGCAATGGGCAGATAATTGAGTATGGATCACATGACGAATTGTACAGTAAAGGTGGATTATATACGGAGTTATTTTCAATGCAATCTCAGTTTTACTGTTAGCGATTTTGGCAGTGAGTATAATACCCTGACAGCGGAGGTGCTGCCAGGGTATTCCTTTTTTGTATTGTTCTTCCTGTTTTAGTTGTTACATCCGCAGTCGCACCCGGACGTAGACTCAGGCGTGTCGTTACAGTCCTTGCAGCGGTCAAAGCCGGGATTGAAAGCATAGAAGTTCTTACTGTTCAACCTATCCTGTGTAATGCGCAGGGCTTCACCGAAACGGGAAGATTGAAGTAAAAAATTATCTGTTGATTTTCTGCATTTTCTTTATAATGGATTGCCAATACATTCGGTCTTTTAAAACTCGAATTACTGTAATCGTGGAATCTTCTACAACAAAGAAGATTAAATATGTACTATAAGGTTTAAAATAAATGCTTAACCCCTCGATAACATATCCCGTTGCTTCATAGCCTTTTGGAAATGAATCCAGTTCCTTTATTGCTTTCTTTATCTTCTTTGAAAAATTTTCAGCATATTCACGGTATTTGAATGTATCAAGAATATACTTTTTCGTTGATTTGATATCTAAAAGCGCATCTTTTGAAATAATAATTTTGTATTTCTTTGGTTTTTCCATAGGCATTATATTTTGTCAATTTCCTCCCAAGCTTCATCGATCGTATAAACATCGCCTTTTTTTAGGCTTTCTATTCCTTTGGAAAGCTCGTCATATAATGCGCCTATGGCTGATTTCTCAGAATAATCTGTTTTTATAACTTCATTGTTCATAATAACTTGTGTTGCTGGTGCCATAGTATCACTTCCTTTCGCCTTCTAATGAAGCGCAGATTCTATTTTCATTATACGGTATTTAGCGTTGGCTAATCAACAGATTTTTATTCTTTTTGTTGCTTTTTATAAAATGATTTTTATTGCATTTCCCTCATAAATTGTGTGTTTTAGGCTTTCATAGTGTGTGATGTTAAATGTTCCATGTGATTTCAATATTACCGTCTGCAATCCGAATGACTTTGATTAGGGTGTCAACTACCGCCTGTCTGTCCTCAAAAGAGAGTGTTTCCCATGCTTTTACATGGTTGGTTATCTGCTTCAGTCTGCCCTCTGTGTCTGTGACATTTGTTGTAACGATTTCTTCCTGTAGGGCTTTTCGTTCTGTATCCAGTTCTGATACCTTTTCGTCTATGTACTTCATCAGAACGCCGCTTGCCCCGGGCACTTTTGAAAGAAGTTCTTCAATTTCTTCCTCAATCTGTGTCAGACGGATTTTTTTAGTCATATTCTTTTGTGCTTCTCCAGTGTCGGTTGCACAGGAGAGTTTTTGAAACTCCGACAGTCTTTCTTTGATTGCGCCAAGCATATATTCTTCCAACACATCAGCGTAAATAGTACAGTCTGCTCCCTTGCAGTTCCCGTGATTTCCCGACTGGCTGCATACAAAGTAGCGTCCCCATTTTGTCTTTGCCTTGCGGATCGTCAGAGCGTAACCGCAATTACCGCATTTTACCTTGCCTACAAGCCATGAATTTTTCGGTTTACAGGTCTTTGTGGACTGCCTGTTGTTCAGACACCGTATACGGCAGGCTAACCATGTTTTAGAGGGGATAAAGCCCTTATGCGGTGCAAGGACGATTTCTTTGTCGGACAAGTCGCATTGTTTCCTTGTAGTGGAAACTGTACCCTTGTAGAGATAGCAGGCATTGTACCCTGTAAAATCGCTTGCCGGGTTATAGATATTTGCGCCTTGACTTTGAAAGAACTGGTACACGTCAATGTCGGCTTCCACATACACGGGATTACGAAGCATTTCACTGATACGGGCAGTATTCCAATTTGCACCACGCAGATTTTTAATCTGGTGTTTATTCAAGTACCGCACAATATCTCCGAGGGAATTATCCGTGTCCGCATACATGGAATAAATCAGCTTTAACTGTTCACTTTCCTCCGGGACTTCCTCATACATGGAAGTACGGACATTATCAATGACCGTGTTTGTCAGACGATAGCCATAGGGAATGCGACCGCCCATGTAAAAACCACGCTTGCACCTTGCATAATAAGCGTCTGTTACACGTTTCTGTATCGTTTCCCGTTCCAGTTGGGCGAACACGATACAGATATTTAACATTGCCCTGCCGATTGGCGTAGAGGTGTCAAACTTTTCCGTGGAAGAAACAAACTCAACATGATATTTTTGAAATATTTCCATCATGTTTGCAAAGTCCAGAATAGAACGGCTGATACGGTCAAGTTTGTAGACAATGACACGCTTTATTTTGCCTGTGCGGATATCATTCATCATTTTTTCAAAGCCCGGTCTGTTGGTGTCCTTGCCCGAAAAACCTTTGTCCGTATATTCAATGCAGGCTTCCCCGTGGGTTTCGTATCTGCAATATTCAAGCTGGCTTTCTACGGATATGCTGTCCTTTTTTTCGATTGACTGTCTTGCATATAATGCGTCGTACATTTAGTATCTACCTCCCAAAACGTAAGACGCATATCCACAAAACTGATCATACCGTTTGTATGATTGTTTTGCAAGTGACTTACGCATATTTTTTGAAAATCTGATAGAGCCGGGTTGCGATTTCCTGTCGGGTTTCCTGCTCTGATTTTTTCTGAAAGGCGGGGTAGATATTGGTAACTGTCAGCTTCATTTTATCTTTGTGTATTTGAGCATCGGGTGTAGGAGCGTTATCCGTTTTTAGCATAAACTTTCTCCTTTGACGGTTTCCCTAAATTTTATGAGAAGTGGCAAGTACACTATAACGAAAATAGCGTAAATTACCCCTTTACCCTTACTACGCACGCAAAGTAAAATCTGGCAAGTTTTTTTAGAAATTTTATAAAAAGTTTAGAATAGTGGAATTTTGATAGAAATGTTAGTGTAATTATGCTATTCTATTAATGATTACGGAATTTTAGGAGGAGTATTGAGAGTGGCAAATAGAGAAGAAAAGAAAAATACTGGATTATGCAAGATAGTGTATTTTGATGAAGAATCTGTAACAGATTATATTCAAATTGTCGAAGGTGGAAAACTTGAGAAAACTACAGAATTATTAAATGAAACTAATGACAGAGGGAATGGAAGTGTTTCTGGAAAGGGAAGTATTGGAATAGGAGGGGTGCTAAAAGCCTTAGTTGGATTTGAAGTAAAGTCTTCTGTCGAGGCAGAACTAGAAACTTCATTTAATGCAAATCAAATGGTAAAAAATATAGTGAAAAATACTATTTTGACAGATTTCATAGATTTGATAGATGGACTTTCAACAGAAGAAACAGATCAAACTCGAAGGAATGGTGCTATTCATAAATTTACTGGTTATAAAATATATGCACCAAAGG
>CAMWYJ010000122.1 GCA_947178445.1 uncultured Clostridium sp.
GAGTCTCTGCTTCATGCCCATAGAGAACTTTCTTACCTTCTTATCCTTAACCTCGGTCAGCCCCACCACTCCCAGCAGCTTATCGCATATTTCCTTGTCGGGATTGCCGATAAGGATACGCTGTAATTCAAGATTACGGTAAGCGGAGTATTCTGGATAAAGGGCAGGAGCTTCAATGGTGCTGCCGATATGCCGGCGCATTTTCAGAATGTCGCCCGGTCTGTTCTTCCCGAACAGCGAGAAGGTACCGCTTGTGGGATAAAGCAGCCCCGTCAATACTCTCATCAGTGTGGTCTTGCCAGCACCGTTCTCACCGATAAAGCCGTAGATATGCTTATTTTTGAGACTAATGCTTACATCATCAAGAGCAAGAAAATTGCCGTATTTCACGGATATTCCGTGTGTTTGCAGGATAATGTCTTCCATTTTGCAAACCTCCTTTTCTTTCCTGCTCTTATGATAACTTATGATGTTTTAAAGATTCTTCACCAAATCTAAAGAAAATATTAATTTACCAGACGATACCCCATTCCGTAAACAGTTTCAATATATTCCTCCGAGGTGAACTTTGCAATCTTCTTTCGCAAATTACTGATGTGTACATTCATCGTGTTGTCATCGCTCAAATAGGTATCGCCGGAAACGCTTTCATAAAGCCTGCGCTTTGAGAATATCGTTTTGGGATTTTTCAGCATCAGCTCCAGTATCGCATATTCCGTAGCCGTGCAGGTGATCTCGTTTCCCTTGACATAAACACGCTTTGAGTCGGTATCGAGCTTTATATCTCTGAATGTGAGCAGAACGGAGGTCTGCACCCCGGTTCGACGAAGCACAGCTTGTATGCGAAGCATGACCTCGTCAATATCAAAGGGCTTGGTGATATAATCGTCAGCACCTATCTTGAAAAGCTCTATTCTGTTGTACACCTCCAACTTTGCCGAGATGATGATAACAGGTGTGTTCTTGACAGAGCGCAGCGCCTTCAGCACTTCCTCTCCCGTTTTCAAGGGCAGCATCAAATCCATAAGAATAATGTTATAGTCACCCGACAACGCTTTGTCAAGTCCGTCAAGTCCGTTTTCGGCACTATCCGCAGAGTAGCCGCTTTTCGTTATGATACTGCAAAGCAGACTGTTTATCGTTTTGTCGTCTTCTATTACGAGTACAGAGAGCATGATTTCACCGCTTTCCTTTGTTTTAAGGGATAACACTTACATATATAATTTCATCATAGATCTGGCGAAAAATCAATATGGTTTGAGCTTATACTTGTGAATTGCATAAAAGTTCTGCTAAAGGATGTTCATGTTCTCTGCATCCCAGAAAAAAACTCATTCCTTGCAAGTAGAAAAATGCAAAAAAGATAAAATACTGACAGGGCAAAAATATAAACACCAAAATTCTAATACCGCCACACCTATCCACGTTGGACTATCTGCTTTGAATACCCCAAGCATAGGAACAATCAAACAGGAAATAAAAAACACTCCATGTACTATGAGCAGAAATTTCAGCCACTTATCAATTTTTGTCTGTGGTTTTACCGTCAGACCGGCAAAAAATGTAGCTAATGACATGACAGCATAACCTAATAAGTCATAGTTAAATAACAGTCCACATTGCTGAAAATCAAGAAGTATGGCAGCTTGCTGTGTTAAATCATTTAATCGGACAGTTGTCAGCTGTGCAAAATAGACTAATAAAATGATAGCTGCGTATATGGCGGAAAAAGCCACTGAGACATAGCCCGCTAATTTTGCTTCCCTTGAGGCAAAGTGAGCATATCCGCACATCATTGGTACAAAACTAAACGCAATAAACATAGAAGAAAAGTAGCTGGCATAATCAGAGCCAAATAACATAGACAGGGCAAAGCAGAATACCGCAATGAAATTAACAATAGCACCATATACTCCTATTTTCTTATTCATCAATCTGTACCATCCCTTCAAAAAGAATATCAACCAGTTTACCGATATATACGGTTCTGTCTTCGGTTTTCGTAAAATCATAACCAAGTAATTATTTGACTGTTTCACTTCCTAAAAATGCTACCTGCATTGCGGCAGTAAGAATAAATACAAGCATAGAATTATCCTCACAGTTGTGACTTCAATAATGTGATTTTTTACATTAGCGTTTTTGTCCATACAAAGCCCTCCTTGAACAATTTTCAACCGCATTGTATTGAACATTGTTCAAAAAGTCAATAGATTTTTCAGATTTTCCTCTCATTTTCATGTTTCAAAAACCATACAACGGAAATAAGAATTATTTTGACTAACTGGCAGAACTGTGTAATGCAAATTCGGAAAGTCTCTTACAATTATATTCTTTTTCAGCCACTTTGCTGGAAAAAGGGGCAATGTTAATCTGCGTTGCTTGTGGCAACGGGCAGTTTTGCCTATAATAGTGGTAACAACTAAAAGAAAGGCGGTTACCACTAATGCTCAACGAAAATATTAAAGCAATCAGAAAATCAAAAGGACTTTCGCAACAAGAACTTGCTGTCAAACTAAACGTGGTGCGACAAACAGTTTCTAAATGGGAACAAGGATTGTCAGTTCCCGATTCTGATATGTTGATCTCCATATCGGAAGTGCTTGAAACACCCGTGAGTACGTTGCTTGGAGAAAACGTCATTGAGTCGAAAGTTGATGACTTAAAGGCAATTTCCGCAAAACTGGAGGTGATAAACTTGCAGCTTGCACAGAAAAAAACCACAGGGAAAAGGATTCTATATTGGCTGCTGATCGCATTGTGCGTAGTCATAGCAGCAATTTTTGCAATCTTATTGGCATTAGAAAGTCCTTACCTGGGGTGGGATTACAGTGATCCTGAAACCGCCGTTCTTGGAGTGGCATTTCACTCATTTGAATGGCTGTTTGTCAGAGTAGCACCGATTATCCTTATTGGTGCAGTCATTGGAATTTTCCTGACACGGAAAAAAGAATAAAACTATACAAGCTGCCAACAGCGATGCCATCCAGCAAGTTTACATTTATCTATTCTCAAAAGCAGGCGGTCATAACATATTTTGTTACTATTACTGGCGATAAGACAAATGGGTATAAAGCGGTTTTAGAGGAATAGCTGTTTATAAGGCATATTACCTCTAACCTCCCCACAATCCAAGTGATTTCCGTTATCAAGCCGCCTCTGCTCCCCGATTCCCCTTATCTGCCGGAAATCGGGGAAGCCTGCTTATTCCTTATATCCTACAACGGAGTGAATTATGTGTTTCATGCAAGTGGATATGCAGGAGGAATGACACCGTTGTTGGATAGAGAGTTTTCTATGCGCCCTAACGCTGTGTTGCCTATTTTATTGTTGTGATAAATACTTTTCTCCGATAAACTGAAATTCATGAATGTCTTAAAAGAATATTTTTGTATATCCTCCATACAACATATATTCCCAATGTACTTTCAAGTAAAACACAAATAATTCCGAACCAAAAAAATATCAAACAAAGTATCCCTGTTGCCATAAATACCAAGGCACATTTTGTATATAACTTCGATATTTCATTATTATATCCATTGGCATCTTTCACTTTTTCTTTTAAACTATTATCTCCTGCCCAAAAAGTCTGTCGGCTCTCGTTCTGTTCCACACGTTCAAGATTGACTTTATTATAGCTTATCGCTTCCGCAAATGCAAGGTCGTGACACACCCTCGCCCGTTCGTTCCGAAGTGTCGGCACTTCCTTTTCAGGCTGTTCCCTTTCCGTCCTCCATGCTTTGGGAGTTATCTTTTCTCCCTCTGCAAGTAACATCTTCAAGTCTGCCCTTGTATTTTCATACATTGTCAGTTCATGTCCATGTTCCTTATCATATTTCAGTTTCTTCAGACTGCTTAAGGATTTGCTCATATCATTCACTGCCTTGTATCAAACAGCAGGAGAACAATGGTCAGCCTTCCTGTTTTATCTTTTTCCCATTCCCTTTTTACCGCTTTACTCATACACTATTTGCCAAAAGTCGGAGGTTTTGCCAAATTGTGTCTATCTATTCCCAATTGCCACGTTATCAGCGGTATCAAAAAAGTTCAAAAAGAGAGGCCCACCAGCCACTCCGGTGCCCCCTCTACACTCAAAATCCCTTGATTTCAAGCCATTTCTATACACTTTCGCCAAATCGTCCAAAATTCCTATGGCATCAATTTTGAATAGCCGCCTGTGTGGTATTTATCCGTCAGTGATACATCTCTCACTGCTAATTTATCCTGCATCATCAGAATGGTTATATAGTTATAAAGCTTTCATCTTTTCCAGCTTTCTCTGGACTTCTCTTCCCCTTTTATTGTAGTAATCCATTCTTTCCTCATCTGTCATGTTCTTTGTTATTTCATATTTATATTCCCGTAATTTATGAATATCTTCAATTGTAAAATTCGGACTCAGAACT
>CAMWYJ010000123.1 GCA_947178445.1 uncultured Clostridium sp.
TCTCCCCTCTCACACCACCGTACGTGCCGTTCGGCATACGGCGGTTCAACATAACTTCAAAGCATGACGCTCATTATAATAGTCAAGACAACTTACAAGCCCTGCCTTGGCTAATACATCTTTGGAGATTGCCCTGACCACACATGTCTTTGTGGCTACCCAGTAATATCGGTCGCCACAGTACGCTGTCAGTCGTGCCAGCTCTTTACCTACCCCAAGTTTCTGCAATCCCCATTGCCGTTTCTTCGGTACTTTCCACTGTTTCCAGATAATGATTCTGAGTCTTGTTCTTAAATGTGCGTCAATCTCTGTCATTGCTGTTTTCATAGAGCCAAGGGCGTAATAGTTTATCCACCCTCTTGTCACCTGGTTTATTTTCACAATCTTGCTTTTGACTGTTCCGGGCACTTTCCTACAGGTCAGTTCTTTCAATCTGCCTTGGAGTTTCTTCACGGATTCCTGATGCGGTCTGCACTTCCACTCTTTTGCCTTGCTGTCCTTGTAAAATCCGAAGCCAAGATATTTCAGCTTCTGTGGTCTTGTGATACGGCTTTTGGCCATGTTGACCTTTAACCCCAGTTTCCTCTGAATCCAGTCCGTCACTGTCCGCATGACCCTTTTGGCACTTGATTCACTTCTTACTGCTATCACACAGTCATCAGCATATCTTGTGAAGCGCAGCCCTCTCTCTTCCAGTTCTTTGTCCAGTTCATTCAGCATGATGTTTGACAAGAGCGGTGACAGGTTGCCGCCCTGCGGTGTGCCGAGGTTCGTTTCCTCATATCCCTGCCGTGTCATGACTCCTGCTTTCAGATATTTGCGGATAAGGGATTCCGTATCACCGTCTTTGATAATGTCATGGACAAGGCTCATAAGCCTGTCCTGCGGTACGTTATCGAAAAACTTCTCCAGGTCGATATCCACTATCCACTCATATCCCTCATTCAGGTACACAAGTAATTGCCTGACAGCCATTTCACAGTTTCTGTTTGGTCTGAAGCCATAGCTCCATTCCGAAAACAAGGGCTCACACATAGGGCTTATTATCTGCACTATGCCCTGCTGGATTACCCTGTCCATTACAGTCGGGATTCCAAGTTTCCTCACACCTCCGTTTGCCTTGGGTATCTCTACTCTCCTGACTGGCTGGGGGCTGTATTCCCTCCGCCTGATTTGCTCCCTGATACCATCCCAGTTCTCTTTGATATAATCCCCGAGTTCTTCAACCGTCACATCATCTACTCCGCCTGCCCCTTTATTGGCACAGACCCTTTTGTAGGCGGCGTTCATGTTGTCTTTGGATAGTATCTTTTCTAACAGTTCCGACATTGCCTTGTGTGCTTTCTCCTTTCCGTTTCCATGGATTTGCCCTGGGTAGTTGCAGTATCTGCTCATTTACGTTTCGCCCTTCCTGCTGTCAGGTATTCCATGAAGCATACATTTGATTACACGGTTACATTGTTCAGCCCTTCGGCTTACGCCTACTATGGCTTCTGCTGACTTCTCACAATAAATCGTTTTCAACCGCAGGCGGGATGCTTCAACCAATACCTGCGTCCGTGAGACCTCACGGGATAAGTCCGTATTCTTTCCTCGTCTACCCTCCCGATTTACGCCTATGGGTTACGGCTACCTTTGGGGCTTTACTGTTCTTTGCCAGCTTACCCGCCATAAACGCCTTATTATCGGGTTTCTGTCCGTAGGGCTACGATTTTGCTATCTCTTCTTCTCGCCTGCACCTCACGATGCAAACCTTGAGAGTCGCTATAAAGTTCGTTGGTAGCTACGCCTAAGTGGACTTTCACCACAGAACACGGGCATGCCCGTCATACAAAGAAAAACCGCAAAGGCTGTCATACCTTTACGGCTTAAGGAGAGTTTATTTCTATTGTGTAGAAATTTAGCTTCTACTTTTGAGGTACAAAGCCCCCATGCGTTGACGAGGATTTTTTTAACAGGTTATCCGCCCATCCTCGATATGGTATATGTACATAGAAGCCGCTGCCTGCAGGCAATAAAAATCCCTCCAAACTTCAAAACGAAGTCGGAGAGTGTTCAGAGCATGACAAAACAGCTCACCGAAACATCGTTTTTTTATTCGGTGGGCTTGTCCTACCTATGAATATATAAAAGAAAGAGCCGACAAACTGCGATTGCTCACAAGTTTATCGGCTCTGCGTCTTAGCGTCTGGCTCTTTGATGATTGTACTTGATTATGTGTTTAGTGATTTCCGTGGATAAAATGAAAATCGCAGCAGTTAGCACCTTCTCCGAGTGTCCCTGCTCGTTCAAATCTAATTTTAGGTTCATATCCAGAAAAGGCAGTTATATCACTCTGACAAAAAACTGTACATAGTTCGGGACAACAATATTTTTCACACATATCTCTGTAAAGGCAACGAGCTATATCAAAATGGATTTCATTACTATCATTTCTTTTCCATTCTACAGTAAAGCCTTCTATTGGATACTTTTTCTTCATATGTGATTTTGCAAACATCTTAAATAAGCCGTATGTAAAGGGCATTTTTTTAAGCTTGGCATTTTCTTCTGCCATATTGCGTGCATGATGCTGTATTTCCTTATGAGCTATCATAAGTGCTTCTTCTTGCGTAAAATCATTTTCTATAAGGGTTAAATACATACTTATCGTTGGTAACAGCCTTTCAAAAACATGCTCATTTATTTCATGATTTTCAGATTTCATCTCTTTCTCACATAGATAAGCAAATTTTTTGCACATTAAGGCATAAAGCTGTTTCCCCTGTTCATTTCCATATTCTTTAACTAAATCGTCATATAAAAAGCTTATATGTGTTTCCTTGTAGTCCATACTGTTTTCTCCATTTCATACAATAGTTTACTTGTCTGGATTTTCCACGACTGTTTTTACTCCAATCAATATTTCCTGCTTGCACTTCGAGCAGGAAAGTGGAAGCATTAAAACTGTAATTAAGCCGAATAGCCAGAAATGAAAGAGCCAATGAGCTATGAGTTACCTCACTTGTTTATTCTGCGGCTTAGCGTCTGGCTCTTTGATGGTTTTAGATAATATAGCTCTAATTGCCCCTTTGGCGTGAATACGAACTACACTAACATCATCGTGCGTTGCTATATATTCTAATTTTTCTAAATATGGTTGCACAAGCTCAGGCGTTCGTTTTCCTAACACCCGAAACATCTCTGGTGCTTCTATTCGGACTCTTTCGTTTTCATCGTTAAGAAGCTCTGCAAATATTGGCAAACAATCTTCATACACCGTTGGTGTATTTGTTGCAATGTTTTCAGAAGCCCATATAAAACTCAACCGTACATTAGAGCTTTTATCTCCTGCCAAGATAAATAGTTCCTTAAAATAAGGGGCAACAAGTTTGTAATCTGCTCTGCCAATTCGTCCTAAAGCATTAGCTGTACGCTCTCTTAATAAATCATTTTCCGAAACGATAAAAGAAGCAATTTCTTTTGTATATGGTGCGATTTCCTGCGGATATATCAATCCCATCTCTCCAAGCAACCACATTGCTTTAGCCGTTATTTTAGGAGATTGATTTTTAAGTAAAGAAGCTACATAGGGGATATTTTGTTTCCAAATAGTTTTATCTTTTGTCAGTTGACCAAGTTCACGATATAATTGTTCATCCATAAGCATTGTTTTCACCTTTCTTTTCGATTCGCTCTCACATTCGCAATAAATACTACAACAATTATGCACAATGAAATGATGCTTGCTATTGTTGAAGAAATTGTCATTTTGGGAAATTGTTCAAATTTCAACATATAGGTCACAAAGGCATTAGGGAGATTCACAAAATATGCAACAATCAAGTTGTTTCCAGAAAGTTTATAAGCAGTAGCAAACCCAATTCCAACGGCGAACAGCAAAAGAATATCCTCAAAGGTACGAAATCTCGGATATCCCACATGATAAAGCGAAAACATCAATCCAGAAACCAGAATTGCGGTTATGGAGCCAAATTCTTTCTCGAACTTATTTTGGAAAAATCCACGGAATAAAAACTCTTCAAAAAAGGTTGTCATAATCAATGGCACAATCCCCAAGGGGAGCAAATTCCACGGAATAATCTCGCCATTAACTGCTTTTGGAATAATCTGTCCTCCAACAGAAAAAACAACAAATACTACTAATATGAAAATTTGCTTTTTTCCAAGTGTCTTAATTCCAAGGAAGTCAAATACATTTTCCTCTTTCCGTAATAAGAAAAGAGTGATTAAAAAGCTAAGCAATATACCATACAGGAC
>CAMWYJ010000124.1 GCA_947178445.1 uncultured Clostridium sp.
TACAGCCTGACCATCACTCGATATGTTTCTGGCAGCTTCTATTGCTTTCAGCGCATCCTTCCTGTTATAACACACCACACTGCCGCGTGAACCTCTGCTTTGGGATGGTTTTACTAACAGGGGATATGCAACCGTACTTCTGTCTGCAACAATGTCACCTTCACTATATGTCTGGATAATATCAATGCCGCCTCGGACACATGCCTCCTTAAATAAAGTCTTTTGTGTCAAAATATTGGTCTGTTCCTTCGTGCCCCAGCAAAACAGACCAAGCCTGTGACACATCTCCGGATAATAGGTCTGGCAAAAATCCAGACACACTGATATTACTGCATCAACGCCCTCTCTTTCGCTCATCTCGACAACAGCGTCAACATTTGATACATCAATATCATAGGATTTATCCGCAATTTTTTTCGCCGGACTGTCAGGCACATTGTCAGTCACAATCGTATACAACCCCATATCCCTTGCTGCTTCAACAACCTTGTTGTGCAAATATGCGCCTCCAAGAATCAATATTTTCTTTTTCGGTTTTTGATCTGATTTACTGTTTCTCATTTATAGACCGCCTTAGAGCAGTTTATTTTAAAACGCACTCAACGCATTATGCGGAACCTTTGCAGACTTTGTACATTTCCCAAAATTCTCCGGAATCAATTTTATTCAATCCCTTTCCCTCAAAGAATTTCCTGTTTCTTGCATTAGCCAGAGCCGGACCGCAAACGCGCTGAGCCAAAAACACTGATGAAAAAGAATTGATTTCGCAAAACTTCAAACCTGCCTGCGTAATAATCACATCCATCCCAAGCCAATCCAAAGAAGATAATGCCATACATACCTTCATAATGATCTCACGTGATTTTTCCCAGTCAGGAAGGCAAAACCCTGACCATGTAAATCCACTGCCAGGATGTGAAATTATTTTGTTCTCTCCTTCGTCATTGGATAATTGACTTCCCGCATCAAACAGGCGGCCTGTATCAAAATCAAAGCCTACACACACGGCATCCGCCACTTCGTTGCTGACACTGCCGGAACCTTCTACTCCGAATACCGCATAACACCAGGCGCAATGCCAATCCGGCATATCCTCCGGTTTTTTTCGTGAATTCTTCGCCATAACAATACGCAATACACATTCACTATTGCTCCAAATCTGTTGAAGACTATCGCTCTGTTTCACGTATTCAGTCACAATATAATTCTTAAGCTGCGGTATTTTCCGGCAAAAAGCATCATGGGAAATCTCCTGATCATTCAGGCAGGCATGCCGGTTCTTCATTTGTAATTTTATAAAGCCGCCTCCACATGACTCGTTGTTTGGCTTGAGGGCAAGGCATCGTTTTTCATTCAAGAGATTCCACAAAAAATCCCCATCTCTTGCCAGACATTCAGATGGTGGCGCATCTACCAGATAAGTGTAGCTGCCGTCATTCTCAATATACAGATAGTACTCGGGAAGATATTCCTGTAGCTGCATACCGCACATAATGTATTTCATCGTCAGCTTATCGTTAATCCAAATACGAAAATGATTATTTAAAGGGTGGAGCATAAAATACGCATAGTGTGATAGATAATTATGATAATTAACATCTGAAAGGCCGTACGCTTTGACATAACCGGGGAAAAAACCCCGTTTTATTGCCCATTCCTGCACTTGCTCCTCACATTGATATTCACTCTGGTCCTTTTGAAGCTTTTTCACAAATATCTGTGCCTGTTTAGCCTCCATGCCATTTGTCTTTAACAAATCAGCTAACTTTATGTAATTAATCATTCCCCTGAGCCCCCTTGCTTACCTGCATATCTCTAAGCATTTAGGTCACAACATCTCCTGCTCTAGCAAAATGGCAAATTTATAACCTGCATATTGCACATATTTTTTCAACCGCTTCCATTTTTAAATCCTCATACAACGGCAACACCAGTACCGTATCAGCCAGTCTTCTTGCGACCTGAATATCTGCATCTCTGTACTTATTTTTGAAACACGCCTGATCCGAGGTAAGCGGACAAAAATATTTTCTTGCAAAAATACTGTTTTCCCTGAGCCTGTCATATATTCCATTCCTGGATAGCTTATATTCGGAACCGATAACTATCGGAAAATAGCCATAATTACTTGTCGCCAGGCCTTCCTGCTTTAGAAACCGAATTCCTTCCACATCCCTGAGTTGTTCCACATAATGGTCATACCGCTTTTTTCTCTCCTGCATGGCTTTGTCTATCCGTTTCAGATTCTGCAGCCCCATAATGGCGCAGAACTCATTCATTTTGGCGTTAGCTCCGACCTCACAAACCAACTCCTCGCCCCGGATTCCAAAATTTTTCAGGTTATACAATTTTTCATAAATCCTATGGTCATCAAAAGAAACTGCCCCGCCTTCTATGGTGTTAAAAACCTTTGTGGCATGAAAGCTGAAAACCGAGACATCCCCATAGCATCCAATCCCCCTGCCCTGGTATGTCACGCCAAACGCGTGCGCGGCGTCGTAAATTACCCGTAAGCCATATTTTTGAGCAATCTCCTCAATGGTCTGCACATTACAAATATTCCCATACACATGTACAGGCAGGATTGCCACCGTGTGCTCTGTTATCAAGTCTTCTATCTTTGTCTCGTCAATCGTCCCGTCCTCTTCCTTCACATCGCAGAACACGGGCTTCAGGCGGTTTCGTACGATTGCATGGGTTGTTGATATGAAAGTAAAGGGAGTCGTAATAACCTCTGCCCCTTCTGGAAAACCAAATGACTGTATTGCCAGCTCCAATGCCATGTGTCCGTTTACCATTAAGGACAATTCCGGCACTCCCAGATATCCCTTTAACTCGCTTTCCAATTGGCGATGGTACTCTCCCATATTGGTCAGCCAATGCGTATCCCACAATGGCTTAATCGCTTCTATGTATTCCTCATATGGCGGCATCGAGGAACGTGTCACTAAAATCTTTTGCTCTGCCATTTCTCGTTCCTGTTTTCCTAAAATCAATACAACATCTCAATATTCCACATCATTACCGACTTCCCCACTTTATCCATATCGGTCATAGACAAAATTACGGTCTTTCCGGCATCTTTTGTAATTTCCTGCAATCTCTACCTTTTTACTTTTACAGGATTTTCTACAAAATTCATGCCGCATAATTTCGTAGAAATATAAATTCTGCGAATAATGTCGAATAACCCGTCTATATTCTGCCGCCCTGGCTTTTTCTGACCAATTAATTGACGGTAAACAGACCTGAAAAACGGTTCATGTTTTCCCGTTTAAGCGCCATGGAAGGGTGTACATACCTGTTCATGGTGATTGCCACGCTGGCATGCCCCAAGAGTTCGCTCAGGCTCTTTACATCGAATCCCAGTTCAATGCACCTGGTTGCAAAAGTGTGGCGGGTTGCGTGGAAATTTGCATCCTCTATGCCGCAGGCTGCCATAATTCTTTTAAAGCGGTTCTGCATTGTCCTGGGTTCCACAAAACAACTGCTTTTCCCGGTCAGCAGAAATGTGCCAGGTATATAAAAGGTTTCCAGAAGCCCCATGATAATATCCGGCAGGGGAATGGTACGGATGGAGGATGTACTCTTTGGTTCCAGAATTCTCACCTCCGTCTTATGCCCTGCCACCGTACTGCATCGGAGCCGCTGCATCGACTTACTGACGGACATTTTCTTTTCCTGAATACTGATGTCATCCCATTTCATGGCGCATAATTCCCCCAAGCGGATCCCAGTAAAAAGACAGAGCATAATCCCCAGTCCTGGCAGATCCATGTTCTCCTGCAGGTAGCCAAGGAGCCGCCCTTCCTCCTCCAGGCTGAATACACGGATATCCCCCTGATTCTTTTTCAGGCTGACACACTCTGTGGAAAAGGCCACAGTATAATCTCTCTTCATCGCATAGACCCGGATTCCGTTCATTACAGACAGTATCTCCGCCACTGTCGATGGAGCAAGTCCCTGTCCCTTGGCCCCGCCTCCCAACAGCAGGCTGTTCGCAAAATTGATGAGCTGCTGGTTCGTGATTTTTGACAGTTCGCTTTCACCAAATTCCGGCAAAATATAACAGCGCAGGATGTCCTCGTATTTATTTACCGTAGATTCTTTTAGTGACACTGCTACTTCGGAAAGCCATTTGCTCTCAATATCTGCTATTTTCCCCGCCTTGGCTGTGGTCA
The DNA here is from genome assembly GCA_947178445.1 of uncultured Clostridium sp. Classification (GTDB taxonomy): domain Bacteria; phylum Bacillota; class Clostridia; order Lachnospirales; family Lachnospiraceae; genus CAG-590. Next base: position 4,182 of record CAMWYJ010000124.1, read on the forward strand.
GTTCGTTTTTTCGAATTTTTTCCTTTGCTTCCTCAAGTTTTCTCTTCAC
>CAMWYJ010000125.1 GCA_947178445.1 uncultured Clostridium sp.
AAGCAGCGATTAAGGCCCTCAGAGGTGCCCAACAACACAGAGAATAGGAAATACCTGGAGGAGGTGTTAAAGCGTGGATTTGACACCATTCTGCTTGGATATGGGAATACTTTCCTGGCAAATAAGTTTGTGAAAAAAGAAAAGGAATATCTGAGGAAGCTGTTGTACAGTTATAAGGATAAAGTAGTTGATATTGTGGATGACAGAGGCGAGTATGAAAGGCTGACGGCCATACATCCACTGATGGCAGGAAGATATTTCCCAAACAGATGGAAGCTGCGTCCATTCGTATTTGAGAAAGAAGAGCCAAAGGAAAACACTGGGGATAAAAAGACGTCTGGAAAAGCAGGAAAATCAGGAAAAGAGGAAAAGGAGACAGCGCAGGATGAAAAAAGCAATCCGAATCAGGACGATCAGCCAGTGGCATCTGCTGCAACAGATTAACAACTACCTGGGAAAGAAGAAAATTCCCGAGGAGGTAATGCGGAGAATTTATCATATCCTTTGCTCTAAGAAACTGGGAAAGGACGACTTTCTGATTGTGTGTCTGGATAAGATAAAGGATGATTATCAGGGCATAGAGGATGTCGTCGGAATGTATCCCAACAAGATAAGGGTGGAAGAGGAAATGGATGAGATACTGACACGAGGAAAAAAGGGAAAGGTACGGGGGTGGTATGTGTCATACATAAGTCTGAAACGCCAGAAAATCCAGTTAATTTATACAACAAAAGACCAGAGTGACTATAGGAGGGACGGAGATTGACAGGGATTCGATTTCAAAGCTGGGAGAGCTTTCTACATTACATGCAGAAGAGAGAGGGCATTGTGCAGGGAATAGAGTGGAACAGTGCTTCCGGGCAGGCTGATTATCTGGATGTGAATGAATGGGAGAGGCTTCAAAAGATACTGCCTGTCGCAGATTGCGAAAGATTGACAGAAGATAAGCCTGCCATGGAAGTGAGAGCATTTCGTATACCGGGTGAAAACAGCCGGAAAGTCTTCTATGCGGCAGGAGAAGAAGCCAGGGAAGGAGGCTATCAGTGCATAGGTTATGGAATTGTGGATGAAGCAGCGGTGGAGGATGGCACAAACAGGTTTGTATCCATGAAAGCCGAACAGGACAGGGAGAATGCGTTCTACTATATTGGAACAGAGCTGGATTACTGGAACTATTATCCGATTCTCCAGAGGGACTTACCAGAGCAGGTATTAGAATATCTGGCTTTACAGGTTGATATACTGGACAGCAGCTATGGATCTGAAAGGGATGTTGAAGGTGGCATGGGTGGATTTTGCGCTGTAATCCCCAAAATGGATGAAGCAGCCAGAAGAGCTTACCGGCAGATATTGGAGAAGCATTATATCCAGGAATCTATGTATGAATATCGTGATACGGTCACTGTTGATGGTACGGACTGGGTAGAAGCTCTGTATTTGACAAACAGTGATTATGGAATCATACTAATCTACCAGGAAGGAGTCAGGGCATGATTTTAGGATTTTTAGCGGTAGTGGGAAGCACCATAGCATCCAGTGCCATTGTTGAGTCTGTAACAGCTGGCGTTGGACTGGGTATTTCCATCTATACAGCGTCAAAATGCGTGAAGCATAGCGGCAGTACACGGAGAAGGTAAGAGAATAGATACTGTGGGGATTGGTTGATAATCCCCGCAGTATCTTTTTTTGATGGAAATTCTTGCTATAGCTGGTTCAATAATTTGTCCAACTTGTTTGCATCCATTGAAAATATAGTAGTTTGGTCTTGATCTACAATGTAAGATAAAAATTGTTTTTTATATTTTTTTATGTCGATATTATGCTCTTTTTGTAAGATGTTTAGTGTATTAATTCTTACGGTATTAAGAGAGCATAGCTTTAATAATATGCTATGTACTATATATAGGCGTTCTTGCTGCTCTTGTGGTAACTTGGGAGTTTCAGAAGAAATAATCTTATAAAAAAGAAACTCCACATCTTCAAGAGGTGCGGAGTCGAAATTTTTTAAAGTTTTTCTTATTCTCTTATAATCATCTGTTTTATAGTAGTTGGCAATTATGATAAAAACATTGCTAAAATACGGAGGGCATTGGTAGGTCTTTTTTCCTGCTATGTTAAAGTGAGATTTGTCTGAAAAAGCTGCCTCAGTCAGAATGTTGAATAACGCCTCTGTCAATTTAGTACTACCATTTGCAGTGATTCGGGGATCATTCAATAGTCTTGCTTTGCTTATGCTTTCTTTTTCTGAATTACTTTTTTTCATGTTTTTCCCTCCCTACTTTTATTGGCGATTTTGGTGTATAAGGAATTGTTCTGAATTAAATTGAAAGTGTCATGAAATTGCCTCAGCATGAAAGAACATGCAAAAAATCCCCCCCAAAATACTGAAAAAACCTGTGTTTTGGGGGGTTTTTATGATACTCGAATCTGATATGATTAGATCACCTCAAAAAAAAGAAGGTGTTAGTGCAGAAATGGGTTGGTAACTGTTTTTATATCCTTCAACATCAGGAATATCCTTGGTCTGTAAATGGCCGAAAATGCATACCGACCCATTTTTAAACTAACACCAAAAAGAAAGGAAAAAATTGAATATGGACAGATTTAAAGATTTAACCGAAGAGCTGCAAAAGACAATGGGCATTTTCAAGCAGGAAGATTCTTATATCGAGATCAGAATCCTGAAAACACGGAAGGGAACCATATCAGGGTACTTTAACAATATTGAGAAAATGCTTTCGGCAATAAAGAAGTATGACGGGGTTTATAACGTCTTTTTCACATTAAATGAGCCTGCAAATGGGCTTGAATCAAGGAGTATCAACCGTTTGACGGAATATGCGCAGAGTACTACTACCGATGCAGAGATCACAAGAAGAAGATGGATACTGGTTGACTTAGACCCTGTCCGTCCAAGTGGTATCTCCAGTTCTAACGAGGAACTGGAAAAGGCGCATGAATTATCTTCTGAGATCAGAGAATATCTTTCAGAGGCTGGATTTCCAGAGCCTGTAACGGCGCTGAGTGGAAATGGCTATCATATACTGTATCCAGTTGATCTGCCTAATGACAAAGAGAGTCTACAGCTGATCAAGGATTTTTTGAAAATGCTTGACAATAAGTTCTCTAACGAGAGGGTAAAGGTGGATACCGCTAATTTCAATGCTGCCCGAATTACCAAGCTTTATGGGACAGTTGCCTGTAAGGGAGACAGCACTGATGAACGTCCTCACAGGCGTTCTAGGATCATATCAATACCAGATAAGATTGTGGAAGTATCAACAGGTTTAATAAGTGCTTTGGTGCAGGAGAATCAATCGGAGAAGAAAGATAAGCCTAAAAGGAATAGGGGCAGAAGCAGTATCAGTCCGGGGGAAAAAGGCAACAAGGATTTTTCGCTTGATAAGTGGCTGAAAAAACACGGAATTGCGGTTTCCAGGACAAAAGCAGTGGATAACGGTACGTGTTATGTATTGGCAGAATGTCCCTGGAACCATGAGCATTCAAGGGATCAGGGCGCATATATCATCCAATATGATAATGGAACGATCATAGCCGGATGCCACCACGACAGCTGCAGGGAGCAGGGTGTAAGCTGGGAGTCGCTATGGAGAATGATGGAAGGGAATACTCCGGCTCCTGATATGCAGGGAGATAAAAAGAGCAACAAAAAAGACAGCCAGAAAGAAAGTCAGGCGGATGTCCTTCTTGGGATACTGGAAGAAAGCGGGCATGAGTGTTTTAGGAACCAAAAGGGAGAAGCATTTGTGCTGGTACGGGAAGGTGGTAATCCTGTCTGCTATTCCTTAAAATCGGAAATATATCAGGAGTTACTTACTGGGATATATTATAAAAAAATACAGAAAAGCATACGGAGGGAGTCGGTAAAACAGGTAATTGACACGTTAGTAGCAAAAGCAAGCGTCTATGGTAAAACTTATGAAACATTCAAACGTTTTACCATGTATAAGGAGAAGCTGTACTATTTCCTCGCAGATGCAGAGAATACAGTACTATGTGTATCTGAAAACGGCATTGCCCCCTGTAAAGAGCCACCTGTACGCCTGATAAAAAGCAGGCTGATGCTGGAACAGCCCATGCCATTAAAAGGGAAGGACTTCTTTGAAATGATGCGCAAACATTACAGCCTTGCCAGGGTAGTGTCAAATAGTTTATGAAAAAAATGAGCCATAGAAATAGGCTCATACGAA
>CAMWYJ010000126.1 GCA_947178445.1 uncultured Clostridium sp.
TCAATAATGAGTGAAGGAACGCAGAAGTATATACTTTAAGGGCGTTAATGGCAACGGCCAAATAAATCTGTCATAAAATGTATCAATTTGCTGACAAAGGATATATGGTGGAATCCTTTTGAGGGTATCGGTAAGCCGAAGCCGCTGAAAAATCGGAGGTCAATGCTTTAAGCCTTTAATGATAGCTTTGATGTTTTGAAGCTGGTCGTCATCTAAAGCGTTTAAATCCTCTATAATTTCCCTATAATCTGTAGGGCAGTTAATATTATCATCAAAAAACTCTGATGGTGTGACACCAAGATATTCGCAAATATAAAAAATACTTGCATAGAGGGAAAACCATTTCTGTTTTCTAAACCATTAATATACCCGGAGCTCTGTGTTGGGGGTTATTTCCGCCTTCATTTTATTATACACATACAGAAGATGAAATAAAGTGTATTGAAAAAGAAATAATCAAAAAAATACATGAGATAAAAGAATAAATGTAATAAAAGCAGATGAAAAGGATATGACGCGAGATTATCTGCTGGCCGTCGGTTTCGGAGGAGTGTTACTGGGAATAGGTGTGGGGCTCGTTGTTCTCTCTGGCGGCGGCCTCGGCGGAACAGAGACGGTGGCAATTTTTGTGAATCAGCATATTAATTTTCTGGTGAGACAGACGGTTCCCAGGTGGAGAAAGAAATCAAGGCAGATCCCAGGTGGGCGGAATGGGTGGAGAGGACAAAGAAATAAAAAGGCTAAAAGCAAAAAATAGTTTAGGGTATGGACAGATTAGAAAACTTTATAAATTATTTGGTATTCTATTGACAACAGTCGGAATAATGGAATATACTTACAATTGGGTTAGCGGCTACTAACATATAGTGGCCGCATTCATTGAAATTGCGGGTTAGATTTTACTAACGAATATTAGAATGATGATCGGAGGGCATTTTGTGGTTAAGATTACGTTAGGAATAGAAGGAATGGCCTGTGGAATGTGCGAAGCACATATCAATGAGGCGGTGAGGAATGCATTTCGGGTGAAAAAGGTAACAAGCTCACATGCAAAGAAGCAAACAGTCATCATTGCGGAGGAGGATATCTTGGAACAGGAACTGAAAAATGTGATTGCGAAAGCTGGCTATGAGGCCGTATCAGTAAGCAGTGAACCTTACGAGAAGAAGGGACTGCTCTCTGCGTTCAGGGGGTGAAACCATATAGGCGCCGGACTTGCCTGTTGCCCTGCTGGCGGGAGGTTTGACGGTGGACATTGGATAAATGGCGCGAAAAGGTTGATAATGGGATTTGAGTTATACTCACTAACGATTAGATTTTCCTTTCCGCGCAGTGCATGTTGCCCGATTATGCGACATGTGCTGTGCGAAAATTGGAAAATCGTAAGCGTATGTCAGTATAATTACATTGGTTCATGCAATTATTCTTTTTCCTATTTATGCGTGAAAAACATATTTATTTAGGCGGTCGCAGGCCTCCTTGATCCTGGAGAGGGGGGATGCCAGATTCATGCGAATATGGCACGGACTTCCGAATTTCCTGCCGTCCTGCCAGCCAACGCCGACATCCCAACCGGCTTTAATGACCTCATCCAGTGTCTTGCCTGTTCTTTCACAGAATTTCGTGCAGTCAATAAAGATCATATAAGTTCCCTGGGGCATTGTTACCTCTACTCCATCAAAATTCTTCTGGATGTAGTCACATGCGTAACGACAGTTTTCTTCAAGAACAACCAGCAGATCGTCACACCATTCATAGCCTTCCTTACTGTATCCGCCAATCAGTGCATGCATTGATAATACATTCTGTGAATTGTAATGGTTGGATCCCATGCGGTCTTTCAGATAACTGTTGTAAATAATGTGATAGCTTCCGATCAGTCCCGCAAGATTGAAGGTTTTGCTGGGTGAATAGACTGCAACGGTATGCTCTCTTGCCCACTCGGATACCATCTGGGTAGGAATATGCTGATGTCCGGTATAAGTGAGGTCCGCCCAGATTTCATCGCTGATTACATAGCAATTATTCTTTTTAAATACCTCCATTGCCTTTTCCAGTTCCCATTGTTCCCAGACGCGGCCTGTCGGATTATGAGGAGAACACATAATTGCAAGATGAATGTTATTTTCTTTAATCTTCCTGTCCATATCCCCAAAATCCATACGATAGATACCGCTCTCATCTTTTTTTAATTCGCTGAAAACGGAATTTCGGCCGATAAATTCAATATCACTGGAAAAACCAATATAAAACGGACTGTGAAGCAAAATCCTGTCGCCAGGGTTCGTAAGTCTTTCCACAACTGTAGAAACACATCCGTGAACACCATTTTCATATCCAATATTCTCTCTTTTTAACCCAGTTACCTTATGGCGTCTTTCCTGCCAGCAGATAATGGAATCAAAATATGCATCTGTTGCAAAGAAATACCCATATAGAGGATGGGTGATTCTTTCCTGCAGAGCTTTTGTTATAGAAGGACTTGTAGCAAAATTCATATCTGCCACCCACATGGGAATTGAATCAAAGCCTTCTTTAGGCGCATCTGGCTCGTTTCCCCATACCTTCAGCCCTATTCCGTCCACTGCTAAAGCATCTTTTCCACAACGGTCAATGATTGAAGTAAAATCGTATTTCATAAAACCCCTCCCTTTTTATTCAGCATCGGCGCTGATCACTTCCTTATACTCACTAACGATTAGATTTTCCTTTCCGCACAGCGCATGTTGCCAGATTATGCGACATGTGCTGTGCGGAAATTGGAAAATCTTAACGCTAGTGAGTATAATAGCCGCCTGCTCCAACTCCTATTTTGGATCCATTGTAAGCCTCCTGTCTGTTGGTACTATAAGTATGGAACAAACAGAAGATAAAATCAAGCACATTTATCACTGGAGCGGCAATGATATTTTGCCATTGCATTCCATATCTACCCCATAAAGACATGGCTTATATTTTAAACATTCAGAACAGTAAAAAAATGGAAATTATAGTTGACAAATCAAGATTAATTGCGTACAATCAAAATATGATTTTATAAAATTTAATTTCACAAAATTTAATATGTAAAGGAGGATATGATGAATATTTATGATTTCAATGTAGAAAATGCTGCTGGTGTTGAAGTATCTTTAAAGGACTATGCGGGACAAGTAATTCTGGTAATCAATTCTGCGACAGAGTGTGGTTTTACCCCACAATATGACGATCTGCAGGATCTCTTTGAAAAATATGGCAGTGATGGTTTTGTTATACTTGATTTCCCATGCAATCAGTTTGGGCATCAGGCACCCGGCAGTAATGAGGAAATCGTCAGCTTTTGTGATTCCAGATACGGCATTACATTTCCGATTTTTTCAAAGATTGAAGTGAATGGAGATAATGAGAATCCGCTCTTTACTTTTCTCAAATCCCAAAAGGGATTTGCCGGTTTCAATCAGGAACATCCCCTGACGCCAATGCTTGAAAGTGTGTTGGGCAGAACTGCTCCGAATTACCTGCAAAGCAGCGATATCAAATGGAATTTCACCAAATTTCTGATTGACAGGGAAGGAAATGTTGTAGAACGTTTTGAGCCGACGGCTGATATGGCTGAAGTGGAAGAAAAGATTGTAGGCTTATTATAGGAACCGATTGGAGGGTTATTATGGAATATACTTATAAGACACAGGATACCTGTTCTACTGAAATTAAACTTAATATTGATGGAAATGTGGTCACAAATATTTCTTTTACAGGAGGATGCAATGGAAACCTGAAAGCGATACCTCTGCTTGTAGATGGCTGGACGGTGGAAGAAATTGAGAAAAAACTGTCGGGCGTGATTTGCGGACGCAGGCCGACTTCCTGCGCGGACCAGCTTGCCAGAGCCTGCAGGGCGGCATATGAAGAACAAAAAGAGGAGGGACAGGCATGAAAATAGAGGTAAGGTATTACACAAGGTCAGGGAATACAAAAAAGCTGGCGGAGGCCATTGCGAAAGCGGTAGGAGCAGAGGCAAAGACGGTTGAAGAGCCGCTCCGGGAAGACGTTGACATCTTGTTCCTTGGCAGCTCTGTCTATGCGTATGGGGTAGATGACAGCATTAAAAAGTTTATTTCCAACATTGATGTA
>CAMWYJ010000127.1 GCA_947178445.1 uncultured Clostridium sp.
ATAGAATATAATGATGAAAATAGGGACAAAATCTATCTATAATAGAAGAAAAATAAGAGGTAAAGATGTACACAGAAAGATATATTCTAAGATATATAGAAGAACGTAAAGTATCAATGAATAAAGTGAAAGAGGATACCGGGATTGATTTGGAAAGACTTAAGGAGAAGGAAATGGAACTGACCGCTGGTGAGTTTTTTGAATTATGCGTTTATTTAAGTCTGTCACCGGAAGATGTATTGAACTGGGTTCTTTTACAGCTTTGATGTGTGGGAAGGAGCATGAAACAAGTGCATATATGCAGGAAAAAAGGATTGTCTCGTTTTGTGGCAATCTATTTTTATGGTAAAATACCTATATCTTTTTAAGACTGCCTGTAAATTGTTTGAAAAGTAGGCGTTGTTATGCTACAATATTGCTCGGTTGGGTTTTGCTTTAGAAAAGATTATTTATATATGCAAAAAAAGCCAGTATGAATGAATAGTTGCCGCAAGGTAATGAGATAAAATAAGGAGGATATTTATATGATTAAGTTATATGAAGGTGGGGCATATCTGGTTAATGGTACAGATATTATCGCAGATGGCGGCAGCCAGGAGGAAGAATTAAAAAGTAAGGCAGGAAGTGTTGTTTCAAAGGAAGAGGCAGCAAAAAATACCATTGCATATAGTATTTTGAAGGCGCATAATACGTCCGATAATATGGAGAAGCTGCAGATCAAGTTTGATAAGCTGACTTCTCATGATATCACTTTTGTCGGAATTATCCAGACTGCGAGGGCATCGGGACTAGAGAAATTTCCAATTCCGTATGTACTTACAAATTGTCATAATTCCCTCTGTGCAGTAGGTGGAACCATTAATGAGGATGACCACATGTTTGGTCTTTCCTGTGCAAAGAAGTATGGTGGTGTATATGTTCCTCCTCATCAGGCAGTCATTCATCAGTATGCAAGGGAAATGCTTGCCGAGTGTGGTGCCATGATTCTAGGTTCGGATTCCCATACGCGCTATGGTGCGCTTGGTACGATGGCGATTGGCGAGGGTGGCGGAGAGCTTGTAAAGCAGCTTCTGTGTCAGACATATGATGTAAAGATGCCAGGTGTGGTTGGTATTTATTTAGATGGCAAGCCAGAGGACGGAGTAGGACCTCAGGATGTGGCACTTGCAATTATCGGTGCAGTATTTGCTAACGGATATGTAAAGAACAAAGTAATGGAGTTCGTAGGACCGGGTGTAGATAGCTTAAGTGCGGATTATCGTATCGGTATTGATGTTATGACGACAGAGACAACCTGTCTTTCATCCATCTGGAAGACGGATGAAAAAGTAAAAGACTTCTATGAAATTCATGGAAGGGGTGATAAGTATAAGGAGTTGAATCCTGGTTCGGTTGCATATTATGATGGTATTGTGTATGTTGACCTTTCTAAGATCAAGCCTATGATTGCGATGCCATTCCATCCAAGTAACACCTATACGATTGAGGAGTTGAACGCAAACCTTATGGATATTTTGGAGGATTGTGAAAAGAGGGCGCTTGTAAGCTTAGATGGCAAGGTTGATTTTACATTAAAGGATAAGGTGAAAAACGGCAGGTTATATGTAGATCAGGGTATCATTGCAGGATGTGCCGGCGGAGGATTCGAGAATATTTGTGCAGCCGCTGATATTTTGAAAGGTGCAAGCATTGGTGCAGATGAATTTACGCTTAGTGTATATCCTGCATCGACTCCAATCTATATGGAACTTGCAAAGAATGGCAGGCTTGCAGATTTGATTGCAACGGGCGCAATCGTAAAAACTGCTTTTTGCGGTCCATGCTTTGGTGCTGGTGACACACCTGCAAATAATGCATTTTCCATCCGTCATTCTACCAGAAACTTCCCAAATCGTGAGGGATCTAAGGTGCAGAATGGTCAGATTTCTTCCGTAGCCTTAATGGATGCACGTTCCATTGCTGCAACAGCGGCGAATAAGGGGTATTTAACAGCTGCAACAGATATGGATGTCAATTTTAGCAATCCAAAGTATTTCTTTGATCAGACGATTTATGAGAACCGTATCTATGATGGTGTTGGCAAGGCAGATGCAAGCGTTGAGATTAAGTTTGGTCCGAATATTAAGGATTGGCCGGCAATGGTAGCGCTTACAGATAATTTAGTACTCAAAATGGCATCTGTTATCAAGGATCCGGTAACGACAACAGATGAGCTGATTCCTTCCGGAGAGACGTCTTCTTATCGTTCAAATCCGTTGGGTCTTGCCGAGTTTACTTTATCCCGTAAGGATCCGGAGTATGTTGGACGTGCAAAGGAGATTCAGGCAGTAGAGAAGGTTCGCGAGGAAGGGAAATGTATGGGTGAGGCTTATCCAGAGATGCGGACAATCATGCACAAGATTAAGGAAACTTTCCCGAATGTAAGTAAGGAGAATACCGGTGTCGGCTCTACGATCTTTGCTGTAAAGCCGGGAGATGGCTCTGCCCGTGAGCAGGCTGCATCCTGTCAGAAGGTATTAGGCGGCTGGGCAAATGTTGCAAAAGAATATGCAACAAAGCGTTACCGTTCCAATCTTATTAATTGGGGCATGCTTCCATTCCTGATGCCAGAGGATTATGAATTTGAGATTGGAGATTATATTTTTGTTCCGGAGATTACCAAGGCAATCAAGGAAAAGAATGATGATATTAAGGCTTATGTTGTCAATAAAGACATGAAAGAGCTTACTTTCCATCTTGGAGATTTAACAGATGATGAAAGAGAGATCATCTTAAAGGGATGTCTTATTAATTATAACCGCCAGTAGAATATATGTATGGAAGGAATCATATGGAGGAAGAAACTGCCGTGAGGCGTTTCTTCCTCTTTTCCTATCTTTTTTATTTCCCTCTTGGCAGGCATCACTTCCTTTGCTATACTTAATTTAGGTGACTGGTACGCCGGGCGTATCATTCCGGGATATATCTTCTGTTTCTGTTATTTGCAGGCCAAAGCTTTCTAACAGTTCGGAAGATATATTTTTCTGTCTCTTTTTTATCCCGTTATTCTCGATAAATTCACTCGCCATGCTTACTATCAGGCTCTCCCCAGCACGATTTTGGCTTCCAGCACATCACAGTGGTAATTCACCGTTTCCTCCTGTGTCCCTTTGTTATAATGGCGTTCCAGACAGTTTTCATTAAGTTTCCGGCTTCCCGAATAAGTCTGTGTCCCATCTACAATAACCAGCCATTTCTTCTGAAACCGCGCATCATAAAAGGCCTTACTGCGGATCAGTCCATAAACCTGTTTCTGTTGTACTTTCTGCAGTTCATCAGGGTTCAGCCTCTCAAGGTATTCATTGACCGTGACTGCATGCGGGAGATATTCTTTTTCTTTCTCTCCCATAAACCGGTATAAATTTTTTACAACCCTTTCCTCATTGAATTCATATGTCATGGACTGCATGCTCGTAATCCCTGCTATCCCTTTATAAAACACAGTCCCTAACATTCCCTTGTTGGAATAGTCTGTATAGCTTAAATTCCGCAGATCTTTTGTACCTGCAAAATCCCGGAAAAGATTTGGGCAGTACCTCTGCCTGACCTTGTTGCATTCCACGATTGGGTTATTTTCCAGCTTCCTCAGAATCCTCTCTTGTTCTCTGCCCATAGAAACCTCCTTGCGAAAAACTTTTTCTTTTATTCTACCATTTCTTTCGCAAAGAGGGTTGTTTAGTGCATAATTAGTGCGAATTATTTTTTCCTTTCAAGGCTGGCTTATTACTGTTTTTCTAAATTTGCCCTAAATTTGTATCATTTAACAAGAAATAATTGAAATTATAGTAAATATATAATATATTAGTATAAAAAGGAGGAAAATGTTATGGGCAAAAAGAGATTGCGAAGCGTTTTTCGCACAACGGTAGCAGCGGTTATATGCATATCGTTATTCTTTCCGGCAGTTCCTTTATGGGCAGCTTCAGGAGATATGGAACAGAATTCGGCCAAGACCCAGGACTCTGTCACGCCAAAGACCCTGGGGCAATATGACTCCATCCCCGGACTTTCCGGAGAGATTTTATATGACACGGCGGGACAGA
>CAMWYJ010000128.1 GCA_947178445.1 uncultured Clostridium sp.
TGTAGGATACCACAGGTAGTGATCCTTTTATAGACGCCGATTATTTGCCGTTTACCTCGGTTCCGCAGACAAGCAGCATTGAAACATTAAAAAGCTGGTCATTCCAGTTTAATGAGGGAACCAACGACTTCAGCTTGTTTTTTGGTCTCCTTGATACAATTTTAATCAAAGCAGCAACAACTTCTTAGCTGTTGCCACTTGACCTTGCTCAAAGAATACTGTATTTAATTTTTTTTGTAAACAAAAGCAAGTTTAAAATAACCCACCAACAAGTCTGTTGATGGGTTACACAACATAGCGTACATCCTCATTTTTGAACTGTCAGAGTAAACCGATAGGCAGTGTCGTGTGTATGAAAGGAATCTGAGTTTTTAAGGTTAAATGGCTGGTCTGCCACAAAAGCGGTCACTTCATATTCGCCCGCTTCAAGCGGCACAGTAAATTCAAGCGTACCAAAACTTATATATCCGGGAGAGTTTCGTATATGGATATAATCAGCATCGTTGATGGATTGCTGTTGCCAGTCCACAAGAACAACGATCAGAATGTCCTCTGCGTTTTCATAATTGCCCGCTCGATAAGCCAGTTTAACTGCATCACCTACTTTTACGACATATTCTTTTTCTGGAAAACGTACCGTAGCATTCTTTGACGTATCAAAGTCGGAATTGAGCACCAACCCCTGATAATGCAATTCAAGATATTCTGATGCTTCATCGAAAGTGCTTTCTGCTTCTATCGTCCTGTTCCCGTTCTTAGGAGCCAATTCGTAACTCAATACCATACCGTATGAATTGCTCATCAGATCAATCGTTTTTGCGTGTTTATTGGGCGAGGTCAGTATAGCTACGGTCAGGAAATGCGAACTGTTCAGTTCAACCGCAGAATCGAGATTTATGGGAAAAACAAGCGATTCTCCGGCCTTTGCCTGAAATATATGTTTGTCAGTCAGTTCTCCATTTAAGTAAAATCCGATTTCCTTATAATCCAAAAAGAGCATCAGAATATACTCGGAATCCTTATCGGTTAAATTCGCAAATTGGACGTTTAGATTATCGGTAATGGAATTTAAGTATACTACACCGTTTTCAGTCAAATCCGTATCATTTACAAGCCCTAAAACAAGGAATTCTCCTCCGTAATTCCTGTATTCATCAGCAAAATTATCTTCTCTGCTATCTATTGCTCCGGTCTGTTCATTATTTGTACTTCCGCAACCGACCAGACATAACATACAAAACAACGTCAGCACCCGCATTATCAACTCTTTCATGCAGAAATCCTCCTTGCGGATAATATCATCTCCTTTTCAAAAACGGACAAAATATTTATTTACCTGTGTGTTCAGATGTATCTTCCACTTCTGTGCAATAATTATAAATGATTTCCCTGTACCCTTCAAGATATGTGCCTAAATCTGTTTATTTCCAACTTCCAATTTGGCACGGTCAATAGACGATGTGCTAATGTTGTCAACATCGAGGCTGCTAATATAAATATATTTCCCATATTCCAAACTATTTTAGAAAACGGATATAGCACACCGTATTCGCAATAATCAGTATGATTGCTATTATGTTCCCTACAAATCGGCTTAACGCAAAGGCAAACAACACCGTTAATCCACAATATAACATTTGAATAATGGTCTGTTTTGCTTGATTGTTTTCTTTGTTTTTCACCAAGACTACGCTCATTATCACTGCTATAACCAGAATACACACTATACAGATTATCTGCAAAATGTAATCTCCCTTTCCAATAGCATATAAAATATTAGTACCAGCAAAAAGGATAAGAAGTACTCTCATCATTGCAATTTTTTGTTCGTGTTTGCATTGCAATTTTGCGATGTTTAAGGTATCAGTAATAATGCCTGCTGATTCTTCTCTTGAAACTTCACTCGTCATAATTCGTTCAGATCTCATAAGCTCCAGAACGCTTATATCCAAAGCCGAAGCCAGTGGTTCGATTGTGCTGATATCCGGGAAACCAATTCCCCTTTCCCAACGGCTGACGGCTTTATCGGTGACATTTAATTTTATAGCCATATCCGCTTGCGTCATATTTTTTTCTTTGCGGCACTGCGCTATAAATGCACCAAAGATTTTTGCGTCCACCTGCTTCACCTCCTTTTCGCCACCAGCATACATCTTAGCCCTGTTTTTTTCAACGGATGTATCGTTTAGTCGGGAATAATGCCACTCTACGCCCCATTTACCTTTCAAAAGTGCTTTTCTGTTCTGCTATTATACATATTGTTACATAGTTTGGCAACAGAATATATTATACCCTGAATGAATAATCTTCTGTCCTTATCATTTCTTTTTCCATTCCTGCCCTGTCACCGGGTCACGGTATGTAATCCATACAAGCTCATATCCCATAAGCTCCATATGCTTTCTGACAAAACTGGCAAGGTTTTTCATAATCTCCTTATGAAGCAATGTCTCGGCTTTCTGTTGAAGCATCTGTTCCCGGTACACGTTCCTGCAGGCTCTACCCACAGTATGATCCGTATACCCCTCAGAATTGCGGTCAACGCCTCTCTTACCATTCTCCACTATATCTCACCCCCTTTACAATAAAAACCATCCAAAAAGAAAACAAACAGTTTTCTCCATAACCCCCATTTATACAATGTGAAAGGAAAATCGAACAGCCTTTCATTCCCACCTCCGTCCGCCACCCTTGACAGGGTTACAGAAATATCTCTCTGGGACTTTCCCAACTTATGGACATTTTGGCCAGAAGTTTATTGCCGGACACCCTTTTCCTCCATGCCGCCGCCATACAAATCGTGCTGCACTTCCTGCTGGTAGTAGTGGTTTATGGTTGACGGTGCATTATAAAGCGCCGTCACCATACATGCCTTTATATTGCTGATCCTCGTTGTGGTGTTCCTCGTTGTGGTGTTCCTCATACAGCCAATGACATACTGCAGATGCCCGCTGTCCAGTTTCAGGAATTTTGTCTTAACAAGCTCATAGGGATATTCCTCCCCTGCAATCCCCACTGTTGGGCGTCTGACACACACAACCTCGCAGATAACCTCAAAAAGTTCCTCATACAAGGCCCTCTCATGCCATTCATCATATTTCATGTGATGGTCATACTCGATATTCTGTTTGATCTGCTCTATGTAATCATTCATATCCACCGTCCTATCAATCCCATCCTCCCTCTGTCCCTCTGATTGATTGATAGAATTGATTTTACTCAGATCGTTTTGATTCATGTAAGTATATTTAGGGGAAATTTCTTTTACTTCCTGTAGTCCAGACTCTTTACCTGCGGAAGTAAAATCTCTTTCCCTCTGATTGTCAGATTCTTTTACCTCTGGAAGTTCAGTTCCTTTACTTTCGGAAGTAAAATTATTTTCCCTCCTGAAGTCAAATTCTTTTACTTCTGGAAGTTCATCTTTTTTACCTCCGGAAGTAAGTTTTTCTCCCTCCCTAAAGTCAAGGTCTTTTACTTCTGTGGAATTGCCGGTATTCCCACCACACTTTCCACCCATGGATGCAAAATTTTTAACATAAATTACATCCGGTTTTCCCAGCCCCCTGCGCTTTTTCTCGATCAGGCCGATTCCGTTTCCACAGTCCAGCTCACGGATTATTTTTATGCAGGTCGGCTTTGAACACCCCAAATCCTCCATGATGTTTTCCACCGAATAAATGATATATGCCCTGTTTTGACCGTCACTAATTGACCGTTACTAACTCAGTTACATCTGATACATTTGTTGCACCTTAGAACTGCCGAAAGTGCGCAAAAAAAGGACATTCCATTGTTATTTGAAATGTCCTTTGGGTGGTGTTACTTACACCAAAAATTATTTGTTGCACGTCAGGCGAAAATGTAATATAAAGTACTATTACATATTATTCAACAAAAATTTGTTGCACTTGTGTTGCACTTTAGAGTATTTATAGTACCTTTCCGTGCCTCATACTCAACAATATCCCTTTCGGAAATCCGGTCATCAATCGCTTAAAAGTCGTTTCTTACGCTC
>CAMWYJ010000129.1 GCA_947178445.1 uncultured Clostridium sp.
AATAGATTTCTTCTATATTTGCTCCAATTAATTCTGCTGCCTGCTTTCTTGCACGGTCAACTGCTTTCTTTCCCTCTCCGGCAAAACTATATACCGCAGATGGGTTACTATATGTCTGTCTAAAAAAAGGAAGCATTTCATTTAACACTTCTTCACTCACCTGTGTGGTTGCCGCATTATCCAGATAGATCAATTTCTCCATATAAGATACGCCCTCTTTCTTATTTATCTTCTAATCCAATGTTGTGCCAACATTTTTACCAATCTGCATAATACCTATTTATATGATAGGAATAATAGGTTTACGTTACAGATTATATCTTTGCGCTTTAGGGCTGTCAATAGCTTTCATTTCATTGGGTAATATAATATTCCTATTATAGATTATAGATTTTCCCTAATCTTTAATAAATTCCCCATATACAAACTTCAGGATTCCATTAAATTCACACCACAATGATCTCCCCTGCTGACCACTATACGATAACCCACACTCTCTACACGTCTTTCCAGACAATTCCTACACTCTGCTGCCTCATCTCCCGTGCAGACTTTTCCATCATATAACGCATATTTATCCCGAACCCCTACCGGAGACAGATTTGGCATCACCACATTGGCACCTGCCTCTATCCCAAGTTCACGGCCTCTAGGATGGATTGTCGCTAAAGCTGTAGTCGCCGGTAACAATAAATCCGGCTGCTGGATACGCAGTAAACTCAAAAGGTATAGTGTCAGCTCCATACTTCCCTGTGCTTCTTTCGCAAATGGTGTGTCACTGTGTGGGATAAAAGGTCCTATTCCCACCATCTCCGGTTGCAATTCCCTGATAAATTGAAAATCCTCTGCCAAATGTTCAGCCGTCTGTCCCGGACTTCCTACCATAAACCCACATCCGGTCTGATAACCAATCTCTTTAAGATTCCACAAACACTGCTTGCGATGTTTCAGTGATAAGTTATATGGATGCAGTTTTTGATAATGGGACTCTGCGGCCGTCTCATGACGCAATAAATAACGGTCTGCCCCTGCTTTCCAAAAACGTTCATAGCTTTCCCTTTCACGTTCACCAATGGATAATGTGATGGCACAATCCGGATAGTCTGTCCGAATCTGCCGTATCAAATCTACCATATGGTCATCGGTATAATACGGATCTTCGCCTCCCTGTAACACAAATGTCCGAAATCCCAATTTTTTCCCTTCCCTGCAGCACGCCATAATATCCTCTCTGCTTAGACGATATCGATCTGCTTTCGTATTGCTGCAACGAATTCCACAGTAATAACAGTCATTTTTACAATAATTAGTAAACTCAATCAGCCCCCGGATATAAATATTCTTACCATATTGCCTGTCTCCAATGGCTCTTGCCTTCGTTCTTGCATAATCACGCAATTCCAGACAATTAGCACCAATCAGTGCTGCCATCTCTGCTTTGGACAATTCATGTTCCTGTTCCAGACGATCAATAAGCCGTTTTCCTTCTTCCACTGTCAATAGCATATATTCTGAAACACCGATATTATCTCCTGTCCTCCATGTCATAGAATCGGCATTTGCTTTCATAGTATTGTCCCTCCTCCTGCTACCAGACTACCATCATATAATACCAGTGCCTGTCCCGGTGTTACCGCCCTCTGTAGGCCTCTTGCCAAATCTGCAATTTGTTTCTGTCATCTCGCCAGTTCCAACATTCTGCTAAGCGGTCTGGCTGCTTTTATACGCAGCTGCTCATCTACTTCCACTATCGGCTCCAGCGTCTCCAAGGCAAGTAATACTTTTTCAACAGATATTTTTTTCATGTTCGGGCAAAATTGCCGATGCCCTACCGAATAAAATTTTTTATCGGGATTCTTTAACTCCAGTTCATAAAAAACTCCCATTTCCGTGCATATAATAAACTCTTTTGCTTCCGACAGTTCTGCAAAATTCAATATTTCTGATGTGCTTCCAATAAAATCTGAAATCGCCAGCACATCTTCCTTACATTCCGGATGAGCCAGCACCAGTGCATTCGGATGAAATTCTTTTGCATGCAGCAATTCCTTTTTATAAATACTTGTATGTACATGGCAAAAACCCTCATTAAAAATAAAATTCTTCTCTGGAAGTTGTCCTGCTATATAACGTCCCAGATTTTCATCCGGCACAAAGAATATATCCCTGTTTGGCAATGCCCGAACCACCCGCAGTGCATTAGAGCTGGTCACACATACATCCGAATATGCTTTGATTTCCGCAGTAGAATTCACATAACAAACGACTGCCACATCAGGATATTCCCGACGAACCTCGGCAATCCGATCAATATCTACCATATGTGCCATCGGACAATCGGCAGTTTCATCTGCCATAATCACACGCTTATCTGGATTAAGAATCTTAGCACTCTCTCCCATAAAGGATACTCCACAAAATAATATATTCTGCTCTGATACCTCTGTTGCTTTTTTAGCCAGAAAATAGGAATCTCCCACAAAATCTGCCAACTCCTGTACTTTACCATCTACATAATAATGTGCTAATATCACAACATCTTTTTGCCGCTTTAATCGCAAAATCTCCTCTTTTATATTATCCTCCATGTTGCTGCTCCTTTTCATATGAATAGATTATATGACATACTGGTCTATCAAGAGTTCATTCTGCCATTCCAGCATATCTGCTAAAGTAATTCCTTCTAGCACATCATTTATAGCTGTATCAAGTTTTTCCCACAATCGAAAACTAACACAAGTACCTTTGTTTTCACACACAGTACCATTTTCACCTACACAATCTGTTGGTGACAGATCACCTTCTACTGCCTTCAAAATCTGGCCTACTGTATATTTTTCAGGCTGATAATTTAGCATATATCCCCCATGTTTCCCTCTAATCCCCTTTACTAAAGATGCTCTATGCAGCATCGCTACAATCTGTTCCAAATATTTTTCAGATATATTCTGCCTCCCGGCTATATCCTTAAGCCTTACCGGTTCACCATGATTATAGGTTGCCAAATCCAGCATCAGCTTAATTGCATTTTTTCCTCTTGTTGAAATCCTCATAAAAACCTCCCTGTGAGCATAATTATTCATACTAATATTATACTATCCCGATAGGAATAGTCATGTAATTTATTTTCTATAACCCATTATAGTTTTTTCCTATTTTACATTATGGATTTTATAATTGTTTCATAGTAAACAAAACGCTGGAAATAGAAGTCTTTTAACCTATCTCCAGCTAATCTCATCAATCCATCAAAACAGCTATCTGAATCAATCCAGTGTACTTTCCTGTTAAATTCTCTGTGCTCTAAGAGATTCATGATTGTCCATACGCTCAAAATAATATGCTATTTTTGCCAGCGCCTCTTCAACAGGAACACTGACATCAAATGCAGAGATTGCCTTTCGCTCCAACTGTTTCTGGATACGGAATCCTATTTTTTGGCAGACAATACAACGGCAGTCTGAGATAAGTTCCACTTTCGCAGTACCCTGTCCTGCACCACCACAGCCGCCTCCTGCACCGCTGCCACAACCTGCTGTCTGATTGTTACAACTCCCCTCTATTTCACAACTGTCAGATGTAGCACATTTCTCAGTGGGAGACTCTATATCTTTACCAGACTTCTCCTGCTGAAAAATCCTTTCTTCAAGGAAATTATATTTTCCATCTGCCACTTCATATATTATAAAGCTTTTTGCAGAGCCAAAGGACTCATCAATCTGCTGCCCATCCGAAGATGCAACCGCTATCTTATAAGACATGCGAAAACCTCCTGCTAATTAAATCTCTGCACTGCGACAGTATAAATATCTTCAATCAGACGGATACCTCCTGTATAGCCTGCATAGAAATCATCCAGTACCACTTTATCCTGTACCGGCCATGC
>CAMWYJ010000130.1 GCA_947178445.1 uncultured Clostridium sp.
CAAACTGTGGCTGCGGCAACAGTGGATTTGGCGGCGGAAGCTGCTGCACATGGATCATTATCTTGATCCTTCTCTTCACCTGTGGTGGCTGCGGAAGCAATTCAAACTGCGGATGCGGATGCTAATTCTTTGAAATAGCATATTGATTCCTGCGAGCAACGAGCCAGACAATCATGTCAGCATGAATATCTGGCGGCTTCCACAAAAGCCGGCAAGCCCTGCATTGACGGGGCTGCCGGCTTGATTCGTTTGGTTCCTGCGAGCAACGACCCAAGTGGGTGTTTGCAGATATTTGGCGATTGCCGCAAAGGTCAAATACTCCGCAGCCTTGGGGCGTTCCAAATTTGATGCCCCGCTGCTTACGGCAGGGGCTTTGACTGGTAATTGAAAAATGTGCAGATATGTCATAGTCAAATAAGCTGAATATGAACGAATTGTATGGCAAGAAGCAGGAGAGAGTAAATGTTGTAGAAAACTTGTGTTTAGATGCTATATATAGTATAATGGTTACATAAGTATGAGCACTTATACAAAATAAGTTCGTAACATAACGTTCGAGCAATGGATTAAAAGGGGAAGGGAAATGACATCATTTTATCACACAGTAAGACAAGTCTTTAATGGGACAAGAGCCATTAATGCCAAGTTTAAATATATTCTAATGGGAATCAGCATTGCGTTAATTCATCTCTTTTTTATGCTCTCATTTTATTCATTTCATATTAGAGTGCTGTTTCTCTACAATATGGCAATTACCATATTTTATTTTTATTTAAGTGCTGTGGTGGCGAAAAAGGAACGTTATGAATCTATCTTTATTTCAGCCTTTATAGAGATTTTGTTTCATTCTTCCATGGCTTCCATTTTACTTGGATGGAACTGGGGATTTATGATTTATACAATAGCTTTGGTTCCGGTAGTCTTTTATCTTACATATACACTTCCGTATTTTAAAGGAAGTGTTTTTGTACCAATCACAGCATCTACGATTGTGTGTGTCTGCTATATTTCGATTAAGGTAGTGACGAATCATATTCCACCTATGTATGACACTGATCTGCCGGAGAAAATCAGTAGATTTTTCAATTATTTTAACACCATGGTTGCCTTCGTAATGCAGATGTTTTGCTCTATATTGTTTGCTTTAGAGATTCGGTATATGAAGAGGCAATTAGAGGAGGAGAACCGCACCTTGGGTGAAATTGCAAGCCACGATCCACTGACACATTTATTAAACCGTCGCAGCATGAATTCATATTTAAAAATTGCCATTGAACGCAGTATTGATAAGCAGCCATTTTGTCTGGTTTTAGCGGATATTGATAATTTCAAACAGGTGAATGATACCTATGGCCATGACTGCGGGGATGAGGTGTTAATTGCTGTAGCAGAAGTAATATCCGGAAATGTCCGGGAAAAAGATTATGTCTGTCGCTGGGGTGGGGAAGAAATCCTGATTTTGTTACAGGCAGATTTGGAAACCGCTGTCCAGGTAGCAGACCGTATTGGCAAAGATGTTGCATCCACTGTTGTGAAGAGTAAAGACAAAGAGGTCAGTGTTACGGTGACAATGGGAGTTTCCCAGTATGATCAGGGTGCAACAATCCGTTCCCTGATTGATGAAGCAGACCAGAATTTATATTACGGTAAAAAACATGGTAAGAATCAGGTGGTTACTTCAGCCACAAACCATAATGCAGAATAAATATGACATGTTAAATGCTGTATAGATAAAACAGATGGGGAAAAAGATTGTTCCGAATATCAAAGGGAGAAAGAATGAAGTGCAGAGGCGGTGAGGAAAGCTTGAATGAGTCGGTTAAATTTCAAGGGATGAGAACAAGAGAAGATGTCATTCAGTTTTGCAGTACTTTTTCGGATATCCTGGAGGATTACCCTTTCCATGATGCCAACTGGACGTTAATGCGCCATAAAAAGAATAGAAAAACCTTCGTCTGTATCTATGAACGGCAGGGAAATATCTGGCTGAATGTAAAATGTGATACAGAGTGGCGGGATTTCTGGCGGAATGCATTTGATGCGGTGGTACCTGCCTATCACATGAACAAGGAACACTGGAATTCCATTATTCTTGATGGAACCGTGCCAGATGAGGATGTGAGACGGATGATTGGGGAAAGCTATGACCTTACAAAACCAAAAGAAAAACGGAAGAACTAAGTACAGTGTGACATTTTTATTGTTATTGATGATAGAAGTGCTGATTGCACTTTATGTGCATGATGATTTTATCAGACCCTACATCGGAGATGTACTGGTAGTGATTGTAGTCTATTGTTTTATCAGAATCTGGATACCGGATAGATGCAGGCTGTTGCCATTATATGTATTTCTCTTTGCTGCGGGAGTGGAGGTGTTGCAGTATTTCGATTTGGTAAGGGTGCTGGGGTTGGAAGAAAATGTGTTTTTGAGAGTATTGATTGGCTCTGTATTTGACTGGGAGGATATTCTGTGTTATGCGGTAGGATGCGTAGTGCTTGTGGGATATGAGGTGCTTGGGAGGAGATTCTTGAAGAGATAAAATTTGTATTAGGAATAGGGGAACAATAGAGAGGGATAATGACGAAACCTAAATACGATAAAATCAAATATGATAAAATGGATAAAAAACGAAATTTTATTGCTGCGATAATTTTTTTGATTTTGGCAGTTGTGAATTGGTGTATTTTGAATTGTGATGCAGTGATAGGACAGCTTCCTTCTGCAATAGCAGTCGTATTTATATGTGCAGCTTTCCCTCTTGGAATACTGGCAATGGGACTGTGGGTGACATATCTGGACGGTGTTTTATATCTGAGAAGGCTTAAGCGTTTTGGTTATATAGTGCCGGAGGATAAGAACGCATTCAATAAGAATTTGGAGCAGCTTCCAAGGGAGAAAAATGCGGCAGGCGGTAAGCCGGTTAAAAATTACGAAAGCATTGTGCTTACGGTTATAGTGAGTGCCATTGTGATGGGACTCTTTTTTTATGATGTCTACTTTTTCGACAGCTATTGCAGTGTGGGAAATGATATCTGGTTCTTTGAAGGACTATTGATTTTAGGTACATTGATATGGCTGATTCTTGGAATTTCCTATGCGCGTCAGATATCTAACCGGAGGTATAAGTATGATGTGGAAATTGACTATAGCCGGAAGAACAGAAGAAATCTGATAGACGGGCTTATAGAAATCATCGTGCTGTTAGTGTTTACTTTTCCGTCAATTGCAGTGATAAATAATGTTGTACAGTATATGATAAAGGCGAGGGAAGGGCGGTAGTGCGTGAATATTGCTTTTTAGAAATTATCTAAATATAGAATGAGGTGAGATAAAATGTGGCTGTTCTTTGCAATATTGTCTGCAATTTTTGCGGCACTCACGTCTATATTGGCAAAGGTTGGGATTGATGGCATAAATTCTAATCTTGCAACGGCGATTCGGACTGTGGTGGTTGTATTTATGGCGTGGGGAATGGTGTTTTTAACACATGTTCAGAGTGATATACATCAGCTTAGCAAGAAAAACTGGATATTTCTGATTTTGTCAGGAGTGGCAACGGGAGCATCATGGTTATGCTATTATCGGGCCATGCAGTTGGGAAAGGTATCTAAAGTAGTCGCCATCGACAAACTCAGCGTGGTTTTGACGCTGGTATTTGCATTTATATTTTTGAAAGAGGAGTTTACTATAAAATCGTTGATAGGCTGTATTTTTATTGGTATAGGAACATTGATTATGGTTTCCTGACCAATTATTTAATGAAAAATAGTCAATTGCGAAACTCTATTTTTTAAGATTTTTGTTGTATGATATAGACAAATCACCGCAGGGCACGCAGCACAAGGCATACCTTCCTACTAAGCTCGGCAAAGCCTCGCTAAGT
>CAMWYJ010000131.1 GCA_947178445.1 uncultured Clostridium sp.
CCAGCTTTCTCTTCGCTGCCAGCAGAAAAAATCTCGAGAATCTCCCCTGTCAGAGCCAGCATTTCTTCCGCAGATGTACTTTCCGGCATGGCAGACGCAAAATCTGCAATGCTGTCGGCAGCCGCCGCAATATCACCTGTCAGCTGATGACTATAATTCTGATATCTCTCATACTGTGCAATATTCCCCTCTGTTACCGGAATATTCATTTTATTAAGTGCAACCAGTGTCTGCATAGAAGTTCCCTCAAACTTCATGTTCTGAGAAAGAATCTTTACAATGCTTGCCTTATCAACAGGCATCCCTGCATCCATAAGCTCCTTCGCTGCTGAAAAATTTCGTTCTGTCGGTGAAAGTCCCGCAGCATCTAGCACTTTTTCTAAGGTCTGTGTCTGTGCACTTAATAAAGAATCAAACATTGGCTTTATCAGAATCTGGCTGTTATGATTTTCTTTTACACTAAAAAACAGCCGATCACCGACACCGAGTTCAATTCCCTCCTGAAGCCTTGCCTGCAATTTGGCCTGCGTCTCTAACTCAATCGTAACTTTATCCCCTGCAATATCTAAAATTTCCCCTTTAAATACTGCACCTTCCTTGAGTCCTGTTATATCGGCCAAAGGTCGGACATCACTTGTTTTTCCCGTTTCGTTCCCCTGTTCTGCCTTCACACGGTTTTGTATTCCGTTATCATAATTGTTTGTCAGATGGGTTTCTATATTCATCTGTCCGCCCTCCCTTCTTTTTCTGCTTGAAACTTTATGTCTATTCTTCTAAATAAAAGTTCTTAATAAATGTTTTCCTATGGATTGGCGTTGGTCCTGCTTCTTTAATTTTTGCAATATGCAGTGCACTTCCATAGCCTTTATTACTGGCAAAGCCATAACCGGGATACTTTTTATCCATTTCCACCATAAATCGGTCCCTTGTTACCTTTGCCACAATACTTGCAGCGGCAATTGATACAGACTTTGCATCACCTTTAATGATTGGTATCTGGGGAATCATTACTTCTGGTATCGTCACTGCATCATTCAACAGGATATCCGGTGTAACGCAAAGCTTGCTGATTGCTTCCCTCATTGCCACATAATCCGCCTGTAAAATGTTAATCTCATCGATACATTTTTCATCCGCAAAGCCAATCCCTACCGCTATCGCTTTTTCCATAATTTCCTCAAAAAGCTGTTCCCTTTTCTTTTCCGATAGCTGCTTAGAGTCATTTAGATAATAAATGTCTTCATCCTTTGGCAAAATAACAGCTGCTGCCACCAAAGGACCGGCAAGCGGTCCACGTCCAACCTCATCTACCCCACATATATATCGGCAATTATCGTACTTTCGTTCATATTCCTTCATCCGGTATGTCCGCTCAATCTCTCTTTCAAAGGCATCTATCCTTTTCTCGGCACCTGCTAAAAGCTTCTTTACACCGGCCCGCTCATCATTTGCAAACTGTTCCATCAATAGGGACAATTCTTTAATCCCGGCATTTTTAAATAAGTGATTTATCTCCCCAATTTTCATTTGTATGCTCCCTTCTATCTCCATTATACTTAGATAATTGCAAAACGCTTATGACACATTAATCGTTTTGCAACTGCCCATTTTAATACAAAACAAGGCTGCCAGCTTTCAACACACTCTTCTTATGTATACTCATGACAACCTTGATTTTGTCACTGTTCTAACCGTTTGGAACAACGGGCATCATACGGCACACAATATGGAATATGAACAGTGACTATATTTCTATTCTTTGTTTTACTTCCTATTCAACTTTGCCAAATTTAGAAAGCGGCCAGATTCGAAATACAGCCTTTCCCTCCAAATCATCCCGTGTAATATTTCCAACCTCTCTAAACCGGGAATCCTTACTGTCATTGCGATTATCACCCATCACAAAATATTCATCATCACCCAGCACCACATTACGGGATGCCCTGCCAATCATACTAGGGATGATCGTTTCCTTTCCGTAATCCTCTTCTAAAATTTCATCATTTATATAAATATTTCCATCCTCGTCAATACGGACCTTTTCTCCCGGCATCCCAATAATCCGTTTTATATAATAAACGGGGGTTCCGTCCTCCTCAGAGTGCGGAAATACAACAATATCAAAACGTTCCGGATCATGCAGGTAATAAGAAATTTTACTAACCCACAGATTATCTGTATCCTGCAGTGTATCATTCATCGAATCACCACTCACCTCGGTACGCTGTCCCACAAAAGTGATAATCAGCCATACGGCTAAAATAACAAATGCAATATATACAATCATCCCTATTATTTCTTTCACCCAGTTAATCTCTTCCTTTACTGCACCATATTTTGCTTTTTTTGCCATTTTTTCCTTCCTCCTTAAGTAGGCAGCTCCACCGAAATTCTTCCAAGCTTGCCATTTCTGAATTCCTCCAACAAAATTGCCGCTGCTTTCTCGTAATTTAATTCATTTCCCTTCAAAAGACAGCCACGGTTTACAGCAACATCTTTTAATATATCTGCTGCTTTTTGCTCCTCCGATAACTGGTAACGTATTGCCAGACATCCTGGATATTTTTCTTTCAAAAACTCTATCAGATTACAGCAAAGCTCTGTCTTTTGTATAATATCATCATTAATGGAACCAATATACGCTAAATGTTCACCGACCAGCTCATCTTCAAACTTCGGCCACAAAATTCCCGGCGTATCCAAAAGCTCTACATTCCTGTTGATCTTGATCCATTGCTTTCCCTTTGTAACACCCGGCTTATTTCCTACTTTTGTGCATGCCTTCTTCGCAAAGGAATTAATAAATGTTGACTTTCCCACATTGGGAATTCCCACAATCATTGCTCGGATTGGACGGTTCATAATACCACGTTTTTTGTCTCTTTCGAGCTTTTCCCTACAAGCTTCCTGCACCTTTGCGGTAATCATCTTCATTCCCTGTCCGTTTCTGGCATTGATTGTAACCGTTATAATGCCTTTTTCTTTATAATATTCTTCCCATTTTGCCGTAACCTCCTTATCTGCTAAATCAGACTTATTAAGAAGTACCAGACGGTATTTATTCCCCGCAAGGGAATCAATATCGGGATTTTTGCTGCTAAATGGTACTCTTGCATCTAACAGCTCTATAACAATATCAATTAACTTTATATCCTCCTGCATCATGCGCTTTGCTTTTGTCATATGCCCAGGATACCACTGTATATTCATATCATTCTCCTTCTATTTGACGGTTCCAAATTCACTTCTTGGTGAAATTCGGAAAAAAACCCTGCCGCTTATTTCCTTTTCTGAAATATTACTGATATTTACATACCTGGAATCTTCGCTATTATTACAGTTATCTCCCATAACAAAATATTCCCCATCATCTAGTGTAATCTCAGAAGCTGCCAATCCTTCTGTCATAATCAGATCATCAAAGGGCAAATCCGTTAAAACATTACCATTTATAAATATTTTACCATTTTTGATCTGTATTGTCTCTCCCGGCAGTCCGATAATCCGCTTTATATTAAAATAACCATCTGTATCCTCTTTTAACTTAAAGGCAATAATATCATACCGTTTGGGTTCTCGAAAAATATATGCGGCTTTATTCAGCATCAATACGTCCTGATTTGTCAAAGCCGGTGTCATGCTCTGTCCCACCATCGTAACAGACTGTATACCAAATGTCACTATACTATATGCCAAAATCACAACGATCAAAATTGCAATTGCCCATTGTCCAACTCCAGATACAAAATTTTTTACATCAAACTCGTCCCGGTCATAACTGCTTTTATATCTTCTCCGTCTTCTCATCTTTTTCTCCATTCCGTTATAAAAACGGCACATTACATATAAACATTATTCGAAATGCCACTTTTTATATTAC
>CAMWYJ010000132.1 GCA_947178445.1 uncultured Clostridium sp.
CTCTCCTTTTGTTCTCCGTAGGGTAACATATCGCAATGACAGATTTTTAACATCATGCTCCTTAAGTCCCAGCTCCTCTTCCATTTCCCGCAATACACAAGCCCTCGCATCATTCAATTCGAACTCCTCAAAATGTCCTCCTGCCGAACCGACCCAGACATCATTTACCACTCTGCTTCCCTGTCTGAAAAGCAAGAGCATTTTATTTGCGCTTGCTATGTATATGGATGTCATATTTCTTAACTTTCCGTCCATTACGTCTGCTCCTTTACAAAAATCATGACCACCCGTCAAACGGGTGGTTTGCTCGCCCCTATAAGGGGCAGTTACCGGCCAGCGCCTAAAGACGCTGGCTTTCACTCCGTTCAAGCCACTACGCCCTTGACCCGTCGCTGCCCTTCAAAGGGCGTTCGTATTACCGGCTATCCCTTAAAGGGGTCCTCATACTCTTTCACACTTAATTTATCTTGCATGATGTCACCCTTCTCTTGCTCCTGAATGTACTTTCTTATGGTTGCCTCATTTAGTCCTACTGTGCTGACATAATACCCTTCTGCCCAGAAATGACGGTTCCCGTATTTATACTTCAGATTTGCGTGCTTATCAAATATCATCAATGCACTTTTTCCTTTTAAGTATCCCATAAAGCTCGAAACGCTCATTTTCGGTGGTATACTCACCAGCATATGAATGTGATCCGGCATTAGATGCCCTTCTATAATTTCCACTCCCTTATATGCACATAGCTGTTTCAAAATATCCTTATGCTTTCTTTATATTGATTATAAATTGCTTTTCGTCTATACTTGGGAGTGAAGACGATGTGGTATTTGCACATCCATTTCGTATGTGCCATATCGTTTGCCTTATTAGCCATAAAATCACCTTTCCTTTCGTTATTGTAGTAGCCTGAACAACTCTATAATAATGGAAAGGTGATTTTTTGTATAACAATTTGCTACACCACCCGCATAGCAGGCAATGTCGTCAACTTAAGAAGGTTTGATGCCCAATAAGTCGAATTAGAATAGGAACATACAGTTGAATTTATAAGTAATTGCATCATAATCAAGACTCTTGCATTTTTGCAATAGTCCTGTATTTGTACTATTATGTTTTCTGTTTAAATACAGCTTTTCATATGATTATAATATCTTCGGCGCGTATGCTTTCTATACCTGCCAAATTTTCTGTTGGGACGTATGATGGAAAGAACCTTAGAGGCTTCTTCTATTATTCGTGATATTATTTTTCTGCACTTGGACGGGGATGAACGCAAAAGAAGTATTATATTGCATTTTATCCGGTTTAATATAAAACTGCGGTTGGATTGGTAATCATGTCTGGCGTCAAAGGATGCGGTAACAATTATATCAGCTTCCCGTTTTACGGTTGCGGACAGATTGGACAAATACATTGCAGCAAAAAATTCCTGCCGGATACCTATAGGCTTGATACTGTTAAAAGCTTCTATTTCAAGCCGGTTTTTGAGTTCCCTGTACTTACTTTCAACTCCCCATCGCAGACGATATAACTCCGGGAATTTTTCGCTTTCCAGTTGCTCAGGCATCAGATTTGTCACTAAATGTTCGGTACTTCCGTCTTCCAATAAAAAGTTAATACTCCTTAAGGTAAGCGATTCTTGATCATGTGAAGCAGGATATGTAAATATAACATCCTCCTGTTCAGAAGCAGCTTTTTTAAATGTCCTGGGAACACGCATAAGAAACTGTATTCCTCTGGAATTTAGAAAGCGGAACATATCTTCAGAAGGATATCCCCTGTCAAACACAATTATACTGTCAGGGAATTTCGGCAGATAATCCATATGTTTTTTTGCCGATTCCCTTTCATTGCTGCGATATGGGTGGAGAGAAACATCGACCATAATATCATTCATCACATCATAAAGAACTGATACGGAAGCAAGAGGGGATATTTTCTCTGTTTTGTTGGGATTACCGCCAAATACCTTATAGTTTTCTTCTGATTCCGGAATCTGTATGGTACTGCCGTCAACAGCATAAATGTGAAAACCATTCCATGTATGTAAATCAGATGCCATAGAGTAAAACTGTTTCACCGAAAGACGGAACAATTCAAGAAATGCCTCATGTGAAATCCCCTGTCTTGCCTTGGATATCGCCTGCTTAGATACAAAAGGCAGGATTTCAGATGAAAAACAATCCAGAAATTGTGAATAATTAATAGATATGGATTTATGTGAAGCGTGGAGAATAAAATAAATCAGTTTTGCGAATGAGAGCTTTCCCGACCGTGTAAATGCATTTCCGATGCGGTATTTTTCTAAAAAATATTCAGAATTAATCTTTTCATCGGAAAGCTGTAGGATGGAAGATAAAATTTCATTTGTATTCATAAAAGTACCTCGCATTAAAAAGAATGATTAATGCGAGGCAACATTTTTTTGTTGACCTGTCAAGTATTTTTTTGATATTTTTTTATTCTTAGCCTTTCTTAAGTTGACGACATTGCCCGCATAGCAGGTGGTTCTTTGTTTCGCACACCTACGTTTCTCTTTTGAGAAACTCCGGCGCACTCAACTGGCTAAAGCCATAATAGAAGTGTCTCCAATGGGAGCCACATCTAATCAAAATCTGTACACATCTTACTCGTTCGCTATTTTACAAATCAAATCAATCAACACTACTTTTCTCGAATAATCATATATCTTCTGTATTTCTTCACTTCTGCCTACAAGCGGAATGCCTGCAGCCGAATTATCGGATACCACCAGCAAAGCGATTGCAGGGATTTCCATTAACCGTGCGACTTCATAAAAGGTAGATGTTTCCATCTCGATTAAGTCGGTATCAAAAGACCTGATTTCATCCAAATGCGTATATTCCATTGCTATGGAATCCGTGCAAAATACAGATGCTTTCTTTATGATATGATTATTTTCTTTCGCCAGCCGAATAATACTATCTACATATTCTGTATCCGGATATATTTTTTCAAACGGAATATAATTTTTGATACTGTCCTTCAAATATGTATTGGCCAATGTTCCTGCCACGGAATAAGAAGGTGTACAAATATCTCCGATGTGAAATTCTTCTTTCAAAGCACCTACCGCACCTATGAAAATCAGTTTTTTGAATTGCAGCTCGCCGCAGATCAACAGATAATCCAGCATATTACAGCCGCCGGCTGCCGTTTTTATCCATGCGAGCTTTAAATTATCTTTTTCTACCTCGTACCCGGTACAATAACTTTGCGAACCCATTTCTGTAATTTTAAACCCATCCTCAATAATCACTTTATACGGTGAATATGATGGTGCAACCACCAGAGCGTCATAAATAACATCTTCTGCCAATCCGAAATTTATCTTTGCCAAATGTTCCATATTGTATTGATGTAGATTATCTAATATTTGTTTCATTTTTGGTGTCATATGATTTCCGTACCTTTCTCTTTATCTGTAACTTTAGGACAACGCTAATCAGCAAATCGCTGGCGTATCACATTGATTGAACGAGGTTTTATAAAAAAATTATAGTCAGTATCTGCATTGACTGTTTCGGTATATGGATAAACAGCCTCCTTTTCTTCAAAGGTATTTTTTGCATAATAGCTGTCTCCCGTAAGTGTTGTTACTACGGCATTGCCGCACATTTTAGTGTCTGTGCAAATATTTACGGTTATTTCATTCTCGGAGAAATTCACAAGCTTTGTTATGACCTCGGAGACTTTTTCGTCAACCGTGCAGACCGCCGTTATATGCGGAATTTCCGCAAGAGCTTTGCGGTGTATAACATTAC
>CAMWYJ010000133.1 GCA_947178445.1 uncultured Clostridium sp.
GGGATGCGAAGATCGACAATCCAAAATATAAGGGAAAATTTGGTAAAAAGGCAAAGATGCTTTCAATGGATGAGGTGGAAACATTGGTGGGACATGCAGTGGGCGGAGTTTGTCCGTTTGCGGTAAATGAGGGTGTGAAGGTATATCTGGACGTATCATTAAAACGCTTTGATACTGTTTTTCCTGCCTGTGGCAGTTCCAACAGTGCGATAGAGCTTACCATTCCGGAACTGGAGAAATATTCAGGATATGCGGAATGGGTGGATGTCTGCAAAGGGTATTAAAAGAGCGGAAATCGTCGTATATGGGATAATCACCATAGCGACGATTTTTTATTGATAGCAAACATGTATTCATAGTGTTATATCATACTTCTGGTTTTTGTGGAAATAGTTAATATCGGATAAAGAATGAAAAACTTTAGAGTGTTTAAGATTTTTTTGAAAAAGTTTTTTCCTTTCGTTCCCGAAAAGCAGGCGATTCATTCCATACGTCCCAAAAACGGATTTTTTTTGTCGATATAACAAGTGGATGCCATTATAGAATTTGAGGTGATAAATTTTGAATATCGCAGTCGTAGATGATGAAAAAGTGATATTGGATCAGATCAGCGGGCTGGTCAGAAAGCAGATGCCGGACTGCTGTCTGGACACCTATGCCACAGGAGAGGAGGTGCTTGGGGCAGGAAAACGGTTAGATATCGTTTTTCTTGACATACAGATGGATGGCATGGATGGAATTGAGACGGCGAGGAGGCTGCGGGAAAGGCAGGATGACATTGTTTTAATCTTTGTCACGGGTAACAGGGAGTATGTGTTTGATGCTCTTGACCTGTATGCTTTTCATTACCTGTTAAAGCCTGTGGATGAAAACAAATTCAAGGAAGTGCTGGAACGGGCAGCAGGTGAAGTGGAAAAAAAGAAGGAAAAGAGAGGCCTCTTTATTAAGAAAAGAAACCTTACGCTTGACCAGGCTGACATTCTGTATATTGAAAGCAGGGCAAAAAAGGTGGAAATCCATACTGCCAAGTCAAAGGACATTATAGAAATCTATGCAACAATGGAAGAACTGGAGGGGCAGCTTGGGGAAGATTTTTACCGCTGCCATCGGGCCTATATTGTGAACATGGCACATATCACGGAATATGACAATGACAGTATAACCATTACAAACGGCGATAAAGTTTATCTGACAAAGAAGAAGTATGGGGATTTTGTAAAGGCATATATGTGGTACCTGCAGAATGGAGGGATACCCGGTGTATAAAATGGTGGAACTATTATATATGGCTGTAGTTTTGTTTCAAGGATACTGCCTGCAGTATTTTTTGGGGAGCTTTTTGGAAAGCAGATGGAAAAGTCGGTGGAATGGCCTGTGTGTGGCAGTTTTGTATGCGGCGGGGCTATATGGAATATCGAGGATGTTTAATCAAGTCTTGACCACAGGATATAACGGTTACAGGGAGGCGGTATGGAAACTGGCATTGTCGCTTTGCATTTTAGTTGTTCTTGCCCTGTGCTTTTACAAAGCATTCCGTCTGATTACAGTTTTTCTTGTAGTAGCTTTTCAGGCAGTTGCAGATATTAGCAAATACGCCGCCGTTATCCTGCTGGCTATAATGGGGGATGGCGTGGTTGCTATATGGAACCGGTGTGTAGAGAAAGGGCTTTTTAAGTCAGACAGGGCTCTTATGATGACACTGAACGGCAGTATGTTGGCAGTGCAGATTTTTCAATATCTGGTAATTGCCATGCTGTTATTTATATCGCTGCGAAAGATTGTACGGGATTTTAAGGAAAAGGATTATGAAATCCATAGGACAGAGTTGATGTTTCTTCTTATCCCGGCAGCAGCAGGGCTGCTTATCTGTGTACTGTTGCGGATTATTATAGTCACATTGGAGGATAATGTCCCAGAAATGCTGTATGACAGGTATCCCATACTGGTTGTTGTACTTCCGGCAATCCTTTTGTTATCCCTGCTTTCTATTCTGTATGGAGTAAAGCTGTTTCAGGATATGGTTTACCGGAACAAGGCAAAAAGTGAGAGGGTTATTTTGAAAAACCAGGTAAGAAGCCTGCAGGAACATATGGAAGAAATGGAACGTATCTACTCTGCGATACGGGGCATGAAACATGACATGAAAAACACCCTTGCCGTGATTGGGCAGCTTTCTATGGAGGAAAAGGGGGAGCTACAGGAATATCTGGCTGATTTGAACCAGACCTTTGACCGGTTAGATATGCGTTTCCGCACAGGGAATACAGTGGCGGATACTCTGCTTAACATGAAATACCATGAGGCAGTGCGGCTTGTTCCGGACTTGGAGATGGATGTGGATAAGCTGGTGTTTCCGCAGGATTTGAAAATCCACAGTTACGATATAGGGATTATTCTTGGCAATGCTGTTGACAATGCCGTTCGGGCGTGCAGGAAACTGAAAGAAAAGGAACCTGGGGCGGATGCTTTTATTCGGTTCGTGACCTTGCAGAAAGGAAATCTTCTTGTCCTGAAGGTGGAGAACAGCTTTGATGGGAAACTGGTGCGGAGGCCACGGGAGGAATTTCCAGTGACAGATAAACCAGATAAGGAAAATCATGGGATGGGGCTTGCAAACATTAAAAATACGGTAGAGAAGTATCATGGGACAATGGATTATATGGTCAAGGGCAGGGTGTTCATTCTGTCCATGATGATGAAAAATGAAAGGGGAAATGAAGATGGATTTTGGAGTGACAGGTAAATTGTGGGAGTATGGCACTGGTAGCCGTACCAGTGCCATGAAAGAAAGGAGGGTAGATGGAAGTTTTGCGGAAATTGCAGCGGCAAAAGCAGCAGACAAAGGGAATGCCACAGGAATGAGCTTCAAGGATATGTGGCAGACGAGGTTTCCGGGAGCATACTATCATACAATGGATGCGTATAAAATTCCGCAAGGTACATGGGAGAGATACGATTTTCCGCATGAGCAGTTCTTTAATGATACTGTAGATGAGTCTGTGTTGGATTGGAAACCAACAGGAGCTGAACCCAAATTGACAGATAAATCAGTGCAATCAAGGATAGATACAACACTTGGGAAAAAAGCCATTGTTGTACCTCCGGCGTTAGAGGAAAAAATGAAGAATGACCCCGCATTGGCACAAAAAGTAATGGCTAAAGTGGAAAAATTTATAGTGAATGATGAAGCAACGTTGCCACCGGGTAGGATATATTCTTGTGTAGTCATATTAGATGAAAACGGAGAAATTGCACATGCGGTTGGTTCAAGTGGAGGAGGTAATCTTGTTGGACCGACAGAGGCAGAACAGCGACAGTTTGAGGCGGAGCAGGCAGCAAAGAAGAAACGGCATGAGAAATATGCAAAGCTGAATGAGGAAAGTGCCTTGAAACGGAAGATGTTGGAGCAGGAAACAGACAGGAGATATTACAAGAGTAGCGTGGCAAGGCAGAATGCTTTCAATGCGTATGAAAAGAATATTATGGAATTATGAGGAACCTTGTTTCTAAGAAATAATAAACATATGTCTGGACTTATTATCAAGGGGGCATAGTCGGTTCTGACTGACAGAGGAACCGCAACAAAAGTATTGATTGTAAAGGAGAAAATTTAATATGAGTATTTTAGGAGTTAATGATGTTTTGGGTGCATACCAATATGCAAACAGGACACAAAAAGCAGCCGCAAGTGGAACAAGTTTTATGGAGCAGTTGCAGGAAACAGGGAAAAGCGGCGGCGTGAGCTTTGCGGAACTTGCG
>CAMWYJ010000134.1 GCA_947178445.1 uncultured Clostridium sp.
CAATGATAGACCGAATATGTATTTCGATAAATAATCGCTGTAACCTTGCATGCAGATATTGTCATTTTCATGAGAAAGGGGAAATTGAAGCAAGGGACATGGATGTACTTGAGATACTGGATCATGTAAAGAAGTACGCGAAAAATGAATTTAAGATAGGCTTTGTCGGCAATGGGGAATGTTTTCTGGATTGGACAAAATTGAAATACTATATCAGCTATTTGGAAGATTGTCCAGCCATAAGCGTTTACACTATAACCAATGGAATGGTTAAGCTTCCCGATAAGGAATGGCTTTTTTTGGAGGACCACAAGGTAAATGTTGGATTTTCTATTGATGGATATAGGGAATTGCACAACTTGAATCGCTGTGATTCTTTTGACAGGGCAATGGAGAATGTGGAAAACTATAAGAGAGTCACAGGTCATTACCCGACGTTTAACGCAACTGTCGGGAGAGAAAGCCTGGATCATGCAGATAGAGTGATTGAGTTTTTTAAGCCTTATGGAACAAGAGTTACATTTTCCAGGATGATTGGGAAATATGGGATATCATTAAAGGAATATAGAATGTTTCTTGATAAGGCTGAAAGAATCATTCCTGTCAGAAGAGGCGGAAAGGACTGCACTATGTATGGAGGTCAATGCGGTGCCGGTTTGAATAATTATTTTTTCGCCAATGGAAAGGTTTATTTCTGCGGGAATTGTATCAATCTTCCACCTATAGGGGATAGCGGCATGACATTTGACGAATTAGAAAAAATCAACCTGGATTTTGACAGAAGTTGTTGCTGCAAGGAGACTTTGGCATTATGAGAATAGGCTTATATGGCATGCCGACAGCCGGTAAAACTTATATTATGGAACAGATAGATTTCATTGATGTGGTAACAGGCAGCAGACTGCTGAGAGAGTACGCCCCGGATTTTGACAAGCGTGATGAACCAGGCAGAAAAAAAGCCCGAGAAGCGATAGCAAAATTGATGCAAAAACGTGATAATTTCATTATGGACGGACACTATGCCTTTGGAGATGAAACAGCATTTACAGAGGAAGACGGAGAAATGTATGACGTGTTTCTCTATCTTTATATAGATCCGGCTATATTGAGAACCAGGATGGAAAATTCAGTTAAAAACCAAAAGTATCTGAAACATGATATATCAGAATGGCAGAAAAGAGAAATGGAGGGATTGCGGGATTATTGCCATGCTCATAACAAGGATTTTTACATATTGGATAACCCGCCTGCAAATTCTTTTGGCGATGTGGCTCAGATTATTAGTTTCATAAAGGCCATTGCTTCCGGCTATAGCTGCGCCTCTTTTGCCAGGCGATGCGCCAACGAGATAATAAGGGTCAGTAAGTCAGATACTGTGGTGCTGCTGGACGGGGATAAGACAATAACCATAGAAGACAGCAGCAATGCCGTATTTGGATATAAAACTCATTTATATGATGGAAATTTCTATACAGGATTTCAGGTATGGAAGCAGAATGAAGAATTTAAACATTATATTTTTGACGAGTTGAAAAGAATGCCTGTCCACCTGAATGAGAAAGTATGCGGTAGTCTTACGGATGATTCATTTATTCTCACATCCGGTCATGAGAAAATCTGGAGATTTATTTCTGACAAGTTAACAATACCATTCTTCTGCGGTGCTGAAATGTCTGCTGAAACAAAATTATATATTACGAAATTATTGCAGGACGCCGGCAAAACAGTAGTAGCATATGGGGACGGGATGAATGATTATTTTATGCTAAAGCAGGCAGATGAGGGTTATCTTGTAAAAAAGCAAAACGGCGCTCTCAGTCGATCATTGGCGGGAAGAGGAACGGAGGGATTAGTAATTGTTTGAATTAGAAAAGAATGATAAGATTAATGAACTTATAGCAATAACAAAATCCGATTCCGGCATTTCCGGTCCCAGATTAGCGTTGGCTCATATAGAGCTGGGAAGGAAGCTGGGTGAGCAGCTTAAGCAATTTAATCCCGCGGAGACAACCATAGTAGCTATGCTTCGTGGAGGGATCTTTTTTGCGGAGGGAATGTATTTTGAGATGGGATGCCGGCTGCAGACATTTGATCCAAAGCATGAAGAGTTTGTCAGACCAAAAACTCAGAATATCATTTTGGTTGATTCTGTAATAAATACAGGTAAGACCATCCTTAAGGTAATGGAACCGGATATGTATGTTGCCTCCTGCGTAATAAACGAAAAAGCACTTCCGATGTTTGAAGACAGGCTTTTTACCGTAAGAGTATCGAAGAATTCTTTTGTTGGTAAAAACATCGCAAAACAGAGTGGAAATGCAGGTCCGGATACGACAATGAGGCTGTTTAATCTTTTATAAGTGTAATATATAAGATTGGATTGAGAAGAAAGGGGCAGAATTGCTGCTTTAGTGCGAGACGGCTGCGTTCATTCATCATAAGCTGCGGAAACGATGATAAGTAAGAGAGAGTTGCAGAGGAAAATCTTGAATTGCGAATATAGATATTTAAAGCAAAGAATCCGCAACATAGATATTTGAGTTGCAAATCACAATAAATATATTGACAAAAATGCAACCAATGATATAATAGAGTTACAAAGTAAAAACAGTACTCAATAAGGAGGTAGTACATTATGAAGGCAAATATGTAGGGGGTACAACAGTGACGGTTTTGGTATTGTTGATTTCAACAGCTATTGCAGCAAATACAGTGAAAAGAGGAGGACATTTACATGAGCAATATTTTGAAGGGAATAATCCTGGTTGTGATGATTATATACATAGTATCACCGATTGATGCCTGTCCGGGACCGATTGATGACCTGATAGTGCTTTTTATCGGAATGGCTGCGAGAAAGGGCATTAAAGAAAGAGGAAGTGTAGAAATGGGATCTGAAATGGAGCCATGTGATTAAGGAGACTGAGGCGCACATCAGCGATTGTGTGACGGATGTGATTTTGAAGCCGGCAAAGGCGAAGCTGAGGGTAGTGAATGGAAACGGCGGATGGCTGCATAATAAAAGGAGCGGTGTGCCAAATTTATTTCTGGCACATCGTTCCCTTCCTGTTTTTCTTTGAAATTCTCTCAACACTGTTGAGAGTTTGGGGTATCTGTTGTCATTTTCCTATAGCCAAATTGCGCTAGTTCGGGTTCATCACATATTTTTAGAGAACCGCCGACCTGTGCCAATTTTTGCATGGTATTTTCTGCATCCCGTAAAACGCTGCGTGCGGCTAACTCATTACCGAGTGTCATACAAATGTAAAAAAGGATGTCATCCAGTTGTAGCTTTGCAGAATCAGACAATATTACTTTATAGTCCATACTTTTCTCTCAATTCTGCCAATGCTTCGTTTGCTTCCTGACACTGGCCGTTTTGATGCTGTTTCCTGGAGATTTCCAATTCCTCAAGAAATTGGCTCTTTGTAGTGGTCTGTGAACTCCTGTTTAGAAAGAATTGTCGAATAACCTGCTGAACGACTTGTAGTTCATCTTCTGTACATCTTTGAACCATTGACACAGTAGCATCTAATGTACTCATTGTTTTGCCTCCTCACCATAAAATCAAAATTGCATTGATGGTTATGAACACTGATTTATTATGTGACAGACTATGGAAAGCCGCCCTATAATAATTTGTTGTAAATAATATTTGTCATGTTTTAAGTTTAATAAAGATTTCCCAATCTGCCGGACTATAGATTTTCGGCAGATTGGTTGACATC
>CAMWYJ010000135.1 GCA_947178445.1 uncultured Clostridium sp.
TAAAAAGGTGAAAATGCGCAACTAAAGAATTTGCTTGCAAAGAGCCAATGTAAGATGCTAGAATTAATAAGATTAGAACATTAACCGATGTTTTCCATAGCTTGGGTAGTATCCTTTTAACAGTGAAATCACAGCAGAAGAAGGGGGAAAGGCAAAATGATATTTGATAATTTTAGTTATATAAAAACAGAAACGCTTAGCGGGGATATCCGGACAGACGTAAAAAACATGCTTTCAATTAATGGTAAATATAATACATATATTCATGTATCAAATGTCGCGGAAAAAAATGCTCTTATCTCAAAAAGATATGGTTTAGATCCGGAGAAATGTGTTATTGGAGGACTTTTGCATGATATAAGTGCAGTAATCAAGCCGAAGGATATGCTTAAATACGCATATGAAAATAATTTTGACATATGCGAAGCCGAGAGAAAATATCCTTTTTTGCTTCATCAGCGTTTATCTAAAATATGTGCTGTTGAATATTTTAATATATTCGACGAAGATATATTATCGGCTATAGAATGCCATACTACATTAAAAAAATACGCTTCGAAATACGAAATGTCGCTATTTATTGCCGATAAGCTTGCATGGGACAGAGAGGGAAAACCACCTTTTTATGAAGATGTTGAAAAAGCGCTTGATCTATCATTAGAATCGGCATGTTATGAATATATGAAATATATGATTGGTAATAATATGGTTCTGTACCCTCATGATAACTGGACGGCTGCATATGAACAGCTGAAAAATATGATATAAATATACGGTTCAAACTTGTGTAGTCGTTATACTGACCAACGTTAAGATTTTTAGGTTTCCGCACAGCACATGTCGCATAATCGGGCAACATGCACTGTGCGGAAAGGAAAAACTGATCGTTAGTGAGTATAATGAGAACTTAATAGAAGGATATAGATGGGATGAAGGCTATAATATAATAGTATCTGTTGTTAATTGAAAACAAGTATCAGCAGCTAAATAAAGCACATGCAACCGCATACAATAACCAGGAAAGGAAGTGTTATCCATGCAAGCATTACAGTCGCAACCCCAAATCATCACTTTAGAGCAGTATGAAGCTCTCCCGGAAAATGTCCGGGCAGAAGTTTTTGATGGACAAATTTATTACATGGCCAGTCCGTCACAGATCCACCAGACCATCCTCACAGAGCTGCTTGTCTCTATCCGCAATTATCTCCGGAAAAAGGGCGGTGAATGTCAGGTATTTCCGGCTCCATTCAATGTAAAACTTTCCGACAGACCTCTTACCATTGTCCAACCTGATCTTATGGTAGTCTGCGATAAAAATAAGCTGGATAGAAAGCGGTGCAACGGCGCTCCTGATTTCATCATTGAAATTGTCTCCCCCAGCAATCCATCAGATGATTATATCCGCAAACTCTATTACTACAAAAATGCAGAAGTTCGTGAATACTGGATTGTAGACCCTCGAACCGAAAAAGTGATTACTTATTATCTGGAGCAGCCTGATTTCCAAATGGAATCCTACACCTTTCAGGACAAAATCAAGGTCAATATTTACGAGGAGCTATATATCAACTTTCAGGAATTGGGATTATAGCCTGGCATAGGCGCTATAGGCAAGGTGGAATCTGCAGCAAAAATTGTCCTTTTTATTCAACGTTTTATAAATTCTGTAATTCATTCGCCTATTTCCTTTTAATAAACACAATGTCTATCTCCATTTCGATACTCGAATACGTAGATAGAATATCCTGTTTCTTTCTGCTCATATTCCTTCGGTAAGTACTCCGCAGGGAATACAATATCTTCCTCCTTTATAAATTGCAGGAAAACATACGCAATTTTTCCTTCTCCAACCAGCAAGGCATATTCGTAGCAGTGATTGTCACAATTTATCGCTACATAGGCCGGATATAGAAAAGAATCCTTATCATACACGATTGGCTGTATTCTACCCTCATACTCCTCCTGTATTCCCTCCAAACGTTCAATTTCCCTTAAATAATCGTCCTCTTCATAACTGCACGCAAGATAAATCTGGGCTGTCGGATCAAGAAAAGTGTCAGCATAGTAATAGAAATACTTATATACTTCCATGTTATCACTGAGATGTTTGGGAAATATATCCAACTTGCTATACCCGTCAAATTCTTCAAATACTCCATAATCATTTATATCTGTAGATGTATAGAAATGTTTCCACCCATCCTGCACTGCAAAGCGAATTACTCCTGCCACTAACATAAACCTGATAACAATTAATACAAAGAAAATGCCGACTACTATTCCAATGGATGCAAAAAGGGTATTTCGCTTTTTGATTTTTTTCTTTACCTCCTGCATAGAAGCAAACTGCTGTTTTTCATATCTCGCACTATCCATCGAAACACTTTGCTGCATTTCCATAAGGATATTTTTGCACTCCTCACAAGTACCAATATGCTCTTGTACCGCCTCCGCACTATCCTTACTGCATACCTGGTCACAATATAAGGGCAATAAATCCCGAATCAAATTACATGAATATTTCATCTCAGTTCCTCCTTAATCATCAATTTAGCCCGGTGGTAGGTCACTCTCGCCCAACTCTCCGTTTTGCCATGAATACTGCCAATTTCCTTAAAACTCAATTCACCAAAGGTTCTCATCCAGAACACTTCCTTGTATGGTTCCTGCATCCTATGTAAAATCATGTG
Source organism: uncultured Clostridium sp. (assembly GCA_947178445.1). Classification (GTDB taxonomy): domain Bacteria; phylum Bacillota; class Clostridia; order Lachnospirales; family Lachnospiraceae; genus CAG-590. Next base: position 2,691 of record CAMWYJ010000135.1, read on the forward strand.
AATCTGCTCCGCTGCTTCTTTGTCAATTATTTTTTCTTCAATAGTTCCTTCTATTTCCACACCTTCTAAAGAACTCTCCGGGTCAAGTTTTTTCTCTCTGCAGTAATTATAAAATGTGTTTTTGGCAATCTGTATCATCCACACATTTACCTTACATTCTCCCTTAAAAGTATCCATTTTCTTTAACACCTTAAAAAATGTTTCCTGTGTGATTTCCTCCGCAATATGTTCATTCCTGCATAGTCCCAGCACATAGAAATACACCTGACTGTAATACTGCTTATATAACTTTTCAAAAGTACCCATTATGCCACCCCCCCTCTTGTGCCTTTCATTTATATGACACACAGAAAGCACAAACGTTACAAAATATATTTTCTGAAAACTTCCTGCACTGCGTATCACTTTTTACACTCACTGACAATTAGATCTTCCTTTCCGCACAGCGCATGTTGCCCGATTATGCGACATGTGCTGTACGGAAACCTAAAAATCGTAAGCGTATGTCAGTATAACGGGCTATTCACTCTTCCATGCCCGATATATCTGCGCAATCACCTGTTCAATAGGCGCTTTCCGGATTTCCACATCCATGATTCCATCAGCCTTTGACAGCCTCTCCAGCAATACCTTGACAGGCAGACAGGACAGATCGACCTCGAATTCAAAAACGCCCCGTTTTGCGCTTAGGAGCCTGCAGCCCTCAAGCTGCGGTTCTCTTCCATCCGTGGTGACGATGAAATGTGTAAGGTTTCCCGTAATGTCGCGCAATCCGTCGAAACTGCCGTCAAAGGCGAGCTTACCCCTGGAAATCATCAGAATTCTCCGTGCCATCTCCTCCAGATCGTCCATATCATGGCTGGTCACCAGAATTGTCACACCTTCCTCCCGATTGATTTTTTTCAGAAAATCAATCATTTGACGCTTTGCCACTACATCCAGCCCCAGCGTTGGCTCGTCCAACAGAATCAATTCCGGCGAATGCAGCAGCATCATTGCCAGATCAGCCCTCATTCGCTGCCCCAGTGACAATTCTCT
>CAMWYJ010000136.1 GCA_947178445.1 uncultured Clostridium sp.
TCACAGCTTGAAAAATTTATTGATTTTAAAGCAGAAAAAAGATATATTATTATTACAGACATGTTGTAAAACAGGAACAATTCTTGGGAAAATGGAGACGTTTATTTATAAGCATGATTAATAAAGTCGATGGAAACAACTATTATGTATATACAAATCAGAAGAAAATAGATATCCCGGATACAGATGAAAAGTTCAATCTGGACTATAAAAATAATGGATCGTCGCCGGAAGCAAAGGATAAGAAAGAGATATCCGACCAGAAGAAACAGCAGCAGGTAAAGCGAGGCGGTGTCACGCTGGAACTTTCCGGCAGAGGGCGGGATGCAGGAGCAGACGGACAGAGGCAGACGGAGACAGCAAAGACTCAGAGTGAGAGTAAATCAGGGCAAGTACCTTTGTTTGAAACCATACGAACATATGTTATGGAGGCCATAACGGCAGTTCGCGAGTTCTTCTATAATATCTGGAATGACCGGTCACAGGAAGAGGTTTCGCAGGATGTTCAACCTTCGGAAGGTATTTTGCAGGAACCTGTGGAAATCATTGATGATTCGGACGAGATATCCCTCCCTGACACGGGGGAGGAATATCGGGACCGGGAAATCCGTGAGTCTCTGCGCAGCGGAGATATGGCTCAGGTCATTGACCTCCTGACAGACAATGGGAAAAGGACGATTGCCAGAAACTCCACGCTTTTGACCAGCTATGACAAGAATGGCAGAGTGGTGGAACCCAATGCCTCGGATGCGGAAAGAGTTCTGCACGGGGACAGAAATACATGGGAATTATGATGAATTTATCTGAGACTTAATGTAGAAGTATTATTTGTAAACCTTTTTAAGAGATGCCGGGCAACAGGTATCTCTTTTATGGTATACCGGAATAAGGTAAAAATGTATATTGTATTCAGGTCCGATAGTGCTGTTTAACCAGGGGGAAATATATGGACGGGATGATATTTGATAGCGTTATCAGTTTTTTTGAGATGCTTATATCCTTATTTTTTGCTACAGGGATTTTCCGTAAAAAAATAAAAGAAAAAAAGACGATACTTGTGTTTCTGTTGTTTTCCATTGCTGGTGCTGTTCTCCTGACACTTCGCGAATATGTATTCTTGTGGATTCCTGATTTTGTACCGGCGGTGCTTATTTTCACATTATATGCGATTGCTGTTTGCCGGGCGAAGTGGTGGGCCGCGGTGTCATGGGCTTTGGTTAATTATTTGTTCATAGGGATTGTGGTAATTGGTGTTGACTATTTATTGAGTATGTGCCTGGGTTCATCTGCTGAAATGGAAGCTATATATGTATGGCTTTTTTCCTTTATCCTTGTAAGGATAGGGCAATTACTGCTGTCGGAGATTATACTGTGCGTATGGAAAAGATTTCCGGAATCCACAATCGTTCATCGCGGGAGTTGGAAAATAATGATTGTTTCTTCTATCAGTATCATTCTGCTTAGGATTCTTATAGGAAATGGATCCGATATAAATGAGAAAATTCTGTATTCCAACAGCCTTGTTTGCCTGTTGGTATTGGCGGTCAATTTAGTATTTCTGCTTTTTGATGAAGTTCTCACAAAGGAGAAACATGTGGAGGAAGAACTAAAGACACAAAATCAGTTGATAGCGTTACAACTGCGAAACCAGGATGAAGTAAACAATATGTATCAAAGCATATTATCCTTAAAGCATGACATGAATAATCATTTGCATACGATATCTGGATATATGCAGGTCGGTGAATATGCCAGGGCCCGGGAATATGTGGGAGAGATTGTAGGAAAAGTAAGCGGGATAAAATCCTTTCATTCAGGAAACACCGTGGTTGATGCACTGATTGGAAGTAAGACAGCATCAGCTGAGATGAATGGTATTATGGTTGATGTGGATATGGCAGTGCCGCCCGAATTGAAGATAGCAGATGGAGATCTGACTGTAATGATCGGCAATTTATACGACAATGCCATTGACGCAAATATGAAAATTGCAGATGTAAACAGGCGCTTTATACATATCAAAATATTGTTTGACAGTGGAAACTTACTCATGATGTTTGAAAATGCCGCGTTAGAAAAAGATCGACTTGGAAATACGGATACCTGGATTACAGAGAAAGAAGATAAGACCCTGCATGGCTTTGGAATCAAAAATATAGACAGAATTGTGCAGATGTATGAAGGCTATTGCGAAAGGGAACTGAAGAATTATGTTTTTCGTTGTCGAATCCGGATACCTGTTATACTTACTAACGATTAGATTTTCCTTTCCGCACAGCGCATGTTGCCCAATTATGCGACATGTGCTGTGCGGAAATTGGAAAATCTTAACGTTAGTAAGTATAAATAAGCGGCCACATTCTGCGCTTAAAATGCGGCAATCTGCGTCAAAAGTATTTTGGGGATGTTTTTTTGTGGTATACTTGATAAAGCATGAGAGTGGCATTGGGAAAGGAGCGCTGTCGGTTTATGAGAATAGCGATTTGCGAGGATAACAGGGAGCATTTGGAGATACTGGAAGAGATGGTAAATCGTTGGGCAAAAAAGGCGGAGGAGCAGATTGTTATTGGGTGTTATCAGTCTGCAGAGCAATTTCTTTTCTGCATGAAGGATGAACCCCATTATGACCTGGCGTTTTTGGATATTCAAATGTCAAAAATAAATGGCCTGCAGCTGGCGAGGATGATTCGGGAAGAGGATCGACTGATTCTTCTTGTTTTTACAACGGCTTTGAAAAGATATGCGCCAAAAGGATACGAGGTATCAGCTTTTCGGTATCTGATAAAGCCTTTACAGGAGGACGAGGTTTTTCAGGCGTTGACGAAAGCAAGTCAAATGATAGAGGACAGGAAAAAGGAAGCTGTTATTGTAACCAGAGGCGACGAGTCCCGGCGGATATTTAAGGATGATATTTACTATATTGAAGTTGACAATCATCATATTATTCTGCATTTGCATGAGGAGACCATCCGATTTAAGGCAAAATTGAAAGAGTTTGAGATGCAGTTCAAGGAGCCCCAGTTCTGTAAATGTCATCGCTCTTATATTGTAAATTTGAAGTATACAGGCAAAATTTCCAGAGAAGGAGTGGAAATTGATGGTAAGGAGACATTGCCCATAAGCAAGTCCCGGTGGGAGGCTTTAAACCATTGCTACATGGAATATTATATGATATAAGGACTGGGGCGCTTATTTTGCTTCTTATGCTGTTTACTCAATGGGCTGTGAAGAAAGTCGAGGATACCTGCGCGAAAACAACGGAACGTTGCGTAAAATCATTGTTCTCCAATGCGCAGGGAAGATTTTTTTCACAGCCCCGGTTTGTTCATCCTGTATTTTTTGAAATAACCCTTATATATGGTCAATTATATTTTAGTCACTTCATAATCATTTCTTTAGTTTTGATTCAACTTGTTTTCGTCTATTTTAGGATTGTTCCTTATTTTTCCTTGGCCACGCCGTTTCTGGTTCTTACTTTCTCCATTTTCTGTTATAGGCACTTAACAACAATTTCTTGCGCAAAATGGCAAAATTCAGACTGCCCTGGG
>CAMWYJ010000137.1 GCA_947178445.1 uncultured Clostridium sp.
TCATTTACATCTGGTAATTCAAAATTGTCCTGTTCAGAAACTAAATTGTCATTCTCTGCCTTATCTATCCATTCCAAAAGCCGTATGATATTCCACTTTATTCTCCCTGTTGCTTCAAAAGGTTCACTATTTATATCAGCCACAGATTCCAATGAATCTTTAAGGCAAATATCCCCTTCTCTCCATAATCCATTTTCCGAAATCAATCCATTATTAGATTGGTGATAAAATGTATCTGCAATTCCTCCAATCACAGAAGGAAATATTTTCACTTTCCCATAAGGGAAAATGTCTTGAATCGTTATGTACCATACAGTCTCCTTCGGAATATTTCTTCCTGCAAAGCTATGATGTACATTGATGCTGAAATACCATACTGAATCATCTTCATCCCATGCCAGATCCGTTATTAGCTCCACTTGATTAAATTCATCAATACAACGTCTACCTTCCAGCAACATTTCAGATGGTTTTTTCAAGCAAATCTTCCTCCCGTCAAATTAACACTTGGCTCCTCTCTCTTGGTAAATACGGCTTGTTGTTTAGGTGCCTCTGGAAACTTATTTCCAAATAACTTTCTCCATAAATCTGCACTTTCCTGAACCGTTTCCGCCTCATACGCATTTCTTGCTATAACAGCCGCATCACATACTGATTCATAAAACGCATCATAGTCTTCTTCTGATAACCTTCCAAATACATCATGCTCTAGCACCCCTCTATCTTTCAGCTCTGGTTTCTGAGGATAATCAGAAACTATTTTTTCAAGAGTTAATACTACTCCCTCTGCAATGGATTTAATTCCATCTGGACAGCAGTCACCTACAAAATGTTCCAGAGGATAGCTTTTAGGATGCTTTATATCCGTAAATTTTTCTTTTCTCCACCACTTAATACATTTTACAACATTCACATAATGCCCATTACAGCTCGCATTTTTTTCATGAGTCCAACGAATCTGCTCCAGTGGATGTGTTTCGTCCCATAATTCCGCCTCCCTATTCGGAATAAACAATGGATCATTCTTCCAACTTGCATTGTCATCTGCTGCCATAAACTCCGTAAATGCAGTTCTCCATGGATTATAAGCACTTTCTACAATCTCTGCAAACCTCACATCCATTTCTTCCACATCATTGTCTGAAAGAACTGCCATATTTTCTAACAGCCCCTGTTCTGCCAATGACGGAGCAGAAGTCGGAACAACATCCAAATCCACATGTGTCATCTCAATTCCCCACGAACGCCCCTGTTTTCTATACTTACCGTCATAATATTTCTCCAAAAACGGTTTAAAAACATCCAAAGCTTCTTCTGGAGTTACTTCTTCTTTATGCAGCTTTGTTACCACTACAATATCCACATCCGACCGTTTCCCCTGTTTTGGCCTTACTGCAGTAGACCTTCTGTAGCTTCCCTGTAGAAATGTTGTTACAATAATGTCTTTAAGATCCTCATCAGCCATCAACCTGTTTCTCAACGTTGTATGGGCAGACTTCAGTTCATTAACCTGATTATCAGTCAATCTGATATTCTTTAAAAAATCATTGAAATAAGTTACCATTTTTTGTGCCATTATAATTCTCCTTTCTGTGGAAACGAAATTGTCGGGTAATATGTATTCTCATTTGCATTAAACTCATAAATCTGTATTTTGCCGTACATTATGGATTGCATTCCTAAATAAAACATCAAAGAATTGGGGCCTGCAATAAATAAATGCATTATCCCTTTCTTCAAAGTTCCCGGACATCTGTTTATCTCACCATTTATCTGCTTTGCAAGCTGCCATGCATGGGTTCCGTTTTTTACAGCATCAGTTCCAAAGTCCTCCAGTGAAAAACTTTTATAAAGGCCAATTTTAAGTTTACTATTTTCTATAAAATCCTTAACATCCCCGTTAATATCATGCGTGATGCCTATAGATACTGCCATATCACATTCCCCGGTGCATAATACTTCCTCCGATACAACAAATTTACTATATTCCGATTCATTGGTATCATTTCTTTTCCAATCAATACAGCCATCAAATGTCTTTTGCACAGGAATCACTTTTATCCCAGATTTTGGATTAAGTATACGCCCAACCGTAAAAGAAACTGATAGCAATGTCTCTAAAGCTACATGATACTCTATCTCATAATCGAGCCTGCTGCTAACAAATTGTTCTATTGACTGAAAAACATCCTCCCAAGACTTCCCTGGTCTCAGCTCCCTTTGATCCAGAATGTCTGCCAAATCCAATACATCACTCGCCCAGTTTGTCAACCATTCTGTACGTCTGGTAAAACTTTTTATAGCTATTGAAGCAACATCTTTGGTAGCAATGAAAAATCCTTCCTTATTACAGTAGTTTCTTAGATCTTCACCATTTACCATATTAATGCCACTTCGATTCCATGCACGTACTAAGTCACAATATGGAAGTGTATCTATACTGTCTGACCACGGTCGCAGTCCACAATGGGAAAACTCACGGTTTAATATCTCCTTTAAACTTTCCATGCTTTCCTGCCCATCTTTTATACGAACCTGTCCTAAAATATCTATCAGTTCACTTTCACTCACAGACAATCTTTCACAAAGCTTTTTACGGAGTCTCCCCATCTCTGAATTCTCTGTTTTTCCTTTTTGCAACTCGTTCAGATCAAATGCTTTATTCTCATTACTAATCAGCTTATTTAAAATATCTCCTGGTCTAATTCGCCATACCGAATACATCGTAAAACGACTTCTTGAAAAATCTATTTTGTCATTTTTATACGCATTTACAACATTCTGTAGAAAAGAATTTGTTTTCGCATTTATAAATGCTGGATCCAACAAATTGCCCATTGTAAATTCATCTGACTGCTTCATATGGAACTTTACCTGAATATATTCCGTATCTATATAGGTGTCTCGAAAACGCTGTTCTTTCTTGTAGCATATAACAATGTCATCAAATGATTTAACCTTTCCATATTCGTAACCGACCTGCCCTATGTCTGAGTCCCTAAACATTTGTATTGCATATTTCCAAAACACCATTGCCTGATAGATATCCCCAAGTTCCCTTGCCGCTACAGAATTCCCCAATCATCACACCTTCTTTCAGTACACATTTTCTATTCACCCAACATCAACTTTTTTCCTTATTTCCTCCACCAACTGATAAACCGTTGTACATGGACACATTTGGGATGGGATAGTTTTCCCTTCCCTTATACATTGCTCATATTTCTGCCTTGCTATTTGAAGTGCCTTTTCTTCATCTCCTGTTCGGAAGATTTTTTCATATACTCCCGAGTCGGATTTTGAATACTTCTGCCCGGTTTTTCTTTGAAAAACCTTCTCAAACTCACTACAACATACCCAGGATTCCATAATAGCAGGCATTGCGCCATAGTAAGAATGCATCCATATTTCAAAGCATGGATTTGACCAGCCCACTCTTATGCCAAAAGATTCGGCTTCTT
>CAMWYJ010000138.1 GCA_947178445.1 uncultured Clostridium sp.
CCCGTGTTTAATTAATTGCATACATAAAAATCGTTCTTACTGAATTCTCCAGTGATTTCCCCTATAAAGGATTTGATATTCAATAACTATTCTCAAAATGCATCAAGTGAGTCATGGTCGATAAAATGGGTCAGAATTTGAACATAAAATCAATTATAGTAAGGGTATCAAACAGAAAGGAGGAAGATAGATATGGAAAAAACCATTTTTTCATTTATGGAAACAATGGTGCATAACACTTTTTTCCAGGCAGTTGCCCTTGCTATTGTCTTTGACACTCTTATGGGGCTGCTGAGATCGCTCAAAGAAAAGAAGTTCAATAGCTGCTTTGGAATTAATGGAGCAATCAGAAAGGTGGCAATGGTGATCTGCATCCTTTTCTTAGGACTTGCCGACAACATCATAGGCCTGAATCTGATCGGGTTTATCCCCAAAGACCTGTGGAAGCTTATCGGGATGCAGACTCCGGCGGTTATCGGTTTGAAGGAATTCTTTGCAATTCTCTTTATTGTGTATGAGATTGTAAGCATTCTAAAAAACATGACCATGGCCGGGCTTCCCGTAAAAGGTTTATGGATGAAAGTAAAAGTGTTTCTGTCAAAGTACACATCGGAATTGCCGGATGATGATTAAAGGCAGAAAAGTAAAGCGAGGAGGAAGAAAGAATGGATGAAAAGGATTACAATCAGGTAGAAGATGAAATCCTGCACCCGGAGGAAGAAGAGGGGGAGGATGAAGAATGATCACAGTAGTTATTGATCCTGGGCATTATACCGGGTATAACAAAGGAGTGGCTGCCGGATATTATGAGGGAAATGCCACCTTTAGGTTGGCACAGTACATTAAGGAGGAACTGCAGAGTGGCACAGACCAGGTTAAGGTTATCATGACAAAGGGTACCATGGCGGAGAATCCGAGCGTATTTGCCCGAGGGAAAGTGGCCGTAAGCAACAGGGCAACCGTGTTTCTGTCCTTGCATTCTAATGCAGTGGCGGATGCTGCAAAGTATGAAAAGGCTTATGGTGTATCTGTATACCGATCCTTGTTTCTCCCGGATAGCGAGGACTTGGGCAATAAATTGGCTGATGCCATTGTGGAGATCATGGCCCCGGTTACAGGCGTTACATATTCCAGAGGTGTGTTGACCAGGAAAAGCGATATCACAGGCAAAGATTATTATGGAGTTATCCGTGGAGCCGTGAACAGTGCCGGAACTGTTGCCCAGGCATCCGCCGGGGCGGTTAAGCACGCTTTTATCATTGAACACGGATTTCATACAAATAGTCGGGAATGTGCTTTTCTGACCGATGATAATAATTTGAAAAAGATCGCAAAGGCGGAAGCCTACACCATAAAAGAGCATTTCGGAATCATTGGTGGAAGCCTGCCCGACCATGTAGGAGGATCTGCTGGCCAGAAGATACCCCAGGAGCCGCTACCGACCACCAAAGTGGTTGGCAGAGTAAAAGTGATCTATGAGGGGCAGGATGGCCTAAGCATCCACACAACGCCGGAGTGGGGAAGCCATAACCTCAACACGAAAAAAGGACCGGTTCATGCCGGAGAAATTTTCAGCGTGACCGAAAAGGTAAAGGTGGGCACTGAGGCAATGTACAAGCTGCTCAGTGGAGCCGGGTATATTACCGCTTCCGAAAAATATGTTACCTTTACGGCATCCAGCCAGGAGCAGTCCCACGAGGTGACAAGGGAGATCAAAGCCGGGGACACGGTGAAAGTCCTTAGAAATGTTACATACACTGGAGGCAGTTTCAAACTGTACCGTGATAAGTATACCGTTTTAAGTGTGTCTGGAAATCGTGCTGTGATCGGCATAGGTAAGGTAGTAACCGCCGCTGTAAATGTAAGAGATATTGCGGTGGCTTAATCCCTTTTTAGTCAAGGATGAGGATAGAAGTGGTAAGGAAGTACGAGAAGAAGCAGGCTGCGGCAGTACCTGACAACATGAATAATTAACGGGTAAGTAACAAAAAGCCCGGAAAAGCCCATATACAGGCGCTGCAAGTTCTGTAAGAGATAAACGTAATTGAATTGAAGGAAATTATAAGGCCCCTGAAAACATAGTTTTTCAGGGGCCTTAATATAACAATATGACGCACTGGGCAGCTACAGTTCTTATGGAATTTTGCCGACAACTGACACATAATTATCAAGCAGCTGACAAACATTTTGTCATAATTAAAATAATTCCCTGTTTATGGCGTATATTTGGTGGTATATGAAATAGAAAAATGTCTTTTATTGTCATTGATAATGTTGTATAATGATGAAAAACATAAAGGGGAATTTTTATGAAAATACTTAAAACAAGTGATGAACTGATAGCTCATATGAAAATAAAAGGAATAAAATTTGATATAGTAAAGGAAGAAAATGCCAAAACGTTTCTTCAAAATAATAACTACTATATGAAAATGGCATCATACAGAGCCAATTATGACAAACGGAAGAGTAATGGTGAATACATAAATCTTGACTTTGCGTATTTGCAGGAATTGTCAACAATTGATATGCATTTGCGATATTTAATATTGCAAATGTGTCTGGATGTTGAGCATGCTTTAAAAACCAGATTATTAAAAGATATAGAGGATAATTTAGAAGAAGATGGATATGATATTATAAGAAGGTTTATTACAAAGTATGAGAGAAGTTGTCAAAATATACAAAAACATAAATCCAGTGAATATTGCAGAGAATTGATAGAGAAATATTATCCATATTTTCCAGCATGGGTTTTTGTGGAATTAATTTCTTTTGGAGATATGGTCAAGTTGTATGAATACTATATTAAGAGGTATCCAGGGCGTTTAAAGGATAGCGAGTTATTATATCCTGTTAGAGATTTAAGAAATGCAACTGCTCATAGTAATTGCCTGATAAATAAACTGCAAAAGGGAGCAAATAAGCCATCTGTGAAAATTGTAAAATTTGTTTCTAATATAGATGGAATTGGGGCATCTATGCGAAAGAGCAAATTGAGCAACAAATTTTTGTATGATTTTATTTCGTTGCTTTATGTTTATAAAGAATTTGTCAATGCAAATGTCGTAAAAGAGAAAAGGTTTAAACAGATACAAGAATTTGTAAATGGCCGTGTAATAAAAAATAAAGAATATTTTGATAAAAATGAATGTATTAAGACAGCATATGCATTTGTTAAAAAAGTTGTTGACTATATGAATTAATCATGTTAAAATGGATACACGATTAAAAAATTTTATTTTTGTAGGGAATGGGTATTAACTCGTTCCCGATTTTTTTGCATTAAACAGTAACTGAAAGATTATAAGATAACGAAATCTATCCCCCGAAAACCTGTAGTTTTAGGGGGATAGATTTCGTTATCTCCAAAAATTTACAAATTCTTCCAGAAATATGTTGATAATATCTACAACTTAAATTATAATATTAAATCTGTATCTTATACACATA
>CAMWYJ010000139.1 GCA_947178445.1 uncultured Clostridium sp.
TACTATTTTAACCAAATCTACATCTTTATTTTGAATCAGTTGTTCCAAATATGACGGACGATTTATTAGCATATTCATACGGCGCCTCCTTGCTTTCTTGCTTTCTTGCTTTCTTGCTTCTTGCTTCTTGCTTCTTGCTTCTTGCTTCTATTATAACTACAGCCCCATAATTGTCAATAGTTTCTGACTTACAAGTCAGAAACTATTGACAATTCGATATTTTTCGACCTCCAACTCACAAAATTTACAATCATTAAAGGTATGCAATACATCCAGCAAATTTTAATCACCCCACCAAATCCACCACCAGCTCCGAAAATATTCCTGAAACACTGATTTCATTTTCATTGTCAGCAACATTTTCACACTCTGCTTCTTTTCCTTCTTTTACATAATAAACATTACATTTTCTGCCTTTATTGATAACATTTACCATATTTTCTTCCGGAATATGAAGAACCGCTTTTGCCTTCCATTGGTTAATATCCAATCTTCCCGTAATCTTATCAACCGTAATTTCATAATTTGTCTTTGCTGTTAATTCCAAACTTCCACTGCTGTCTGAAATCAAGACCTGCTCTGCATCACCGTCATATTCTAAACGGTTTACATGAAGATTATTGATTGCAAGAAGTTTAACACTGGCTGCAATCTCACAGATGTCAGAATATTTATTCGGAAGAATAATCTCAACGGTCAGCGCCTCCTCCGCTTCATAGCGGCTTAACTTATTTTTGTTAAGACAAATTACATCAAGCTTGTTTTTCCTGTCATCCAGCTTTATCTTAAACATGGAGCCTAAATTCTCAAGAGTTTCAGAGGACAGCTTAACATGCAGCTTCTCATCATCGCCTGATGACAGCATGATCGCAGCCGCACTGCCGATATTGACATCAAAATGTTTCTCACAGTCAATGTCATAAATTGTTTCACTGGTATACACAGATGTTGCCGGGGTTTTCTTTGTGACGGAATCCATAAGCAGCTCATCTATGGTCGTCTTAAAAATCTCTGCTATGATTGCTATATTTTCAACATCCGGTAACCCTTTTCCAGTTTCCCACTTCGTGATAGCCTGCCTCGTAACTCCGATTTTTTCGGCAAGCTGCTCCTGTGAGATACCTTCCTTTTTTCGTATTTCCTTTAATTTTTCAGAAAAATTCATACTTTTATTTTCCTTTCTCAATATACATTTTATTTAGGTGATTGCAAAACTCTTTTAACTTTACATTACAGTTGTGCAACATATACAATTCCATAAGCAGGTACTTTGGAGCCGTTGGTGCTTACATGCCGTACTTTGGCATGTTATGCACCACTACGAGCGACAAGTAGCGCAATCCCGCCCTACTTGGCGAGGTTCTTTCGAGCCTAGTAGACCGGTATGCCTTGTGCTGCGTGCCATCGTTGGATTGCATATGCTGTACAACGAAAGAAACAAAAAATTGCGTTTTGCAAACGCCTATATACATTTTATTCTTTTAAAAGTGAATATGCGGTAATTTTTTTAATTGGTGCTGAAAGAAGTACGCTGATCACAAATGCCACCACAGTAAGCAGAATGGCAAATACAATCAATATCCAAACAGATACTTCAAAATGGTTTTTTACAGCCCCAATCAGAGAAAAAATGGTATTGCTGATTGTGGGAAGATACCACAGCCCGGCTATTACCGAAATAACTGACGCCACAGCCACAACAGGTATAAATTCCAGAGCTGTCTTAATTGTAAGCTGCCTGTTTGTGTATCCAATCGCTTTATAGATACCAAATTCCTGTCTGCGTCTGCTTATCACCCCATTTATGATTACATACATCACAAGCAGCACCATCAGAACGGAAATCACAAACAGGATCAGCACAATCACAGAAACAATACCCATATACATCATTCTGCTATTTTCACCCATCTGCTCAAAATTTACGGATGATTTAATGAGCGCATCGTGGTTTTCTTCATACTCATTTATAAACGAATCAGCATTTTTATTATATAAGTAAACATTGACCAAATTCGTTGTTTCTCCGATTTTTTCATATCCTTCGCTTGTCAGCTGACATACCACTCCTGCATTATTCACACTTTGAATATAACCGGTTACAATGTAATCTGCCAATTTATCACCAACTGTCAGCTCTATTTCATTACCGATAGGAAACCTATCCGCAATTGCATTTCCTACTGCGATTTCATTCTCTTTCACAGGACTGTGACCTTCATAACATATATCATTTGTTGTTTTTGAAAAATCTTCACACACAAAGGCAGTAAGACTTCCGTCTTCATAGCTTACAGGCACAGAAGCATATTCCATAAAAAGCCTTACACGGCTGTCGTTTTCAAGAAGTTCCTTAAGCTCCGCCATTTTTCCATCCTCTGCCGTAAAAATAACAGACGGTAATTCCTCTGAAAGTGTATTCATAAAATTATCCGGCTTGACATTTACATTGTATAGTAGCGTTCCTGCGAAAGACAGCAGCACCATGATACCAAATGAGACAATAAATAATAATATGTTTTGTCCCGCCGATCCGTCTCCTGTGATGCCCCTTATGGCATTAATCGGCTCTAATCTATGTATTTTCCCTGCTGAAATATAGGAAAAAAGTGATATTGCCAATGTCAGTGTCAGTATTACAATCAGCAAAGCCATTATATCAAAAGCAGGCGTATAAGAAAATCCTGATTGGATTGCCAAAATACCTGCTACGGAAGGCAGGACCGCATAAGACAGGGCGATTCCGATTACCGTAGAAGCAATGCCTACAAGTATGTAGGGCATAACTGTCCCCGCAATAATCATATTGCTTGTGTAACCAAGCGCTTTTAATACCCCCATCTGTGCCAGTTCGTCTTCGATTGCGCTTCGTATCCGGAAGTTACTTAAGAAAATGCTGACTGCAAGTATAATGGCAGCAAGCGCCAAAAATATAACGATAAGCAGCGTACAGACCATTGTTCTGGTCTGCTTTGAGGTATCCTTGTCATTGATACTCAATAACGCAATCCCTTTTTCCCTTAAAATTTCAGATACATTATTTTTAATTTCGCTTAAATCAGCGGTGCCGGTTGTTTTTAAGGAGTATTCTGCAATGACCTGATCACTATATTCCTGCGCAAAGTCCTCATAGACAGCTTTTGGAAAATATCCGCCAATCATCCCGGTACCGTAATTTCCATACTGCATTTCCAATACGATGCCACTAATATCATAGGTATACTCCTTGCCATCTATGGAATAAGCAATACTGCCGCCCTCTGCAAAACCACCTAATTCCTTCATATACATGGGAATATAAATAGAACTGTCATTTTTCCCGGAATATTCCGTAACATCAAGCAGATTCAGCGTTTTTTCCTCATCCAGATTGTAAAAAACAGTATTCATGTCAAAATCAGAGCCTGCAAATTCACGGACTG
>CAMWYJ010000140.1 GCA_947178445.1 uncultured Clostridium sp.
CTGCAATTCGCTGCAGAAAGGCTTACCGATGGCAAGATTTAATGACATGGGACTGCTGGAAAATGATTTTTATGAAGTGATCGACTTTGCCCGCCGTATAGAAGGCCTGGGAGAACCAGTTGAATGGATTCCATGCAGAGTTGGAATATATGAGTAAACGGTAAATTCTCGTAAGGTGTATTTTCAGATTCATTTCGGAGCGGAGTACCGCTTTTGTTATCGGAACAAATTCAGATGCAGCCCAGAGAATTACTCCTTGGAATCCATTGTATTAAAGTTTTTCATAGGCAAGTCTTGGGCTGTTATCTGTTGCAACATAAATCGTTCCGCAGTATGTAAATCCCATTTTCTTCAATAGGTTTTGCATTATGATGTTATCCTCATGTGTATCTACTCGAAGATGCCCACATTGCTGATAAGCCCAATCTAAACAAAATTTACCAATGCCTCTTACCGAGCCATCACCGGCGAGGCGGTGTACCACGCCATAAGCACTGTTGCCTATCCATTTCCCATTTTCAATCTGTTGATATGTGGGCTCTATGTTATCTCCTGCTAAAAAGAAAAATGTTCCTACAATCATGTTTTCATGGATACATACATAACTGGTCTTGTGAAAAATGTCATCATGTATTAATTGCCCTGGGGGCCATTGTGTCGGACCCCACTGGCCAGGATTTCCATGCTCAGCCATAAATAATCTTGCATGTTCATAGAGTTCCATAATCCGCTCAAAGTCTTTTTCTGTTGAGTGTCTGATCTCCATAAAAACAGGTTCCTTTCTGCACTATTGCAATATATTTCAATGTGAATCCCCAACATAGTACCACACTATTACTCAAAATTCTATTGTGTCTTTGCCAAATTTGGGGGAGGGGGAGGAATCTTATACGCCCTGGCACTGTATCATTAGCTTATTGTGCTTGGAGTAAAATTTTTCACCACAATTATTTTAACGCTGTAGCACCCAGTTTACATCTTCCTACTTAAGCCCCTGTATATAATTGCCGCCACCACATATTCTAAAAAGCCTGCTCCTGTAAAAGTGAATACAATTAAAGAATCTGCATGAATCAATGCGGCTATAAATGCAATCACAAAACAAGACACTATAGTGGCTATCCAAGTAATATAACCAGCCCTGTTGCGAAGTTGAACTTTTCTTTCATCTTTCAAATTGATAGATTGCTGCCGAATTTTTTCATGATATGCGTCTACGTTTTCAGGTCTTGTATTATAGTAATAACGAATGAATTGTACAATACCACTGCTAAGCAAGCCAACTCCCATAGCGAATATCATTGAAGAATAATAATCAATGTGAATTCTAAGTCCGGTAATAGTTAAAATTACTCCGATCATAATATAAATTATTAAAATAATCTTATCGCTCTTTTTCATGTCTATTCCTCCTCATAAATAAAAATTTGTTCAATAGTCATGCCAAAATATTTTGCTATTTTAAATGCTAACAAGATAGAGGGGTTATACCTCCCATTTTCGAGAGAACCAATAGTTTGTCTAGATACTTCTAAAGCATCTGCCAATTCCTCCTGTTTGATTCCTCTTTGCTTTCTCAATTCCTCCAATCGGTTTTTCATATATCCTCCTTTCTGCATGGAAAGCTTGCTTTCCATATTCTTATTATAAGCAATTTTTGAAAAATGTCAAGTAAACTTTCCGTTTTATAAATAAAAAAAGATGTTTCCTCTAATCACTGCAAAATATTATTGCTCTTTGTCTGCTCCTTTTTTGGCGCCTGTGACTTGATTGCCTGTTTTGATTTCTTTTGCAAGACAATTATAGTAAACGACATAACAAATTTCTGTTTCCGGCCCTGCAAAAGCCGTATATGTGAGCTTTTGCAGGGCCGAAAACGAAATTTCTAATGTCGTTAACTATAAAAAGCGGATAAATCATTGGAAAAGAGTGGTTATCCGCTTCTTTGGTATGGAAAATTCTTAGTTATTCTTCCGCAGGCTCAAAGAAACAATGGAGAACTATAAGGAAAAGAAGCTCATAACAAAAGCTGATAATATTACTTCTAGATCGCTCAGATGTCTGTACCACAATGAATGTCTACGTCCACGCCACAAGGGAAGCAAAACGCAGCTCTGCAAGGCTCCTGGGTCAGGTAGTGGGAATGAATTAACAATCAAAACTGAATACAAAAACTTTCCCTTGTGATTTGCCCATAAGGGCAAAAACAAGGGAAAAGGATACATATTTGAGAGGCGGCTATCTGCAAAGCCTTGAAAAATGGGGAAAGTTGAAGATTTAAATAAATTTGAATCTATTTATAAAAAAATTTAGTCAAATTAGTACAGGAAACATGCTGCATCACAGACATATTTCTTACATGGCATGGGTCTGGGCGGTTCCTGCCCCAATAATTTCCCTGCGAGCATATCCTGCGCTCCCTGCAAAATACCCGGAATAATGTCCGCTGTTAACGGGTAGCTGCCATGGGACGGCCAGATGGAATCAAATGTATCCGTCATAGCTGATACTTTCTGGAGACTGCTCTGAAAAGCCTGCATATTGCGTCCCGCTCCAAACATAAAAATATCCCCATCCTGAATCGAATCGCCTGAAATGAGCATACGTTTTTTTCGTTCCAACAGCATAATACTCCCTGGTGTATGACCAGGCGTTAGAATCACTTCAAATTGCCAGAAGCCTAAATCAATAATATCCCCTTCCCATAGCGGATGGACATCTTCCATGCGGCAGCCTTCTGGTAAGGCATTTTTGTAATGATCCATTTCTGACGGATGCATATATACAGGTTTAAAATCTCGGTTACATCCTGTATGGTCTTTATCTGTGTGAGTGTTCACTAGAAATACCGGCAAATTCGTCTGCTCTGCAACCAATTTACGAATCTGTAATGTGCCAAATCCTGTATCAATCAACATAGCCCTTCTGTCTCCCTCAAATAGAAATGAGCGGACACCATTTTCTTCAATAATCCAGAAATGATCTGAAATCTTTATAGTATTATTCATTTTTTTCTCCATTCATAAGCTTCAGTTTGTATCACCAACATAATACCACAATTTCACTCAGATTTCTATTGCGTTTTTGCAGAAGAATACTTTTTATAGGACGGATGGTGAAGGATGTGTTGATTGTACCTCCCAAAAAAGGGAAAAATAAGTAAAACAGCAATTGAAATTCGAATTCCTGGTTCTTTCTAATTCAATAGGTAGATGGCAAAGTTTAAGCAGCCTGCAAAAGTTACCCACAGCAGATATGGAATCATCAGATATCCGGCAGGTTTTGATATTTGGTAGAACAGAATGGTCGTTTTGAGAATCAGCAGCCATAACAGGACAAGCCAGATAAATGCAAACAGGTATA
>CAMWYJ010000141.1 GCA_947178445.1 uncultured Clostridium sp.
TATGCAATAGTTGGCTTTAGAAAAAGACTATTCGGTTAGGCCGTGACTTGTAACGTATTGTGTTATATTTCTTACAGTTCGACAGATCGGAAGCCGTGCGCACTGATACAAATACTGATTAACGCAATAACACAGGCAGGTTATGTGTTATGCAGGAAAGAGGTAAGCTTGAATATTGAACTTGTGGAATTAACGAGAGAATACAAGGAACAGCTATTTGAAATGTTGACAGAATGGAAGAACGATATTATAGTAAATCACACAAATAGGTCTCCATGGAAAATATGGGCACATGATTTTCATGAATTTGATCATTACATACAAAGTCTTAATACTAAGGAAGATACCGATAATGGCTGGGTTCCCGATACAACTTTATTTTGCCTTGATAAAGACAGAAACATTTTTGTGGGAGCCGTTAACATTCGCCACTATTTAAATGCTGAACTATTAAAAACGGGTGGCCATATAGGCGATGGAATCAGGCCCAGTGAAAGAAGAAAAGGTTATGCGACAGCAATGATTGCTTTGGCGTTAGACGAGTGTAGAAAACTCGGTATCGACAAAGTCTTGATGTGCTGCAGCAAAGATAACATTGGCTCAGCGAAATCAATTATTAATAATGGCGGGGTATTGGAAAATGAAGTTGAAGAAGATGGACATATAGAGCAGCGTTATTGGATTCAGTTGTAGCCTGGGAAGTCCATTCTCCCACAGCGGCTGGCCCGCTAAATACAGGAAAAGGCAGCTATTCACATCGGATAGTTGCCTTTACAGCCTCAAATTATTTATTCGTCAGCATTTAATTTGGCATAAATATATGTATCTTTCCAAATGGCTTTTTCGTTTTCATCTTTCCAGAAATATACGTTTTGTCTTAAATGGGCCTCACGCTGAAATCCTAATGTTTCAAGTAATTTCCATGAATTCTGATTACGGGGGTCACATTCTGCGTATATCCTGTGTATACCATTTGAAAACGCCTGTTGAATTAATGCTCTGCAGCTTTCGGCCGCATAACCATGTCCCCAATAATTCCGATTAAATACATATCCTATTTCCAGCGCCTCAAATTCGCGTTTTCCCATATATACATTACCAATCATTTTGTGGGATTCTTTTAATTCAACAGCAATCATTTCATCTGTTCCGATGCGCCAATCAAGATTGTCTTTTGTCTCATTTAAGGTCAAAGGTTTATAGGGTTCATATTCCACAACTTCTATATCAGACAAATATTCAAATAAGTCCTGCAAATCCTCTTTTTTGTATCGTCTTAAAATCAGCCTTTCTGTTTCTGCTATGATTATTTTGCTCTCCATATCAGATCTCCTTATCCTTAACAAATTCCGAAGAACTCCCATTGTTCAATTTCTCGATAACCGGGTTTATTCTCTATAATGTGTACAGATCCATTTATCTATGCGATAGATAATCTCACCTAAAAATAGAAGAACGATTACAAAAACAGGCCATCTCAACAGACCAAAAACGGATGACAGCATATAGGCCAATACTCCACTGATTGTCAAACCAATAGCAAATACCAGTAATCTTACAATATGTTTCATGACAGCACATCCTCTGATTTTGATTTATTACCCCTAAATTATACCATGTGTATTTTTCTGCTTCAACACATTTTGTCAACAGTGTTTCTATATTTTTACTCCATTTTTTGTCCTTCGTCACGTATATAAATTAAGTGTTGCAAACTTATATAATTCATTGTATAATTAAAATTAAATTTTGTGAAAGGTGGTGAGGAATATGAAGCATTGCGAACTTCTGAAGGCTAAAAAGTTATTTGACGGCAGTGATATCATACGTAGATTCACATACAAAGCAGAAACCGCAGGGGATAACTATGCCCTTTTTTGGAAGACGGATTGTTTTGTATGCAGCTCACCATTTGACGGGATAATCGGGAGTAGGGCAGTCTTGTAACCGATGGTTTGCAGGATACCTCTTCTTCTGTTATGTGTTGGATTGCAGTCGGAGGCGAGTGCCTTGTGCGGACAAAACAGTCTGTACAGGGCATTTTTTATGCCCAAAAATAAACGGCATAAACAATATCGCCGCAGCAAGCGGCAGAATGAGAGGAATAAGAATGCTAAGAAAATATATGGCGACTGCCCGGATGGCCGTACAGGGCAAAATGGGCGGCGGCGTGTTTTATATGCTTCCGAGTATTATTATGAAGGCAGTGTATCTGGTGCCGGTAATGTTTATCTGGAAATCTCTGGCGGAAAGCGGATATGAGGCGGAGATGTCGGTTTCTCAGCTCCTGAGCTATACTTATGTCAATGCCCTGCTGGCAGACTTGATGGTCGTAAATACCTGTTTATCGGCATGGGATTACGATACCAGAAGCATGGAAATGTTTACCCGTCCCCTGCCGGCGTTCGGGCAGGTTATCTCCAGGACGATTGGAGAATGGATACCGATGCTGCTTTTGTTTTCGGTGCCGATGTTTTTTGCTGCGCCTCTGTTAAGGATCAGGATACTGCCCAGGACTCTGTGGGTAATTCCGTCACTGGCGCTGAGCGTATCTCTTGGATTTGCCTTTGAATTTCTGTTTTACTGCGTTACAGTCAGGCTGCGCAATGTTTCATGGCTTACCTATGTCATCAGGAGCGCTGTGACCTCCTTTTTTTCAGGCACAGTGATACCGTTCAAAATACTGCCCTTTGGCATGGACAGGTGGATTAATTATCAGCCCTTCGGCAGTCTGGGCGGCGCCTTTTTGTCACTGTATGTGGGAAGTGCAGGAGCCCTGGAGATCATTCCGCTGCAGCTATTCTGGAATGTCGTGATATGGATCGCCGCAGCCGTGTGGTTTCAGAAATCCAGAGAGAGGATGGTGAGTTTTGGTGGGTAAAAAAGAAATAAAGGTATTTCACGGAATAAAGAGATACTTTCAACTGTTGGGAATACACGCCAGGATGGATCAGGCTTCCTTGATGCGGGATGGGAAGTTCATGGCGATTGTTATAATTGCTGATATTGTCTCCAATATATCGTCGATTTCCGGAATATTCCTTCTGGCATGGAAATTTGGAGGAATCGGCGGCATGGACCGGTTTGAAGTCCTGTTCATGCTGGCATATGGCAATATTGTGATGGGGTTCCTGAATATGATGGGCGGATGTAATGCGCTGTTTCCAAGCAGGATTATCGGCAGAGGGCAGTGGGAGCATATGTTTATCATGCCCCTTCCCTATGCCGTGCAGCTGACAGTGGGAATATTTCCTTTTACCGGTTCCAGCAGCTTTCTGTCAGGAATCGGGATGCTGT
>CAMWYJ010000142.1 GCA_947178445.1 uncultured Clostridium sp.
AAACATACAATCAGCGATTTGTACCAGATGCAGTCACTCCCGCTTTCCGCCAAGATACGGATGACACAATATCGTATCCGGGAATGGGTGGAATATTATGGAGATGACGGTGTTTACGTCAGCTTCAGCGGAGGGAAAGACAGCACTGTTTTATTGGACATTGCAAGGAAAATGTACCCGAAAATAGGGGCAGTATATGTGGATACCGGACTGGAATACCCGGAGGTCAGGGAATTTGTAAAACAGTATGAGAATGTTGAAATCATCAGACCGAAAATGAATTTCCGTCAGATTATCATTAAATACGGATACCCGATGATAGGAAAAGAAGTAGCGGGCTGTGTATATGGCGCAAGGAGATATGTGGAGAAGCTGGCAGAACAGGAGAAAGGCGCAGACAGCGGGGGGATTATTCCCAATTACAGTTATATGGCGGACTTGGTAGGCATAGACCGCCGGGAGGACAGGGAAAATGAAGCGTATAAGAGCCTTAGCCGGGGAGAGATACCAAGTACGGACATCAAAACGCCTGTCCGTTATCTTATCCTGCAGGGGAAATATCCCCATAAAGAAAACGGGGTGGAAACATCGGAATATTCCAAGATGTACAATAAGGAAAGATATAAATTCTTTTTGGAAGCGCCTTTTGAAATATCAGACCATTGCTGTTCGATTATGAAAAAAGCGCCCATGCATAATTACGCCAAAAAGACGGGGAAAATGCCAATGACAGCACAGATGGCAAGCGAAAGCAGATTGAGGACTACGAACTGGCTTAAAAATGGCTGTAATGGTTTTGATATGAAAAGCCCTATCAGCAATCCTATGTCATTCTGGACGGAACAAGACGTACTGGAATATATCTACCATAATCATATCCCGATTGCGGACGTATATGGGGAGGTAGTGGCAGACTATGGGAAAGGACAGACACAGGGAAATTCAATGGATATGGGAATTTTTGATGTAGGAAAACCTGTATTTGACACTACCGGATGTAACAGGACGGGGTGTGTCTATTGCGGTTTTGGCTGTCACAGGGAAAAGTCACCGAACCGTTGGGAGCTTGCAGAGAAACTCTCCAATCCTGAAATCATAGATTATATGATGCGTGGAGGGGCGTTTGACGAAAAAGGCATCTGGAAGCCGGACAGCAGAGGTCTTGGCTTTTGGTTTGTAATTGAATGGATCAATATACATGGTAATTTGCATATCGTCATGCCACACCGGGAGGAATATCTTGAACAGTACATAACGGAAGATACTGAAAAGTATCTTGCTGCGTAAAAACAGAAAATAATATGGAAGGAGAATCATAATGGGAAAAAGGACAGCGGATCAGGAAGAAAAGAAGGTAATCATGACATTTACGGTGGCAGAGTGTGGGGAATACCATACTTTGGGAGAATACCATGAGGGCATCGGTACATTGGAGGAAGCGGTCACGCTTTACCGACAGATACCGCCGGAACGCATGAACGGTGTCCCTTCCATTGGCATCAATCTTCATGTGGAAGGGACAGATAAAATGGAAGATTCACAGGCTGACATACTTTCCGGCAGTGAGATAGACATAGGTTTTATCAACCTTATGCCGGAATTTTGCGGAAATCCTATGGTACAGGAAGCTGTGAAAAAGATAATCGAGCTGTTTCCGGATAAAGAGGTCATTGACTATTAAATCCAAGAGGTAATAAAATTAAGAAAGAGGAAGAATGTTTGTAACAATTTATTCTTCCTCTTTTTCATCAGATGTAATTATCTCTTTTGACTGAATATGCTCTTTAAGTGCCATGTTGATATATTGGCTGAAAGACCTGTCATCGGCTTCTGCCATGTTTTTGATTTTCTGCACTATATCGTTGTCTAATGTGATGCTTACTTTTTCTTTTAATGGGCGCATGGCAGTTCCTCCTTTGTGGTAGTATACCACTCGGTAGGATAGAACAATACAAAGTAAGATATAGTAGTATAAAGTAGGATAAAAGCTAATGAATATATTGGAAAGAGCCGATAAAACATATAGAACCATGAAATAGAATGAAACGGATTTCAAATTTTTAATGTCAGGAGGATACAGTATGTCAGTAAATGTAAGCGGAAATACAAGTCAGGTAAGTACAGGAAATAGCTGGTTTCAGAATATGAAAACAGCCAATTCTCAAGAACAGAAAACAATGAGTGCGTTATCGTCGAAGGACGATGATGCGGTAAAAATTTCAATTTCACAAGAGGGTATTGAAAGCTACCGAAAGAAACTCAATGAAAGTGGCATGAATGGGGCAAATGGCAAAGTTATTGTAAAAGAGGACAAAGCCAGCATCATAAAACAGGCAAAGCAGGCGACAAATGCTCTATCTGCAAATAATTATGGCAATGAATTATCAAAAGAAACTGAAAAGTTGAAAGGTCAGCGGACGGATAACAGTACATACAGTTTTTCAAACATGGCAGAGGATTATGTCAGAGCTTATGGAAATCTTTATGATGAAATCGTGCAGGGTTATCAGAATGGTACAAGGGAGCGTTATGTAGAAGATGAAACTTCTGAAACAGGTTATCGAAAAATGACTATGGAAGAAGAATTAAATGGACTGGATAAGGCGTTCCAGAGAGTGGCAGACAATGCAGATGTTAAGGAAATGATTACAAATGAGTTTCAAAGGCTTTCCTCTAAAGTAGGAATCAAGCAAACATCTTTTACGGACACCAATAAGAATGTGCAGGCAACAGATAAAGAAGAAACAATGGGGCAGAAAATGAAAAAACTGGCACAGGTATGGAAAGATAATTACAAGACTTCTGGCTCTAAAGATAGTAGTATGGAAAAGGTCTTGTCCATGTTGAATGATATGTTCCATATTAGCAAGGAAGCATAAGGAGGTAATGGTTATGTCAATGAATATTAGTTTTAATGCAGGTAATTCAGGTTATAAGGGAATTAGCAATGGTAACAAACAGTATAAGGATGTAGAAAAGAAACAACTTAAAGCAGTTATTGCAGAAGAAGCTATGATGACACCAGAACAAAAAATGCTGTACGAATTATTGGGTGGACGGGAAGCACACATGAGGAACGTGATGAGCAACTTCAATTCAGACGGAGATTTTATTGGACCGGGAGGAATTGTTGTTCCGGGAATGTATCATGGAGAAGATGGCTCAGTAGACCGTTCGACATGGCAACAGTTGATAAATGTTTCTGATGAATCACGCCAAAAGATGTTTGACAATGTTAAAAGAGAGTTTATTCAGGAAAATGGAATTTCCAATGGCGACACAAC
>CAMWYJ010000143.1 GCA_947178445.1 uncultured Clostridium sp.
TGACAAAGGCTTTGCCGAATCCGTGAGAGCTCCAAAAATGCTTTTCTCCGCAGGTAAATGATTTCTTCTCCAGCCATACGGTGCATCCGTCCAGGATACTCCGCAGCAAAGCGGAATAACCAGAAAGCGCCATCAGAAACTTGACCAGGTTTACCGGACTGCCAAAGCAATATCCCCATCCTCCTGTCTCCTGATAACTCCTGCCCACAAGCAAAAACAGAGAAAAAACCACCGACAGTCCCGCCGACATGGGTTTCTTGGGCCGCCCCGCCTTCTCCTCCATACAGCGGTAAAAAAGGACGCACAGACCAAAAATCAACAGAAACGAGAAATCATATTCTCCCAGCAGTTCATAGATGGCGGCAATGGCATAGTCAATTCCCGTCTCGTACTGGGCCACGGTAAAGGGTACATGAAATGCCATCGACAACGCATACGCTGTCAGAAATGCCCTGGCCAGCCTTATGAACCATTCTTTTTGTACATTTCTTTTCTTTGCATCTGTATTTTCCATATTATTCTCCTCACGTATACACAGGAGCAATACTGCGACATGCCACAGACATAGATTGCTGTCAGCAACGGTAAAAAGGGAAACAGGTATCTCGCCCTTGCTTCAAAGAGCATTTGATACAGAAAGATTCCCAGAATGCCACGGTAAATATAATATACTTATCCCTTTCCTCTCTCTTACAGAGGCAGATTCCCGGAAAACCTGTCATACAGAAAATCCACACCAGCTGGCAAAAGGTATTATATCTTCCCGTATCTCCTTATAGATGCCTGAATGGAACATATTTAAACATAGGATAAAACACATTTTGTGTATTGTCAACTCTATTCGTGCTTTATTTTCCATGAGTCTTCTACTCTGTTATTATATTAGTGAAGTGTATATATGAATCCAGGAGAAACATTAAGAAATTTGATAGAACAACAGGGCATTACCCAGAAGAAGCTGACACTGAAACTGGCCATCACTCCTTCCGCATTGGGAAATTATGTTCAAAATACCAGAGAACTGGATTATGATACTTTGGTGAAAATCGCCTATTATTTTCAGGTTTCCACAGACTGTCTTCTGGGACATAATACTTCGGGACAGAAACTTTCCTATGAGAAAGAAATACTTTTGCGCGTCTTCCGCTCCTTAACAGATGCTCAAAAGGAGACTTATATTGAACAGGGCAAAATATTTATGAAACAGAAAAATAAAATAAATTCCATCAGTGCCGCCGGCAGATAATTGTCGCGGGTCTGTTTTAGATAATATACATATATGGATTAATATAATACAAGCCGCTGAACAAATGGATGGATAACAGCAGCCATCCTACGATAACCACCACCCGATTCCACCTGCCGGTTTTATCAGAAACTGTCCATCTGATCAGACATGCGGCACTGGTCACCCATAAAAGCAACATACCGGAAAGCATGGGCCAGGCAAAATTCAGATGGCTCAATTTAAAACCGGTCTCAACAAAGAATGAAAATTCCAAAGTTCCCACTATATATCCAATAACGCTGAGCTTCCCTTCCACAGAGTGCAGGAAATATTTCCAGTTGGCCAACACCATCCAGAAGGGAAAGGACATGGACAAAATCAGAGACTTTGGTACATTTGGCGAATAGATATGCCATGCGGTCAGAAAGGGATATATGGCAACATGTGCATCTGAATTAGTTCCGCCCCAGAAATAAAACGCAATATATTCAAAAGCCAAATACACTAATGCCGGAATGCAGGCAACCGTCATCCTCCATACAAATCTCCATAACTCCCCATAGCCCTTACCCTTATGCACCATAATCAGAGCCAATTCAACCAACAGATACACTGCGCCTGCCGGCAATAGCATATACATGAAAGTTGGCTTGGCAAAAGCGGATAGCAATAATATTGCTCCGAAAAGCGCATAAAGCCATTTGGTTGAACATGCGCCTGGAAAATAAAATTTTCCCATCCCCTTATAGCATCTTATCAAGTCAACCGCCAACATAAAACAGAGCAGGCCCAACGGCTTTACAGCCATATGGGTGGGATTAAATAAAGGATTGATAGAGAATTGTCCCTCATATTGGTAAACATTGAACCAATAAACATACATAGGCTGCACTAGTCCAAGCATGCCGGCGGCACATGACGACACCATTCCCGCGTCACAGCCCGCAAGCCTGGACGCAGTGCAGTCCAGCAGATAAAAGGAGACAAAATAGTTGAATGCAGAAAAAGTGGCACAGGTAAATGCAGATGCTTCCTTTACAGGCATTGCAAGAAATTTGATACAGCCCTTAACACAGAGATGCCAGAACAGATAAGGACGCTGTAACCATGAATCCCACACACTGTTCCGATATATGTTCTGCGCATGAACCGTATGCTCCACCAGATCATTGAGCCCCTCTGTTCCCAGCAGATTCAGACTGTATTTATAAATTATTACAAAGACAACCGTCGCCCAAAATGCTGCCAAAGCATACTTCATATTGCTATGCTTTTCTTTCAGTTCTTTAACTTCTCCCTGCATTGTTCCTCCTCACAAGCTGCTGCCGCCCTCCTCAGTGATTCTTCCAGCTGCCTATGTTCCTCTTTTCTATAGTAGTCCTTATATTCCTTCATCTGAACAAACTGCATTATATCATCTTTAAGCAGAGTTTGCAATGCTTTAAGCATGGTTTTATTGCCCTAAAGCAGTATATAAGACAATACAATGAGATAAGGAGGTATTTGCTTATGGTTTATGGATTAGGAAAGCGATTGCAGGAGCAGAGATTACTTAAGAATCTGTCACAAAAAGAGGTAGCCGGCTCTGTAGGCGTATCCGCCTCTATCATTTCAAATTACGAGAGCAGCGAGCGCACTCCCAGCGTGGAAATCCTCATGGCCCTGGCCCGACTGTACCACTGCTCCACCGATTATCTGTTAGGTTTTGACAAGGATGAAAAAGACAAGTCTCTTGATGTGTCCATGCTAAGTGATGAGCAGTGTAAACTGCTGCAGCACTTTCTTCTAAGCATTAAATAAACAGCATATTCCCGGAAGGCGCAATAGGCAATACCCCAGACGCCGAGTGGCTGGTAATCGTTTACCTGTACAGTGTATCTGTTGAGAAATATGCGAAAGTTAAAATAAGAAAAGAGCAAGAACCCCCTGTTAGTCCCCTGCTCTTTTCCTGTTTTTTCCTGTATGTCCCTTTACGTATTTTAAAATATACATAAAATATTATAGCTGTTATTTAGATTTTTAATAGGCCAT
>CAMWYJ010000144.1 GCA_947178445.1 uncultured Clostridium sp.
CTGTGGTAACATCCGGTAATTTCTCCGCAACAGTTGCAAAACCATTCAAAGGCAGGAGGAAATTAGCATAGAAAAAATGCTGCAAAAGCTAATTCAAAATATCGGCCTGGACGTCGCCGCTCAACGACTGGGACCCAAACCCATGGCTCAATATGGCCCGTTTCTAGGCGAAAAAATCAACGATCTTATTCGCGAACATCTTCCCTGGTGGCCCTTCTAACCACCGGATAAAACAGACAGGAGCTGCCGTTATGATGGAAGTAAAAATTAAGATCAGCGATATGAATTATACTGCGTCATAGATACCCTGGTACCAGTGCTGGCGGACAAGCTGTTCGATTACTTCAATCATTGTAGCAGAAAACTCTATCAGGTGATTTTGGACGTAGCAGACTGGCAGAACGTTCCAGGTACATTTTACAAAAATTTATAAAAAACTTTAGGAGGATTGCACAATGTCTACTTACATGATGAAGGAGATTACCACAGGACTGAAGGACTATTATGTCCGCGCAAACGAAACGGAACGTATCATTTTGAACGCCGCGCTGGCTGCCGCCGCCGCTGACGCCGTAGGAGGCATCATCCCTGGTTTGGCTATCCCAGCTATTATTATCAGCTGCTTCGGCGCTGTGTGGACCATGTACGCTTCCCTGTGCACCACCTTAGGGATCTCCCTGAAGGAAAACGTTCTGAAGCTGTTGGCAAAGGCTGCCCTCGCCAACATCACCGCAAACCTTGGAGGCGTTTTGGCCGCGATGCTCGCCGGAATGTTCATTCCCGGGGCCTCGATCCTGGCATCTGCCGCTGTGTCTTTCATCGCGGTTTATCTCGCCGGTGTGGTATTCCTTCGCCTGATCTTGAAAATGGCTGAAAAGAGCAGTGATCCTTATACTTTCAGCGACATCAGCGCCGCAGAAATGAAGGAAGAAGCCCGCCGCGTAACGGTTACTAAAGAAGACCTAAGCGCCGCAAAATCGGTATATGCAACCAGCGCGGTCTAAATTCCCTTTCATACCAAAACAAAAAACCAAAACTAAAATCAGGAGGATATGATTATGGAAAAGATTATTATCAAGTGCGCTCCCTTCGCAGCAAAACTCGCGCAGCAGCTCATTCGCGAGGCCCTTCCCTGGTGGCCCCTTTAAAGATTTCAATCCAGCATCTGCGGCGCGGAAAACCACAAAAGCAAAAGGCACGAGGGACCATCAGGTTCTGCTTATCAAAAAAGGGAGCTTTCATATGACACCCGCATTCATCTTTCTGTCGCTCTGGTTCCTTGGTGCAGTGATAGAATTTTGCAAGAACGACGATTGATCTGCTTCAACGCGGCAA
This sequence comes from uncultured Clostridium sp., assembly GCA_947178445.1. GTDB lineage: Bacteria > Bacillota > Clostridia > Lachnospirales > Lachnospiraceae > CAG-590. Next base: position 1,336 of record CAMWYJ010000144.1, read on the forward strand.
TTCTACAAAATACTAACTATACACGAAGGAAAACACCTCTATGGCAACACAAAACGCGATGGTATATGACATTATCAACAGCAAAGCGGGAAGCAACTCCGCCATACAGGTCTTTCTGGCCTAATGGGTTTGCCATTTACGGCTATGGTAGACAGTACCACATTTTTTACCCACTATGGCCCTATGCTTAATGACATTCGGGCTGTGCCATATCATCAAGGGCTGCCGACAAGAGCTTTTAACTGACATGGTCCTAGATAAACTCATTGGAGACCTTTCGATTCTTGGCATTTCCGCAAATATGATATCCGCCAAGGCAATGACCTGGCGGCTTGGTCTGCTTTTCGGAATGCTTTCCGCCCGCGGAGAAGAAATTGGCATAAACAGTGTACTTATGGCGGTCCGGCTTATCCGGCTACTCTTCAAAAATCCGTCTGTAGTTACAGTCAAAAAGCTCCTAAGCGTTGTAGAAAATACAGATATCAAAACATTTTCTTAGAAAATTAGTACAGCCTTGAGTGAAATGGTCTTTTAGAGCGGAAAAGGGATCACGCAAGTGGATGAGAGAAATCTTATGCACGGATCTTAGCGCCGGCCAGTATCTCATTGCCAGTTATTGTTTTGTCGTAAAGCGTTGCAGTGCCTACAAGCGCCTTCAGCTTCGGTATTTCTCAGATGTTGTTCTGGAGCTACGTCAGGCCTGGTCTAAAATTTTCTATTGATTGTCAAACTAAAAGCGGTATCCCGGGAAATGGGAAGACCGCTTTTAATTTACGCATATGTTGTTTATTTTTATTTTATCGCTTAATTTTGCCATATATCTTCATAAATAGTTCTGCGAAACGAATATTGCTGACTTCTAGCGTAGAAGTGTACGAACATCACAGACTGGTTGACTTCAGGGTAATATCATGCTGCCCATTTGGGAATATGGGGTAAAACATTCTTTGGCATAGATATGGCAGACTTCCTGAAGCACTCAGGTGCGGATTGGTATTTTCTGGGTCTGGTAACTGGAATTAGGGAGTTCTGTTTTTTCTTCTAAATGTTCTAATTTTGCTTTATTTTCACAATATATTCTTCAATTCTTGCCTTCATAATCACAATTTTTTAATTTTTTCTTGTGTTTTTGTTGTATTATGCTACTATGGACATTCAATAAATTGCGAGCAATGTCTATGATATTTTGTTTTGATATTATTCTTAAAATCGAAACAATTTACTACTGATTCATGATTAATTTGCTTTAAAATAATCGTTTTTATCACGATTATATGGATTTTCTACTGTCAAGAAGTTTGTTTATGTTTTCATCTCTTTCTGCGACGGCTATGACTATACGGATTTCCTTATTCAGTTTAGTCGTGTTCACCTCAAATTTTGTTGGATGAGATGTATTCTTTTGAAAATTCGTCTTTTTCGCAACTTTATCGAGTGAAAAATCTGGTTTGCCAAACTAAATTGTATTTCTTATTTTATAAATATATTTCTTTCTTTCTTTTTTATATAAAGTATACCCCTTTTTATTGTGACAAACGGTTCATTTAGTGGTGACATTTAGTACAGACTAACGTGACAAATGGTTCATTTAGTGGTGACATTTAGTACAGACTAACTTTTTTATTCGATTTTAAAAGTGAACTTTTTCGATGTTTTTGATTGTTTTGCTTTTGTATTGGCCTTGATATGTTCATATTGTGACTTTATTGACATCTATGACACAATAGGGGTATAATAAGGCCGGGGTGATCGGCATGAAAGACGACAAGTATTTGGAGCTGCGAAATAAAACCGTTACGAAGGCGAATGATTTAATTCAAAAGAGTCGTTTTAATTTATCTCTACAGCAGCAGAAAATCGTATTATATCTGATATCCC
>CAMWYJ010000145.1 GCA_947178445.1 uncultured Clostridium sp.
AGATTGCAGAAAAGTTGCAAAAATGGAAAACCGATTATGACAGAATGGATAATGCTGTTGCTGCTTCTTATGGCGATGATCCTATATTGTACCAAATGACAAAAAGCTACTGTATTCAATTAGACGAAGACGGAAATGTTAAAAACTATACTGTTGTCAGTGGTGGTATTGATACCAAAAAATCAGATGATACAAATAGAACAGATAATGAAGCACCGCGGAAAACAGTTGTAAAGACAGTAAAGCCAAAATCTGTACAAGAGAAAGTTGCAAATACCATAGCAAGATTTGAAGAAGTAGATTATACAAATATTGCCCCTTACTTAGTCACTTTTTATAAGAATAGAGAAAGTTAAATTTGAAGAAACAGTATAATGAAAGTGTGAACTATGCCCGGACTTATTATTAAGAGGGCATAGGCGGTTCTGAATGACAGAAGAACCGCCCAAAAAAGATTGGTAACAATGGAGGAATTGAAAATATGGGTATTAACGGAATAGGGGCGTTCGGGTATCTTGCCATGTACGGAATGCGAGGAATAGAAGCGGGTGTGGTGGAAAAGAGCTTTACAGATGAGATGTGCAAAGCTGCAGCAAGACTGGAAACGGAAGAAATGGATTCCGACAAACCCATAACAAAGATGCGCTATGCAGAAAACGATGTTGGTGAAACATCAGAATTGGAAGATAAATACTGTTCGCTTTGTGGCTCTATGATCAAAGAAGATGGAAGCTGCCCGCTATGTGGTGTTCCCACATTTATATCCGGCAATGGGCGGTCTGGCAATCAAAAAATTGCACAAGCTGCCAGTTCTCATGCGGTATTCGGTAGTACGAAAGTCAGGGTGCGGTAGGCAGTTCTGAATGATAGAAGATAAAAAAGGAGCAGATGTTGATGAAAAAAGGAATAATGTTCTTGTTAGCGGTAATGTGTGTAGAATTAATGACAGGGTGTGGAATGATAGCCAGCGCAAAGAATACAAAAACAGCAGCGGATAAAGCGTTACAATCGGATATGGCAGAAAACGCCATTTCAGTAAACTTCGATGATGTGGCAACACAAAGCGATCCGACTGAACAATACTGTGATTATCTGGTGCAGACTACAGAAAGTATGTTCAAGGATGAAAATGGGATTGAATCGGCAGATGCAACAGTATCCTATGATGAAAGAACAGAGCAATATTCAATAGAATTATCGTTAAAGACAAATGATGAAGTAGGCAGAGAGCAAATAGAAGATTATAAAACCTATTTAAGTAAAATATATACGGACGTAATTTTGATTATTGATGGAGAGGTTATGTGAGGAAATAGAATGGGCAGAATCACGTTTCCCGTCAAATTGGGGAATTGGAGAGCTTTGACACGAAAGTATCACAAGAAGAAAAAATATATGATAAAAATCAGATGACATAGGAGGATTTTATGAATGTTACATTAAATTCTAATAATTACCGCTTCTCGTCTATGAGAACTGTTCATTTTGCAACAGCAGAGGATAAAAACACAGCGGTGGCTCATGCCTCTAACAGAGATCAGGTAACAATATCTCAGGAGGGGCGTGATAGTTTGGAAGTATTGGTTGATAAAGTTGCGAACCAACTTAGTGCTATGACGAAAGAAGATTTCATGGATATGCTCAAGCAATGGAAAAGTGAAAACCAGACCAAATTGGAGGTTGATCCTTACCGAAAAGTTGATCCAGATGGTTCAATCGCCAATAAGACTTATTTTGAGTCTTACTTAGGACAGTTGAAGGAGCAGGAGGATATCATCAGGTGTTACTATGCTGATGCTTATAAAGAAGCTGTTTCTGCTCCGATTAACAGTTTAACATTTATTTCTGGAAAGTATTTGTGTGATTGGTCAAATTATTTTGATTCCAGTATTCCGAAGCAAGAGAGACAGTGGACGCATCACCAACTTTGGGCAATGCTAACTGGCTCTAATGTGGCATTGAATGATCCATATGCTTTAGCGGCATCTGGTGGAACAAAGACGGTAGATGAAATGGACGAAATTGCAAAGCAAGCTGTAAAAGATAAATTAGATGCACTTATCAAAGAGAGTGAAATGTCAACAACGGGTACATATAACTAATAAAGCATAGCCGGACAGGGTAGGCTTCCCCAGTTTCGAGTAGATTGGGGAGCAGTGAGGGGAGGTGTTTGTCATAAAGTTTGACAGGGGGAGTTAGAAAATGTGCTTTAACTATTTATGAAGTAACGAACTGCTTGGACTTTTTCAAGGGAGCAGGGGTGGCTCTGACCGACAGATGAGCCACCATTAAAATATTTGATAACAATGGAGGATATTAAGAAATGAGCGTAAATGGAATTGGAACAATAGGATACCCGACAGCAGCATACGGGACAAAAAGAACGCAACAGAATACAGTTGAAAAAAGTTTTGCGGGCAGTACAACGCAGAGTTCTTATAACGGTGCTTATTCTCTCCGCATGGGTGGAATGGTATCAAGGGCATTAAGTGACGGAGGGAATGTTACAGTCTATGAAGCAGACGGGTATACATCAGAAAATCCAATAGTGAAAGTTGTGACTACATCAGCAGACGGGCAGGAACATGAACAGTTCATTGATCCTAGAACGGTTGATGTATCAAATGCTACAGAGAATGAAATGCTTGCATTAAATGCGTATCTGGTCAAGGAAGGGAAACTTGATAACAATGTTTATTCATCAAGCGTATTGAGCGGAGCTAATTTGTCAAATGCAGATGTGACAAGTGTAATGAATTTGAAAAAGAACTTTTTCAGTAACGTAAAAGAAATGATGGAAATGCAGTACAATGCCCACAATTATGCAGGATATGTGCAGTACAAAAAAATGTGGGATATGTATAACTTGTTCATGGATAGGAAATAAAATCTCGGAATACATATCAGCAGTAAAGTATATAGGTATAATGCCCGGACTTATTATAAGGGAGCATAGGCGGTTCTGAATGACAGAAAAACCGCCATTAAAACAATGGAGGAATTGAAAAATGAGTGTTAGCGGAATTGGAACAACAGGCTATCCGATAGGATATGAAGTAAGAAAAGCAGAAAGGGTTGTACCGCAAAAACAGTTTTCAGATGTGGTTTCTGAAAAGGTGATTGCGAAAAAAGATGATATAAACGAAAAGGCTTTTGAATACATAGCCCCAAATGCGCCAG
>CAMWYJ010000146.1 GCA_947178445.1 uncultured Clostridium sp.
CCCCATCCGTTTTTGATATTCTTTTAATTCTGCCATTTGATCACCTGTCGGTGGCGAAAGCAGCTTTGCACGTTCTTCTAAGGAAAGCTTTGAAAAATCTACTTTCTCCTCTTTGGTTACTTCTGATTTTTTCTCTGAAACAGCTTCACTTTTCCCCTGCCATTGTTCATTGAACTCCTGAAAAACACTTCCGTAAAAGATTTCTTCATCATTTTCAGATACATCATGATCTGCCTGAAAGTGGTCAAATGCTTCGTAAAATGAATCCCCAGCTTTTTTCGCCTCCTCTCGCCATTCCTCATAATCATCAAGATACTGTTTTGCTTCCTCAATATCCTGCATAGTACGCCTGTATTCCACCTGTTTCTGCTCTTTCTCCTGCATATACTGTCTGATCCCTGCCACTGTAAAACGATTCCCAAGCTTGCTTCCCCTGACCGCCTGCGCTTTTCCTGCTTTACCCGCATGGTACGGAAGTGCATAACTAATGGTATTCCCTTTTAATCGTATATCCATGAGATATATTTTCTTTAACATCTCCACCACATCCTCAAGCGTTCTTGTTTCAGTGCTGTTCATTGCCAGTCTTACATAAGTCTTGATCTCTTCCTTAAAAGACAACTTATCATGCTTCTGCATCTGACATTCCGCAAAACTTTTCCGTTCCTGTGTCCGTACCTCATTATAGAATGTGTCTCTGACCGAATGTGTCAGTCCCCGTTCCCTGCACTGTTCCCCGAAAAACTGTGACATTTCCTTCAATTCCGGCATCCCCCTGCGAAAAGATTTACCGTCCTTCAAATTACAGTTGCTCACAATAAAATGCACATGGATATGCTCTGTGTCCGTATGCACCGCCCACATTGCTTCATATCCCTTGCTCCAAAAGAATTGATGTGCAAATTCCCGTGCTATCTTATCTGCTTCCTCATAGGTCAGCTTATCGTTATCATCCGGATGAAAAGAAATCGACATCTTATGTGCCAGAATATCTTTCTGCTTGTAACGCGAATATTTTTTATCGTGCATCTTCCTTGTTATCAGCAGACTGTTAGCAAAATTATCCCTGTTACATCCAAACGCTCCGTACAAATCCGGTCTTGTCTTCTGTATTCCTTCTTTTATCTGTTCTTTTTTCGTTCCAAGAATATAATCTGCCGCACTTTTTAACTGTGCGACAGATTTGCAGTAACTGTAATTCACATTGACATTTCCATAAACCTCTGCCATAGACCATATCCCCCCTTTATTCTTTATTCCCGATCATGCTATTTTCTCCCATATGCGAAGCAGGCTGTTTTCAATCTGTTTATATCTGTATTCCGTATATTCAAGCGACTGCTTCATATCCATGCCGCCATAGGTATTGAGTATCTTTGCTATTTGGTTGATATTGACTCCCTGTTTCTTTAGTTCCGCCGAAAGCTCTGACAATACATTACGCACATCTTTCAGCGTAACGCCATCTGCCTGTTTTCCTTCACTTAGCCGCAACAGATAATCTACAAAATCTGCATTGCTGCCATATCCGCTGGCTTCTTTTTGTTTTTCAAACTCTGCCTGCAGCTTTTCATCGGTTCGGATATAGATTACTCTATCCCTTGTCCTGTTTCCCATAAAATCCCTCCAATCTGATAACAATCTGTCTATCTTCTAAAAACAACCTTGCATCAAAAAAGAACCATACACATTCTTCTCAACGTGTATGGCTCCTAAATTCTCACTTCCTGTATCCACCTTTATTAAATTGGCTACTGACATTTGCAGTAGTGGCTACATTTTCAATATCATGATTTCATTTCAAATATTGGCTGCAATCCCTCTTTCCTTTGTGTCCATTCGATACCATTCATCGCATTTTCTGTAGCCTTATCGTAGAAATGCTCCGTGAGCAGGGCACATCATTCCCATAAGTCTGTCCGCTGCAAAGAACGCAGCTCCCAGACAAAATCCTCCCCTCGCTCTGCGCTCCGTCCGGCTTTTCCACATCGCTTTCCCGCTCTGGCACTTTTCCACCTGCCGCCGATGTGGTGGGAATGATATAGGCAGGTAGTACCGTTGGCTTGCCAGCTCGTCAAAAATAAAAATCGGAGTGCCTGCCGGACACTCCGATTTTTATTTTTAGGGCAAGGCCCTGTTCTCCATTGAGGAGTTTTTCGCTGATCCGAAAAACGGAACTTTGGAGAACAAATAAACCACCTGCTGTGCGGGTGGTTAGAATAGCTTTAGCGTTGTGTAAAAAGCCTCCCTTGATAAAATAAAAATAGGTTCGCCAACCGTTTTATCAATCAAAGGAGGTAGTCCAAATGGACAATAATAGTTTATCACACACAACATGGAATTGTAAGTACCACATAGTTTTTGCACCGAAATATAGAAGAAAAATTATATTTGGTGAGTTAAAGCAGGACATAGCAAATATATTAAGCATGTTATGCAAGCGCAAAGAAGTGCACATTGTCGAGGCGGAAATCTGTCCAGATCATGTTCATATGTTGGTAGAAATACCGCCAAAGATGAGTGTATCGGATTTTGTAGGGTACTTAAAAGGAAAAAGTACTCTGATGATATTCGAGAGACATGCCAATCTCAAATATAAGTATGGCAATAGACACTTTTGGTGCAGAGGATATTACGTAGATACAGTAGGAAAAAATGCGAAAAAGATAGAAGAGTATATTCGGAATCAACTGAAAGAAGATTTAGAATACGATCAAATGTCTTTGAAAGAGTATATAGACCCGTTTACGGGTGAGCCGGTAAATAAAAGCAAGAAAAAATAAGCCCAAGGGGCTAAGTAAGTAACTGGTGTTGCGGCTGGCGAACCTTTCAATGAGTCTTTAGACTCCAGCGCCGGGAACGAGCCCTTATAGGGCGAAAAGCAAACCACCGGCTTAGCCGGTGGTACTGATTTCTTCCTCACTGTCTGCGCCACCGGTGCTACCTGCTCAGGGGGCTTTGCCCCCTAAGAACCCCCATTCCGGCTATCCGCCAAAACTGAAATCGAGGAACTCATTCTCCGCCAGTTCCTCTGTTTCCGCTTCCCCGCCATTTTGTAGAATACCATCTGTCGATTATAAACATCTGACGCTGCCGACGAATAGC
>CAMWYJ010000147.1 GCA_947178445.1 uncultured Clostridium sp.
CCTTCACTGCATATGCCACCCTGACATATCCCTTATGCCACCAAACGGGCGCACTTCCCCCTTCGTACCCTTCACATAAGGAAGTGAAGGGTACGAGGGCATCTCTGTATCAAATTACGGTATAGCCTATGTGGCTACGCCGTTTTTTCTTCTTTTGAACGCTTCTGTTTCAAGCGTTCTTGGAACATTTCTTCATATTCTTCAGCAGATGGAGCGTTGATAATACCGATACCATTATAGAAGATGTCAATGGGATATACTGTCTTTCCGTCTATGACCTGCTTCTTTGATACCATGATATAGTCAATAAACTCATTAACAATGGCAGGCGTAAGCTCTTTGATTTCCGTGTAACGCTTAACCTTGTTTATAAAATCAGAGACATTTGCGGTCTTGCCATCCTGCATTTCTACATCGGCTTTTAACTGAATAAGAGAGTCTTTCAGCATTTTCTGCTCAGTTTCATAGTTTGCCGACATTATTGAAAATCGCTCATCGCTCAGTTTGCCCGATACATTATCCTCATAAATCCGCTGAAATAATATGTCAAGTTCAGCAATACGTTTTTCGGATTTGGCTAACTCACGCCGCTTCTTGGCAAGCTCCTTTTTCTGTTCCTCGCTCGATTTGTGAAGCTGTTCCTGCACAAACTGTTTTTCAAACGCCTGCACATAGAACAGGATACGCTGCAAACTCTCAAGCACTAAGGTGTAGACAACCTTTTCACGAATATAATGTGCGGTACAGTTTGCCGTATTCTTGCGGTAGTTAGAGCAGAAAAAATATGCCTGCTCTCGGCTGTAATTGTTCGTCACACTGTAATACAGCTTTTCTCCGCAGTCGGCACAATAGAGTAATCCAGAAAAAATGCTGACCTCGCCTGTGCGATTTGGTCTGCGTTTATGGCTTCTAAGTTCCTGCACAAGTTCCCAAGTTTCAGTGTCAACGATGGCTTCGTGCGTATTTTCAAAGATTTTCCATTCTTCTTTTGGTCTGCGTATCATGGTCTTATCTTTGAAAGAGCGTGTTGTAGAGCGGAAATTGACTGTATGACCGCAGTATTCAAGCCGTTCCAAAATATCCGCAACTGTTCTTGCCGCCCACTTATGAGGTACGGCGGGAAGTGCGGACGTCTTTCGACCTTGTGCCTGCCAATATTCTGTTGGTGTTGGAATACCCTCCGAGAAAAGGATATTTGCTATCTGTGTCGGTCCATATCCCTCAATGCACAAATGGAATATCCTGCGTACAACTTCGGCTGCTTCTTCGTCAATCAGCCACTGGGCAGGTTCGGCTTCATTCTTCTTATAGCCATAGGGGATAACCGTTGTTAGCGGCTTGCCCGACATACCTTTGTTCTGGAACACTGCCCGCACTTTCTTTGAGGTGTTCTTGGCGTGCATTTCATTAAACCAGTCCTGTACAGGAAGAAAATCGCTCAATCCGTCTTTGGTGTCGATATTGTCCATAATAGCAATATAGCGTATGCCCAGACGGACAAAATCTTCTTCCAATAACTGACCGACAACAAGGCGGTTTCTGCCAAGCCTTGAATGGTCTTTGACAATAATCGTTCCAACTTTTCCTGCTTCGGCATGTTCCATCAATTCCATAAAAGACGGTCTTGTAAAGCTGACACCAGAATATCCGTCATCTACAAAAAACTGTGGATTCTGAAATCCGTTATCCTTTGCGTATTTACTGACAATAGATTTTTGATTGGTAATGCTGTTGCTTTCTCCTTGCAGCATATCATCACGGCTGAGTCTGCAATAGAGAGCAGTAATTTTTTCTGACTGTCTGTCCAAAATAAACTCCTTTCCGACAGTCGGATATGATGTTTGTAGTGATGTTATTCTACCATATCTGCCGTCTTACTTCAACGCTTTAAAGCGTGAATTTAAAATATTTTTACACTTCTATGCTAATATCCGATTGACCTTGGTTATCATATCTTCCCTTTGTTCCCTATCGAAGTGGGCACAGACGACATAATAAATACCATCCATTTCCTTTACAAAATCTAAATCTTTTGGTTTTGAAATTTGCTCGAAGAAAGCAAGTCGCTTCTCCTTCGGCATATCTGCAAGCATATCGTAAATGTTATTGATTGCCTCTCGGATAGTGGTGTCTTCGATAAATTGTTCCTTTGTTGTTTCATCTATATAGCTGTCCATATACAATAATCCTCCCCTGAAGAATAGAGTGAGAGAAAATATCCCTCACTCTATAGTCCTTGAAAAAGCTGAAAATTGCCCTCTAACGCTTAAAGGCTTTCAGCTTTTTCCGCAGGTGGTCTAACCTTGCATAGATAGCACCCGTTGTCAGACCGACAAGCGGTGCTATCTCCTTTGTGGAATAGCCCTGCATTTTCAGCAGGACAATTTGCAGGGTACGCTTGTCCACCGTAAGTAATACTCGATACAAATTTTCGTTTTCAATCTCGTCCAATAAATCTGTAACCGAATGTACCTCTGCCTGTCGTTCAGTGTCTGCCATTCCCTCAAGGTATTCCCCGACATCGTTCAGATAGCGGTAAAACCGTCTGGTTGCATTAAAATCCGCCCTGTCATAGATACGGATTTCCTCAATGGTATCCTCGTCAACACCGCATTTCCGTAAAATCGTTTCCTCAGCTTCTTTCCAGATACGCCATTTGCGTTCTTCCCGTCCATGGTTATATGCCATTATGATTTCCTCCAATCTGAATTTTGAAAAATCGTTAAAATCCAGATGGAGAGGGCGGAGAGCGGCAGCCCACGCCAGAAACCGCCTTATGGCGTATTCTTACAAAAAGCGACAATCGAGTAGGGGAGAATAAATCTCCCCTCTCACACCACCGTACATGCCGTTCGGCATACGGCGGTTCAACATAACTTCAAAGCATGACGTTCATTATAGTAATCAAGACAGCTTACAATCCCTGCCTTGGCAAGTACTTCTTTGGAGATTGCCCTGACCACACACGTCTTTGTGGCAACCCAATAGTAACGGTCGCCACAGTACGCCGTCAGCCGTGCAAGGTCTTTATTAACCCCTAGCTTCTGCAACCCCCACTGCCGCTTCTTCGGTACTTTCC
>CAMWYJ010000148.1 GCA_947178445.1 uncultured Clostridium sp.
ACCTGCTTCTCTGAAAAGGCACCTTCCGTATCACAAATATCCTGCAGACTTCTTCCCTGAATATAGTCCTCAATTACAATCAGTTTTCTATTCTGCTCCGCACAGAAATGAATCCGCGGCATTCCTTCAGGCTTCATATCCCTCAATTTTAAATACACGGACTGGTTATACACATCTATTTTTTTCTTAATACAGATTCGCCCTGTTTCGATATGCCGGACTAAATATACACTTTTATTTTCCTTTATCTGCGTCAGCTCTTCGTAGCAGGAAAGTTCATATTCTGTTACTATTCACGGAAAAAATGAATAATAACAGAATACTGATTTAATCTCACTAAATATTCCTGGAAGCCAGTAAAATCAAGTGTTCCAGCATTGCTATAAAGGAGGGGCAGTTTGCACAATAAACTGCTCTTCTTTTTGTTGGTACTTATTATAATATAATGCCAATAAACCTATTGACATATATGTTGATATGTATTATAATAAATAGTACCAAGTAAATTTTGATAGGAGTAAGTCAAATGTCAATTGTACGGTACACAAACAAGAAAACAGGGCAGATAGCATTGTATGAATCCACATCTTACTACGATCCCGAGACAAAACAATCACGCCCGAAGAGAAAATATCTGGGGATCGAAGATCCGGAAACCGGCGAACTGATCCCTTCCTCCGGCAAACGTGGAAGGAAGAAGACAACCGATGGAGAAAATACATTGCCGAAGAAGAAACAGGAAGACAATTATCGGAACAAATATGGGAAGCTTCTGAAGGAATGTGAAGAAAAAGATGCGAGGATAAAGCACTTAGAGCATGAGAACAAGCGGCTTAACATGTGTCTTATAAAGCTTAAGGAAACCTTGGAAGATATGATTGTTGAGGAATGACTGGTGCCTCCTTAAAGGAGTTCTGATGGAAAATTTATTTGAAGATTACATGGCAGCACGCTGCACAATAAAACACTTAAAGCAAACGATCGATGAGTTCAAATCCGGAGAGCGATACCTGAAACTTCAGAAAGACTATCATTGCGTAGCTGCAGGATACATAAAAGAGATAAAACGGCTCCGGAATAAAGTGGGAGAACTCAATGCGAGGATTATAAGTATCCGTAACATGTGGTCTGATGATTATTACGCGCTGTATGATGAAAGCCGGGCTGAGATCCGGCAGCTGCAGGAAACCATCCGGCGGCTGGAAGATAAGCTTTGGGCAAAGGAACGGGAAACAGATGAGAAGATCACAAAGCTCACCATGGAGTATGAAGATAAGCTGTATCAAAAGGACTGCGTGATAGCCGGACTTAAGAATAAGCTCTCTCATGCTCAGGCACTGCTTTCACAAGACGGGACGAATGCCGGCATTCCGACATCCCGGACGCCATGCAACAAGGAAAAACGTATACCGAACACAAGGGAGAAAACCGGAAAGAAGAAAGGCGGACAGCCGGGGCATGAAAAGCATGTACTTGATGCGCCGGCTGACGGCGAGATCACGGATACCGTAATCCACGGAGCAGGTGATGAAGGCTTTCTCTGTCCCGCATGTGATGGGGATCATTATATTCCCACAGGGGAATCCGAGGTGAAATATGAGTACGATGTTGAGATCAGCATAAAAAAGATCCGGCATGTATTCTATTACTACAAATGCCTGGACTGCGGAACAGAGTTCCGGTCAGTATATACCCCGCAGCTTCGGGGTGATGTCCAGTACGGGCCCGGACTGCAGGCGCTCGCCCTCTCGTTGACGAATACCGTTAATGCTGCAATGAATAAAACATCCATGTTCCTGAACGGATTGACACAGGGGGAATTATCGCCGTGTGAGGGATATGTTGCAAAGCTTCAGGGACGTGCAGCCAGGTGGCTGCGGCAGTTCCGGGAGGAACTGAAAATGGTCCTGATCACCCTTCGGATTGTCTATTGGGATGACACAGTTATCATGATCCTCACTAAGAGAGCCTGCTTCCGCTTTTACGGAGATGAGAGGATCGCTTATTACACGGCGCATGCTCACAAAGACATGGAAAGCTTAGATGATGACAACGTACTGAACCTTCTGACAGAAGATACCAAAGCCATGCATGATCATAATACGGTGAATTACAATAGCAGGTATCACTTTGAAAATATCGAATGTAATCAGCATCTTCAGAGAGACTGTCAGAAAAATACGGACAATACCTGCCATAAATGGTCAAGCGATCTGAAGGAACTCATCGGACATACAATAAAAGAACGTAATGATGCGATTGCCGGTGGTGGGAATGCTTTTGATCAGGTCTATATTGACCGGTTTAATGAGAAGGTGGACAAGTATTTGTCAGATGGATGGAAAGAAAATGAGGCCGACGCACAAAAATATGGGGCAGCCTGGGAGCGCACCCTGTTGAGCCGTATAGAGGAATATCGGCGGAATTACTTTCTGTGGGTCGAGGATTTCAGTATTCCTACAACAAACAATCTGAGCGAACGCGGCCTGCGGGGCGTAAAATCACATATGAAAATCTCCGGACAGTTCGAATCAGAAGCTGCGGCAGATAACCATGCATTGATAAGAACGTATATCGAAACCTGCCGGCGGAACGGAATAAATGAAATCATGGCGCTTCAAAGATTGTGTTCAGGCAACCCGTATACGGTAGCTGAAATATTTTCTGAATCCTCCCCATAAAAATGAAAAAAGAATAGTGTCCACTAAGTGAGCACGAATGTCTTACTCTATTTGTTGTGCCTTTAAATTTTCCGTGAATAGTAACGACAGAAAGCGATTCCGCATATCTCTGGCTCAGAATAACTTGTGCTTTGCAGGAGAAAGGAAGAGATTGCAGAGGAAACAGAAATATTATAAAATATAAAGAGAGAAAAGATATCTAGGAATGTTATAAGGAGCTGGGTTCCCAGGCAATTTTCTATACCACGGGGGTTCGGCCATGATCGGAGCCATGCTTGTCATGAACTGAACACGGAAGAAGCCGTGTGTCATTAATG
>CAMWYJ010000149.1 GCA_947178445.1 uncultured Clostridium sp.
TGGGGAGAATTACAAATGCAGCTTTAAGAAAAAGGAAACCTGTGAATGGACACCCACCGCTGTCCGCAGGATTGTGACAAATCCGATTTATACCGGTATGCTGGTGCAGGGCAGGGTAACAACGCCAAACCATAAGGTAAAGACACAGATACAAAAAGAAGCTGACGAGTGGGCGGTAGTGGAAAATAGCCATGAAGCATTGGTAAGGCAGAGGGACTTTGATATTGTCCAGAGGCTGCTTGCTATAGATATGAGGACTTCACCGGGGCAGGATTCCATCTATACCATGTCAGGGATTGCCGTATGTGCAGACTGTGGGGCGCTGATGACAAGAAAGGTGTCTACGGTTTCCGGCAAAAAGTATGTCTATTACCTGTGTTCCAACCACAAAAAATTTAAGCGTTGTACTTCCCACCGTATTCGGGAGGATGAATTGGAGGAAACGGTGCTGTCCACGTTAAAGGAGCTGATCGGACAGCTTTTGGATGCGGATGAAGTCATACGGCAGGCAGGGGAAATGCAGATCAGGAGAATAGATATCCAGAAGATGGAGGAACGGATACAGGCAAACGAGGAAGAAATCAACCGTTATAACCGTATGCTGGTATCGCTCTATGAAGATTACAAGGAAGGGATTGTGGATAAAAAGGACTTCCAGTTGATTAAGGAGAACTTTGAGCAGAAGAAAACGATTGCAGAGCAGGCAATCCGTAATATTGAAAAAGAGGCGGAACAGGCAGCACAGGAGAGGGACAGTGACCGTTCATGGATAGAGGAATACCGGGAGAACAGAAATATTTCCTCCCTTACCCGCAGCCTTGTGGTCAATCTGATAAGAGAGGTCAGGGTATATGAAAAAGGAAATCTTGAGGTTGTGCTGGACTGTGATGATAAATTCCATTCCATGCTGGAACAGGCGGCAAAGATACAGAATATCGAGAAGGCAGAAAGGATGGCGGTGTAAATGGCGAGAAAATCAAGAATGAGACAGCCGGCGCCGGTTCGGTCTGCCGGGAAAAGTGACATGAAAGTATATAAGACAGCCCTCTATGCAAGGTTATCCGCAGAGCGTGAAGATACAAGGGAGAGGGGAACGATACAAAACCAAATCAATTTTATCCGTCACTATGTGGAACAGCAGGAAGATATGGAAATTTATGATACATATATGGATGACGATATTTCCGGCACTAGGTTTGACAGACCGGCGTTTGAGCGCATGATGTTGGATATGAGAAATGGCAGGATAGATTGTGTTGTGGTCAAGGATTTGTCCCGGCTTGGCAGGGATTATATTGAAACCGGGAACCTGATTGAGCGTGTGTTTCCAATGTTTAAGGTTCGGTTTGTGGCAATTAACGATCAGTTTGATTCCGTAAAGGGCGGTGCAGAAATGATAATGACTGTGACGAACATTGCCAATGCCCTGTATGCACAGGATATTTCCAAAAAGATTGCCACTGCAAAGGAAAACCAGATGAAACAGGGTATTCCATGTGGTTTGGTTCCGTATGGATACCGTGTGGAACGGGATGCAGGGAATGAAAAAGTCATGGTGCCAGACGAAGGATCAGCAGGCATTGTCAAAAGGATTTTTGAGGAAGTCGCTGCCGGAAGGTTACAGACAGAAGTTGCGGAAATGTTAAATAAAGAGGGAATTCCAACACCATACCAGTACCGTATGAGAAATAACCCGGAAAAGCTGGCAGAAAAACCGCACTTAAAATGGAATAGGGACCACATAGCAGCCATTTTGAAAAATGAGGTGTATTTAGGGAGATATGTATCGGGAAAGGACAGGGTGTGCCTGTACCGGCATGAGAAACGCCATACAGCAGATAAAGAGCAGTGGAATGTGTTTGAAAACCACCATGAACCGCTTGTGTCAGAACAATTATTTGAAACCGCAAATGCCCGTAAGGGAGAAAGGAAACAGGGAAAATGCGGGGTAGATAATTTTTTCAAACGTAAAATATTCTGTGGGTGCTGTGGGAGTGGCATGGTGATCCGTCCATATAAAAAATACCGTTATTATATCTGTACCAGAAAAAAACAGTATGGCAAGGACAGCTGTAACTGTTTGCTGGTTAGAATGGATGTGGTATACGATACCGTATTTCTGGCAGTGAAAGAGCAGATAAAGCTGCTGTTGGATACGGATGCCCTGCTCCTGCAGATGAACCAGTCCCAGGAAGCAAAGGAGAAAATGGCGTCTTTTTCCGAGGCACTGAATAAATGCCATGCGGATTTGCAGAAAGTGGCAGCATTAAAAAGCGGTCTGTATGCAGATTATCAGCAGAGCCTTTTGAGTGAAAAGGAATATCTGCAACTGAATGAGGAATATTCAGGGCGGATTGAAAAGCTGGAACACTATGCCGACGAATTGGCAGAGGCAATGGAGGGGTATCGTCATACTCCCATGCGTGGGACAGAGGTAAGGAAAATTATTGAGAAGTACCGGAGTAAGCGGAAGTTGTCAAAGGAAATGGTGGAAGAACTGGTGGAACAGGTAATTGTCCATGAAGATAAAAGCATGGAAATCGTTTTTCGTTATGATGATGAAATGAAGAAACTGCTTATGGCAATGGAACAGCGGAAAGGGGAGATAGCATGAGAGTAGTAATGTATTTTCGGTTTTCCACTGAAGCTGACATGGAAAATAGCGAAAAAGATAAAATGAAAAATAACGTGGAATGGGACAGCGGAAGGAGGAATTTGCATGAAAAGAGCATTGGCGTTGTATATCCGTCTCTCCATCAGCGACGCAGATATGGCTTTCAGCGGGAAGGAAGAAAGCAATAGCATTACCAGCCAGAGAAAACTCCTGTATGCCTATATCCGTTCCCATGAGGAATTTGCAGAATATGAAGTGCTGGAATATTTCGATGATGGGGTGTCCGGCACAGGATTTGAGAACCGCACAGAGTTTCAGAGAATGCTTGCGGATGCGCAGGCAGGAAAGTTTGAGTG
>CAMWYJ010000150.1 GCA_947178445.1 uncultured Clostridium sp.
AGCGGTACACTCCCCCAGGAAGTCTGACCACATCTCCTGCTGCTCCTCCGCCTGTGCTTGTAAAGGCAGAAAGCATGCGCTGATGCGGGATGGTTGAATATCATTCGTGAATGCAGAGCTACCGAACTGACCAGTCAGACATGGTGTGAACAAAACGGGATTCATTTGAAAAATTAATATTACTGGCTTGCCAAGATCAGGAAAATGGCCCTGGAAGATCTTTCTCCAACGCACCACACTTTCTATCATATACTGACGATATTTTACTATATTTGTCTCCTATGGTTCAATATATCTCGCACAATGTATTGTAATATAGTTTGAAATGCAATTTTACTATTGTTTGCGCTTAAAATCCTTACATTTGCAAGAGATGTAAAGGGCAGAAAAATACCTGCCTGGGGCAGGGAAATTTCCCACAGGCAGGTACAAAATTTACTGTTGAGTAATCATATCAGATAGGGTACAGTTACGTTTTCGCATACTTTTAAGAAATCTGTTTGTACGTTCTTATTTCAAAAATGCTGTTATCTTAGTATTACTATTTTCTTTGGCATAGTATGTCATGGCATCAACACTCCCCTTATTTTTTCCGTATTTAGCTAAGCTTTTTGATACTAAAATGCTTTTTGAGATCATCACACGAATGCATTTGCATCCACCGCAAAGCAAATAAATGCATATCTTCGGAGGGTTCCACGATGGACATGCTTTCAGAAAGATTAAATCCATAAAAAGTAGTAGAGTATAAAGAAGGTTAATAAATTCTTAAATGGAAATTATGGTCTGTAGGGTTGTTACCTTAGAGTAACAATCCCACAGGCAAGTGAAAAATTGCTTAGATATTTAGGAAGCTTCTTAAACCTGAAAATGTTCATGCAACATTTTCAGATAATCAAGATTCATACTATCATAGGGACATGCGAGGAAGATGGTTTTATTGAATATTCTGCTCTGGCCGATATGTATGTCCATCTGTGATAGGATATCCATGCCGATCAAGATATTGCCTGTCCTATCATAACTGATTTTTACAGAATTATTTTTAAGACAGATCCCTCCAAAATCAATTTCAAGGGATTCATGCCGGAAAGTCACAGACTGGAGTTCCATATATTCCCCGGTTCTGAATTTTTCCTTATCCACTTCCCTTTTTTCTTTTGTATCATTTACGCCAAAAGATATTTCTTTTTTGATGGCAGGGTCAGCACAGTCTTTTTGCTTCATCATCTGGGCTTTTTCATTTGAAATGCCGAGTTTCCTGACAGGTATGGATGTGTAGGGACATCCGGTATCTATCTTGACATTGATATTCCCGATTTCTGTAATACCCAGACTTTTTATTGTCATATTTACATCGGCCCTTATTTCATTGCGCTGGTTCAGTTCAAGCAGGATAAAGTTATTCTTCATAGTAGATGTCCCCCTCCAGCTCAAGGCTGTCATTGTACACCGGACACACTACATTTCCCTGGGCGAATAGCTTATCAGATTCAGCATTTGTTTCTTTGCCTATGAATTGTACTGTATAACCTTCAGAATTTTTGTTCTTCACAAGCAGTATCCACACATCATATATGTTACTGAGCTGATTTTTGTCTTTTATTTCCATGCCAATGTACAGATCATTTATTGTAAGCCTGCTATCTGTTTTTTTCATATTGCAGTCCCCTTTCTTTCCCGTTGGTCTATGTGACAGATAAATTAAAATGCAGTTAAAATTCTTTGCAATTTTTTTGAACTCTTTGTATATTATATCCGATTCTATAGCAAAAGTATATCTGCAATTTTTTCGGAGTCCCGGCATTCGTCATAATGCCCATGTTTCTGGCTTTGGGATATGGCTTTTGCCGGGCATTTCTTTACATTGGTTTTAAATGGGGCTATTCTGTGTATCTCTCGCCAGAACCATACTCCTTGCGTATATGCCCGGCTGTATACCGCCGGAATTCGGCAGCCGGAAAGGCGTCCAATACTGCCTGAAAATTTCTCTGTTTTGCACAAAGATCATCCCATATATTCCGGCGGCTCCACCGGTCTGACGGACTTTTTCGGGGCAATCGTAAGTCCCTCCATCAGCCAGCGGAACTGCTGTGGTGTCAGTGTATGCACTTCCTGGGGCTGCGCGGCCATTGGAATCGGCTTTCTGACAGCCACTTATACGGCAGGAACCATCCGTCTCCTTTCCATACAAGTCCTTTGATGCGGTCTGTCCGGTAGCCGTAGAAAAGATAGAGCGTGTCAGGGATATACGGCCTGTTCCCGGTCTGTGCTTCAGATGCTGCTGCTTCAAAATCGCTGTCCGCTGCTTCCCTGGCAGCCTGGGCATCTTCCAGCGCCTTCAGCCCCCGGTGAAGGCCCATTTGCCGCCCCCGCACCGTCCTGCACGGCATAAGAATTTACATAATCCTCTTGCGGCGTACTTTCCAGTGACATTGCACTCAATTCACTCATTTAGCGCACCTCCACTTCTTTAAAGCATATCCCCATCGGTTTACGCCGCAGCAGACTCTCCGCCAAAGGCAGGCTGACAATCAGTTCCTTGAAGGCAACACGCAATAGACCAGAACACCTTCAAGGCAGCACATCTTCAGCTCCGTTCCAGCATTGTCCCACACTGTGGATGCTGTTCGGCAGAAACCAGTGCCCATAAGCAAACTGCTTGATCCCGTCAAAGGGATCCCCCCAGATCCGCAACTGTAGGACTCTCATTTACGTTCGCCGTACTATAATTATAATAATTTTTACCTCTCGTAAGTTTGTTATTTTCAAAAAACCATTTTCCTGGTTTCGGTGATATCTTCACCATACGTTCCACAATCTTTCGCTTTACACCTTTAAACTTTCCGCCTGCCGAAGGAAGAATTATACTATGGTTTACTTGCCAATATTCCAATAGGTAAATAGCATTGCCTTACTGGAAGCGCTATAGGCTGCTTCCTGTCC
>CAMWYJ010000151.1 GCA_947178445.1 uncultured Clostridium sp.
GAGGCGCTGTATGGCAATATCGAGGTGTGTACGCCGGAGGGAGAGGTAATTCCCGTTACCTATCGGAACCGTTTTCTGAAAACGATGAAGAGACATATTATAATTTTACATACGGGACTGTCCGGGAATATAAAGATGATGAATACCGGGAAACTACTGTCTGCGCTGAACTGATTGATAGTCTGTATGAGGCTGTGCAGACGGGCGGCGTTGAGGAATTGCTGCGGCGGGAAGCGATAGAGGAAAATGAACTGTCCGTAGCAGAAAAGATGGATTATATTAAAAAAGAAGAGACAGGGAACCTGGCAGGGTACGATATCAGATATTCACATGTCGCCTGCGAGTACTCCCATACCACCGTCCCGCCGACACAGTACTACCTCATGGAAGGGACATATGATTCGGAAGAGTTTCTTATTCACAGTCTTTATGACTATATGGATGAGCGGTTTGATTACGTGTGGTTTTCATGTGAAAAAGACAACGACGGAAATATCAGGGCACAAAAAGGAATTTATATCTATGGCACAGATACGCGGGAGCACTATTTCCTTTCTTATCAGGGAAATCTTTATTTATGCATAGCGAATCGGGATAAGGAGGACGAAATAGAAAGTGTTGTGCTGTATGATTTTGCAACGTCGGACTATATCGGAACGGCTATTTACATAGATGTTTCTTCAGTGTATCTCTGTTCTTATATCCGCAATAAACTTCCTTTCGGAACGAAAATGCCATGGTATCTATATGATTATAAGATTGACAGAGGGAAAGTATACTTTGCTATGCCGGAGCAGTGGAAGATAACGGAATATCTGGGAGAATCCGATGCCCTTCAGGTGGAGGATACCGGTTCGGCAGTCTATGCAAGAGTGCAGGAGCGCACACAGGAATTAGTGGACAGCTATCTGGGACAGGAAATTAATATGAATTGGAACTGGGACAGGCAATTTGCGATATATTTCCAAAGTGCGTCTGTATACGGATATTATTATACCAGCTCTGAAAATTTATATGAAGTATACAGGCAGCCGGAAACGCTTTCCATGGAAGCGCCGTTTGCCTGTGCGACGCTGCATGTGGTAGGTTTTAATGAAGATATTGACATCATAGTAGATAAAAACGGAAAAGCGGCAATGTGCGTAGAAGGCAGATTTTTCCGGTTGGAAAAAAGTGATGAGGAAACAGAAGAACTCAGAACATGGGAATAAAGATAGCATAGCGGATGCGAGAGATGGAAAAGGAGATAGCGGAAATGGATGAAAACGAAAGCAGGAGCGGAGCAGGAACAACAAAACGTGCAATCAGGAAAAAAGTGTGGGGCATAATGATAATTGCCGGCGTCATTATACGTTCTGCTACCAGATATGCGAGAAATACACATGAGGTGCCGGAAGTTCCGCCGATAACCATGATAGAAAATACAATAGCTGACAGCACGGTAGAAAATGCCGATAATGATACAGTGGAAAGGACAAAAGCCAATAATATCATAGAAAATGATGGTAATGTTGGGCGGGCACACGTACCGATGATTCCTGATAAAATAAAAGTCGGGGATGCAAGAGAGGTAATGATTGAGGCTTTGGGTGAACCTGAAGAGATACGGGAATCGCAGGAGAATCCGGACTGTGAAGAGGCGCTATATTCGTCATCGGGATTCGGAGACTGGCTGGTTGTTGTGGTAGAGAACGATGTGATAACGGATATATATGTTGAGTATACGGTGGAAGAGTAATCATGGGGATACATTATAAGACAAGTCAGGATGAAAGCAAAGGAGAATGAGGATGAGACTATTTAACAGACAAAAGGGAAAACTAAGTTTTGTCATTTGTATGATGCTGCTGGCAGCAGGACTGACAGGATGCGGGAAAGAGGCTGCGGAAGTGGAATCACCGGAAATTTCAGCTGATGCGGAAAGCGGTAAGGGCGAAGAGAGCACTGATATCGAAGAAGAAGCGGATGCTGACAAAGAGGAGGTTAAGAAGCCGAAAGAAGAGGAATTACAGTACATAGAACTGATTGAGATAGAGGATTATTACGGCGATAATTCTCTTTATGAACTCTATGTGCCGAAAGAAAATGATAACGAGGACGGTTATGTTTATTATTCTGACCATGGACTTAGCTATTCTGCTATGGTTTTTAGCGGTTTGGGCTCGAGCTCTTATTTGGAGCTTAGTTTGAAAGACAGCGTAGGGTATGAGGTGGAAGAGTGGCAGAACGATGAAAGATACAGCAATATAGAAGTCAGTGATATACTGAAAAACGGCAGTGACAGATATCAGATTCTTACAGCGAAAAAAGAGGATTATAATGGGACGGGTTATGCTATCACGGAAGTCTGCTACATGGATATACGGGACAAAGGTGTCGGTGTGCTGTGGACTATGGTGATGGCGGAAAATGAGGCCGACGAAGAAACCGAATTGATTATTGATGAACTGGCAAGCTGCTATGATGTTGATTTAGATGCTTTAAAAGTAAGCAGTGGCTGGGCTTTGGCAAATGAAGAGCGTATTAAGCAGGAGGAGGATGCGAGGAAGGAAGCGAATAGGCTTCCGAGAACAATCCTGTGGTTTAATGCCACTTATGCGCCGCTTACTTACAGTAATAACTGTGATTGGGAAAAGGTTGGCGGAATGGAAGCTGATGACTATAATAAAGATTTTGTAAAGCGTGGTTTAAGCAGGGACTGGAGCATAGAGGATAAAGCTTCCGCATTAGAGACGGTAGAGAGTTTAGTAAAGGACGGTCACAGGGCAAAATGCCGTGAATGCATAGAAGAACTGGATGAGATGGGACTTTTGGATGTGGATGTAGAGACTTTTATGCAGGGACTTGTGGATTCCGGGATAGAAGACAATCTTATCCGTTATGTAATTGCTTATCGTATACATCAGGAAGGACTGGATGCCGATTATATTGC
>CAMWYJ010000152.1 GCA_947178445.1 uncultured Clostridium sp.
AATGGAACCACATGGTAGCCGTATTTCTGTTCAATGATTTCTTTTTTGAAGTGCTTATAGATGGTCTGCATGGTGATATGGGTAACCCTTTCCACATCTTCATCCTTTGCCCTCAGTCCAGCGGTTCTTTTTAATGACTCAATGGAAAAAAGATATTTCGTGTTATCAAATTCAGAAATATAATCTGTATAGTCCCTGATAATACTGTAAACATCTTCCCTGATTTCAAAATCCTTGATGATCAGGCTGGAATATTTTTTCCTCCCAAAATTATTTTTAATTCTTTCGATGTGAATATAATATTTTCCGTTTTTCTCATATATACAGTCTTTGGGAAGCTGGTATACTTCACTTGGGCGTAGCGGTATTATGCTGGACAGTTTCCACCATATCAGCACTGGATAATACCTTGTTCGTTCTTTTATGTTTGTCCTTTGCAGGAAATCATTGATGATGTAATCAAAAAGAAGTATGCTCTGGTAACAGGGGAGATTTCTGGATTTTGTCGTATAATTCTGCGGAACCCCATTTATGACATCCACATACTCCCGCGCATTTCCTTCGTTAATAAATAACAGAAATTCTCTGAAAGCAGAAAGACACAGGCTCTTGGTTCTGTCACATGTGCCAATCCGCTCCCTGTATGTATGGATCAGGTCAGTATCCAGATAATTTGTTTCTGACAATTCTGCCTTGATTCTCCTTACAGCAGAAATTACAGAATAACAGTCAGCTTTCTGCATATCCAGTTTTACCAGAACAAAATGCTTCAACTTTTCATTCCACAGTGCATCAATGTCTGTATTAAACTTTATATAGAATTTTCTCCCATCGCTTTTTTTAAGGATCCATTCTTTGTTATCATAATCATCATTTACCATAATCCCTTTACTTTTCAGTCTATGAAACATTTCCCTGTATTTCTCTTCCGAAAAATCGTCTGTTACTTTATAATGAATCAGCATGTAATCCTGTGTGTTATTTTCTATATAATCTGTAATATCCATTCCATCTATTGCTGCTCCCATAATTTTACCCCTTTCTTTGCGTTTTGCAGCCCTTTTAATTTTTCACCAATCATCCCATAATCCACAAACGAGGATACAAATTCCTCTCCAAATTCATTCTTTGCTTCTTTCAGGATTGTCAGCAATTTAAACAACTGGTAAGAATACCTCTCCCTGTCCATGTCAGTACCCTGTACACTTATCAATCTATCCAGCAACACAGATGCTTCCTGTCCTATTACATGCAGGGCATGGATGGAAGGGACTGCATACCCGCACAGTTCACAGTCCTGTGATGTCGGATACTGACAGCAGGATTTTACACAGTAAATATTTTCTTTCTTCCCCTGCCTTGTTCCGCTTCTTAAGCCTGTATACAGTTCTTTTAAATCCTGCATATCACACTTCATAATTTCTGCCACAATCTCCGTTCTTTTTTTCTGTTCCTGCAGGAGATACCCTGAATATCCTTCCAGTCTGATTGGTGCTATATCTTCCCTGATAACCCCGATCAGTTCTTCCCTTTTTGATTCAGGCTTTTCATCCATGGCAGTTAAAATCTCATTGTAAAGCCACCCGAACAGGCTAAGTTCTCCCATCTTTGCTGGCAGGGAGAGAAGTTCCTTTTCATCAAAAGAACTTTTTAAATAGGTTGTCGTCATATCCGAAAATCCACTTTTTCCTGCAATATGCGAGCGCATATAAGAGGCAATGCTTACTGCCCGACCCGAATACTCCATATGGGAAGCTGTTTCATTTGCAAAAGAAAGAATCGTCCTTGTCGCTTTCAGATTAGTAAATCCTTCTATTTCAGATCCGAGCTGCCTGGCCATTGTCCCATAATGGAATCCAAGCTTCCCGAACAGGCTTAATGCGCCTGCATCCTGCCTGTGTTTCTCACAGATAATAAAGCCTATTGCCGTAGCCACCGCAAAGCTGTTCAGGATAATAAAATGCTTCTTTGCACCTGTTTTGTTCACCCTGTCCTGCTCTATGAATTTTTTTGCAGTATTTATAATCTCCCATGCTGAAGCATAAGTAAATTCATTCTGTTCAAACCATTCCAGATTATATTTTTCTACATCCAACTGCAGGGCAGGCATATTTAAGATATCTTCCTTTCTCCATGCAAGGGAGCATTGAAGCATACAGTACAGCCAGTATTTTGCATAAATGGGTCTGGTAAATGCTTTTTCGATATGCCTGTCTATATCAAAAATAAAATGAATATATCCTGACCATTCTTCTTCCGTGTAGAAATCCTGTTCTGTTTTCACTTTTTCTTCCCTGCTTGGGAATAAGGTCAGGCGGAAGGCACAGTTTTCACTATATTCCTTTAAAACATATTTTAAGAACAGGCACAGTTCTATATTTTCCCTGTTGACGAGTCTTACACTCACCATCAGTTCACAGATTTCATCATTTTTATACAGATAAATTTCTTTATCTAAAGTATCTGACAGACATTTTCTCAGGGAAACCAATGTCCTTGCCCTTTCCATCTGATTCTTTGTCTTCGATAACTGCAGCTTTGCAAATTCATCAAAAAAATCCAGTGTCTTCTTAATTTTAACCTGTCCATCATTTGGTTTGGCGACTTCTTTCTTATATCTTTCGTAAGGATTCTTTTCATCATGTACAGTATAAAAAGTATGGTATTCTTCCATAAGCTGTTCCATATACTCCCTTGGGATTCTGTACTCAGGGCTTCCAAACAGGTCAACAATCTCTACAGGATATGTTTTCTTTAGCTGGCTTTTTATCCTACTGAAATCTCTTATTTTCAGTCTGATATTGTATTTCTGTTCAAATACCTGTCTGAATTCTGAAATTCCAAAATAATTTGTGATATAAAAATCCTCCCTGCTTCCTTCCATATAATAATATTTGTCCTTATACTTTTTGATATGGTAG
>CAMWYJ010000153.1 GCA_947178445.1 uncultured Clostridium sp.
CGCAAGATCAAACAGACAGGCTCTCTTTGCCACCTTAAGGCTTTTCTTATTCAGAACAACCATTGTGTCATAATAAAGCTTCTTAAAATAGTTCGTTACGCCCAGGATTCTCGTTTCCTTGAAATATTCCTTGGAGCAGATGGTGCTCTCATAATAATCATAGGATCTTCTCAGCGGAGCAATCTCATCCTCAAGATTAGCGTACATACTTACCTGCACAAGCTTTGTCAGAAGACAGGGCATCATGGAAATAACAATTACTATTGCCAGAATCGGCTTAATAGTAAAAATCCATATTCCCATAAACAGCACATAGGGCAGGAAAAATGCCATCATCATGATAAATGAAAATACCATGTTGAAGATATTATTGATTCCCATCTCAGCCTTGTTGATGCTGTCCAGAGTTGACGCATTTTCATATTCGATGGCTCCAATTTTAGATATCTTAAGATGAACCTTCTGCATCAATTTTCCGATAACCTTCTGGTTAAATGGCAGATACAGGAAATTGTTAAGTGCGTTAACAAGCTCTGCCAGAATAATAACCACGCCGTACACAATAAGAGAAATGTATATGGTCTTTATGCTTCCGCCTGTATTTATTACTTCACTGGTGGTATCATAAAACTTCTGCAGAAACAAAATCTTTACTGCCCATGACAAGCCATGGAGTATTGTAATTACAATGAACAATCCAAAAAAGAAGGGTGTTGCCTTAAATACAAGAGGCGTTATTCTCTTAAGTATCTTAATGGGACTTATTTTCTTTTCACTCATTGATACCACCTCCTCTGACTGTCATACATCGTATAGTAAAGCTGCTTTGCAGCCATTAGCTCATTATGCGTTCCCTGTTCCTCTACATGTCCGTTATCAATTACGTAAATGTAGTCTGCCAGCTTAACCGAGCCCAGTCTGTGACTGAAGAACAATGTGGTTCTTCCTTCACAAAGCTTTGCAAATTCACTATAAAGGTTACTTTCCGCAATGGGATCCAAAGCGGCTGTGGGTTCATCCAGTACACGAATCGGTGCTTCACTTACAAAGCATCTTGCAAGGGCGATTCTCTGCCATTCACCGCCGGAAAGATCCTTGCCTTCTTGTGCCAGCTTACCCAGCAATGTATCCTTACCATCCTCAAGGCCTTCAATAACCGAGTCCAGTTTAAGGGCAGTTATGGCATTGTTGATTGCTTCATCATCCGCTCCGCCAACGCATCCTATGGCGATATTATTCCAAATTGAAATTGAATACCTTGCAAAGTCCTGATAAACAACTGAATAAAAGGATTTAAGCTGAGCTGCCGTATATTCTCTAAGGTCTCTTCCGTTAATAAGTATCCTGCCCTCATAATCCTGATAAAGACCTGTCAGAAGTTTGGCAATGGTACTCTTTCCCGCTCCGTTTGCTCCAACGAAGGCATAATGCCTGCCGGCTTCTATCTTCATGTTCATATCCTTAAGAATATAGGTTTCCGTACCGGGATATTTGAAGGTTACATTCCTGAATTCCAAAGACTTAAATTCTATACCGCCTTCAGGCACGGCATCCGCATTATCATACTGTTCAAATGCTGCAAACTTTGTAATCTCCTTAAGGTATTCGATATGTGTGGATACAGCCTCGATTAATCTTGTGAGTGACCATGACATGGTGTGTACAAGATCAAAGGTTGCATTTATCAGTGAAAAGAACATACCGATTGTAATAATTCCCGTTTCAACAGGGTTGATAAGCATTGCTGCAATAAAGATACACAGAAATGCTGTTATCATACTTCCGGATTTAAGCTTTACAAACCATTTGGCACGTGTTCTTGTTTCCATTTTTCTGGAAATCTCATACTGCTCAAACCACTTGTCATTAAGCTTTTCGTTATATCCGAATACCGTTCTCTCATCAACATTTTCTCTTCCCGTCATTACGGTAGTGAGATATTTGTATTTTCTCTGATATTTGGTAATCTCTTTATTGGCCTCATAGGTTGCCTTTCCGCTTATGAACGAAAGATAGAGAAGCGGTATGGCAACAGCTATAATAATCAGTGCAACCCAGGCAATCTGTGTAATAAGGACAATAAGAAGTCCCGCAATTGTCATAAACAGCGATATCAGATTGACTACATTTGTAAAGCCGTCGATAAACTTATGCTCCATTGTGTCGGCAACACGGTTCATTAAATCCATACTGTCCGTATTTTCAACATACTTAAACTCAATCTTTGAACATTTTTCAACATATGCGCCCTTAAGACTGACCCTCATATCCATCTCGATTTTGTTGGCAAGATATGCCTTTATGGGCTCAACAAGCCATTGATATGCTATAATCCCGATAACAATCGCCAGTGAAATATATACCGCTCTTTTTGTTGCGGAGCCGTCTATAAGTCCCAGCGCATTATCAATAAATCTTGCATTAATAATAACCTGGTAGGTTGGCAGAATTGCAACAGCAAGAGACAGAATCAAATACAATATCGTACACACAGGTGAACTGATTATAGAAAATCTCAGGGAATCCAAATATGTATACTTTTTCTTCTCAAAACGTACTTTCTTCATTTTCCTCTCCTAAATTACTGTATATAGATTAAGTATTTGTCAAAATATGCTTTAGGTATAGTGTAAACTATGTCCTAAGGACAAGGTCAAGCATATATGGCTCAAAAAGATAATAGAAAGGTTGCTATACAAAAAAGCCCTGCCGAAGCAGGGCGCAGGTCGTTCTTTCCATATTAGATTGCCCGGAACATTTTCTGTGATACGGGCTTCTCCTCTTTATTCTTTTCCAGTTCCTTTCTCGCATTCTCCAATTCTTCCATCCGTCGCAGTTCGTCCGTTGCATCCTCCAAGCCAAGAT
>CAMWYJ010000154.1 GCA_947178445.1 uncultured Clostridium sp.
GCCAGCTTTCTTTATCTGCAATCGTCTCCATTACATCCCAATGCTCGGCAATCTTTCCATTCTCCACTCTCCATAAATCATAATAGCTGGTAGGTACCTCGCCAAAGGTTCCCTCACTGACAGCCAGTACATAATTTCCCTGGGCAAGCACCTGATGAACCGTCGTATAGATCATCTGAATATTCTGCTTTGCCAACGCAGCAAGAGCGGTCCCCAAACCGGACAGACCATCTGCAATTCCCGTATTGTGCTGAATATAAGTATCTCCGTCAAAATAGTCCGGTGTCTTTTCGGAATGATTTCCCTGCATTACATCATACAGGAAATTTTTAACAAGCTGGCGGTTTTCCTCTGTTTTATCCAAATCCTTAACGGATGCCACATTATCAATCTGCGTGTGACCGGACGGATTCGGTTCTGCCTTGTCAGCAAGATTATCCCAATGTTCTGCAATCTTGCCCTCGCCGTCAAAGCGGAAAATATCAAATGCTACCTGCTCTCCTGCCCCTGCAAAATTATAAACTGTCTGTAAAAATACTTTATCTCCATCCTCATAAGCACGAATATTGTTTACGGTTGTCGGAACAGGTGCGGAAGCAAGATAGTTTACACTTCCAACAAATGCTTCACGTCCTGTAGCGTATGCAAGATTATGCTGGATATATCCCTCTGCCAAGAGAGACGCAGCCTTCTTAGCATCACCCGTTGCGAATGTGCCTATCAGTTCCTTTGCTTTTTCAATTTGTGTCATAATAGTATCCTCCTTTAATTGTTTATGGGTTTGTTGTAACCTCATTGGTTACATCCGTTAAGGATACTATACCAGTGTTTTGTTGTAATGTCAATGGTTACATCGAAATTTTTCAAAAAAATTCAAGACATTTGGATAACTCCCATAATGCCTTGATTTTTCAGCAATTCCGGTTGTTTTCTTCGCGCAGATACTTTTCTGTATCCTGCTTGATATCTGCCAATGTAATTGAAGCAAGTTCTTTCTCCAATGCACTCTGTACCTGAAAAAGTTTATCATCTAAAATGTGATGAATATTTCTCCCCACCGGGCAGTTTGTACTTGGATTTTCATGAAAATGAAATAATTCTCCGTTTTCTACACACTCCACTGCACGGTATACATCTAAGAAAGTTATTTCGTTTAATGGTTTTGCAGCAGTAGTTCCTCCGGTTCCTCTTGCTACTTCAATCAAACCGGCGCCTTTTAGCTGACCTAAAATTTTCCGGATAATGACAGGATTTACATTGGTACTTCCTGCAAGGAAATCACTGGTTACTTTATATTCATTTTCAAATGTATCGATACAAGCAAAAATATGAATCGCCAGTGTAAATCGACTTGAAATCTGCATACTTCTCTACCGCCCTTCCTTTCTATTTTATTCCGCTCATGTTGTAATGTCAATGATTACAATGTGTTCTTTTCTTTCTGCAAAATTCTTGGATAAAGTGGCAGGTAACGATTATATACTTATATAAAAGAATAGAATTGAATATGCACATTGACGTACGCAATTGCGTACGGTATAATAAAATAAAAGGAGGCTGATACCATGACTGCAATTAGTGTGACAAAAGCAAGAGAAAATATATATCAAATACTGGCTGATGTTAATAGTAATAGCCAACCAATTACAATTACGAATAATCGCGGGAAAAATGGTGTTCTCATATCCGAAGATGACTGGAATGCTATTCAGGAAACATTATACTTGAATTCTATACCAGGTATGACTGAAAGCATTATTGAAGCAGGAAAAGCGCCAATAGAAGAATGCTCTGTATATGATCCGGATGAGGAATGGTAAATGTATATAATTAGATTTAGTAAACAGGCTGATAAAGATAAAAAAATGTTAAAAGGCGCAGGTCTTGACTCAAAAGCGAAAAATTTGTTAAATATTATAGCGCAAAATCCTTTTCAAAATCCGCCATTATATGAAGGATTAGTTGGAAATCTAAATGGTTATTATTCCAGAAGGATTAATGTACAACATAGATTGGTTTATCAGGTATATAATGAACCTGCCGTCGTTGATGGAATAGAATATGAAGGAACAATAAAGGTGGTTCGTATGTGGTCACATTATAATGCTATAAGATAAACAAAGCAGCAATATCCTTCTCTTAACCAAACACACACTTTTCACAAAATTCTTGAACGATATCCAATATCGCACTATCATAATATATTGCACCACCATGTGCATCACTTCCTTCAAGTTCATAGTAAAAAACATCATGATGAGCAGCAACAAGTTTTTCATATAATGTTCTGCTATTTGCTACCGATACAACCGGGTCATATTCACTGTGTATAAGCAAAATCGGCGGAAGCTCAATATTCTCTGATATATACATAGAACAGGATGCCTTTTGGGCAAGTTCTTCATGACCTTCAATTTTATCAACACCAAGGAGTACCGCCGAAGGACGAATTTTCATCCATGGCGGAAGTTTTTCTTGTGCGCAGATTAGCAGATCTGTTGAACCGCTTTCGCAAATAACACCGGAGATTTTCGGTAAAGCACTGCATAATCCATGTGCATTAAAAAGAACTGACATCATCGCAATATGTCCGCCGGAAGAATTTCCCATAAGGAAAATTTTGCTGATATCAATATGGAAATTATCTGCAATAGTTGGAATGAAATTTAATGCATTATATACATCTTCAATTTGAGCCGGAAAAACCGCAATATCAGACTCACGATAATCCATTGCAGCAACCACAAATCCTCGTTTAGCAAGTAGTGCATATTGCGGAATATCATTATACATTTCTTGTTTGTGCCAAGCTGAACCAGGAATA
>CAMWYJ010000155.1 GCA_947178445.1 uncultured Clostridium sp.
GATTTGAAGAAGTAGATTATACAAATATTGCCCCTTACTTAGTCACTTTTTATAAAAATAAAGTAACTTAAATTTGAAGATACAACATAATGAAGACAGTAGGTATTTTGAAAGAGTGAAATATGCTTGGACTTATCATATAAGGATAAAGTTACGGAGATTTGAAGGGTTACATGGAGTGGAAGAAGTTCTTAGGATTTCTGGATAAGTGAACCATGCCGGATTTATTACATAAAGCACCGCACGAAGAAAACCAATAATGCACAAACGATAAAAGGGAATCAAGCAGGCACAATTCAAGCCTGTCTGGTTCCCTTGTTACATATCAGTGCGGGGAGGCGGTTGTCAATGGAAAGGATCAGATGCCCGAACCCTAAATGCGGGCGGCACATCCTTGACATTGAAGTGATGTCGCCGGGGAAGTCTGTGCTTGAAATAAAGTGCAGGCACTGCGGGACAGTGTATTGTGAGATTCGGTTTATTCTTTCGTATTGGAAGTTGAATGTAACTGCCTTTCAAGAATAGCCTGTTCTTCACCCCATTTTTTCAGTTCATGTAAAGCAGGAATCAATTTTTGACCAGCTTTTGTTAAACAATACTCTACATGAGGAGGAATCTCTGAATATTGGATGCGGCTAACTAAACCATGTGCTTCCAGTTCCTGCAGAGAGCGGGTTAGCATAATATTAGTGATACCATGAATCTGTCGTTTAAGCTCATTGTACCGTATATTTCCATAGGATAGATTCCACAAAATTGGCAGTTTCCAGCGGCCGCTAAGAAGGTTAAGGGCACTTACGATTTCACATGAACCATTGTATAAGTTATTGTCAGACATTTTATCCTCACTATTTTAGGGCACAAAAATGTGCGTACTTGTATTTTTGTATCTTACAGCTACACTTAGATTATAATCAAAAACTATAAAATGTAAATAGAAAGGGATTTTTTATGAAGGCAATAGCAATTAACGGAAGTCCAAGAAAAAACTGGAATACAGCTACTTTACTAAAAAAGGCTCTTGATGGAGCTGCATCTGCAGGTGCAGAAATAGAATTGATTCATCTTTATGATTTAGAATTCAAAGGCTGTTGCAGTTGCTTTAGCTGTAAGAGGAAAGCAGGTAAATTGGTTGAACACTGTGTAATGAAGGATGATATGACAGAAGTGCTGGAACGGATAATGCTAAGTGATATTTTGTTGCTTGGTACTCCAATATATTTGGGTAACATTACGGGAGAAATGAAATCATTTATAGAGCGGCTGATATTTGCCAATCTTTCCTATGATTCCGTAGAACGTACAAATTATACAGGTGTGATACAGACTGGTTTTGTCTATACGATGGGATTGCCACATGAAATGCTGGAATCATTTGGGTATCAATATATATTTGAGAACAATAAGAATTATTTACAACTTTTAAATGGGCATTCAGAATATGTAATTTCAACAGACTGCTACCAGTTTGATGATTACTCAAAATATGCGGCATCTAACTTTAATGAGGAACATAAGGCAGAAGTAAGAAAAAAACAATTTCCGATAGACTGCCAAAACGCATTCGAAATGGGTAAAAAATTAGCTTTATATGTGAATGGTTGAGGGTGAGCGGTTTTATAATTTTCCATAACGAGAAATAGAAGTCATGTGTATATACTTTTTTGATATAGTCTTTTGGAAATATATCGCCAATAAAGCACAGTCGGACAGGTCAGGCACTCCCCGGCTTCCGGCAGATGGTGCAGGGAGAAAAATCTATAAAGCACAAACGATAAAAGGGAATCAAACAGGAGAAGAATTACCAAGCCTGTCTGGTTCCCTTGTTGCATATCAGTGCGGGAAGGCGGTGGTAGCAGTTATAAAATAAGTCCGGTTATCGGGCTGGAGAGGCGGTGGCAGATGGAAATAATCAAATGCCCGAACCCCAAATGCAAGCGGCGCATTTTGGATGATGAGGGGACTGAGACAGAGTGGACGGTCCTGGAGATTAAATGTCAGCACTGCGGAAAGCTGGTAAGGCTCCACTGCGGCCCGGACGGGATAGAGGCGAGTATATACGAGAGGAAAAAACGGCGGAGGTAATTCTGCTGTTTTTTTTATACATAAATGATTAAGGCGGTGCTTTCTGGCCCATACTGATAACAGGCAATGGAAATTTTTGGTAATTTCCACCGATGGGACATTTTATGCTGAATGCATAACATGGCTTTGTCATCCAAAACAGGCTGTGGAGGTATACGGTATGTGTATGGTCAGATGCCCCGCTTGCAAAGGACGGATCTGCGATATAATTGCCACCGCGGGAGGGCGCGTAGTTTTAAAGGTTAAATGCCCTGAATGCGGGAGGATAGTCAAATTGGAATGGCTACTACAGGTCACGGAGACAGCTAAATAAGACTTACTACCGAGCGAGTGGGACCAGGGGACATCGAGTCACGAATGGCCGGAGTGAAGCTAGAGACAATGAGCCTTAGCTTACTCCGGCCATTTTTCCATTTTAAATCAATTTCATATCGAAAATAATCAGCGTTTCTGGCTTTACGAAGGCGTAAAGAAAGGAACGCTTTTATGTCTGAAAAAATCATCAGAATCAAGTCAGGAAACGAAGAATTCACACTGAATGTTACGGAAGAAGAATACAGGAATTACTACCGCCCGTGGTGGCAGATGAAGAAAAAGGAACAGAGGAACCGGGAGACGATGGAGCAGAACGGCTATACAGAAGAATCCTACAAGGAATGGAAAGAGAACGATATGCGGGCAGAGCTGTTTGCGGAGAGCATGGAGGAACTGGCGGAAAAAAGGATGCTGCTGAATGT
>CAMWYJ010000156.1 GCA_947178445.1 uncultured Clostridium sp.
CATAGTTCCGAATGGCGATGACTTATTGATGGCATTTGCCAAATTAGATGAAAGAGGTAAAGGTCGATTCTTTTCTCGGGACGAATATCTCAAGTGCTTGGATTTACTGTGGAAGGAATTAGAAAATTACTATTCTGGAAAAGATGTATGCGTACCAATCTTAGGAGACGGAACAACAGCATTTGATGGTGGAGCCGGAGCATCCATTCCACAGCAAGATTTACTTGATATGATGATTTGGTCATATAAATTAAGTTCTCATAAAATAAAAGCCCCACATAAGCTGCGTATTGTTTGTAAGAAAAAAAGTGGTTTTTCTATCAATAATATAGCTGGGTAATTGTATAGGGTTTTGCCGAAAAGTATGAGGTATCGCCAAATAGTGTATGAGTAAAGCAGTAAAAAGAAAATAGGAAAATAATAAGACAAGGGAAAGGAGCTACAAAGGCTCCTTTTTTGTTGCGAGGTAAGGTAATATGCGAGCCGCAAAAACCTCACGCCTCAAAGTTCCAATTCTGCAAAATGATTTCCAATTCTGCAACAGTAATTGAAAACTGCTTTGCATCCATTCACAATATAATTCGGATAGTTTTGTCCTCTCAGGGGGGAACTTTAGTTAGTACGGCATTTTGACGAAATATTATAAAATACGACGGGAAGGAGGGTACCAGGTGTTCCATATAGCGGTGTGTGATGATGAAGAATATTTCAGGATCAGGGAAAAGAAGCTGATCGAAGAATATATGAAGAACCGGGGATTTGCCTGCCAGACAGACCTCTTCCCATCCGGAAAAGAGATGCTGGAGGCGGCAGAATCCATCCAGCAGTACGATGTAATATTCCTTGACATCAGCATGGAGGAAATGGACGGCATCGAAACGGCCAGAAGAATCCGGCAGGTTTCCCCCGATGTCTATATTGTGTTCGTGACGGCATACATCACTTATGCGCTGGAAGGCTATAAGGTCAATGCCGTCCGTTACCTTCTGAAGGAGGACACCGGACTTGAGAGCGCGCTGAAGGAGTGCCTGGATACAATAGCCGCCTTGATGGATTATGCGGAAGTGAAATGCGAGATTGACTTCCAGGGCGGCAGCAAAAGCATCCCGGTAGATTCCATCCTCTATGTGGAAAGCAGGCTGCATAAGGTCATTTTCTTTGTGATGGAGGACGGGGTGAAGGAATATTACAAATACGGCAGGCTGGATGAGGTCGAGCCGGAATTAAGGCAGTACGGTTTTTTCCGTGTCCACCAGAGTTTTCTTGTGAACATGAGGCTTGTGAAAAGCGTTGAGAGATATGTTGCACGGCTGAAAAACGGGACAGAGGTAAGCATATCGAAGAAATATTACAGGGATACGGAAATGGAATACATAAGGGTACAGGGTGAAATATGATGACGGATTATATTTATACTGTATTGATCATTGCTATGGACATATACTGCTGCATTTTACTGTTCCAGTCTTTTGCGGAAAAAAGGGACGTAAAAAATAAACTTGTTCCGTTTGCGGAAGTGTGCATATTGGCGGTTCTTTATCTTGCGATCTCATTTGCCCTCCGCGATTACATCCATTTGAAGTTCATGGCAGTTATCGCGGCAACATCAATCATAATGGCTTGGATGTTCCGGGTTCGGTATCTGCAAGCGCTGGGATTGTCAATATTTTTTTCCAGTATAGACGCTATGGCAGAGTATGCGGCAGTTGTTATATTTGGAAAAGTTTATTTCCGGATTCTGGGGCAGGCTTTTGAAACGTCAGATATGTTCCCGCTCTGCATCCTGTCATTGATAAGCAAGATGGCGTTATTTGGGGTTGTGCTGTCCGTGAAAAAGATATTCGGGAGAAAATCCCCGGAAATCCTGACAGGCAGGGAATGGCGGGTTTTATTTTCTATCTCGCTTATCACGGTATTTTCGCTTGCGGCGATGGTGGCGAAGACTGACCTGTTCCAGAATACAAACCAGGACAGCACTTTCCTGCTTATTGCAATGGGGCTGCTGCTGATAAATTTCATTATCTATTATCTGGTAAATGAGATTGCGGAGCGGGAGGCGAAGATCAGGGAGGATGCGCTTTTCCGTGAGCGTGTGAGGAATGAGACGGCAATGTACCGTTCCATATCCGAAAATCTGGAAAAACAGCGGAGGAGGACGCATGAATTTAAGAACCAGCTTGCCTGCATCAGTGCGCTTGCCGCAAAGGGGCAGTACAAAGAACTGGATGAATACATAGGGAAGATAGATAATGCCCTGCGGCACAGCATGGATACAATTGATACAAATAATGTTATCGTAAATGCAATACTGAGCACGAAGTACCGTGAGGCGGTTAGCCGAGGAATCGTGTTTGTCCTGAAAGTAAATGACCTGTCGGGACTTGCCATCAAGGATGAAGATATCGTGGTCATCCTTTCCAACCTGCTGAATAATGCGCTGGAAGCCTGTGAGCATTGCGGGGAGAAGATCATCAGGCTTAAGTTTGTGCTGGAGGAAGGGCAGGCCGTGGTTTCGGTCAAAAACAGCATAGGGACAGAGCTGACGGTGGAGAAAGGGAAACTGCTGACCACAAAGACCGACAATGCGGGTGAGCATGGGATGGGAATTAAGAATGTAGCCGAGGCGGTTGAGAGATATGGCGGGAGGTATGTGATTGACTATGACAAAGGATTTTTCCAGTTTACCATCCTGCTCCCCAACGCTTAACAGGGAAATAAAATTATTTGTTTCCAAATCTGCAAAATGATTTCCAAAACTGCAATGGGCGTGAAAGGAGGGGCAGAGACTCCGATATCTATAACAAG
>CAMWYJ010000157.1 GCA_947178445.1 uncultured Clostridium sp.
ATTTCTTATGCTGTGCAAGCACTGGCAGCAGATTTTTCCATTCGCCTTTTTTGGCGTATCCCATGCAGTCAGCAATTCGTTTTTCGCTGCATCCCGCATCTACAAGATTTTGGTATAGAATACCATATACATCTGATGCCTCTGCCATCATTTTGCACTTCCTGATTTTATTATACCCATGCCACATTGATATGTCTAATACCCATAATTCATATCTTGATATTCTCGACAGGAATATCAATTGCTGTGTACAATGAATGGTACTGGTAATAAATATCAGGGAATTGCAGAAAATGAGGGATTGTCTAAAGCAAAGGGACTGTTTATGGAAATACGGGTTTTAAGATATTTTTTGGAAATCGCACGGGAAGGGAATATGACAAGGGCCGCTGAACGGCTTCATGTTACACAGCCCACCCTTTCTAAACAGATGAAGGAACTGGAACAGGAACTTGGGAAAAAATTGTTCAGGCGCGGCAGTACCAGCGTCAGACTGACAGATGAGGGAATGCTGCTCAGAAAAAGGGCAGAGGATCTTCTAGCCATGGCAGATAAGATCGAAAATGAGTTCAAAGCATTAGCACTCCCAAACCCTCTCTTGCAAATACAGCAGCATTACCTGACAGATTAAAAGTAGCCATAACATTCAGTTTGTCAATATGTTCCCCGCACCATCTCGGCAGATCGACTTTCGCAGACTGTTCCGAACAAAACTTACCTTTGACAAACTGATTGAAGTATCTGAAGAAAGCGGCCTGTGCTTCCGGCAGATTGTTCCTGCCCTTCATACAAAAATGTATGTGATCTGGAAA
This sequence comes from uncultured Clostridium sp., assembly GCA_947178445.1. Lineage (GTDB taxonomy): Bacteria > Bacillota > Clostridia > Lachnospirales > Lachnospiraceae > CAG-590. The sequence goes on from CAMWYJ010000157.1 coordinate 813, forward strand.
AAATATCAGGTATTTACCCCGGCTGCCGAACGTCTGTTATCAGAACTGAAAAGCATGTTGAAATAGGAAATCAAAATGCTGTTATGTACGCAGGATTTTTTCCGGTGTTCTGCCTCTGGCAAGTTCGTCCACCAGCTTATCCGGGTAGCGGATTTCCTGCATCGCCATAAGCCGGTACAATAAAGAATTTTTGTCCATAAAGAACGCTTTTTCTCGCGGTCGGCGTATGTTAACTCTGCATCAGGAGAAAAGCAAAGTTTTGTGTTTCCCCTTGATTATTAGCCTGAAAACAGGTATGATTCATTTATGAGAATGAGCATATCAGCTACAGGTTGTTTCCTAAAGGAGAAAATATATAAGGTGGAAGAAGATATGCCGATTGTTGATGCGGCAATTATAAGGAAACTTGAGAAAGAAACAGACTATGATTATCAGTTTTCAAGCAGGTTTGAATGCAGAATGAAAAACTGATAAAGAAGGAAGCGCATCCATGGATAGGCGCATTCTACAGGCTGCCTAAGAGAGCAGCGATCCTGTTCATGTGCGTGATCAGTTCCATATTTGCAATAACAATGAGTGTACAGGCATACAGAACCAGATTTTTTAAGACAGTTAAGTCCATCGGGAAAGATTTCACTTTGTATTCTTATTTTGTGGATGAAAATCAGGGGAATATCCAATGTAATGAACCCAGATTTGTTCCGGAAGGTTATCAGGAGAGGGAGAGAATTGTTTTGGAGCATTTGTTCAGGAAAAATAATTACATGGGATCAGATGCTGGTTCAGGATGGGGGAGAATTAACTGAATGGGTTTGTGAATGCGTATTGTGAGTATGGCGAGTGTGTTTATGTACTGACGGCGGACAACCTAAGCATTGATGAAATATGTATGATATTTGAAAATATTGGTGTGATTGATGTAAAAAAATAACGGATTATAAAGTTCTTTCATTATTATTTGTGTTGTCGAAGGCGGCGGAATGGAGATTTTTATGAAGAAGAGTTATGCTGCAATTAAGAGCTTCCTAATTTGGCCTATGTGGTCAAAGCTAGAAGAAATGAAAATATAATAAAGATTCTCCTCGAAATGAAAAAATGCGGAGAGAAAACAAAATGATAAGGGAGGAAAAAATGAATTCTATTGAATTTGGATTGAAATGCAGACCTTATAATATTCAATACAGAGATATTTTCGGCTATGTCCCTTGTAGAGGTGATTACAATTGCAGCCAAGATGAATATTTTCAAGCTCTTCTGAAGGCCATTGAAACAAAATGCGAACTTTCTGCCATTGTCCCAAAAAAGAATAAAAGATTTCAAGATCCTAATAAGAGATATTAAGACTTGTATGTAGTCTCGGAAACATTTTTATTTTAGGAGGAAACGTTTTTTCATGGAACCGGATATTTATGTTCTTTCTAATCAGGAATTGAAAAGGATGATTGTTCCTCTGCTATTGGAGCAGTTTCTGGTAATGCTTGTAGGACTTGCGGATACGCTGGTCGTCAGCTATGCCGGGGAATCGGCGGTGTCAGGGGTATCCCTGGTCAATCAGTTTAATACCATATTTATCTATCTGTTTACGGCACTTGCTTCCGGCGGCGCTGTTGTGATCAGCCAGTATATCGGCAGACAGGAAACAGACCACGCAGGAGAGTCCGCAAGCCAGCTTTTCCTGTTTTCGGCGGTTTTTTCGGTGATTCTTGGGGTGGCGGTCTTAATTGGGAATGAAGCGATGCTGCGCCTGCTTTTCGGAAAGGTGGAGCAGCCGGTCATGGAGGCCTGTATTACATATCTGAGGATTTCAGCCTATTCCTATCCGGCACTTGCCGTTTACAATGCGGGGGCAGCCGTTTACCGCAGTCTTGGCAAAACAAATGTGACCATGTATATATCGGTGGCATCCAATGTAATCAATGTTACCGGCAATGTGACAGGTGTTTTCCTTTTACGCGCGGGGGTA
>CAMWYJ010000158.1 GCA_947178445.1 uncultured Clostridium sp.
AATACGTTTTCTTTTTAAGGATGCGGATTATGAGTATGAAGGGGAAGTTAGGGTTATTTATACTGATTCGGCAGAGAACTCTGTTGCTAAAATTAATACGGCGCCGGAAGTTCCTTGTGTATATGTTGACATAGAGCGTGAATTGGAAAAATTGACAATCCGTCTGGGCAGCCGAATTGAGGATGCAACCGTTGACAGATATGTGACTTGGCTGAAGCATACAAAAAAGGTAGAAAAAGTAGTATTAGCAAAACAAAATCGTTATACTACATAGTGGCTCTGAGTAACACTTGCAGAGGATCTTGCAGTAGAAAAAAAAACAATCTCCCGAAATGTTGGTTTCGGGAGATTATGATTTACTGCGGACGGTGAAAGGACAGAAAGCTTGTCCGAGGCGTGCATGAATAAATAGGTAAATAAACCGAAAATCTTTATTTGTGGGTGCAAGAGTGGAAAAAGTGATAGAAAAAACTCAAATGCAAAAGAACGTTATTAGTGATGGATTTTACGGTATGTAACCGCATCACTTGGTAGAGCACTCGTCTTATCCTGAGTTGTTGCAGGTTCGAGCCCTGCTCGGGGAGTAAAAAGCGTCAAAGAAATGACGCTTGAAAGGGGCTGTCGGGAAATAGATGGTCCTAGATAGGGGAGTCAGCGACTCGTATGAGTCACTGACTCCCCTGAATTTTTGATAAAAAAGAAAAAAGTGGCTAACGACAACCACCTTTTTCCCCGTTACATGTTATAATGTAACTATGCTAACCACTGAATATTATAACGACTTTTTTGAATTAGGGCAACAGAAAATCAACTTCAGTTTCTTCGAATTGTGTTTACCCGATGACGATCCAGTCTATACCCTGAAAAAAGTGATGGAGGAGTTGGATTTTTCAGGCCTGCTGGCCTGTTATTCAGATAAGGGAAGAACCGGGTATAATCCGATCATGATGTATGCTGTCGTTACTTACGCAAACATGCGCGGAGTGAGGGCTGTTGACCGCATTGTGGAACTTTGCGAAAGAGATCTTGCCTTTATCTGGCTGACCAGGGGACAGAAGCCAGGGCGGGATGCTTTTTACGATTTCAAAGGGAAAAAGCTGACAGGGGAAGTGCTGGATGAGCTGAATTATCAGTTTTTGCGCCGTTTGAAGAAGGAGGGCCTTGTCACGCTGAAAGAACTTTTTATTGACGGCACAAAAATAGAGGCGAATGCCAACCGGTATACCTTTGTCTGGCGCGGAAGCCTCAACTACCGTCTGGCCGGCCTGCTGGATACCATAGATGCCCTTTATACAAAGTACAATACGCTTCTGCACGGGAACGGATATGGGGCAGAATACGATCTTGGGGATGCCCGGATGTTTGTCATAGAAGGCATGGAAAAGGTCAGGCGCGTGATCCGGGAAAACCGGAGCCGGAAGCTGACAAAACACAAGAAGCTTTCAAACAATACCGTCATAGAGATCGATAACTGCTCCCCCCTTGAGCTTGTAAAGCTTCAGAAGAACCTGCTGCTGATCGCCGGTGGGGAGGGGATCCGGTTTGTCCAGGGAAAAGGGAAGAGAAAGCCCGAGATCCAGCAGCTCTACGAGGAACTGGAGGACTGCGGCAGACGCCTGATGGAATATAAGGAATGCTTTGAGATCATGGGAGGAGATCGTAACAGCTATTCCAAAACGGATCTGGAAGCAACGTTTATGCGGATGAAGGAAGACCATATGCACAACGGTCAGTTAAAGCCTGCCTACAATGTCCAGATAGCGGTAGAGAATTATTTCATCATCCATGGCTATGTGAGCAACGACCGCACGGATTACAATACACTGATCCCGGTGATCGGGAAGCATCGGAAAGCGTTTGGGGAAATACTGGAAGAAGTGACCGCTGACAGCGGTTACTGCAGCGAAAAGAACCTGCTGTATCTGAAAGAGCATCAGATCGCCAGCTATATCAAGCTTCAGGACCATGAAGAACGGAAGACGCGCGCTTATAAAGAAGACATCGGCAGGCATTACAACATGACATACCAGGTCTTTGAGGATGAGCATTACTATATCTGCCATGACGGGAGGGAATTACGCCATATCCGGACAGAACACAAAGAGCAGGAGGGCTATACCCAGACCTTTGAGGTATATGGATGCGCAGACTGCGGTGGCTGTGGGCATAAGGCAGAGTGCCTGTATAAATACAATGCTGAAAAAAATGCCGGCCGGAATAAAGTCATGAAGATCAATGAACGGTGGGAAGAATTGAAAGAGGAATCCCATGCAAATATCCAGAGTGAAAAAGGAGTCCTGAAACGACAGACCCGTTCGATCCAGACAGAAGGACACTTTGGGGATATCAAGGGAAATGAGAACTTCAGGAGGTTTAACTATCGTTCAGCAGAGAAAGTATACAAAGAGTTCATGCTGTATGCGATCGGGCGGAATATAAACAAATATCACCGATTCCTTCAACATGAGATTGAAAGGTTTGAAGGAAAAAAGGAGCAGAAGACAGCTTAGGAAAAAGCGTGTTTCAAAAAAAAGAAACAAGGGGGTATTTGCGTCCTAAAATAAAGGTTGCTGCGCAAAAGAAATGATCCCATGGAGATTCAGGGATTTAGAAAAGCCTGAATTTCCATGGGATTTTCCATTTTAAATATATCAGGGGCAAAAATCGGTATTAACCGACAGCCCCTTTATTTTTTTTAGACTGTTTACAGTTCCCTGCCCTTTAAATTCAGAGTATCATAATT
>CAMWYJ010000159.1 GCA_947178445.1 uncultured Clostridium sp.
AACGGCTTGATCATGCCCATTTCTATGACACTGCCATCTTTTTCAAGAAAAGTATTCTGTGCGGCAGTTTCCCGGACAGGATATCTGCCTCAGGGCCGCGACAACGATTTTTATTTCCGTGGCGGCAGATATTCGTTGTTAGTACATATCAGATATTCTTTTTGCCTTTTCCTTTAGAATATTTCTTGCCTCAATAGGTTTGATAATTTCAACATATTCACCAAAAGAAAGCAAATATAGGAAAGTCCAATCGCTAAGTTGGTATCTAAAAGTTACTTCCAATGTTCCATCGTCTAATTTTTTAATATACTTTTCTTGAAATTCATCATAGACTTTATACGCTATCTTTTCTGAAAAATGCAATACGAATATGGGCGTATTGTATTCTTCCTTGTAGGTAGGAGTAATGGAAAAATCCTTTGGTAATTCACGGTCAAATAATTGGTCTGTTATTTGAAGCTCCCTTATGCGGGACATCTTAAAGGTGCGAATATCATTTTTGTTCTTTGAATAGGCAACAAGATACCAGGCATGTGATTTGAAAATTAATTTCAGCGGTTCGACAATTTGATTGGTTATCGTCAACTCTGCATTGTAATAAATAAATGTAATTACATACTTATTGATTATCGCACGTTCTAAAGCTGTAATATTGTTTCGCTCTTTTTCAGGACTGCCCCAATAGGAAAAATCAATTTCCAACCATTCGGACTGCAAATTGTGGCTAAACAATCCAGCAACCTTGTTTAAGGATTTATCTGCGTCAGGATAATTTGACGACTTTAGAATTTGTAACGCCTGTATAATATTCTTTTGTTCTTCTTGCGTAAAATAAGATTTATCCAGTGAGAAGCCTTGTAATAACGACAGTCCTCCGCCATATCCCTTTTGTGACGTAATCGGTATACCCGCAATCGAAAGTATATTGATGTCTCTATATATTGTGCGGGTGGAAACACAAAGTTCCTCTGCCAGTTGTTTAGCTGTTATATTTTCATGCCTTAACAAGAGAAACACAATTTGAATAAGTCTGTCTATCTGCATACTATCACTCTACCTTTTTGTGTTTAATGGCATAAGATTTTTTAGCACTACATCGTCTTATTTCACAATCACCACACATCTTTTGAGATACCGTATCAGAATGACACCCTAAACAATATATATCTTCTTTTGAAAATCTACCAGTATCAGTTGAATACTCGTTTGCCAATCTTATTTGTTCGGCTGTATTCTTGCTGATAGAAGCCAGATAAATAGGACATTCCATACAATTCAATCCACAATATGCCAAATCCATTAAAACACTTCCTCCCCTAAATATTTATCATGTGGAACTATTAAGCACTTTTCGATAGACCTCCAATAGCTGTTATAAAGATTTTTTTGTGCTGCTCCGTAGCTTTCTTTCGTATCAAATTCCCAGTAAAGCATATACTTGACACTTTTCACAATACGGGTGATTTTAAGAGGCGGAAGCCCCTCTTTAATCTGCTCCATGTCTATGTGATACCCTCTTTTGACAAACCGAAGCAAAAGCAATCCTTCCTGTTTTTCCAAAAGGCTTTTGGCTTCAAGCATTAGTGCTTCAAATTCTTCCACCTTTTGTGGCTTGACTTGATAAATACATATTTCAGTAAATGGCATAATCAATTCCTCCTTCATTTTAGTTATAACATTAGGAATGTGACAACAAGCATGTCGCATTTTTCAATTTATTTTCATATGAACTATAATGATATAACTATTCATATTCTATCATGCCGAAACTCCTTCTGGCAAATAAGAACTTTAGTCAAAACTCCTCAAAAAGAAAAGTCCCTGGTATGACGCTGCAGCCACAGAAGCCGGTACCTATAAGGGCAGACAGTACGCCATGGGCATGAGAGGCGCAGGAGTGCAGTATAACTCGCGGAGGAAACGTTCCTGGCATATGATCTTATGAAATGCTCAAGAAATATGTACAGGCGTGAGACTTTTTTCTCAGATTAATTCGATATAATGAAGCATAGCAGGTACAAGGAAATTTCCGGAGGATATTTTCTATGAGATCCTGTTGACTGTAAGGGTTTTTTAAAATATAATGTATCTGTATCAGATACTAATACAATGTACAAGGAGGTTATACCTATGGATATTTCCGTGAAAGATATTATCCGCCGAAGGAGAAGTGTACGGACGTTTAATGGGGAGACGCTTCGGAAGGAAGACAGACAGAAGCTGGAGCAATATCTGGAGACGTTGGACAATCCTTTTGATATTCCTGTAGAGTTCTGTTTTCTTGATGCAAAAGAGTATGCGCTGTCCAGTCCTGTGATCGTTGGTACAGATCTATATATTGCGGCGAAAGTCAGCCGCATCCCACAGTCGGAGATTGCATATGGGTACTGCTTTGAAAAGTTCTGCCTGTATGCAGAGTCGATCGGCATAGGCACCGTCATGCTGGCAGCGACAATCAGCCGTAAGGCCTTTGAAAAGGCAATGGAGGTCAGGGACAGTGAGGTAATGCCTGCTGCGAGCCCGGTTGGATATCCAGCGGAGAAAAGATCCGTCCGTGAAATCCTGATGAGAAAAGGGCTGAAAGCCGATGAAAGGCTGCCTTTTGGGGAGCTCTTTTTTGAAGAATCCTTTGCGGGAAGCTTGACCCTGGAGCATGCCGGACAATTCCGGGACGCACTTGAAATGGTGCGGCTTGCGCCGTCCGCCG
>CAMWYJ010000160.1 GCA_947178445.1 uncultured Clostridium sp.
TTTATCTTGTCTTTTATCCCTCTGAATTCCGCCCAATAATCTTCAATTATCGCTATCAAATTAATTATACATTTTTTTTCGGAATAAAGCAATCTCATAATCTAAAATTTTAAATATCATAAAAAATTTTATCTAAAATCCATCTTATTCCTCGGATGCTTTGTTTGCAATATCTCTTTTTCCTTTTGGGTAGTCACATATGTATATATTTGTGTTGTCGTAATAGAAGAATGTCCCAGCATTTTTTGAATGTATCTGATGTTTACATCCTCTTCCATTAAATATGTAGCGAATGAGTGCCGGAACATATGTGGGGTAATATTTATATCCGCCTGTATCTCCTCTGCATATTTATGGATCATGCGCCTGGCCGATTGCTCAGATAATGGTTCTCCGTATCGGTTGACAAAAAAATATCCATGTTTCTTTATCTCCTCTTCAAATTCCTTTTTGTACACGTTCAATATAGACAGTACATCGCTGCTTCCGATTTGAAGGTATCTCTCTTTCCCGCCTTTTCCTTGGATACATAAGACACCATTTCTCAAGTCAACATACTTGTTTTGTAAATGGCATAGCTCCGAAATGCGAAGTCCCGTTGAAAAAAGTGTTTCTACTACTGCTATGTCCCTCAGAACGATTTTCCTGTGCCACTCTGAATATTCTATATTACCTCTTTCTTTATAAAGGTGATCTAAGAACTGTTCTATAATATTCTTTGGAATAATTTTAGGCAGGATGATTTCTTCCTTAAACTTTGTTTTTACCTTGTAGAACGGATTTATCTCCACTATCTCTTCTTCCTCCAAATAATGAAACAGTGCTTTTACACTGGCTATTTTTCTCTTAACCGTTTTTTGTTTATACATGCAATGAATGTGCTGAAGATAAGAGTTCAGTGCCTCTTTATCTAAATCATTTTTTCCAATCAAGGCGATAAACTGCTCCAAATCCGCCCTATATGCCCGTACCGTTTTATCATCAAGTTCCTTTTGAGATTTACAGTAGTGCAGATATTTATTGATTTCTTCTTTTAAAAGCATTATGGCAACCTCCTCGTCTATTTGTATATACGACATATAGTAATACTTGACACATGCATCTGCAATCATACATTTTAAGTTGCCTAAAAAAATTGCTTTAATTGTTTTAACACTTTAAGAATATCTGCTACCTTATATGTTCCCATGAGTATTGCCCCTTCATTTACATAACTAATTAATGAAGGGGCAATAGCTTACAACAATATTTTCAGTTTCTCTAAGATTTTATATTTTTGTGACTGCAAAGTAATTCTCGCAATACCAATCTCATGCCATTCTGCACGTTCTCTCATCCCACCTTATATCCCGTGCCCCAAACCACTTTCAGATACCTGGGCTCCTTGGGGTTCTGCTCAATCTTCTTGCGGATATGGCGGATATGCACGGCAATGGTATTGTCGGCTCCAATGGCCTGCATATGCCATATGGCCTCATAGATCTGAGCGATGGACAATACCCTTCCCCTCTCCTGCATCAGCAGCTTTAAGATCTGGTATTCAATGGGAGTCAGTCTTACCTCTTTATGATCCACAAAAACCTGCCTGGTATTGTCGTCGATCATCAGATCATCCACCTGGTAAATTTTGTCTATGTTGGCGCACACATTCATCAACTGGGTATAACGGCGCAGCTGGGACTTGATCCTGGCCAGCAGTTCCAGGGGATTGCAGCCGCTCACCACATAGTCGTCCGCCCCCACGTTGAGTGCCAGTATTTTAGTAGTCTCATCATCTCTGGCAGAAACCACTATGATGGGCAGGCTACTCATCTGCCGAATCTGCTGCAGTGTCTCCAGCCCCTCGGTGATATCCTGGTCCTGATCCGACCACACCACATCCGTTATCAACAGATGAATCTGCTGCGCCGCTATGATCTGTCGCAGCTGTCTCCTGCTCTCTGCCACCAGCAGCCGGATATTCTCTCCTCCCAGAAGCGGCTGCAGGGACGCTATAATCCCCGTATTGTTGTTGTAGATCACAACATTTTTGTCCATAAGTCTCTCAACCCTTTCTTTTCTCCTATAAAGACTCCTGCAAAAGCAGAGTTACTTTGTTCTGGATTTTTATACTGAATTCATCCATAGATGTCTTACAGAGTTTGACCCGCACCGATTCGTCAACAGAGAAACCCGCTATAGTATTCTGTATTTGGGATGCGCATCCAATCGTCTTATGTTTGGAACAATAATATTACTATAGCAGTCATTTTTCATTTATACCCAAAATGAACGCCAATTGCTGATTTCAGAACGTAAATTATCATTTTCTTCATTTTACGTCCTCTCTTCATGCCATTTGCGATGATATTTCTATTCCATCAAATACTATAATGCTTTATCTGGCAAATACCTAACCCCTGGATAAACCAGAATACCGTTTTCACTAAATCACCGTACAGGGGTCTATATAGAAAAAATGCATTTTTTTATCCCCCTGGTAAACATAAAAGATACAAAAAAGCCTTTATATTTCGAACACTGGGGTCTATGCAGAAAAATTCTTTTTTTATACCCCCTTTTTACGGAATAAATGTGGGTACAAAAGTACATTTTTTTCCTATAGACCCCCGCTCCCACTGGAAAGGTAGTAACTTAGGTGGATTTTCATGTCTGGCAGGGGTATAAAAGTAAAATTTTTATGTATAGACCCCGCTTAAGGAAGAAA
>CAMWYJ010000161.1 GCA_947178445.1 uncultured Clostridium sp.
TTCCTAACCTGCCCGTTACAGCTTATGCCTATTTTGACGCTGATCAAAACCAGTTAGCTGGTTTGGAGGGAAAAATCGGGAACATTAAGTTGGTTGTATCAATGTCGGATTATCAACTCCTTGATACAATCATTGAAGGAAATGAGGAAAGTCCCATCGTAAACGGCATTTCTGTTACGGCAGGTTATTTTGTGACAAAGCCTAACAGTAAAGGTGAAAAAACTGCGATCTACTATGCGGTTTTTGAACTTGGCAGCAGTAGGATATATGTGGAAAATGCGGGAGCGGAAGATGCGAGTGAGACTGTAAAAAATGAACTGGCCGGAATGATTGAAATGCTGATCAGTAATGGTGAAATAGAGCAGCTTCAATTTTAGCCATATTGTAGGGAACAAGTGAGACTGCTGTTTGATATGTGGCTTTTTAATGGCCGGGGAAGGTCTGTTAAGTACCTCCCCCAGTCGTTTGCTCGTCCTTTATTCTATTCTTTTCAATCATCGTCTTCCTTGCCCGTTCCCTCTGCTCTATGCTGATTGCCCTCGGCTTGCGGTAGCTGACATATGATTTCGGAAAAGAATATGCCTTAGATACTTTGTCCTGCTCTATCAGCTTGTATGTATCAAAAAAGTTGGCAATAAGCGTGTATAATATTTGTAAAGAAAAAATGAAACTTTTTTCTGGTAAAATACGAATATATAAACAGGAAGGAGGAAAGCGGGTGAATACTGCGCAGGAAACGAAATGGATTCACAGGATCAGACTTTATGGTTCAACAAAAGATGCAGATTCCCTTGTTCGTGCCTATTATGACGAAATCTATATATTTGCAGCAAGACAGGTAAGTGATAGAGAGCTTGCCCGTGATCTGACACAGGAGATATTCATTTCCATGCTGCGTTCCCTTGGCTCCTATCAGGAAAAGCGTTCCTCGTTCCGTACATGGCTCTATCGGATTGCAACGAATAAGATTATTGATTTCAGGAGGAAGGCTTCGCCGGATGCAATCCCGTTGGAAGAAATGGACGAAACGGAGACTGTTGATTATGTGGGCAGGATAGATTATGAAAATAACATTGCCCACGCAGAATTTTTGAAAAAAATAGAACATTATGTCAGTAGCTTTCAGTCGGATGTACAGCAGGTTTTTCGTCTGCACATTTATGGCGGACAGACTTTTCCGGAAATTGCCGTACTGACCGGGATGCCGGAAGCGTCTGTCAAATCGAAATATTATCGTCTGATCAAGCAGGTAAGGAGGGAGTTTTACGATGAATATACAGAAATTGTCAGAAGCTGAAAAGGACTCTGCAATCAGCGAAATTGTGGAAAAAGGTGTGATAAAGCCGGGGGATAGATTCAGAAAGATGCTCGAAGTAAGGCGGGTCTGCACATTCCGTACTTTATTTTTTGGAGTTGGAGACTGCTTTTTACTAGGGATTTTGATAGCCGCCTGCATATGGCTGCTCTTAATACAGGCGGGCTCGCAGGTAATTATCTGCATGGTATTTGCAGTATCCCCATTTGCATATATTGCATCTTATTTGCTGACATCATGGAAAGAACACCGTTTGCAGCTATATGATATAAAGATGACCTGCAGGTACACGGTCAGACAGGTTTCGGCCTTTCGCATGATATTTTTCAGCGGAACCAATATGTTCCTGAATGTCCTGATGCTCTCTTTGCTTATGTGGTTTCAGCTTCCGGACATTGCTTTTTGGAAAGTGACAGGGCTTTCGTTTGCCTCCATTTTCCTGTATGGAATGATCATGCTGGTATTCCAGATAAAGGGTATGCCGTATCTGACAATGGTACTTCCGCCTGTCCTGTGGGGGGTGATCAATACATTTGTGATTGCATTTTATGGAGAGGGACTTGAAGCCGTGCTTTTAGACCTTGCAGGCAGTCTGGTATTTATTATTACGGTTATCGTATTTGTGGGATACCTTATTGCCCTGTTTGTTTTTTTCATATCAAAGACCAGGGAGGAAGAATATTATGCTGTCAGTTAATCATGTGACGAAAAAATACGGCCAGTTTACGGCACTCCGGGACATTACACTTGAATTTCAAAATGGGGTATATGGGCTGCTTGCCCCTAACGGGGCAGGTAAGACAACCCTGATGAAGATGCTGGTTACACTTACCTTTCCAACTAAGGGCGAGATCACATGGGAGGGAACGAACATTACGGATTTAGATGAAGATTACCGTGACCTGATAGGCTACCTTCCGCAGAAGTTTGGCTATTACAAAAATTATACGCCGGTACAGTTTTTGAAATATATGGCAGCTTTGAAAGGTCTGGAGCGCACATATGCGGAGAAGCGTATCCAAATGCTGCTCCAGAAGGTTTCTTTATTGGATGTGGCAGGTCAAAAGATGAGGAAGTTTTCAGGCGGTATGCTTCAGCGGGTTGGCATTGCCCAGGCGCTGCTGAACGATCCCAAAATACTGATTCTGGACGAGCCTACTGCCGGACTTGACCCCAAAGAGAGGGTCCGTTTCAGGAATATGTTGCGGGATCTGTCCGGTGAGCGTATCGTCATTCTTTCCACCCACATTGTTTCAGACATTGAAACGATAGCGGACAGAATCATTATGCTGAAAGACCATGAAGTCTTTTGCAATGAGACCCCGGACCAGGGC
>CAMWYJ010000162.1 GCA_947178445.1 uncultured Clostridium sp.
GTATATTTTTTAGTCAACCCCTGTCATCTATTTATAGTATACAGGAAGCTTTCAAATGTTTGGGTTTACTCAGCTGCCAGCTGTATAGGTAGTACATACCTATACATAAAGACATTATACCTCTACAGCAACAAAAAGTCGAGGGTAAGATGCTATCCTGTATAGCATCTTATACCCTCGATGAATTCTATGTTCTATCGCTTATTCATTTATCTTCGTGAAACAACCCTGCCTGCTTTATTCTTCTATCCACATTCTCTTATTTTTCGATCATTAAAGCTATTCTACCCCAAAGAGACAAACCAACTTGACTTGTTACCCATAAAAAATATGAATCTGTATTAACTCACCTCGGCAGACTCGAACTGACACAGAGTCCTCCCCACTCAACCCGATCATTGGGATACTCCGTCTCCCCCCTGAGCGGCCTGGCCCCCTGGACACGTTCTTTCTCCTCCTGTTATGTCAGACACATCCGCTCCAGCTGTTCCTAGAGATTTACCATTTCCTCCCTCAGCAAACTAATCCTCTCCACATAATCCCTGCGGGATATCCGCTCCAGCTTATATATAGCAGTCCGTTTCAAGGTATCCCGTGAACCCTTCCAGGAATTCAACGGCGTTGAATTCTGGTCGTCGGAAAGCGGGATCACTTCGTCCCTGGACGGGACACCTTTAAATGTTTCCTCATTTGTACGTCTAGCACTGCGGGTATGTTCTTTAATGATGGTTTTCGCAGCGGCCTCTTCCTCTGGCAGCTGTGTATCCTGCCCGGCTTCATTCCTTTTCATGCGCCCCCGGTTTTTCCTTTTTACCACAGCACTGCCCCCTTGACCGCATCCGTATCCTCTGGGGTAACGCCTGCCTGTGCCGACTGAACCACCTGCCCTGCAATGCCCGTCCCTATGTTCGTGATGTAGTAACAGATATCCCTTGCGAAATAACAGAGTACAAATGTCACCCCCAGGAACACCAGCCCCATTTCCCGAAAACCTTTCCCGATCTCAAAAGCATATTTCTACAAAGATGCAATAGAAATCTAAGTAAGATTGTGGTATTATGTTGGTGATACAAACCGGGATTTGCGGAACTGAGAAAATCTGAAATTATGGAGACCAGCTATGATACAAAACGTAATGAGAGACGTGATGAACAGTCGGTTACTTAATTTGATTTTACTCTTTACAATCATTGGGGAATTTTTACTTCCGTGGGTATTAAAGCGGTATTATAACGGATATGACAGTAAAACTATGGTGATGAGTGCATTAGGAAGCCCACAAAGCCCTGTCCGGCTTATTTATAATATGTGGTTAATATGGCTTGGAGTTTTTTTGATATTTGTGGCAGCTGTCTACTATTTTTCTCTAAGGGCAGATTTTCCAATCCTGTCTGTTTTACTGTTTTTTTCGATTGGGTTTTTTGCTGTTGGAGCAGGAGTGATTTCGGGCATATTCAGCGTAAACGAAACGAAAGAGATAATCAGCGCCGCTTCAAAGATACACGGAGTAAGTGCCGCAATCGGTTTTATGGTGCTATTATTTTTTCCGCTATTGAATGGCATTTTGTCATTTAAGAAGAACTACATTATTTTCGGTGTAATAGATGTTGGTTCATTTATTCTGGCACTGATTTTTTTTGCCTGTTTTATTATGGGGGACAAGGAGCAATTTCAAAACTCCATAATAAAGTATGAGGGATTATGGGAACGGCTGACTTTGTTTTGTATGTATATTCCTTTCATTCATAAGGCTGTTTATAGTTTATTTATTCGGCGGATTCCAGCTTGTTTTAATTGACAGCTGGAAAGACCAGCATTCCCTCGATGCTCATCCGGACAGCAGAGTGCTGCTCCGGCTCTGCCTCCATGACACACTGCTGCCGTATCCCATTTTCTGCAATACCATGCCTTTCAGGCAGCGGTGCAAAGGACGCACCCCTGCTGCTTTTTCCATTCCACGCTGCACAGATCTGGAGCGGAGGCGAATACAGCGGGTTTTACATATGGTCACATACAGACACCGTTCTTTATGTGTTTTCAACTGCCGTATATCCGTGGTATATGACATTTTTGTTTACCATTGCAGGCATGAGTTGCAAATATGCTCTTCTAAAAAGGACAAACAGACAATTTGTTGTAGAGCGGACTCCATATCTTTTTCGGCTGGATGGGAATTATTACGCTGCTCGGCATAGGGCAGTCAAAGCTGGATTTCCATAACCGGCTCAGCGTATATTTAACCCAGGCATCTTTCTCTGTTTACATTCTCCATATGCCGATTCTGGTCGTGGCGGGTTTTTTCACCTTAAAATTACCTGTTGGTGTTGCAGTACAATTTTTATTGATTGTAGCGTTTTCGTTTATTGCAACATTTCTAATATATGAAATTGTAAAAAGAGCGCCTGTTTTACACTTTTTTCTTGGAATGACAAAGCCGGGATTTGAAGGAGCGAACGGCATGGGATTTCCTTTTTAGGATGCACCTGATTAGAAATTCCAAATTTTTACCCCACCTATCATGAAATCAGATATCCCATGCTCAAATTTCATGGCTGGACACTCCATTTTTTCATCATCTGTAACCGGAAT
>CAMWYJ010000163.1 GCA_947178445.1 uncultured Clostridium sp.
TGTCTGTGTCTAGTAGATTTCTATAATAGACAGGGGTATGAGAAAGTCTGTCAGAAATACTCAAAAGTAATTGTTGATCTGTTATACCAGGAATTGGTGAAAAGGGATCCCGCTGTGTGGGACAGAGTTACGCCGGAAGCGTTCTATGCCCTGTGCAATAATGTGACAAATTATCATGGCGGGGTGGCTAATGTTGAGGCATATATTGCGCGATGTGTTGACAATATGTTCAAAGCTGCCGCTGCAAATTTAACGAGTCACTCGCCTCCAGGCTCAAAAAGTAAGAATTCTTTTAATGATTTCCAGCAAAACAACTATAATTTTTCTGCGTTAGAGAAGGAATTACTTGGAAACTGATAAAAATGATCCACAATGACAGTGGCAATGAAAAATTACGACGTCGTAATTTTTTAGCAACTATACTTTTGGTAGTCCAAAGGAAAAAATTTTTGAGGAGGTTTTTAAGCATAATTATGAGTAATTTGGATAGATGGTTATCTCTTTACTTTCCGTTTTTGATCATTTTTTATATGTGTTTTTTCATGTATTCATTTTATTGTTTTTGGTTTAATCCCAATATTCCTTTTCATTTTTTTGCTAAAACATTACGTTCTTTTCCTTGACACAGCCTTTTGGGATATATCACATAGTAACTGAAAACCAGCAGCAGAGGGAGTCTGCAGAGCAGGCTCCCGGAAAGGAGAAAGAAAAGTGAGTAGTTTAGGCGAGCAGATCGCGCAAGATCAGATGGATAAGGCTAAAAAAGCGGCAGCCAAGTTATCGAAGCCGGTCGGAAAAGGGAGCTACAAAGGTCTATGCTTGGTCATTAAAGCCAGTGAATTCAGTACCCAGACATTGATGGCGGCTGTAAAACACTGCCTGTATCAGAAAACAGGGGATATTGCATATTCCAACAGAAATATCCGAGTAGGTGCCCTGAAAAAGTCAGGCAAGGTATCCATCGTGTCCGAAGCGGTGACGCAGGAAAACATGAGGTTTTTTGATAAGCATTGTAAAAAGTTCGGGATCAAATATTCCGCAATGCTTGACCAGCGAGATCCGGGATCTCCACAGTACTTGGTATTTTACCAATCTGATAATGCGGATCTGGTGATGAAAGCATTACAGGAGGGGTATAAAGATTTCAGCAAAGCTGCCAGCAAAAGCAAAATGCAGGGAAAGGAGGCTAAGAGCGAAGAAAAAGAATCGGTGATCGGAAAGCTTTATTCCTTTCGCAGTGGGCTTGAGCATAGTATGACCGATACGCCAGAAAAAGCAGAAAAAGTGAAAAACCATGAGGATCTTGCCAGATAGAGAGGAGGAGAGTTAAGGTAACATGTTAAAGAAAATTGAAGATTTTCGGAATTTATCGCCGCCGCAAAAGATAAGGCTGATCCTGCCATATTTTGTGGCGGCATTCCTGTGCACCAGAATTGCGGAGTTATTCAGGATGGCAGAGGGAAACCTGGAAAAGATATTGGTCAATTTATCCTACATTTTCAAAACCATCCCACAGTTCAATCTGAAGGAGTTGTGTATGGGGAGTGTGATAGGTTTTTTGATCGTTTTTTACATCAAGTGGGAACAAAAGCTGCATCGGAAAAACGCCAGGGACGGCGAAGAATACGGTTCGGCGCGATGGGGAACGGCGGAAGACATTAAGCCGTTTATCGATGAGGATCTATATAACAACATCATCCTGTCGAAGACGGAAATGCTCACCATGAATCCTAAAATGAAGGACTTCCGGCTGAACCGCAATAAACATGTCATGGTCATTGGCGGTTCCGGTTCCGGAAAGACTTATACGGTCGTTAAGCCCAACCTGTTCCAATGCCACAGCTCCTATGTAGTATCTGACCCGAAAGGCACACTGCTCCCTGAGACAGGGGCGTTGTTTGAAAAAATGGGATACAACATATATGTCCTGGATACGATCGATATGATCCATTCTATGCATTATAACCCATTTGCCTATATCCGCAGACCCCAAGATATCGTTACACTGGCCACAGCGTTATATACAAGCCTTAAGCCGCCGAATGCCGGAACACCGCCGGATCCATTTTTTGATCAGGCTGCAATGCTGTGGCTGCAGTGTATGATCGGATATCTGTGGTATGAGGCGCCGCCGGAGGAGCAGACTATCCCTGTCATGCTGCAGTTTCTGGAAGCAGATGAAGTCAGGGAGGATGAGCCGGAATATCAGAATGCCGTGGATCTGATCTTTGCGGAACTGGAAAAGGAAAAGGGACCGAGGCATTTCGCCGTGAAACAGAGAAAGAAATACAAGCTGGCAGCGGGCAAGACCGCCAAAAGCATCTTGATCTCAGTGGGCAGCTATTTCAGCCGGTTTGATATTCCGGAAGTCGCTGAAATGTTCAGCGCGGATGATCTGCATCTGGATACCTATGGGGACAAGGGACAGAAGTCCATCCTCTATCTGATCTCATCGGATACGGATACTTCCTTTAATTTTATCCTGACGATCCTGTTCACTCAGATCTTTAATGTCCTTTGTTACAAAGCAGACAAGGAGATGGGTGGAAAACTATATACGCCGGTGCAGTTCATTAT
>CAMWYJ010000164.1 GCA_947178445.1 uncultured Clostridium sp.
GATGTCAACCAATCTGCCGAAAATCTATAGTCCGGCAGATTGGGAAATCTTTATTCAATTCCCTTTACTATTATTTATTACTTTTTTGATGAGAGATAAAAATTTTATTTTTACTTCTTGAAGGAAAGTGGAACTTACTTTTGCACTCAATTTATACTTAAAATAAAAGTTTTAATTGAGAGATAAAAAGATAAAACCTACTTCTTGGGAAATAAAGTGAAACTTACTTTTATTTTCAATTTTCATTTTTATCGCCATTTATAAAGTAGAAAAAAGTTTTTACTTCAGCCATATTTTCTTTTGGCACCAAATTGGCGCACAAATTACGCAAACTGGCACAGTATTGCGATTTACAGGTAAAAATGCCCATGCTATAATGGTCATGCTCAAAGTTTTGCCCAGACTTAAGCATCCATTCCATTTCAGAAACATCTGTCACCTGCAGATGCTCTTTTTTGCACAAAACCATGCCACCCATGCAGACTCTGCATGGCAGAAGCCGGACACCTAAAAAGAGGCTCCGGCTTTTCAAATCCAATTTATAGGGAGGTGCATCAAGGAATGTCTACAAGACAGGAAGAAAACGACATATACATCATGCCGCCGAACTTCATCGATACCGGAACAGTGTTCGGCGGAACCATCAAGTTCAGGAACGCGGCGGAGGCGCTGGCAGTCTCCCTGCTCATCGGCATAAATGGCGACAGCCTGACCTCTTTTGTCATCAACTTTTTCGTATACCTGAAGAACCGCAGAGTCGTAGGAATGCAGGAGGACGCAGACGAAGCGCCGGTAAAAGAAAGGAAGCCTGCAAAGCAGCACAAAGCCAGATCGAAAAAAGTGGGAAAAAAGTGAGGCTCAAAAAGGAAGACTGTGCCGAGACATTCGGGCAGTTCAGGGAACGCAGGCAGGCAAAGCAGGCCGCCTCCGCAGAAGAATCATAAAAATCAAAACCGTCTTTCCCCCCAAAAAACAAAATCTATTATAGTCGTTTTGCACAATAAGCTTGTCCAACACACCTGTAAATGTCGTCAGCATAAGTATTGGCTTTATAACAACAAACTTACTTCGCTTAATTTTTCTTTTCACTCATTTATAAATTTTACTTCCTGTTCTTTAAGCTGTCTCTTCGTTCGGCTATTGCCATAAATAAATGCAGCCATTGTTGCAATAGCTGTCAAAATACCAGTCAAGAGTGTTGCGCTAAATCCCCACCAGTCTGTCGCAACATATACTATCTCATTCACTATAGCTAAACCTCCATTCAACCATTATAAAATAGGCAAAGCCACTTCTATATATTTTTACTTGTGAACAACGCAGCTTCCACTTCATCTGCCGTTGCCCATTTCTCCTGCTGTCTCCTCTTAATACGGCAACCCGCGCAATTTTCACAAGCATTACCTCTACAGCCAAACTTATCTGGCTACTTCTTATAAAATACTCATGAAGTTCATTGCCGTTGTATCCTTAGTTTAGCAGATTCGCAATAATCTGTTCCGCATATTCCATCTACCCATCATCCTATAATTAAGCTTTCCAATCTCATGATTTCTTCTCATAATAAAAAATTAGGTTATTTTTGAATATAGCCAAACTCATAACCTGACTTTTGGCAACTTCACCCAAAATCATAAGAATTGGCTCTTTACAATTGAAGTTTTTATCTTGAGCTATTTTTTCATCTGTGCTATATCTGTAGCACTTGGGGTCGGACTTGAACCCGGATGTAAGTGCCATTCACCTAAATAATATTCATTCCTCTCTTTCCAACGTTGTTGCAAAAGTTTTTTTAATCCTTGGATACCTCTATAAAATCTAAATCTATCAGATTTAGAATCTTCAGGGGGATTTGTAAATTCTGTTATAACAGCATTTTTACACATATCATCGTAGTATCCAATGATTATGCCACCTGTTTCCAACTTGTCACCATTATCTGCAATGACTGACAACAACTTATGGTATGCCGCCTCTTCTATAAAAATCTTTGACTTAAGTTCTATATTTTCATATTCTCTCATATCCAGCAAATAAACCCTCCATTCCATATTTCTTTTGAAGGATATAATTATATGTTCCTTCATTCCCTCTGGCTATGAGCTGAATGAGTATCTCCACTGCTGAAGTCGCTGCTAAATACATGTCACAACCAAGTGCAGGGAAAACAGGGTTCCAACATCCAATGCCATCCCAAGGTAACCCATCTGCTAACATTTGCTCTTTATCCTGTTGTGTCATTATCTCCAAGCGACTATCAAACATCGAACTATTAAAATTTTTCCCCTTGTAATATATGAAATACACTCTTTCTGCCTTATAACCTACAGATACCGAAACAAAAGTTTTTCTTGTACTAATCTCTGATAACAGATTTATAATAGAATCTTTTGCTGTACAATCAATAACCACATCATATGCGTTTAAGTACCTCAGATTGTCGGCTGATAAATATTCTGTTAAAGCTTCCACTTGTACATGGCTATTGATTTCCTCCAGACGTTTCTTTAATTCAACAGCCTTATTTTGATGCAAGTTTCTAATGGATAAAGTATGTCTTGCAAGATTTCCTACTG
>CAMWYJ010000165.1 GCA_947178445.1 uncultured Clostridium sp.
CCTGTTTCCTTGTTATTGCCTCTCTGGTAACACTGTCATTGACAACAACTGTACATAATTGAAATTCAAACGGATTCTTGCGCAGCAGGTCATCATCAACTGCCATTTGGAAAGCTGGCCTCACACCCCCCCGGACCGTATGGATCGTACTGTATCCCCTGCCATCCGCCTGCAGCTTGATCAGCCATGCCTTGGCATCTGACAGTTTAACCTTATCAATCCTCCTGGTTCCGAAATCTTCTTTCTTGATAATGTTGATGACAAAATTATAATTTGCTTCTGTATTATGCCGGACACCTGTTTTCTGCCTGATATATTTCTTTACCAATTCAAGCACTGTCAGGTTGCCGCCATAGGGAATAACACCATCATCAATCTCTTTGAGGATTTCTTTTTCTTTCTCCCTCAATGACTTGCACGGCCTGCATCCGGCTGGTAATGGGTCAGTAGCCTCCAGCTTCCAGCTGTATAAAAACTTCTGCTTTCCAAAACAGTCTGTATATACAAACGCATATCTTCCGTCTGTTCTCTGGCTTTCTCCGTTCCGCAAAACACGCCCCTTTTTGTCACGCCTTTTCTGGTCGCGTTTTTTTTCGCTCAAATACCTCCGCTCCTTTCCACGAAGAAACCCTGGCACGATATAAATATTATACCATAATCAGGGCTGCTTTTCCACTTTAAAGTGTCGCGTTTTTATATCTGCTTTTGATGTGCTTATATAGAAGTAGTCTGGTTAAGGAAATCCTCAAACTTATGTCTGTTTACCAGCGACTTATTTCCAATCTGAACCGTAAAGCAGTAATCTGTTCCGATATTTTCCGCAATCAGGGTTCTAATCTTCTTTTCGCCGATTCCAAAATACTGCACAGCCTCATCAACTGTCAGCAAATACTTTTCCCATACCGGAACTGACTTGTCATATGTTTTTCCACTTGTATTATCTATCACCAACACCCCCGTTCCTGTTTGAAATGGGCAATACATTATCTGCCCATGGCAGCCGCGAAACTCTTTCCCGACTCTCATCAGCAGACAAATTTTCCTACCTCTTTCAAAAAATCCATACGGGTGACAGCTCATTACACTGCCCACATCGGTATCGCACCGTCATTTTATATTGACCGGACCACTTAGTCACCCGGAAGTATCATTATCAAAGGTATGTATCATCGCCCCGTGTAACTGCTACACATTCTGCCAGATAGTCCTCGCTCCATGCCTTAACTTCAATACCGTTGCTTGGTATTTCCTCATTTTCACCCTCACAAAAAAGTGCAAGCAGGCATCATCTTTCCCAAAGATATGGGTCTTTTCCTACCCTCCTTGCCTTATGCACGTCCGACACGTCAAAAACATATTTCAGCCTTGGGCACTCGCTCTCCCTGTCAAAAAGCGCAATTCCTTTTGCACCACGGTTTACCCAGCAAAACATTTTATTGTTCCATGTTTCCATGGCAGCGCAGGCTTTCGCATCCGGTCTTTGCGCATAAATGAGTAGCTGATCCTCAAATGGGTATCGGTACAGCCTTGCGGCAGTAGTCAGATACTTCATCCATTCAGCCCCATTTTTTGACACTTGCTTTGAAATTTTTGTGGCAAGCATTGAGATTTCATGATATTTCTTTGAAACGAGATATTCTTCGGCCATCTGCATCCTCCTTAATCATAAAATATGCTTTTTGTAATCCTCGGCATGATAAACTCGTCTATATACTGCTTTTCTTTTTCTGTTGCAATCCAGCTTCGCCCATTTTTGATACAGGCCTCCACTTCTGTTCCACTTCCCGCAAATGGAATATATACAACATCCCCTTTTCTGCTATGCCCAACTACAAGCCTCTGTGCAGTTTCATATTTTTTTTGCGTCTTATGTGGTGTATATTCCTGCTTTGTCATGGTCTTAGGTATATCCCAATAATCTCTCATCTGTTTTCCACCATTAAGGCGTTTCAGATCATCATGATTAAATATCCAGCCCTTTTCTGATTTGCAATACCATAATGCGAACTCTGTTGAAAGCGCATACAACCTGCGTGTGACATTAGGCGGAGCATCACGTTTTACCCAGGATATCATTCCCTTATAGAACATTCCTGTTTCCTCCAGACAACTATGCATCTTAAATATGCTGCAATAATTTCCCCAAACAAAAATACTTCCATTTTCGGTTAAAATTCTTGAAGCATTATTGATCCACTCCATGGTAAAACTCCTGTATTTCTCATCACTGTCAAATATATCCCATTTTTCACCCATTCCCTTAATAGCACCATGAGAATGGACCAAAAAGGGATTCTGCTTTGAAATGCCATATGGCGGATCAGCAATAATCAGGTTTATACAGGCATCCGGCAGGGTTTTCATGTACGCATTACAGTCCATATGATAAATTTTATTTAGTACCATATTCCTACTTCCTTTTATGTGAAAATCCAATTTTACTTTATACTCCCTAAAGTCGTCTAATAATTACTAAGGTGTTAGTCAAAAAATGGGTTGGTCGCCCTTTTAAGTCCGTTTATTTGGACA